>NZ_JARXWM010000019.1:0-127263 GCF_029893135.1 Paenibacillus sp. PastF-3 | reverse complement strand
CGGTAATTGTCAAGACAGTTGTCGCGATTTCATAGAATATATGTAGTCAGTTTAATTGTTCTTCATCGGTGTCCATAACTCCGTCTTTTTCGGGATTGAGCCACACTTTTTCATTCAGTTTCCAGTTGCGTGTTTTTCCAGACCAACGGCTAGGATTTTTTGATTTTGCTGCCTCATAGACTAGCTTTCTCTTCTCAAAAACCTCCTCTGAAAGACCTGAATGCCTTTGATTGGGGGTTAAGAAATTCAGTCCACTGTGGCGGTGCTCTGTGTTGTACCAACGGACAAATCGCAGAGTCCATTCCCGTGCCTCATCCCTTGATCCAAAGCCCTTTAAAGGGTAATTCGGGCGGTACTTACATGTTCTAAAAACAGATTCTGCATAGGGATTGTCATTGCTGACTCGCGGTCTACTTCGGGATGGAATAATGCCTAAGCTGTATAACGTTTCTAGCAGAGTCGCACCTTTCATTGGACTACCGTTGTCTGAATGCAGAATGAGCGGACTTTTTCGAACAGCACATTGCTCACTCAGAACGGTTCTCCGCATAAGCTGACTGGCATATTCAGAGGATTCTTCCTCCCAAATCTCCCAGCCTACGATTTTACGACTATATAAATCGAGCACGAGATAGAGATAGTAAAACACGCCTTTGATCGGACCCTGCAGCCAACTAATATCCCACATCCAGACTTGATTGGGTGCAGTGGCGCAATGGCTGGTGAGAGGCTTAGAGGTGGGCTTTAGGCTACGCCCACGGTGATGCTGTTGCTGATACTTGTGCATGACCCGATAAAAGGTAGACTCCGAACCGAGATAGATCCCTTGATCGGCGAGTCTAGGAACAATCTGACTGGGTGGCAAACTCTTAAATTCGGCTTGATTAATGACGGAAACAATCTGCTGCACTTCAGGTTCACTCAGTTGATGAGAAGGCGCTCGTTTGATGGCATGGGGTCGCTGATCTTCGAGCGGCGTTCGCTCACTACGCCAGCGCTGTAACGTACGCTGGGTCAAGGAGAGCTCTAGACAGGCCAGCCTTTCTCTTGCTCCTGCCTGTACGGCTTCCCCGATAAGGTTGATGGCGATTTGACGATCTGAGGCCGAAATCATTCGTCCTCGGGGTCCCCCCAAATCGCTCGGGCCTTTTTTCGGAGCACCAATAAGGCTGCGGTTTCGGCTAAAGCGGCCTCTTTTCGTTTTAACTCACGGGCAAGGTTTTTGTTCTCGCGTTCTTTGTTACGTAGTTCCTTTTGCAACTTTGTGGCTTGTTCAGCAACGCCCCCATTGGCTTGCATACAGGCGTCACGCCAGGCTTCGATTTGTTCGACAAACAGTCCTTTGGCTCGACAGTATTCAGACAACTCAATTTCACTTAGTGTGGCTGTCTCTACAACAATGGCGAACTTGTCTCGGGTGCTCCATTTCTCTGATTCCTTTTCACCACCAGGGAATACGCCCCCGTTCGCTCGGGCTTCCTTCTGCCACTTATACAAGGTGCCTTCTCCAAGGCCGCTGTCCCTAGCAATCTGACTCACGGATTCATTGTTCGGGGGCATCATTCGCTGCATAACTTTATGTTTGAGTTCGTCACTATATCTTGGCATTGTCGCTCCACCTCAGTCTCTCTTTTATTCTACTTTACATTCTATTGAGAGGTACGACAACTAGTATGACACAGGGGGTCTACCACCCGTTGCATTATTTACCGTTGATCCGAATATCGTTTCCTATCGTAAATCTACGACCATTATAGACAAGTCTTTTGATCCAGATAATGATCCATTAGATGTATATTACTGGACTGTAATCAAAGACGGATGGAATAAAGTATGGGAACATTGGGGTGGAGCAACAACACCGCCGAATATCGCATCATTCGGTGAAGGGAATTATCAACTCAATCTACAAGTACATGATAATCGTGGTTTGTGGTCAGATTGGTACACTCAAAATGTACAAGTAGTCAATCATCCACCGGCTGCAGCATTTACAATGCCTAACGAAATATACCGCGATACGATTATCACAATGGATAACTTAACACCAGATCCGGATAAAGATGGTGATGTTTTATCTTATGCCTGGAATGCAAAATTTAATGATTCTCCTTACTATTGGGCAGGAAACAACCGTTATCAATCAATGACCATTCGTGATCTCATAAATCGTAATGGTATCTCGCATAAAAAGGCCATTTCTGACGGTTGGGAAATGCAGCTCACAGCCTCTGATGGAAGGTTAAGCTCTTATGCGACGCGTACATTTATGGTTAAGAATCATGTTCCTGTTGCTAAGATTAACGGACCTTCATCCGTAAATCAGTATGATACAAAACAATTTACGTCAGGCGATACCGATGAAGATACATCAGATCAAGGCTCATTAGAATACTACTGGAAAGTAACGAACAGTACGGGTGAAGTGAATTCGTATCTTACTCGCGATATTACGCTTACCTTCTCAGATCCGGGAATATATACGCTAGAACATTGGGCAATCGATCAGATAGGCGATAAATCGAATATCGCTGGATTACAAGTCCAAGTAAAAGAGAATCTGGCACCTTCTATGACTTTAACTAGCCCTTCAGGCACAGCAACAAACCCATCTGTGATTGACTCGGACCAAGGCGATCCATTAATCAAGTGGACTTACGCGGATCCGGAAAATGATCCACAGGAGAAATACAGGTTAGAGTTCTTTGCGAAGGACGGTCTATTAGTCTCCACCATAGAAAATCCGGATCCTACGGGACTACTCAGACAATATCAAATCCCAAATAATACATTTGAACGGTTTGAATACTTTACTGTGCAAGGTCGAGCATACTCCAAATTTTCATGGTCAGATGTATCAAATGAAAAAACATTCATCATCGATAACGCGCCTAAGCCGGGATTCACTCTGATCACAGATACAGGTAGAGATGCTACAAAGGTACCGATCTACAGGACAGACGTTCTGAATATTAAAAGTACGGCTACGGACAAGGATGAGCCTAAAGGAGATAGCATTAGCCTTAAGTATTATCTGAAAACATCAAATGGTTCAGAAGCTCTCGCAAGTGTAAAGAATGACTTTACCAAGCAATTTAGCAGCAACGGTACCTTTACGTTTAGACAACGTGTAACAGATTCTCTAGGGCTATATCGAGATCTTTCCCAGAATGTTACCATAGTCAACCGTATACCTACAGTTTCGATAACGTACCCAACCAGTACGGACTCAACAAAGCCTACGATCGCAAGCACGTTAACTCCAATCATCAAGTGGGATTATCAAGATGAGGACGGAGATCTGCAGGAGCGGTATAAGGTGCGAATTATTAACTTGGCCACCGGTGCAATCAAGGTTCAATCTGGTGAACAAGTATCAAGCGCTAAGCAATGGCAGATTCCAGCTGGTTCACTGATCGAGAACGAGAAGTATGCCGTCGAGGTTGAAGTTTTTGACGGATTCAACTGGAGCAATGTTTCTGCACGTAAATACTTCATGGTTAATCTATTAAGTATAAAAGGTGGAGTTAAGCACACCGAAGAGTGGAACAACAACCGTAAAGGTTATAACTTGAAAAAGAGCGGCAATGAGGAGAATCCAAGAGGATACAACGTATTCTGGGCAGGAGAACGATTTGTCCTGCAGGGGATAGCAACAGGTCTTCCTGATACTGTGGAAGTAACGATGACAGGCGGGTATACCACGCAGCTAACGCCAACCAATAGCGATAAGACACTTTGGACAGGTGAACTCTATGACAGCTCTTTTGAAAAGCTTCCAGATGGACCCGTTTCGTTTACTTTTACTGCTAAAAATGAAAACAACACAAAAGTTGATGTCGTATCAGTGGTAATTTCTGATGACTGGACAGAGTATTTCAGAAGTCATCGAATCAAGTAGTACAGTTTTTAGGAATTTATTGGAGCTGCTTGTTGCAGCTCCAATTTTAAAATGAGGGTGAAATGAAGGTTACACATAGAATATGGAGAGAATTTATATATGAGCATTACATATAAAAAAATCACACGCTATCAAAAATACCTCATTAAAATGAATATGAACGCAAAGTTTTGGTATATGGTGCAATTAGAGATTCGGGTCGCAGAAGTTGAGAACGTCGTGGATGCTGTAATAATTTCTAGTGAACATAAATTGAGTATAGAAGAGCTGGAGCGGGATGTATTTAATTTCATTAAGTTAAATCCTAGAAAAGTTTTTTTCAAAGAGTACAGATTACATTCATTTTCTGTCGTTGAGGCATATCAACTTAATGCAAGTTAAAGATGTCATTTGAAATGAAAAAAGGACAGTCTAGTAATTACAACTAGACTGTCCTTTTTCGTATTTCAATAAAACTTAGCGATCTGAATAATTAAGGTGATAAACAGTGTCCCAATCTTTTCACAGAATTAATTCGTTAATGAACGGATTTCGGTTATGAACATTGCAATACATATGATTAACCTTCCTCATATATTCCTAGTAAAGGCATATACGAAATTCCGTTTAAAGGTCGTTTAGCCGATGAAATAAAAGTATCTAAGTGAGATAAACCTTTCTTGAATTGTTCTATATCCCCATCGAAACAATATCTAATTAATGGCCAGTCTACTCCCGAAAGCTTGCCTTCGATAATAAAGTCCTTAGCCAAAACATTAAATTTTCTTCTCCAAACGTAGCATCCAAGTGGGGCCCATGATTCAAAAGTATGCTCTACGTTATGTATATAGAGTAAATTCATTATCCATTCAAATAAATCAAAGGCGTCTCGATACTCTTCCTCTGTTGGAAGTAACGTACTTAAAAATGGATGGATCACTTTATAGAGAAAGCTGCTTTCTGGAGTAATAGATTTATTAATATCAGGAAGTTGGGTTTTAGTGTACTCGAAGACATTATATCCATGTAAGTCTTGAATCAATGAAATCGTATTCTGTTCGTTTGAACCGTAGCGCCCTTTTTGGAGAAGAATGGTTTTAATCCAGTCAAAACGATGATTTGCAACCGCAACAATACCTGCTGTATACATTGTAAGTAAAGCTGGGTATTGTCGGAGCTGTATAATCTCAGTTGAACCACCGATACCTGGGAGAGAAGCAATTCTATTCATTACCTTCTTAAATAAATCATGGTGATAAGGTTCCTCTCCATAAGCTATTAAAGGAATAATTAATCCAAGGAGTTTTGAAGTAAGATTAGGATACATGTCTAATTGTAATTCGAAATCTTTAAAATCATTAAATTGCATTTCAATAATTTTATTTCGAAGATTCAAACTCTCTGTGTTGAGATAGTCTTGAAGAACGATTTTTTCGTTCTTAGATATTAATTTTTTACTAGTTATTAATGCAAGATCGAATGTCAACGGATGTGGTTTCTTCAATGTAGCAATGCTATCTACTTGTTTTTGAAAGGAGACAAAGAATTCATCAGCTCCAGACATTCGAATAACCTGAGCGTTACGATGCTGAATAAGCCGCTCTGCGTTGGTGCTTATGGAACCAACAGCAAGCCAATACCAAGAATATCTTCGATTAAAAGATCGATACATGGCTGCTTTTAATGCTTCATCCCATTCAGCTGACCAACCGGCTAAAATCAATCCGAATTCATCCAGTACTCGATCTAGAATACGATTCATAGCCTCTGAATACTCTTTAAGCTCTTCAGGAGTATTTTTGATTCGCGTATCACGATAATCCCCATGAAGCTTTATAATAGTGCAGTTAGAATGAATAAGAGGTCTTATACCTTGTAGTGCATCATCTGAGCTTGCAACATCAAAACTTACGCCTAACTCCTGCAAAGCCATTTCTAATAGAGGATCGAAGTTGGTTGTCAAAATGACTCTAATATATCCTTCACTAACTAGCCAAGCGATTGCTTTATGAGCTGGAGTAGGCAACTTTTCTCCAGATTCCCGCTCCTCATCACTAGGTTCGAAATATCGTTTCAACAATGCCTGTCTTTCGTCTGGTGTCTTGCATACATCTGCTAATAGTGTATCGTATCTCGGTGAATCACCGAATTTTTGAATATACCATTGTTCAGGATCTCCGTTCGTACTTTCACCATGTGCAGCTGCAATTTTCTCGCATAAATCGAGAACAATTTTCCAACCGGTGGGAATATTTGCACTTCTAGAAATACCAGAGCCAAGCATTAATGCGTAAACACCAGGAGAAGAATTGATAGAAAAAGAAAGTGATAAGATTGGATCCATTGAAATCCTCCTATTTATAGCCTAAAGTGTTTAAACTGCTGTTTGATTAATAGAATACGTTAACAATCATTTTAGCACAAATATGTTTGAACACATGAATATGAGTGGATAGTCGATTCTAAAACGATGTGCTAGTAAATACATGGTGATTTAACAGTTAATTTATGGTGTGAACGAATTTTAGATATACATTTATAATAGAAAGAGGCGGCCAGGGAAGAAGTGGGGATGTCAAGTCTTAGTTACGCTTTACTCATTGAGTTATCATATCCTTTAATATAGAAGTTATTTGAAAAGAAAGCGGTTGACATATATATTGGTTACATATGATATCCTCCCCATAGTTCGGGGATAACAACTCTTCAGATAATTTTAAACTAGGACGGGGGCTTAATATGCCAATTTGTATTTACTGCTGCGAGGATAGGAAATTCAACTCTGAACACGCCTTTCCTTATTCATTAGGAGGTGGGGGGCAAGGTTGGACACTCAATGATATGGTCTGCGAAGTTTGTAATAATTCCTTTTCTACAATGGAGCGAGAACTGGCAAGGTCTTCAATGGAATCTCTCGCTCGGGTTTGTTACGGCCCAGAAGGTAGACAGCGTAAAGAAAGATCAAGAAAACTCCCACTTTATGCGGACAATATTTTTTATTTACCTGATGATAATAATTTGGCCTATGAAGGCGGGATGGATTTAGGATTAGTTCCATATATTCGAGCTCAGATCATTGAGACTGCATACCCGATTCATCAAGTAACTGGGTCGGAGCGCAATGAGATCTTTTCTCTATTAGACCGATTAAAGAGGATTCAAGACGAAGGAGTTTACCTTGTGACAAAGACACCATCGAAAAAAGGAGAATTTTTTGAGGTGTCTGATATAAGCTTCGAAGGAAAAGTAGCAGTAATAACTGGAGTTCGAAAAGAAGTTAAGCTTAAAAATCCTGGAATATGGTTTGAATCATTTCCAGAAGACTTAACCCGTCTTCGTACCCCTCGACTGTTTTTAGATGATGAACAACGATTAGTATTACGAGCTGAAAATATTCAGAACGCCCTTGATTTCCTTGGTGAAATTGTTTACACAATATCAAATGACTTTTCGGTATTTAAACAACAAGCTGAAGATGCTGAAACTATCACTAGTGGATCTGGTCCTAAATATGGTATATATATGAAAATTAAACCTCTAGATACAGCTCGCGCTATTGCAAAGATTGGGATGAATCATGTTGCTATCTTATATGGGAATGAATTTGCATTAAACCCAATTTTCGATAATATTAAATCGTTTATCAATGGGGAATTGCACAATACTATTGAAGAAATGGTCTATCATGTGCAGCACTTAGTCGATAAGCCATCTACTTTCGATGCCATAGCAACACCAAGTGATCGACATTGGATGTCTATATCCCATAATATAGATAAAGACATCATCTTTAGTATTCGGTTTTATGGGGTTGGAGGATATAAGGTTAAACTAGGTACAATACGAAAATTACCCTTTAAGTTTACCTCGATTAAAGAAGCTGACTACTTGAGTGTAAACTACACTCAACGTAATACAACTCTCCTAACTGGCAAATACATAAAAGATGCAATTGTACTAAAAGCGTTGAATAGGCTTTATAATAAGTAATCAAATAATAGCTTTGATGGTATGTGATGAAATAGTTAACTGATTGACTTATTATCTTCCACTATGGTCCAGCTTAACTAATACGTTGACTTAACCTTCCGAAAATTGGAGGGTTATTTCGTTTTGTTTACATTAAAATGTGTTACGTAGCTATGAACTAAAGTAAATCAAATATATTTACAATAGTGTTTACCAATATGTTGATTTAGTCTTATAAAATTCTCATTAATCTTTAGGTAAATGAATATCTACAACCTCACTTACATCATGCTCCTTCTTAAGTGAATTTCGGAGATAATTGATCTTAGTAGTACGATCGAGTGTATGCCCAAGTGTCTCCGCAATATGGCTTATAGGTGCTCCTGCAGCATAAGCTGTTTGTGCAAAAAAATGACGTAAGTAGTGGGGAGTGGCACGCTGATTAAGAGTTGTAGTAAGAGAAGCCTCGTCCATCTTGTTCGATAAAGAAGTGGACAAGCTGCTTAATGAGTAGTGCTTTCCATACCTGTTTGGATAAAAGGGTGTTTGATCTTTTGGATCAAGTTCGCTACTTAGTCCTAGTCGTTTTCGATACTCTATTAATTCTTCTAAAACGTAATCTTTAATGTTTGCATATCTAATTTTTCCACGTTTAGTAAGTGTTCTAAGATAGTAGCGTTCCCGCTTACTATCAAAAGACAAAGCTCCCCAGGCTGGAACTCTAACCTCGTTTAAACGTAATCCGGTTGTCGCTAACAATAGTAGAAGTGACTTTACTTTCGGCTGATCATTGTAATACATTATAGCGTTCTTCAGAACCTCATCATCAAATTCACGCATTGGGATTTCTTCTTTATTGATTTTAACAGTAGTTAGGCCCCGAGATAACTTTTTGCTTATGTACTCTTCCTCGTAACACCAATCCAAGAAACTTTGAACAATTCCTATTTTCTTTGCTCGAGTTGTAGTCTTCTCATATTTACGTTCCATCAAATCCTGAAAGTTCTCAATATCGGAGCGGGACAAATCACGGATATCCATTTTTCCAATAGCAGCACTATATGATATAAGGTTGAGGATTTCTCTAATATAATCCTTTTTAGTATTTTGATTACGATTTGTACCTTTTAGATGAACAAAGAGATAAAGCATTCCGTAATTAGATATTTTTTCATAATCATAGTTTCCCTTTTCGTCTTCACGCTGAGAGGCATAGGACATAAGTCTGGAATAGGAAGATTCATCCAGAAGAAAGTTGCGAGTAGAGGAAGAATCAATATTATTCAAATGATTACCATTAGAAGTTAAAATTTGATATTCGGTGCTTAAGTTATTCATCTATGTCTCACTCCAATAGTAAAGTTGAAAAAAATGACAGGAATATATTTTTCGATAACATAATTATATAAGAAATCTCAAATTAATCTACAATCGAAAATAATGGTCTATTCTTTTCGATTAACTAATATAGTCGAATTTTTATAATTATATTAGTAAAATCTAAAAGTATATTTAATGAAAATGACGATAAACTATTTAATTAATATACTAATATAGTATTATATATTAGATAACGAATCGAAATAATTGAGAGGAGAACCTAAACTGCTAATCCTTATTTTATTGATTCAGGTGCTATTGATCTTAACTGCATTTAAAAAGTCATATAGAAACGTTGGAATCAGTTTTTCTGTTGGTTCTCTCATTTACGTAATGTTTTTAGTCTTCGATCCACCTAGTACTGAGAAAGATCTCCATTTTGAAGGTGTGTTCTTTACAATCATCACCATACTCATTGTAATCCCAATTTATGTGATTGGATCTGTTTGGTGGATAGAGGCATATCTGCAGAGGAGAAAGTCTGTATTACATAAAGAGAATGGAGAGAATCTTAATGGATAGTAAAGGGTGTTTGGAACCTATGCCGCTCCTAGTTTCAGCAATAGAGTTATCATTGGGTGTTGTTTGCGATTTCAAACCGGAAAGTCTCAAAGTAATTGAAACTGAGATTAATAGAGTATATCCAATAGGAAATGAACCAATGTTATCAACGATAATTAGCTATGGTGTTTATCTTGGTGAAGTCTTTGTACGAAATGTACCTGGAGCATCCTGGGGGCCATATACAGGGGATGATTTATTAGATCTTGATATCCGGATCGATCGCAAAGAGCATTCTTTTGTAGGTTATCCGCTTAAGAGAGTTCTGGATTTTTGGTTTGACCGTTCCCTAGCCCTCTCAGTTTATTATCAGATGAATCTTGATATGTTGGATGGCGTTATTCAACCTGAAGCTAGCAGCGCCTAGAATGATTGTAAAAATCAGTATTACGTTTCGATGAGCCAGCAAACAAGACGAGTTTTTTAGTAAGTAAAAAGAAGGACTTTACCATCTATATTTAGAGAGGTGTTAAAAATGGAACGTGAGACTAGTACAATGCTCTATTTTCTATCTAACCTACATCCATTCGGTTTTAAATTAACGGAATCATTTATAATCCAGACGATTTTAGAACGTGCGAAACGAGAAAGAAAAGACAAGAGTAATAAAGAAATTTATTCTCAAGGTCTTAACATCTTCAAAGATAAGAAGAACAAACGAGTTTCCGACCTGATCGAAGAGGCTCTACAAAAAGGGTATCTCACTATTATAGGATGGCAAGATGATCAACGTATATTCACCATGACTGAAGAGGGACTGTTAGAGCTTGCTGTATATTGGACAGATGGATTCTCAGAGCAATATAAATCATTCGCTATAGAGGTTAATAGACTCTTTGAAAAAGCAAAATCTCCAGCCCCACCGATAATTACTGTAATGAAGCTATACAAAAATAATTATACCTTAGATAAGGTTTATTCTAATTTCATCCAAGAAGTTGATACTAGAGGTCGTATATCTAGGGATTACCATTCACACTTGTTAAATGAATTTGCAGGCGTACCGGACGTCCCGAACAACTATTATATGTTCCATTTAGCACCTAAACTATATGTACCTTGTGAGTTGCAAGGAAAGAAAGTAACGTTGGAAATACAAGGTATAGACACTCCTGAAAACCTTGTGATATCAAGCCCTTTTCCAAACAAAAGTTATTATGCTGCAGGTTTAAAAAAGGGTCGTAAGAAGAGTTCTTTTGGATTTTATCCGATTATTGCTCGTAAAGAAACTTTTCCTGAAGAATTAGAAATTCTTTTGCGCTGGAGAATAGAAGAAGAGCTACTGTTAGATCATCAAATAAATATAAAGTTTGATTTTATGAATCATGAGGGCAATCTTTTCTCTTCAGATCAACGATTTTCACGTAGTGCTAAGATGAACGAATTTTCTCTGGTGAGCTCTGCGGTTAATAGTGATATATTTTCAAAAAACCGAAAAACAGATGTTGTAGTTAAAGATATTTTCAATCATTTTGAACTTCGTGAAAGTATTAGTCTATCGAATTTCCCCGTGGAGCTTCATTCTCTTTCTTGGTCAGGGTCTCATTATGGAAAGTGGCATAAGCAAAGAAATTTGTAACTAATTCAATACGAAATGGAAGTGTGCGGAGTGTATAGGAAGATATTTAAGAAACAGGGTAAACCATTGAGATTTGGAGACCAAATCATCACCACTTCATCTTTTTTTGCTATTGTTAATCCTGTGAAAACCAATTTTAAAAATCGTGACAAATTTTTAAATAACTTCGCAAAGCAGGCATACATACACGGACTGAGTACCGTTAAAAAGCCAAGCCATGTATTGTATTGGTATGACGGACCTATCAGGAATCAAGGAGTAGACCTTTGGAATGATGGTGCATATCATCGCACTCGAAAAGGAGTAGTTGGAATTTCTGCATTATTTCTAGCAGATTCTGAAGAGACAATAGAACTGGCAAAAAAAGCGGTTCATGTGTTGATAGAGAATAACAATCTAGTACTGTTACTTCCAGAGTATGCCGAAGAATTTGAAATGTACAAGATGATGTTCCCAGATGCAGTACTATTGAACGAAGAAACTGGATTAGTATAATAAACCCAATTCCAATAATATTAAAACGCTTAGGCAGAAATAAAAAAATTAACCCATCAGCTGTAACGTGAGATTGGCGTTTGAAGGTGTCTTAGATCGCCGCTCTCTTCTTCAGATGGATTTGTAAGTATAAGATATGCAATAAGAGAAGAGGAGTCGAATTAATGGGAGAATATTTAAATATCAATCAAGTGTCCGAAGAACTTAAAGTAACCTTGTCCACTGTATATAAATTAATTGATCATCCTGATCCATTAAAGAAGCTTGAACCGGTTAATCCAGAGTCTTATCGGGGCGAAGGAGGTTATCGTTTTCGCAAAGAAGATGTGGAGCGGATAAAACCTTTATATATAAGCAAAGATCTCACTACAACTCAAGCTGCTGCACGTATAGGTAGATCCAAAACTTTTCTTCAAAATCTGATGAGAAACGGTGAGCTGTCGTATTACGAAGCATATTTTCGAGGAAAGAATACATTCTTTATAAAGGAAGAGGATCTTCTAGAGTATGAACAGAGCAAACCCTCTAACGTAAAGTCTAATACCCTTTATGATAAAAAAACAGGTGCATTCTTGTTCCAGCCCTACTTAAACAAAGAAAACGGTAGGATCGCTCGAATTATGGAAATGGAGCGGATAAGTACTATGAAAATAAAGGCTAAAATGATAGACGAAGGTGGAAAGGAAATTTCATATGAGGAAGCGATCGCTACATGGAAGCCGCTTATTCAATTAGAACGTAAGGAAACTAATAGCGCGTATGGGTATGCTTGTTTCAATTTCCCCATTCCTACTTTTTTAGATTCCATGATTTATACGATAATTGAGCAATTCTATCAGCATGTAGGGCCTGCTAATATGCGTATTTCAAAAGAAGAAGCTTCTCTAGTAGTGGAAGTGAAAAAATGTGTGTTGAAAGGTATTTCCCCTTTAACGTATCCAGACTTCATAGATAAGCTTAAATTGTATATTAGATCCGGAGAAATCATATCTGAAGGGGAAGATACAGTCATTAACACGTGCTTTTCACCGATAACATTCTACCTTCAGGAAAGTCGGAAATCCTTGATATTAAAACAAGCGTCTGAAAAAGGCATGACTATCCAGGAATGGCTCGAAGATCATTTTAATAACTATGAATGGGGAGAAGGCGTGTGATACAAATAAGAGTTTCATACAACATATATCTGATCAGTTTGCTGGATGAACTTGTATCCGATTTACTAGTAAGCAATCCTGAATATCGTATTGCAGGAGATATTGGTGATAATCCGATAGTTAATACACTAAGTCGTGAAGTTGGCCACAATCCTATGTATTATGCCTTACCCACGAAACGAGGGGTCACGTTTGATCTAACTAAATTGAGGTCATTGAGACAAGAGTTAGTTCAAATGAAAGAAGAATCTATTCAAATTGCTTTAGAAGTTATTACTTTTGAATTAAGCAGGATTAAATTAGATAACTATATAACTTGTTCAATAAAAGTTGATGTATTTGAGCTGCAGTATAAAGATTTTTCCTGGAGCGGCTCTGCAGAGAGTATCATTGCTGCAACTCTAAAAGTTGATGAAACTTGTGATGCTTCTGATTTCTGGATTGGAATTACTAGAGTTTCCTAATGATGTTGACTTGATTTGATTTATTGAATAGGTCGAGCGATATTAGCAGAAACACCACCGGCTGAATGAATAAGAACTAATACATAAGGAGTGGACTGATGAGAATGAATAAACACACAAAAAATATTATCATCACATCTGTGGTTACATTAATAGTAGTAGCAGTTACACAAAGCGTTGTAGATCAGCATTACTTTAAAAAAACAATGAAGTTGCAGAATGCTATGTTTACAACGACATTAAATAATTATCATATTTTAGAATTCAGAGAAATGATCGTAGATTACGCTAACGGTGATTTATCAAAAGAATATGTTCAAATACGAATAAATAAAATAGTGGATCCATTGTACAGTGACCAAGATACTAAGGAGTTAGCTTTTCTAATGGAAAAAGCTTCGGGCATTATTGAAGATGGGACAACTGAGGATTTGAAAGCATTTACTTCTAATGACTTTTCAGCTGCTTTAGCTAGTTACGCAGAAAAATCTAATATCGATCTTAAAAAATTATTTCCATTCTAAAAAAGGCGATCAGATTTATGGAGATAACTGCTTTCTTGGTTTATTCAAACAGCATGGACTTAATAAAGTAATTCACACTAGCGTAGATCTTAAAAGAGTCACAAGTAATGTTATGTGATCTAAAGTTGAAGTCTGGAAGAATAACCAACGTCAAAATATCTTGCTCAGCTATCTTGGAAATGAAGAAATGCTGAGGTTCTCACAGCTTTACGTCTGAAAGATGCACAATATAGATTTGAGGAATATAAGACGCATACTGCTCACTAGCGAATTCTAAAAGAGCCCGTTTTTAGGGCTCCAATATACAAACCAACTGCTTTCTTAAACAAAGAATAAGGTCTTAGACTACTGTTGGTTTATTGAACTGACGTTTCCCGATAGCTCAAGGACCGACTTAAAGGGGACTGCTTGCCATCAACTCCAGGTGTTGAAGTTGGGAATATCATTCCGAATATACCTACACCCCCGTAGTAGGAGTACTCGGTCATAAGGTCCGTCTGTTGCCTTACAATCGATAGTTCATGTACTGAGAAAAACAAATAATTTTTACTTCGAAAACCAACAGGTTCTAAAGGAGTACTTCTTTGGAAATAGGTCACTTCTTTCTTATAGACCCACTTTTCAAAATCCGAGCTATCAGGGTTTGTCCAAAGTAGAACAAGTAAGACTATACCCACCACGAGAATCAGTAGTCTCAAACCGAGCCCCCCTACACAGAAAGTACACTTAATAATATGTATGTCCAGCGCAATAAGGAGATGACTTGTTTTCTCGTTCATTATTGGTATTAAGTTTATTTATACTGCCCGTTAGATGATGCACAGTACGAAAATTTGATGAAAAGGGGATAGATGGTTGCAGAATGATTGTAGTTGTGTGGATAAGAGTGAAGAACGTTTTTGGGATGAAGATTTGGAATGTTGGTATGTAGTGCGTGAGTGTGACGATTGTGAATATTACTGGGAAGGACCAATTTACATTTATGATGATCAGGATCAGTATGGTAATACAAAGGAATAGTTAATTTCGAAAAAGAATTGGAGTGTTAATGTCCTGTTCGTAGTTACGGAGCTGTGGACTCAAATAATGTAAGAAGCAAGGATACCAATTAGCTATAATTAAGTAGTAACAGCCAAAGCAATTGAGGACCTGCAAAAGTTGAGGGTCTGAAAATAACGTTTTTCTAATAGTTGAAGCAGAAGCAGTCCAATAATATCTAATCGAAGGGAGCAAGGGAATGGGTGACTTTGCTGAATTAAACACTCGATTTAAGTTGAAAGTTGATACACCAAATGAAGTAATTGAGATAATTAAATATATGACTGGTAAGGGAGAAGAGCCTGCCACATTACCTAACTATCAAATATTTTCAACCGAAAATTGGGATACGATGCTGCGATCATTTTCCGATGATACAAATATAAGAGGAGAATTTTCTTTTTTTGAAAAACATCCCAGGTTCGATTGTTGGGAATTATGCGTTAGATCAGTCTTCCGAGATCGAAACGAGATAAAATCATTCTACAATTGGGTACATCCGTATATTGATAATATTTGGCTTGGATTTTTGGGATACGTAGTATTAGATGAAGTCGAAGAACACCCTTACTTAATTTATTTTAAAGATGAAGGTATACGTTTCATGAAAGTCTCATGTGATGAGCAGGAAGATTTTGCTCGGAATGAAGTTTTATTTAACTGGAACATTTTTGATGCTACTGGAAACTAAGCGCAGTTTGTCATGAACATGCAAGTGCTTTACGAAACACTATAAACTATCTGAATAGGAATGTTTATCTATGGAAGCTTTTAATATCATGGAGTTTAGTACATGGCCATTTTTTATGCAGATCTTAGGTATATTAGCAGCGATATTTCTAGTAGTTATGGCAGTAATTGTTATGCGATCACATAAGTTACAATGAACGGTCAGCGCTGGAACCTGCTGTACATGGATGAGACAAAATTACAAAAGCTAATATGGAACTCCGGTCACCTGCATAAGGCCACCGGAGTTTTTTACACCTTCTATAGACCGACTTTCGATCGACGAACCGAATCAAACAACTTTATTTTTCAGTGTCTAATACTTTATTTACTTTTTGACAATTGTCCAGAAATAATACGATGGTTTAAAGAAATATTCTATACTTAACACTTGGAATGTTATGAAATTATCTATATAATTAATATGAAGAATTTGCTTTAATCATGTAAGTATAGCCATCCTTTTAAGGGATGGCTTTCATAATAACTAAATGTATACAAACTGGATACAATTATACAAATGCATACACTAATTTAATAGGAGGTTTGGGTATACAATGGCGGATACAACAGTTAGAGTTGCAGAAGAACAAAAAGATGAAATTAATGAGATAGCTAAAAAAATAGGAGACGGTGCAAGCCAAAAGGAAGCAATATCCTATCTACTTCAGTTAGAAAAAGTAAAAAGGGAACAAGATAATGGTCGTTCAATTCCGAGGTTAGATGATATTAACCAATTTGCCTCACGTATTATTGGTATCTATACTGAAATGTATTTGACAATGAGGGATCAAGAAGAAGTCTCTCAAGAAGCAATTACTAATAGAAGGCTAGAAGTGGAGGAGCTCAAAGCTCGATTGTTCGAAACAAAAGAAGAACTAGAGAAAGTACAGGATGAAGCGAATCGAAAGATCAATGAAATCATTCTATCTGCAGATAAAAGGATCGCAGATGCAGAGGAAGAATTCCGGAGAGTGAACGAGCAAAAGGATTTAGAAGTTAGTCGTATTAAAGGTGAAGCGGCTCTGTCCAGGGAAACGGCCGAAAAAGAACTTCATCAAATGGAACTGCTAGTTAAGGAATCTCGAGAATCTAAAGATCAATCCGCTAAGTTGGTAGTTCTTGCTCAGGAAATGGCCGAAAATGCGAACATCAAGGCAGCTGCTAACGAAGAACTTGCTTTGAAAGCTAAGCAATATCAAGAGGAAATGCAAGAGATGAAGAGAGAGTTACAACAGATTAAGGATGAGGCTGAAAAGAAGGAACAGAACTTTATACGCGAGATTGAAAAGCTGCAGTTAAATGCTGAGATCGATAAAGAACGTGCTGTATTGGAGACGCAACGCAAAATGATGGATAAAGAGACTGAGCTGCGTGATAAGGTATCCGACCTACGAGAGCAAATCTCGGAATTAAGAAGCGGAAAATAGATTGGAATTATAGATGGCGTACGGTTTGTTTTCGTTCTTGATTCAAGAGAGTCAGGCGCTGATGGAAAGGGATCTTAATATACTCTAATCATAAACAGTAGGAGTAGGACATGAAATTGATGTCCTTAACTTCCACTGTTTTTTTGTTTGTGGGGAATGCATTGGTTAGATCTCTCGCTCGGCTTTAGGAGAATCAAGGGGTAATCTGAACCGGATCGGACAATATGTAGCCGTTCGCATCAATATATATAATTGCCTAAAAGAATCTAGTATTATTAGTGCGATGGTAGCTTATTCAAAGATGACACGTTATGGGTTTGATGGGATGGTTTAAACGATGGAAGGCGAAGAGGATGCTTATTTAGGCTGATGAGCCAACAGTGAGTATGTGACTGTTATCAGATTACACTAATTGCGATGTGCGAAAATGGATTAATACGATATTGGAAGCTGCTAAGTAAAACAGTTAGACTCGCCGATATATATTTATTGACAATATCAATGTTAACGGCATCGTTAACTATTCCACCTGGGGGAGTAGTTAATTCTACTCCGGCCTGCTGCTTCATAGTGGCCATTCGTACAGATCTGCTTCAGTACATCCCATGACTAGACAAATGGCTCTCATTTGTTCTGGTGACAATGGTCGTCTTGTATTTTCAAACTGAGAGATCATAACTCGTGACATAGAAATACCCGTCTTTTCAAATACCAAGATACTTAATTGATCTTGGGTCAATCCTTTTGAAAGACGAATAGGGCGCAACAGGCACATCCCACGGGATAATGCCATAATACCCTCCTACCATAAAAAGGGGTGAAGATGTTCGAGCGAATTATAACATATTAAACGCATTAATGTTACTCAATAAGTTTCTGAAATGAATTACTGATATAAAACCTTGAGTTTTCTTGAAGTGATTTGATTAAACGGATGAACGCAAAAAAACCGTACCCTAATAAGCTGGCGGCCGGGAACGGTTTTTGCACTGTGTTAAATTGCTGTTGAAATGAAGGAATTCGTGAATCTTGGAATTTCCATACGCAAAACCTTAGTTGCATATAAATTCAGGGACGGATTGGTCGCAAGAGAGATTTCAATTAGCTCTTTAGCACAGAGCAGTGCTTCTTCTTCCGTGTCACCTACAGCGCTGAGACGAAGTTCTGGAACATAAATTGAAAAGTTTTTTTCGGCATAATCTTCCTCGATTAACAAAGTGAAATCTTCTGACATGATGTATCCTCCCTAGGCATATGAAACTGTACTATTTATAGTACGATTATATCTTAAATATTGTGACTGTGAGAGAAAATACCTAAACGGTTTTAATTTAGGTGTAGATGGTAAATTTAATGTCGAAATATAACGATATATGAAAGAAAAAGAAAGGTGTTTGCGAAATGAATATGCAATTAACGGCAATTGTCGCTGAAAATAAGCCGTTGGACCGAGAAAAGTTAGCGCGTTATGCTCATGATTTAGGTATTGAAGTAGTTAGTAAGGTGGCATCTGGGGAATGGCTTATTGATGAATGTGAGAAATATGAACCAGATATCTTATTCTTAAATCTTAGTTTAAATGGGATTGACGGCCTATCAGCATACCAGATTTTATTGGATAGAGGAATTAAGCCCTACTTAATATTGGTTACTAGTAATATGGATTCAGAGCTGTTATTGACCGGACTTAAATTGAACTGTTTGGATATTCTAAACAAGCCAATAAGATATGAACAATTAATGGAAGCGGTTAGTAAAGCAAAGGATCTAGTGAAAAGAGACTTGTTGATTTCGAAATCAACTCCAGGCAGAATCATTAAAATTATATCCCTATACAAAAAGATATACATAAATGAGAATAATCTTATTTATGCACACAAATTGAAGGGGGGACACAAGTCAGTAGTATTTATAGAGGGGGAGTTCAAATCGGGGATCGAAACAACCACTACATTAACAGATATTCTAAAGCAATGTTCAAAACAGATTTTCTTATCAAACCCTTCTAATCTTATTAATCTTAATTATATTAAATCTGTATATGTCAGTGAAAAGTCGATGGGTACTTATATTATAAGACTTGCATATAACGATGTGGAAATTGAGTTGTCACGGAGGAAAAAGAGAGACTTTGATCAATTGTTCTCTACTATATAATAGTCTGACCTCGATTTCTCATTATGTATCCCTTAGTTGGAACTATAGTTCTCAGAATTCGTTGGCAACTTGAAGTAAAGCACGTCTTCGCTCAAGAAGGAATATCTGCATATTTGGATAGCTTGCTCGAGAAAGATTCACCTCTCATGTTTTGACTCTTCAATATAAACCGTGTGATAATTTTTTTCCTCTGGAATATCGGAAGTTCTATTTGTTTTTCTCCCTTAAAATAATAGCTTTACGTTTGTTCTTATTACGCCAGCGGAGGTATGCCTAAATAGCTAAAGCCAAGTCTTGATGTTTGGCAAAATCACTGCCCTCCAAAACAAACTTTCGAAGCGGTCCGAAGTGGCATTCAATTCGGTTGAGCCAAGAAGCATATGTTGGCGAGAAGGTGAGTTCGACATTGTTTTCAAAAAGCCCCCAAGTCTTCACTTTATGATGATGATGCGGCGAGAAGTTATCGAGGATGATATACAGACGCTCTGTACGGGGAAATCGCCGATGAGGCACAGCAAAAAAACGAAGAATATCTTGGTGTTTCTTCGTTTTTGAGGCATGCCCGTAAAGTTTGTAAGTCTTCAGATCTAAAGTAGCGAGCAAGTGCTTAACCTCATGGGGACGGGTATAGGTTGTACGTAAACGAGACGTTTTGCGCTGCTGAAACCAGCCTTTTCCTCGATAAGGTTGAAGTGACAAAGGGCCAAGCTCATCGACACAAATACACGCCCATCTACCGGAGGACTGTCGTATAGCTCTTCGATTCGTTTTTTTAGATTCAAATTCCGGATCGTTTTCGAATCCGATGATTTGGAATCGTTCGATGCAGGTTCGGATCGTCATGCGGTGCTAGCGCTTCAGCATGTACGTCCAGCGGATGCTGATCATCTCGCCCGGATTTAGCCGAAGTGTTAGACTTTGCAGAGCGTTCAGTAGCCGCTCAAGACGGCCGGCAATTGGCATCCGCTACGGTGAGCTACAATTGAGACACATTATAACTATCGTTGACCTCCCTCTTGTTATATAGATCGCAGTAAGTTGATTGTATAAAGGGTAGAGTAGTACTCAACGTTAGCCCTCAATTGATACTTATCTGTATGTATAGGCTCAACTTAAATAAATTTAGGGATGGTGAAAAGAATGGCAATGTATGTTTTTAGGGATCCAGCAAGAAAAGTAAAACTATTGGCTAGAGACGCATTTAAAGAGGACAAGGGGGTTCGCTTTTATTGCCCTAATCCAGCATGTGATGCCCATATGTATATCTGTGGTAAGGAAGGTAGTACAGCATTTTATTTTAGCGCAAAATTTGCGAATCATAGTCATATAAAACAATGCCTTCATTATAAATCTAATAATTTTGACCCGAATAATTTCAACGAGACTGATTTTGACTTTAATAAAGCACTCTTAGCTTTAACTCTTCAAAGCAAACCTCAAACTAAGAAGTTAGAGCCCGGGAAACATGGGCAGGGATCAGTTATTCCGAACCCCCCTCGTACGATACTTCAAATATATGATTTATGTACCGCTTATGATTGTACAGATACATACAACGGAATTATTATTGGAACAATGCTTCTATATGACGGTAGCGCTCATATGTATCGAAAAAGCGCTGATGTTATTGGCTGGAGAATTATTGAAGCAAAACGAAGTAAACCTAAGTTTTATGATTCTGAAAAAAAAGAAATTTACTTGGTTGCCCCAAAAGGAAAACAGAAATTTAAGTTTCTATTGCGGTTTGTAGATGATCAGCTGTACAAGGCAATACAGAAAGAGTTTTATGAAAATAAGGACAACACTATTATTGTAGCAGGAGAGTGGGATTCTTTTGATACACAAAATGAATTTTCAACAAATGTGTTAAACAGAAGACAAGTGAAAATTCTACCGTAAAAAAGCTCGATTTTGGGCATGCAGAGTAATTCCTTCCGGATGTCACCTAATACCGATACACCGGCGCGTTAGCAACTAGAGTTCATATTTGAGGGGGATTAAAAGTGGGTACGGTTTTTGTTGTTGCTGTTTTTAATGGGAGATATGCAACTGGATTTGCTTCAACGTACAACAAATGAATAATTGTGCGAAGAAGGATTAGGTATTGCATTAAAGCCCTTGATATATAAGGGCTTTTTTTAATGCAACCAGATCTGCTTCAATGAAAACATGAAGCAAATCTAGTTGCAAACCGCACGATTGAAGCAAAACCAATTACAAAAAAACAATGGTTTCTATAATTCGACTGAATTAGAATCAACGGACAACAGTCTAAAGAAAAAAAGATGGTTCCTTAGTTCCTTAATAGTGTTTATGTGCAGATAATAATGTACAATTATGGTGAAAGGTAGTATCTCAAGTGGATGTCGAAAAGGATCATCAAGATAAACTTTTCGGAGGAGGATTATCATGGAATTTACTGATGAACGACTTGATATACGGGAAGGTAACGAGTTGGCCCGTTATTTTGCATGGCTCAAACATGATATTCAAACAATCCGTCATTCGTGGGAAACGTCGGGAAGGGATTTGCATTCTATCCAGATCGGCAGCTCATTATATACCAGCACCTATGGTCTATTAGGATTTGTCACCGATTTGGATCAAGCAATAACAATATATGAATTAAGTGCTAATGATTCTAATCTTAGGAGGCAAATAAGCATCTTTGAAACCTATTCTTACAGCATTAGATCGAAACTTATGAGACTGTGGACAGCTTATATAGTAAGACTTCTTGATGGCCTTTCACAATTACCTCCACAATACATAAAACGAAATGTTCAACAGGATCTAAACTTTCTCTACAACATTGAATTTGAACGAATTTATAACTTGATAGAAGCGGACAAATTCGCAGAGATTCTTGAGTTGAACACTTCAAATTTGTACGACCGATTTACTCAAGAAAATGCCATACCTTCACCTATAAAAGTACTAAATGATGGAACAATGCTATGGACAGTCGGACAAGCGGAGCGGTATAAAAAGAATTTGGAATATACACATACACGCAAATGGAAGTTGCTTATCCCTATCGACAGAAGAGAACAAATCTTCACATTAGAAACAGATGATGATGATAGCCTTGAACCTCACGAACGTGTTTATGACTTCACTAACAATGCAATTGAAATTTTTAAGGATATAAGATTCTGTGATTTTTCTAGTGAAGAATACAGCAAAATAATTATTCACATTTCTAAGAAAATAGCAATATTGCCGGAGGTATACTCTTCATACGCTCATCAGTTATTTAAAGAAGGCAAATATAGTGAAGCTTTTGATGCGTTCAAAAAAGTGGTTGAGTACTGCAGGCCGGTTATTCCGAAAAACTTCACAGGTAAAATATTCGATGGAAACCAAGACTATTATCAGTACTCTCTTAGTTTTTTGAGCTATTTGTATTATTTAAAGGGGGATGTCGGACACGCATTAGGGTGTTTGGAAGCATTACAACCACATTTAACGCTCGATTATTTAGACAATACAGATGGAATAGAAATTCTAACGCAAGATCCAACCAGCTATAAAAGATGGTTTGAGGTTAATTTCATTCATGATTACGAAAACATGTCTCCAGCGGATAAAGAGTGGATTTCATCACCAACCTTAAGGGAGATTGATTTATCTTGCCCCCAAAAAATACGGCTTGATTCTAACTATAACCGCCAATCTGAATTCCAGGTCACAATGTCGGTGCGAGAGGAAATTAAGAAAGAACGCCTCTTGTTTGCATCCATTGTCGCAACTCTCGTTACGCTTGATGAGCATGCGATTAATAACGATCCAAAACGAAGATGGGAAGGGCTTGGCCGGGCAGAAGGGGGGATTATATTTAAAAATGCAGCTGTTACCTTCCAAAGCGATGGGGTTAGAGTTAAAGATACTGAAATTCCGTTGGAGGAGCAAAATCTAATTTATCCGTTATTAACAGCTCGGGTGATTAATCGTGTATGTGATTACTATATTTCGACAACTACTGGTACTGTTGAGGAGAGACTCTTAAAAGCTGCATGCAAATGTGTAGACACGAGGAAACACAACCTACAAAGTATTTTAATGGAGATAAAGAATAATAAAACTGGGCGTTATATTGATTCCTGGTCAGGTTTTTTTGGAACGAATTGATGTTTATCTAGATTGATGGTGGCTCTGTAACTGTCCGCCGCCTGGCTCATCGATCGCTGGGTATACACCCACCGTCACAGGCGTGTCGGCAGCAAATCCTGGCGTCATCTGGAAGCGCAAACTTGATCTAAAACTGCTCGATTTGAGCGGCGGCACTTACGCGTCGGTAGCAAAGCCTGGCTTTATTTGGAGCCCGGAAGTGTGATCTACAGCTGCTCGATCCGACTGCCGGCGCCAGCGTCCGAAGCGAAGCCTGATTTAACCGGGAGTACCAGGAGCGTGATTCCTTAGAGTCCTTGATATATAAGGGCTCTTTTTAATGCAACCACATTTGCATCACACAGCTGTAACAATGCAATCGGATTTGCTTCATCAACGTACAGTAGGATAGGGTTACTAATAAGCCTTTCATACATATGCACAAAATACGGATTATGTGTATATGTCTCTGTAATGATGACCTTTTAATATAAAAGAAACCACATGGGAGTTATTTCCCATGCGGTCCATAAAATATATCGGGTTAAATTTGTACATTAGTTTTAAACGATGATTGATAATTGAATAAGCACAATAACCCTATCATAAATAACGAGTATTATCTTGTAGCAATTTCGTATTGATGTAGTCAAAAAAATCAAGCATCAAGTAATTTTATGCAAAATATGAGGCGTCACCTGCCTGTAGCCTTTAAGACTATGATTACTTATTTTCTTATCAATCCCAAAAACCCATCGCACCACATTATAACTATTAAGACAGAGTTCATGAACATCGTCATTATAATTAACAAGCACCTCAACACCTAATGCTGAAACAATTAAATTATTAACCATCTCAGGAGATAACAATACTTCCGACACTTCATCATAAAAGGGTAGTGTACGTTCATCTAACATGTCGCTATCAAAATATGGAAAATTTTTTGTGTCTAGAGAAACACTTGTCTCATAAACATTTTCTGTTTTATTTAGAATTACTACAAATTCATTGTTACTAACAATACCATTTATTAATATAATTCTCCCTACCTCAAGCAGCTCGATAATTTCTTTAGTTTCACTTTCACAAGAATGAATTTGCATATCATCGAAGTCCCAATTTCTCACAGATTCAATCTTATTGATAGATGTATTAAATCCTTTATTCTGTACGATACTAAAAAGCCAATTAAGATCTATCATTTTTTTTGTGAATATAATTAAATCAATATTAGCACTCACTTTTGCACCTTCCTCAATTCGATTATCTCGTTGCTATTCTATCATTGCGATTCTCTCATTGCTCTAATTACTCTTGTGGAATCCGCACCAGGATAAAGACTAATAAAACTACCATTTTCCTTTAGTCTCAAGAGATTCTTACCTTGTAAAAAATAATATTCATTAAAATTTTTATCAAACACAACTCTATCTGGATTATTATATATATCCTTAATTTGATTTGTATATCCCATTCTATCCATTCCTGGATAATCCTTCTTATGCTTGGCAAACTTTTCTCCGAATTGTTTGTTATCAATTGTAAGTTGAGGGATTTTTAGGGCTGTCCCTTTAACATTATCTGGCTTTGAAGCAGATAAAGGTGCCGTGGCCACCTTCATTAAGCTACTAAATCCGCCCATCACTATCATATTTCCTAAAGGGACTGCTTCTACATATTCTTGATATTCAGATTTGGTCATAAACTGCCAAAACGATTGTTTACTCATTTCATCATTTGATAACCATATTATGGAGGCATCAGCTCGATAATACCCACGCAATACTCCATTATTTATATATGGCATACCTTCTATCATTACATCTGACATTTCATATTTTTGTGGACTACTCGAACAAAATCCAGCATGTGTATTATTTCCATTAGAAGAAACGCAATAATTACCTGATGGATCGCTATAAATCAACGGATTATTATGCACATACGTATAAAGGTTCTGACTCTGTGGATTAGTAATCTGCCCTTCATACGTATCCTCATTCAAAAACCGTCCCAAACTCGGTTCGTACCACCTAGCCCTCAGATATTGGAGATCCGTTGTATCATCCCACAGCTCACCAGAATATCGGAATGGATTATGCACAGTTTCCTCTTGTTTAGTGATATTTCCCCAGATGTCATAAACGTATTGGTTTAACACATTTCCCTGCTGGCTACGAATCTCTACAATATCTCCATGACCATTATATGCCGGATAAACGATACTTCCATCCGCATATCGAATGTATGCTAACTGGTTTCCTCTCAGGTAGCTAGCTACCAACTGTGGCTGGCCGTTTACCAAAATAGCCTCACTGATGATTTGGTCTCCATCATAATAATAACGGGACGTGACGCCCTTCTCTGTACGTTCAACTAGAAGACCATCCCCGTTATATTTGTAGTCTACTACTTCCCCATCTACAACCGCTTGGGTCAACCGATTTTGCTTATCATACACATAGGTTCTATCTGCAAAGGACTCATGTGTAGCACCGGAAACCAGCGTTTTTCGGTTGCCGCGAACATCGTAGGTATACGCCTCCCCTTGGTTCTCTGTACTGGTCAGAATCTGGTTTAAATCATCATAACCAAATGTATCGATTATAGAGACAGTTTTCTCCCCACTTTGGGTCCAGATCCTACTTTGAATATTCTTGTTGAGATCGTACTTATATTGGTAATCGTTCAATGAACGACCTGCCAGTTCCTCGTTTACCCGGGTCAAATCCAGTCCCGCATATTGATACGTATGACGCAGCCCGCTGTCCGTATCCACCTGTTTCAAATCTCCATTTTTATTATAGCTATAGGAAATGGTGGGCTGCTCCAGGTTAGCTCCTATGCTTTTCAGTCGATTCATTTGATCGTACGCATACTTGCTCACAACACCAAATGGACCTGACATTTCAATAGGGTTGCCGTTGGCATCATACTCCAAAATCTGCATCTTTAATTTATCCGGATAGGTAATTTGTTTCAGTAGTCCCGTATCCGAGTCATATTGATAGGAGGTGATTCCCATTTTGTCACTCATGGACAGGCGGTTACCTACTAGGTCATAAGTGTACTCCACTGTCTCATCGGGGCTGATTTTTTTCCATAACTGGTTGCGTTTGTCATACGTATAGTTCGTCGTTACTCCATTGCGATCCTGCTGAGATAGGAGATTCCCCGTATTGTCGTAGCTGTTGATCGTGACCTGATCCTTCTCGTCGGTCTCGGTCAGCACTAACCCGAGCTCATTATAGGTCTTCTGCTTGCTGCTGCCGCCCGGATAGGTCACCGATAACTGGTTGCCCAGCATGTCATATCCGTAATGGGTAGTTTCTCCCAACGCATCGGTTACCGCAATTAGCAGACCGTTGTCATTGTAAGCGTATTTCGTTGTCGAGTTGCTATTCGTCTGCTGCGCGATTTTGCCATTTACCTGATTATAAGTGTAGCTAGCAAGCTGACGGATCACACTTCCTGGAGCCTCTTGCTCTTCAAGCTTAATTTTTTGGCCATACAGATTAAAGGTCTCTATCTGGGAATAACCTTCTCGTGTGGTCGACGTAATCGTACGAAGCTCGTCGTTATACTTTTGAATCGTTTCCGAAGCATCCGGATACTCTACGCCGGTAGACCGATTCCAAGCGTCATATTGGTATAGATTCTTGTTGCCCAGAGCATCTTGAGTCCAAGCTTTTCGTCCGAATGCATCGTATCCCGTACTGGACTTCTTCTTATAAACACCTTGTTCCCAGATTCCGCTCTGAACTTGCCAACCCAGTGCGTTCCACTGGGTTTGGCTGACCGCTTTATTCTCGTCGGTAACCGTTATCGTATTCAATAGGTCATCATACACAGCGTTGAGATTCGATTGATCAGCAGCATGGGTGACAGTTGTTACCCGGCCCAATAGGTCGTAGGCGTAAGTGGTGCGACGGTCTTCTCCATCTGTTGCAGCCGTCAATTTCCCGTTTGTAGAGTCGTACTCTCCACTCACCGACACCGTGCGGGTCTGTCCTTGGGCATCGCTCACATCCATTTGTTGCTTCACCGGGAAGGCATGGTTTCTGCTATCGTACTCCGTTGTCGTCGTAATGTTCTTTTCTCCATTACGCACAGTCTTAGAAAGGATGTTCCCGTAGGAATCGAAAGCATTAAACGTAATGTTTTGTAGCAGCACTCCGGCAGCATTATTTTTCCGCATGGTAATGCTCGTAACCTGACCTTGGGAGTTTCGGGAATAGGACGTATACCGTAGAACGCCTTCATTGGCCGGCTCAAGCGTGCTTAAAATCAGGTGCCGGTCGTCATAGATAGACGTAATTGTACGCCCTTGAGCATCTGTAGCCTCGATCGTGTTACCGTAATCATCATAAGAAGCGCGGGTCGTCAGAACATCTCCATTTTTGTTATTGGAGGTGGTGACCTTCGTTGCTGACTGAGCCGGATACGATCGGCCGTCTACATACTTTCCGTACTCGTAATTTGTGGTTTTACTTAGTCCATTTGCGCTCTGCACCGAAGATTGCAGGTAGAAACGGGCCGCTGTCTCGGTATCAATGTAATCCTTCCGGTAGTTAAGTAAAGTTTCTGTCAGACCGTCACTAAGGGTGGTCGAGAAGTTGAAATCCTGGTTGGCGGACGATCCCATGTCAGTGTTGTTATAATACACCGACTGCCGGTTATATTCGGAAGACGTGCCGTTTTCATAGATAATCAGATCCCAGCGTGAAGACAGACGGAAGCTCTCATTATAGGAGCTTTCTCCGAGGTAACGCTTGACGGGCTGATCCTCAAAGTCGTACTTGGTAATCGCTCCTGTCGGATGCTGCACCTGGGAGATCAAGGCGTACGGGTTAGTAGCCTCTCGCTCTGTATGGTCGCTGAACAGATTAAAGCGAGCGTTTTTGATCTTATAGCTGTACGTGGTTTTCCGACCTATCGGATCTCTGACGCTATCCAACAGCTCTATGCCTTCTTCCGTATGTTTGTTGTACACGACTTTCCGGCTTCCTTGCGTCAAGGTAACGGCCTGCGATGTGTATTCAATCTCAATTGTATTGCCAATTGCATCCTTGATCTGGCTAAGCAACTTTGTACCATAGGTTGCATTATTGACATATTGAAATTTAATCGTATTCTGATTGGAATCTGCAATTTGTATTAAGAAACCCTCTGCGTTGAAATACTGCTTACGCAGTCCATCGGCGCTAGTTAGCACATACTGCGATCTCTCGTCGTTTACTGTCACCGAGGTATCCAGGGCAAAACTGATACCTTGCCATTCACTTCCTTTCAGCGCACCATTCTCGACGGTAAACCTACCACCGTCTCCTGGATGAACGATACTCTTGCCGTCTTTTAGTTCGATAAAAGGCAGATTCCAGCTCCAGCCTTTTCCTATGGGGTACATCTTCTCTGCTAGCGGCTTGGTGGTCCGATTATAATATTCATACCCGGTGCCGACGCCGGCTTTGTAAGAATATATAGAAGTACCTGCGGGAGAATTTACGTAATAGCGAGCCGTTTCCACCCCATTGTTGCTATCCGCACCGAGGAAGCCTCCTGCGGAATTGTTCAATTGGGTTTGCGCTGCAACTGCATCGCGATATTCATCAAATGTGCCTCCCAAGTACGACTCGATGGACGTATTCGTCCCCTCTACTTCCCGTGGCAGAACCCAGGCCACTCCGTCCCGAGAGTACTTATAACGTACACGTCCACTGCCACTAGAAGTCCAGGCTGTGTATCGATCAGGAGAATAATATGCAGCCCGTTCAACATAGCCCCCATATTTCTGAGTATATTGCCGGGTGTCCGGAGAGGCCTTCGTCCACACGGTGCCGGAATAATTGGCTTGAAAGGTTTTGGTGCAGATATAACCGGGAGTACCATTGGTAGCACAATCTTTGATAGTTGTAGTTCCGGTTCTAGTCAAATCGCCTGTATATCCTTCCGAATCGGAATATGGAATTTTCTCGGGGACTTCACCGCTATCTTTTTTCAGCTCCCAGACTCCTTTAGCACTATACGCGCCTTGTAGATCACGAGTACGGCTACCCGTGGCGTTTTTGCTTTTGGCTGGCGTATAGGAGCCGGTTACAGTCACAGGATCTACTTTTCCTAGCACCCCACTATATCCATTCTGAGGTGCAACGGTATCCGGAAAAGAGTTGGTGGCTGAAGTTCGGGACGCTGTCAGATAGACAGAGTCCATAGGTACTAAGTAAGTGCGGTTCGGAATCAGATTGACGCCATTCCGTGCCTCTTGCTCTGTATCGTAGACCCTATCGAGAATGGGCTCCTGAAGCACAGAACCGCTGGAGTGGTCAGTCACTCCATCTGCATTGTAATCGTACTCAGTAACCATTTTTTCACGCAGATATACGTCATACTTGGTAATTATGGGGACTCGTTTAACATTATAAGTGACAGCCCATCGATAATAGTCATAATCGAAAGTTCGAGAACCATAATCCATATCGTAGAACTGTGCGTCGCTGCTGTTATACTGACGACTTAGGGTAAACGAAAGTCCATTTCGTCCCGGCAACGTCAGATCGTCGCTTAGGAGCGACAGTCCTCCGCTTATACTAGAAATAGACTCATTGCTTGAGCCGATAGAATAAGGCGCTTCGCTGAAGGAGTTTTTCGAATAAACCGGCGGCTTCTCCAGTTTTGGATTTTCTGGCGCGTCCAGAGTAGTACTTCGCAGTAGAGAGCTTTGATTCGAGTATACATTGGAGATGACCGTCTCGGAAGCTTCCTCCGTAGCCGGATCACTGTATACGATACCCGTTACGCTACTAATCGGTACCAAGGGAATCCCTCGAAGGGCGGGTGAAGGAAGTTCGTTATACACCTCTGTGCTTACGACAGGAGAAAGATTAATTTCGGAAGAGCTAAATAGCAGGAGGGCTTCCTCATAGCTGATTTGCCGATCTTCGGATTGGTAGAAAAGATTGTAAATCTCATTTAACGAATAACCCTGATCCATCTGGCTTTGGATGAAAACTTCAGTAGTTTGAAAACGATCTAAAATATCCTGAATAGTTAACTGATAGACTTCGTTGCTTGATAAAACAGAATCGGAAATTACCGGAATATCTACAGCTTCTGCTTGCACAATGGATGTCGACATATCGCCCAGTAAATTAATAAAAAGCATAATAGATAGCAGAAAAGCTATCGTACTTCTTGTAAATACTCTTCTAGCTTTGCCCATCATATTTTCCCCTTATTCCATAGATTGGTTAGTATATTTTTTTATACAAAGTTTCTTCAAAAAAAAAATTACGTTCCTATCACTCAGTAAGTCAGAGGATGGAAAACATGAATATTTACCACTACCTTTTATAAATCCCCATTCCATTGTATTCAAAATTGACTAGAGTTAATGAAGTAGGGAAGGGCACAATACGAATGTTTATGTAAAACCACCGTAAATCCGCCTCCAAAAACAGTGATATTCTTTAAAAAAGTAAAATCATTTTGACTATGCGAATTTTTATTTATTAATAAGCGATGTCCATATCATATTTGTCACTTCCGGCAACAACAATCATACTGCTGAGATCAACTTCCGGAAGATTTTTCAAAGGAATACGCAGCTCTAATATTGCACTGGTATACACATTCCTTGCTGGGTTCTCTTTCATAACCTTGACAGATTGATAGCCATCGTTGGAATAGTCACCACTCCAATCCCACTTCCATAATTTCGTTTTTGGATCATAGGAATGTATAGTAACATCATCATTGTGCCAACTGCCGATCTCAAAGGATACTTCTCTTGGTAAAGGGGTGTTATTTCTCGTGAAACCGCTTCCTACCTTCGGCGAGGACAGATAGATAAAATAGTTATCGTTATCATAGCCATGTGGATTTAGCAATTCATACTCTTTGGTTCCGCCAAGCTCAATCATCACATACAGGTAAGTACTGTCAGTATTGTAATACACGCCCCGAATATCCCGCTCCGGCTCTTGAGTATCTAGCTCGGTATTTATAAAATCATTGGGATTGTCATAAATAAATGTATATTTGTTGTAAGTCCACTCAATTGGATTACCGTCTGCTATCGATTTACTCAAATTTGTTGTATTAAATATGGGGATCTTCTTGAGCATATTTCCATTATTATCATAGGTAAACTCGACAATTGACCCATCCGGATATTCCATCGATTTTAAACGATTAGATGCATCATACTTATTCTTGTTATCAATTTCGACGTAATTGCTATAAGTCCATTCGCTCCATGCGGAACCATTATAAGATCTGACTGCAAAATAATACCCTCCACTGCTCAGCTTATTGAAATCGACATATTTGGACGAAAATCCAGTTACTTTACTGGCTTGAAAATATGTAAGTGATTTCTTTGAATAAGTGAATTTAACGGCTTCGAATTGGGTCTGCGTTAATCCATTGACTTCATTTACTGTCCAGTTCAATCTAACTGAATTCTCATCCACCATAGTCGCTTTAGCTTCAGATACAATCGGACTAGCTATTCCATTATAAACAATGCTGAGCTTGGGAAATTTATTAGGATCGCCCGACCAAGGAGTTGTAAACTCCATCCTTCCTGAACCGCTCAACCCCATCGATACAGTGCTCTTGGTCAACAAATCGTTCTTAACGATGGAAGTCACATCAAAGGTATAGAACTGATTTGCGGTTGTAATATTGACTGAACTACCCTTGATTGAATTATTGAAAACGGGACGAGAATTATAGGTCACACCAATATCGGGCAAAGTTTGATTTAACGCATACGTAGTAACAGTGCTAGTACCAGCAGTTATACTGGGCGCGAACAATTGCAGGCTGGCTGAATTTATTTGAGCTTTTCGAATAGAATCAGTCAAATCGAACTTGAGATACGAATAATATTGATAATATTGACTGACAATACCGACTTTCATGACCGGTTCCCAAGTATAGGATTGATTGGCGTTATTAGGATCGACATATTGTGCCCTCACAGGCAAAATTGTTGTGGTGGGGTCTATGGTAATCGGGTAGACCAATCCGGTATCATCATAAGAGATTGTCAGTTCATTATCTTTCATTTTTGTTTCAATTTCTCGGTAGGTTTTGTTGCTGTCATATAGGTAAGAAGGCATCATAATCAAGTTTTTCAAGTTGCTGCTGCTTTGCTGGATTTGGAATTTAAAGGTGTCGGGGGCTTCTTTGGAATGAAGAATAATATTCTCCTTAATGCCTATGTTTGTAACCACCAGTTCAATATCGCTGTCTTGCCATACATCCTTGTACACAATAGCGCTCTCTTTATCTAATGCACCCAAAGAAGACGTTCCCCCCAGCGGTGTAATTGTAATACTTTCTTTATCCTTCCCTATGGTATATCCCATTGAAATATCATTGGGAATATCTACGCTAAACGGAACTTGAAATGCAGTGAATGAAGATGCATTCAAAGATCTGTTTTTTTTCGTGTTTGAGCTATAGTTTTTAGAATTTGCGAGTTCGAGCTTTTTCAAATGTGTATCTTTGGAAACTGTCTCTGGGATAGCATTTACTTCAGAATTTTTCGTAAGCTTTGTATTAATATCTTGGTACTTTCCTGTCTCATCCAAATAATGAACGGGAACTAGTGAGAAATCCTCTCTTATTTTTCCATCACTTTGCAGAAATCGCTTAGAAAACAGCGTACGCTCCTCTAGGAGTTCTGTTCCTGATTGTCGTACACTCTGCTTTGTTAGATTCAAATTATCGGAAGGCGTTTTCATTTCATCGAACATTTTGGTTCCGCTTACAATATTGTTCGCTTCCTTCGCCAAACCGTAGGTATCAGAATTTATTGTCGTTGTACAGAAAAAAAAGGTTAAAAAAATAAATCGGCTAATCTTTTTTAATTTTTTCTTTTCCACCGAAACTCCACCTCTTCAATGTAATTTAAGTACACATTCAAATTTGCGCAAAGGTTTGCACGGAACTAAAAAGCTCTCGCTCGGCATTCAAATGAATTATACTGATAAAGGTAATTAAAGTAAATATATGTATTTAGATCTTTTTGTCGTAATTTGTATAATAATCAAAAAAAATAATGATTTTTTCGCAAACAAAAGCAAAAAAATAATCACGGTATGGTTTTTCAGGAATAGATAGAACGTAAATATGATACGAAACAGGTGGACCTTCTTGTTTCCACTTTCAAGCTATGTAAATTGGCTAGCATGGTCTCCATAGGTTCAGAAAAAAACCTGCACTCATAAAGAGCACAGGTTTCTTTCTAGCAGTTTTATCCCTATTCATATAATAATATAAGCATTCATCTATTAAAATATACATTGTTATACTATTATCTTTCGAAAATATTATTAGATAATCAAGTTATAGGTATCAGAATCATTCATTTTCATTAATACTATATCTACTATACATTAGCACTAATAATATCATCTATTTTGATCCAATCATAGTCATCGTTTGGCCATCTCATTTTGATTTGATTCAATTGTTTATCGATCCTCGTAGCAATTCCTTCGATAACTATATTCTCATTAGGGTCGAACATAGTTAATGTGATTGCACTATGATCCTCAATTGACTTAGCCACCACTTCATTGATTTCATCCCATGCTTGTGGATCAAGCTCGGGTTTGTAGCGAATCTCTTGATTACGCTGATCTGCAATTATACGTCGTTCGTGTTCCGGCATAATCATTCGACTACTCTCCCAAAGTCCATTCCCTTCTAGCTTTTTTCTCACTATTTCATCCTCCTAATATTTTGTCCAGTATTCGATATTACCTCCATCCACGCCCCACCCTATCTCGTGTACGTCTGTCTGGGAGGTTTTAAGTCTTATGTCAGGAGTTTCCCAACCTTTAATGATTACAGCCCTCTCTAAGGCAGCGTGGGGCTCCCATTCGATATAATCTTTATCAACTAGTTCTTTAAATGCCTTATAAATTTTATCGGGAGTGCGCCCGCTTTTGATCTCTAGTTCTTTGAGGGTTGGCATATGAGAATGATAAACCGAAGAATGTTTCATTATCATAATTAGCTTACGTGCTGTGTCGCTAAGCATGCCAAAGCATCCTTAAGGCGCTTAACGCGTTATCTTTACGTTCATAAGATTCTCTGTGTTCCAAACCTATATCAAATCTGTAGATGGCTATGATGTGCCCAAGGAACTTTTTATCCGCTGATATTTTTCGGATAATCCATGGGTATTTTAGCAGCTCACTAAATACTGTAAGGGCTGAAGTAGAACTCACATTTCTTTTGATAAATTTACTCATGCTATTTCTCCTCTTTTTTTAACCGGTTGCCAAGCAAGGATATTATCGTTTAAAAACACTCTTGGCGCTCCGTTCCTCAAACAAGTAGCGCGTATTCTGCCGTTACGAATACCGTCCACATCTATTATTCGTTGTGTAATCTTCCCGCTTTTATCCTGATACACGATTTCAATTCTCTGGCCAGTCTGTATTTGCATAAAGAGCGCCTCCGAATAGGAACGTTTGTTTTCATTATACACGAACACATGTTTGTTTATCAACGTTTTGAAATAATTAACTACTTTCATTCAAGCTATGTGAGCATGTAGCTGCAGACCATACTAATGGTGTAGATAACCAATCTGGAGCGATCCTAAGCCGCTCCAATATCTATTGTTGCTTGTCGTTTGAGTTAATCGTCGAATTCCTTAAACAACCACCCAGGCATGTTGTGCAGGGTGATTATAATGACTTGAGTTTGAAGCGGTGTAAGTGCTATTTATTGACTCGAGTGTTCTTTTTCATACATATTAATGTTACGGCTGCAGGAGTGTTTTATGTAATCGATTCTCTATCATATTCATGCATCATATCCTCGATCCACTCTACATCTGTAAGAACTTCATAACAATCTACAGTCATGCGACCGTTAATTCCAGCTGCAGAGTTATCATCGGTATCCTGGGAGTCAAATATAGTGAGGACTCTATACATGATTGCAAGCAACTCAACTAATAAACCGCGATAAGTACTTTGAGATAAGCCAGGGAAGCATGCAGTAATAGATGGGTACGAAGCTTTAATTGCTACATCACTATCCCATTCACCTTCAAATGCCATAAGTGTGCCTTTTGCTGTGATCAGATTTTCTACTGACAAAATGTACTTTTCACCGGTACTTGTAAATAGCCCGAACGCTGCAAAGCGTGCTTTAATACCACCATATTTCGGTAACATGATGGATACTTCTTGAGCATGCTGTCCTAAAACCAACCTATTAATGGACTGCAAATAATGTGTGGTTTGTTCACGAATTTCTAAATGAGTGCATGTTAATGATTGCTGCTTCATTAATCGATTCCCCCTAAATAAAATGAAAAGAGGAAACACTTCTCCCAGTGGTTACTGTGAGAGGTGTTTCCTCTTGAAATGGTAATTATTATGTTTGAGTTAAAGATATCATTGGTAATCAATAAATTCAAATAAAATTTTCAATTAAACTGCCTGCGGATCGAAGACTCTATTTTTGAGTAACAACATCATCGAAGCAAATGGTCTCGATGATAGCAGTGTCTTTAGGGATGGCTCTACCCTGTTGTTTAGCAATTTCAAGCTCGGCTTGTACTAAATCTATAGCATTAGCTCGCGCTTCTTCTAAAGTATCTCCTAAAACACCAAGGCGAAATACTGGAATATACGCTGATACATTCCCCTCTGCTTTATCCTCTTCAAATAAGATCTGTAATTTAAGTGCTGTCATTATCATCATTCCTTTCAGAAAATTAGTAGTGTTTAATGGGGCGGCTAACACCTTGTCAGGCCACCTAATTGAAAAATAGAAGTGAGTTTCCCTTCTATCTCTCTTTAGGAGCCCGAAATATTATTAACTAGGGCTTAATTTGCTTAATAGATTTCCGTTTTTATAACTATGGATACGGGTCATATTACCTGTTCTCGTATTACAAACGTATAGGCGATCCGTACTCTTCGCTAGATTGTTCGGTTTTAAATCATCGATGTTACCGATCCATTCATTTTCAAAAGAGTAAATGGCATCCTTAGTTAATGGAATGAAATGTGTTCCACAATCATATACAAACCAAGCGAATTTGGAGCATTGCTCCATTGCTTTCAAGTCTTTTTTATAAAAGTCGCAGTGGAACTTAGAATGTATAACAACCTCTTCTAGGATTCTTTTCATGCGATTAATCAATGAAGGGTGTATTTGTTGAACAGGTTTTTCTATAAATATCGATCTACTCATGTAAAATTCCTCCCGTTTGGCTATATATATGCTAGTTCCGCGCTCCACATTATGCTGTGTAAAGAAAGCTGGTCTTCTTGGATGAAATCGCTAAGAGAAAGTGAACCTCCATTACGGCTTTTTAAAGTGTGACCTAAGTCAACCTCCATCTGCTTTAAGTACTCCCAATCCTCAGGGAATAGTCGTGAGGTACGCTGCATTTCCGAAGCTGTATTAAAGATGCAAAATTTACAGGAACAGCGGCTTACCCACTCATAGCAGGGATGTAGTTCGATTCCATAATCCGCGGCTAATTGGCGCACCTGGTGTTTAAGCATATCTTTAATGGGTTTCAACCAATGAACGGTGCGATTCTTTTTGTTCGTCGCATGTGCCGAATGAAGCATGAAAACAGGTTTCTTAGATCGTTCCTTAGATTCTTCAGATCGTTCACCAGTCAATAACAGGATCTTGCAATTATCGAATTGACGAACCCACTTCGCATAAACATCTCTTTTCATATACGAAGTGCAGAAACGGCAGCTGGAGTCCGGAAACATTTTACGGTCCCGAATTCTCTCTTCTAAACTTAAATCACCCCATATAACGATTAAGGGCAGATCAAGTTTTTCGCTTAAGTACTGAAGGTATCCATCGGTCTGCGGCCAATCAAACAATTGTCTTTTAGTCGTATCTTCTGGATCTCCATCGACACGCATATGGACAAGCTTGATTTTTTCTTTTGGAATATGATACCCGTGAAGGGCTACAAGCGCCGTTGCGACACTATCTACCCCACCCGATACATTGACATGAACTTCATCATATTCATGAAGCGGGAGCATCTCTGAAGGCAACTCAGTAAGTACATACTGCTCAGCTGTACGACTAATATCTACCGGATCCACTTTATCTCCTCCTATAGGCACAAAAAAACCATGGAACGCAAAAAGACACCAAACAGGTGTCTATCGTCTCCATGGCAAAATAAGCCCTAATATTTATGAACTGGTCGTGTTCCAGTACAACTCCAACTCTGTCGAATCACTAACGACAAGAGAAAATTCGATGAATCATAATATATTATATTTACCACATTTACAGATATTCGTCAATAAACTGCAATTTATAACAAAGAAATGATTGATAGACTAGAACTGAGCGTCTTCACCGACAGGGACCTGTAAATTGACTTATAAACTCAAGCTTTCCAAATGTTAATAACCATATATATTTTGCCTACAAGTTCTGGAAATAACGCGCTAAAGGTGTTATTTTGAGCACTGATTTTGTGACATATTTATTAATTCTTTACATTATAATATAATAATTAATTTTGATATATTCAGGTGATGTTATATCTATCGAGTGTAAGAAGAAATCGGGGGAGCGTCATGCGTAAAATTCAATTATTTGTAATCATCTCATTAGTAACAATTCTAACAGGGTGTATGAAAGAAAGTGATGTTCAAATACCAGATAAAGAAATTCAAAAAGAGAATGTGTATTTTCCTATTTACCCGTCATTAGATGAAAATAACGTTTACTTTGGAGCTGGGACGGGGAGCTTTTATGCACTTGATAAAAAAAATGGAGCTCTGAAATGGGAAAAAAAAGCTGTAGCAAATTTGGTTAATACTACAACAGTAACTAATAATGGTATCGTTGCCTACAGAGATGAAGCCTCCCTTATTGGCGTAGATGCGATAAGTGGTAAGGAAAAATGGAAACTAAAAGATAATCCTTCATATCCATATATCGCAAGTGATGGATCGCTTTATTATTCAGGGATAAATCAAGGTACAAATAAAGAGATGATTAAAAATATAGATATCACTACGGGTAAAACAAATTGGGAGTATGAGACGGTGGCAGAAACAGCATCACAACCAACTTTAGTTGATGATGTTTTATATATTGGTGGATTTAGTTATATCTATGGTTACAATATTAATTCAAACGAATATTGGGAATACAAAATCAACGAAGAAGAAAATAAAGCTTTTGGAGTTATACAAAATCCTCTAGTAGTAACTCAAAATAATGTTGTTTTTGGAACAGGTGGCTTTATCTATGCTGTTGATATCAAAACTCATCAGCTGAATTGGAAATACGAAACTGAAATTTCGAACGGAGATTATTATATTAGCGCATCTAAGGGAGATGTCTTTTTAGGGGATGGAGACTATATCATTGCTATAGATGATGCATATGGAACCGTAAAATGGAGATTTAACGCCAAAGGACTAAGTGCACCAGCGACAATCGAGGAAGAAATTCTTTATTTCGGTAGTGGAAATTACCTGTTTGCCATAAGTGCAATTGATGGATCTGAAATATGGAAGTATAAATCAAATGATACTGTTGGCTCAAAACCTGTTATTTCTGATGGGCAAATTTATTTCGGTTGTTTTGATGGATTTTTTTATGCTGCTGATATTAAAAATGGTCAAGCGATTTGGAAGTACGATTTGAATAATCATAAAGTGAGCAATTGGAGGAAAATCGAAGAGAAAACAATACCTGAACCAAGCGTGTCAGATATTGTTGCATCTAGTAATTCAACCGCACAAACAATTGAGCAACCAAATCCAATAGAAACACCAGAAACCATTGAGCCAAATAATGAAGTGGATTTCAAGAACTGGGAAACCTATAGAAATGAAAGATTTGGTTATATTTTTAAATACCCTAAAAATTGGAACCTGGGTGTATTATCCGGAGATATGTCTAGCATTGAAATTACTAAAGGAAAAGAAGTATCTCTGAGTGCATATGCAGGTTTTTATATGGAGGAATTTGCTAAAGATCTTACTAACTACGATAAGATCAAGTTGAAAAATAATGAAGAGGCTTATCTTCTTATCACTTTAGGTGAAGAAATTACAGAATTGGATCTTAGATATATTCTAGATAATAGTATTGAGTACTTATTAGGATTCAAAGTATCAACTAAGTACTACAATGAAAACAAAGAAATAATAGATGCTGTTATTAATAGTTACGAATTTTCTAAAGGTTTCGATGGATAATTGCCGTAACCAAAAGAGACTTCTTTCAAGGAGTCTCTTTTTTTTGTCTTGTTGAAGAAAAAACGTCTCTAGAATAAAAGTAAATCCCCAAAGATATGCAATCAACGGGGATTATTGTTATTAACTCTTTATATTTTAAAATACTTCCGACTTGGATTACTTTACTGGGTAAACTTCATCTGCATAGATTGGACGGCAACTGCCAAAACGAGCGTCAAAATTATTAAAATGTACGACAACACTATTAGTACTAAATAACTCGTTAAGGACAGCAGAGATTTGAAAAGCGGCCATTTCATTTGCGATCATTCGCTGCGGTTGATATGGCTCTAGTCCACAGTTGTGAGAAGGTGGAATAGCATCCTTCGCATCGATAGGATATACCGAATTAAGAGCTGGCAAAATGACCTCTCCTGCTTTCTTAAGACCTACAACGACTTGACCTGAATACCCACTTTCCAAATTGTCTAAGACTTCTTCCGGAGTCCACTCTTCCTCCGTCTTATCTTCAGGAATAAACACTCCTTCAATACCGGCATCGATGTAAATCAAATCATCGGTTTTATTGAAGTATTCATTCATGATGTTTCGTGAATAGTCGTAGGGTAAGCCCCAAGCGCCAAATATGTTTACGCATACCGGTTTCTCAAGGCTCCCCTCGGAACCGGACTTGAAGCTTTCACCTCATCCGGCTCTCCAGATAACTAACATCCTACATATTGCCTAAGTGTACCTTTGTGTAAATCCACGTGACAGTTCCTACATAGCGCTATAGTTTTTCGTTGTCTCGCTATCATTACTCTTTCCCATAGCTCCTTACCCTTCAAACCCTTGAGTTTACGTACATGGTGCATCTCTAGTTCTACCCCAGAAGTACCACACCATTCACAAGTGTCTGCAGCAAGTCTTGCCATAAGGCTTCCTCTTCCAGTGTAGATAAGCTTATTAGGTATTTGATCGACGTCTACATCAACGAACGCCTTCTCGGACCGCTTAAATGGTCCATTAAAAAGTTTGTTGATCTTTAGCTTCCCTTTGCTGTTCTTATATGTAACTGCAAGAGCGCCATCGATTGAATACTTTCGGCGTATCTCGCTTGCCGATGTCCTATATTTATTGGCGAGCGTCTTCTGAAAGCTTTGATGAATAATGAAGTACGGATGGTGAAAATTGAATATGTTATGTGCAAGCTGGTAGTAGTTATAAAAGCCTCTAATTGTTGCATTGTACGATCTGATGATTTCAAGTTCATCAAGATTAGTTAGAGGTTTGTTATGTCTGGCTCTCCAGCTACCATCTTGTCCAATTGACATATATCCGTTCTTCAAGAGAAACTCTCTTACTCTGTCGTGAGGCATGCGTAGTATTACATTCCCGTTGAGCTGTTTTACTAAGCCCCTCTTCGTTGGAATACCTGCATTTGATCTCGCGATTTCAATTTCGTACCCAAGAAATCTAATTGGCTTTGAATTGTGAGTGATGAAAGTTTTCTCCTCGCTGAGATTCAACTTCAACTCTTCCTTAAGGAACTGCTTGATTTTCTGTTTTAGTTCTGCCGCATCTTCTTTATTTCCGATTACACTGATAATAAAATCATCTGCATACCGGAAATACTTTAGCCTACGAAACCCCGCGTCCATGTCATCTTTGCTTGACATACTACGTTGAATCAGCTCAGATTTCCTTATCTTACCTAAGATTGTCTTTTTCTCCTTCCGATCAGTGCATGCCGCGTAGTATTTGCGGTACTTTTTGACTTGGAAGTTGGCGCTACCCCAGGCATTACTGTGTCCCCTTGCATCTCCCTTATTGAATTTCTGAATAAGGTTTTCCATAAAAAAATCTAGTTCACCTAAATATATATTGGAGAGTATTGGGCTCAATATGCCACCTTGCGGAGCGCCACTGAAAGTCTTATGATACACCCAGTTTTCCACGTATCCAGCTCTAAGGAACTTACGGATCAGATTAAGGAATCTTTCGTCCTTAATCTTTTTACGAAGGATGTTTATAAGAATATCATGGTCGATATTATCAAAGAATCCTTCAATGTCCCCCTCAACCCACCATTTAGTACTTTTACATCTATCCCTTATCTTAAGGATTGCTGTGTGACAGCTACGACCAGGTCTATAACCAAAAGAATCTTCAGAAAAGGTCGGCTCATATAGGCATTCCAAAATCACTCGGACTGCTTCTTGAACTATCTTGTCATCCATTGAAGGAATGCCCAATGGACGCATCTTACCGTTCTTCTTTTTGATATACGTCCTTCTGGTGGGGGTGGGACGAAAGCTTTCGTCCCCAAGAGACTTGATCATTCTGTTAATTCTATCGAGACTATACCCATCGATTGTCTTTCCGTCATAACCAGGCGTCATATTGCCTGGGTTAGAAGCTTTTCTCGAGTAGGCTCTTAAGTACAGCTCGGAATTGTAAAGAATACGATACAGATTCGTGAATTTAAAATTCTCCACTTTAGTCTTTTCTTGTAGGATGTCTAAAACTACATCAAGTCTCTGCATGGTATTCCACCATAACCTCTCGTATGTTTTAGAAAAGTAATCCTGCTCTCCTTCGCCAGCACCAGTAGTGTCACTCATGCCTCCATGAATGTGTGGGCGTCTTTCACGCTTCCGAATTTACGGCAATCCCTGTTAATTCAGGTTCCTCAGACTACTACGAGAGCTCCGACACCATATTGGATATTCATAGACCATTGTCTAATAGCTCATTCAGAGCGTTCCAACGTAGGTGTTCTCCGTTTAACCCTTAGCTGATATTTAAGAAACTACTTAGGCTCCCATTTCGCTCTTGTAACCTGCTTATTGTAGGCGGCTGAATCTACGGTTGACGTATGCGAGGATAACGAACCCACATAACCTAAAATTCACCTTCACTCTTTCCCACGATGACGTGAAGGGGGGCGCGTTCTTCCCTCCTAGAGCTTGGGTTCAGGCAATTCAGCTTTAGCCATATAGTTTCGTCTCACTCCAGAAGCACTCAGAATCGACGTGGTTTCAATTCTGCCACTTCTTCTGTTACCATGCGATTGTCCCCCAAGCGGTTTCCCTTTGAGGTAAGGTATGGAGTGGCAAGAGGCCACACTCTTGGCAGGCTTCCCTGTCATTCAGCTAAATGTCTTTTACGGACGCACGTTATCCACTGCTCCAATCAAGACTTTTTGAATATGTTGGTTATACTCATGACGATAATCCGTGAGAGTAAACAACTTCTCCAGAGATTCAACTGATTCAATATATGAATTTGTATAGGACCCAATTTTAAGTCCATAAGTTGAACCGTATCTCTTAGATAAAACATCGGCTTTTTTGAGTCCAATATCTGAAGAGATAAATGGTTGCCGAAGCAAATTTTTGTCTTCAATTGAATCCGGATCTGCTATGAGCAAAAAGGAATTCACATTACTAAAAGCACTCATTATTTTTGTAATTCGCTGAACTGCATATCCGCCAGTCCCTCCGCTACCAACGATCACGATATAATACATCATTCTTGAAATTGAAGGTAGATTATATTGTGATTTCTCTTTTTCATGAAAATCGAATAATCGAATCATTTAAACGACCTCCTGAGAGGTAATCACAACGCGATTTCTCCATTTTTGAGGATATGGTGTATAAGGAATTAGGTTCCACGAATCATCCTGGTTATCGTAGTTACCATCTATCCAGACAGACGAGAGAAGCGGGAGGAATTTACCTGCAACTCCAGCACGCGTCTTGATGTCAAAACGAATAACGCCATCTCCCTTTATCATTCGGCCAATTACACCATATAACATAGTGCCAACCTCATCATTGTCATCAATAGTACTGAAATAAGCTCTCATCGTATTGTGGGAGTGTATTTCAGCAACTCGCATGAGATCTGGTCTAAATTCAGTGTAATTCGGATCAATTGATTCTTTACTTACTTTTTGATGAGGCACATTCACAACATATTTTTTATTTATGCGATCCCAGTAGAAAACTCCCATTACCTCGACTTCTAAATCGGAATAATCCGAGAAGAAAGAGAGTAGCTGTAGCATTAAATGCTCAGGAATCTTCGGGAGGGAAAGCTTAAAGCCTTCTTGGCATTGATCTAAACTATTTCTTTCAGGAAGCTGGGATACGAGCTGCTGGAACCCTTCCCAATTCTGAAGTTCATCGATATTAGATCTGGCAACAAAAATACCAATTAGATTCTCACGAACTTCATAGAATCCATCCTGAGCTGCTAAGATATTGACTATTTCTTTATTTTCAACTAGCTCCTTTGCGGTAGAAAAAAAAACCGCGGGAGCCATCAATAAAAAAGGCTCCTTTCGAACCCTTAATAATAATCGGTACGATAATGTTTTGTTTTGCATCCCAGTCCATTTTTGTTCTACCTTTAGAACACTCTGGATGATCTTTCTGTAAGGCTTTTCGTACATCATCCAACGTGGTCACTGATAATTTATCGAGCGCAATATATTTGGTAATGGGACGGTTTATTCCGGCATAGCAGATAAATGTTGTACTCGTGAACACTGGTTTCTCTTCGGACTTGGCTACAGCAGACTTGATTGCAGTAGATGGTGAATTTCCAGCAAGTTCATTTTCATCTGCTGCATCTTCATTTTCTTGTTCATTATCAGACAAGGCTTCTCTCTCGCTATCATCCAGATTAGCATCATCGCATCCATCCTTAGAGCAAGAGACTGCTACAGATTGTTTACTCGGATCTGAGGCGTTATGCTTGCCATTCAGAATATTCGAGAAACTATTTTTATCACATTCTTTATTATCAGTAGATTTATTTAAATCCTCTGATTTCGTTTCAGCCGGGCTACTGAAGCCACCGCTAAAATAATCAAAGAGACTTGAACCACCATAGTTATCGTTATTAGTTGTCATTTTTATATCCTCCAGATTCGATCATTTTATTTTTATAATCATTGCTTGAACTAGCTAAATTCATTAACCCAATTAAGCAAAGTTTTTCCCGAATTTTTAAGATATTCTTCCGGGAAATCCTTCCCTTTTAACTTTTCTAATAATTCTTTATAGGACAGATTACTATTATTTGCATTATAGTAATAGCACTCAGTATTAGAAGAGTTAAAAAATAGTTCTGGGATCGTTGAAAGCTGTGATAACCGCTTAAGAATAGGACGCTCAGTTGACCCCCAGCAAACAACAAAATTATCTACATTAGAATAAGGAAATTGATAGATCTCTGAATCTTCATTTAGTAGACCATAGCTTTCAGTGGCGCCAAGAAACACCTTTGAGATAACGTATTCATCTTCGCGATGAAGTAGTTCGAACCCAAAGATAAGTCTAGGAAATGGAACTTCCTCAATTTCTTCCCTGTATAAAAAAACCGATCTTCGATGAGGAGCTACCTCTAGAAAGCAAGTACACTTTGAATTGTCATTATTTACTGAATAATACAAGGTACCACGTGGCAAGATCGGTGTAGCTAAGCCACCTACCTTAGCTGAGTGCGTTAACGCTTTAGCTATCGTTTCAAAGGTATGATATCCTTCGCCTATTTTGATTCCATCTTGATAATCTTCGACGTACGGTAGACTAAAATCAGATATCTTAACAAGTTGTACATTTCCTTTATCTTCTATCTCTAGGGATAAGTTCATGCTACCTCATCAGCCTCTCTATTATTTTTTGCCTTCTTATTTACTTCTGCAGACGAACTAATCAAGACAACCATATCTTGCTCTTGGAGAGAATTCTTACTCACATCTGTCTGGATTGTCGAAGACTGCAATTCCTTATCTATCTTCTGCAGGAGAACACTTCGAAGACGTTGCACCAATGTATTTTTTTTTGAATCTATGAGCTGTTGTACTTCATAACGTATTTCTAACAATTGCTTTAAAAAGTTGTGGTTGTCATCGGAGTATCCTAAAAGCTCGATTACCAAGCCATTGGATGAATAACTACCGGTCATTTCTCGATCCCCATACTCTGAGTCGGTACGCATTAGGTGATTAATGTTTTGTACAATCTTTAATTCTTCTTCTGGAGATAGAAGCGACAGCAGTTCCTTCATCTGAGGGAATGGGAGCGTTAGGGTAATGTTTTCACCACCAGAATCTTCGTACTTTTTTTCGTCGATTTCATATCCGCCAAAAATTCGAGTTATACACTCATTAAAGACCGTGAGCTGGGAATCGATATCAGTGTAATAACTACTAAGATAATTAATAGGAACACTACAAATGTCGATACCTGCATCATGAGTCATTTTTAGCATGACCATTGAATCGAATTGGGATTGCAATTGTATTACGTCCTCACTATAAAGATAGCTACTCTCCATTTTTTACACTCTCCTTTAAAAAAAATTGATATCTTCTGTTTGCTTAATAGGTTCGGTTTTTTTTAAACTCCTAACAGCCTGTCTATTATGTAAATATTGATGGATTACATTATCTTTGTTTGGATTAAACAGAGATTCTGAATCAATATAATCCTGGTCGCAATAACCATATGCTTCGTGCATTGCGGTCATTGCATCCTCTACTGTGAAAGCATTCCAGTCCACAGAATTGCTTTCTCCATCAAACCCAGCTTCAATAGCTATAAATACACCAGGCTTAAATCTCGGTGAATTTATAGATGTGCCTGATAGATGCTTTCTGAAGCTATAGAGATCAATACTAATTCCCATTTTTTATCCTCCCTTGTTTTAGGCACAAAAAAAGCCGTGGAAACCAAAAAAAGCATGCGAAAAATCGCATACTTATAGTCTCCACGGCTGATTTAGCCTACATTTTTTTAAGCAACACTTCTGTTGCTCTTCTCACTCTTTCATCGAATCATTAACGACGAAGAAAATCAATTAAATCTTAATAAACTTATTATAAGCATAAGAAACTATAGTGTAAAGATAGGAGAACATTATTGTACATAGGAATACCATCTCATTTCACAAACTTTATTTTTTAACTCTACTATTTTATTTTCATTACAAAGAGCCTTATTACTGTATGTAGCAAGACTCATTAATGAACTTTACTTTTCGTATAATTTCAAATCTGGTGCAACAGAATGAAGTCTGGTTTCTTCACTTAGTACAATTGCCCATTTACCATCAATCTCAACCATTGCTGGTAGAGTACCATCTGCTTCTGGTAAAATGTAGATTGATTCAGTATATGAATAATCTATAGATTGTAATTTATCTAAAACGAATTTCTTATATTCCGTTAAGTTGTAGAGTAAATTTGAAGCATCGTTAATCACGATTCTAAAATCGTCTTCATAAAGTAAATTTAGTGAGGTTAGAGATTTATCCGTTCCATCCGTAAAAGAGATGAAAAATTCTTGGTTAAAGCCTAATGTTATCTGATACTTCTTTGTTTTAAAATCTTTGAAAATATTCATTGCAACAAATGGTAAAGCGATTTTTCTTTCTTTATCATATGTTTGAGCTTTAGCTAAATTCACATTGCTTGGTGCAAAGGATAAATTTTCAATGAGACAATTAAAGGCGTTGTTATCGTGATGTTCTACAATAAAATTTTCAGCTCGAGCTTTTTCAAAATTATCCAGTCCGTACCAATGAATCATTACAACTTGATGTAATGTTTTAGCCCTTAATTTTTTTGAGTATGTAAAAATATATGTTTTTTTCTTTGCTTTTAAAGCATCGGTATTAACGTTCCAGGTGACAGTATTAAGTTTCTTAAATAAATCTGCGTCATAGGTTGTATATCCCATGAAACCATTTTCTTCATTTCTAAAATATATCCTATCTGTAGTAGCAGTTAAATTAAGTTTCACAAACAGTCCTCTTTTCTCTATCTATCTATCAATTATTTTAACTTGGACTTTTAATATATTTTTCTGAATTTACAAGCCACTCATATTTAATATACGGTAGGCAACAATGCAGACCTTCTGTATTCATAGCTGCTGGTTCCCTTATTATATTTTTTAAAAGAGTGCTGTACTTATTAAAATAATCAAACCAGTTAAATTCATAGACTGTACAATACTTAAGTGGAACTTGTAGTGAAGAATAATGTCCCCCTCTTTGAAGTTGAAACCGCAAAAATCTCCTTTTAGAATTTGTTGTTCTACTGATTTATTTGCTACGAAACAAAAAATAGGTTTTTTAACGATATTTTTATTTTTTATTGAAATATATATACCCATGTTTATATAGTTATGTTTTAAGGTTTTAGAATTATAGCTTTTAGCAACATACTTCTTTTTATTGATAAGTTCAGCTAGTACATTTGAATGTTGAACAGTATATAATTCTAAATATTCGTTGGTTTTTGTTGCGAACTTCAATTTTATAGCCACCTTATGAAGCATTTAATTGGATTTTTATTAACCCCATGATGTAATCAATAATTACAAAATTAGCTTCATTTCATATTGCCCTTCAATTTTTTTAAATCTTGAGCCACAATCTTCAGTTCAGTATAATAACATTTGAAATTCAATTCTATTTAACTCATGGTCTAAAAAAAGATGCGATATTCGGCCCCAGTTGATTCCCTTCCCTTAAACCAATTTCAAGAACTCCTTAAATAAGAAGAAAACTAAAGCATGTACAGCTCCTAATATCTCAATTTTAACACATATTGGAACTATCCTCCTAGCTAGTACGTTATTGTTCAGTCTATTACATTATTTTCTTCTGAAAGTAAACATATCACTAGCATGTAGTATTCCATATTGATGAGGATAATGGATATCAGAATATGAAATGCTCCAAGTTTACTCTGCGAAAGAATACGAACCATACGAGAACGAACGTGAGACCGATACAGAGGTTTTCTATCAATGTGCCTTTCATAGTCCCAGTACTCATCAGGCGTAGCTTCAGACGGAAATCGAACGGTGGTAATGGGCGAATTCCATGGTTTGTGAGTGCATCAGCGAGTAGATGAATTAGATAAGATAAGCCACCGGCGATCCATAGCGCATGTCCATAGGTATAAGTTGAAAAGTAAAGAAGTGCAGTCCATCCAAGTACACCGTATAAAGAGTGGGTAATCCCACGGTGAGGCACTAGAGCACAGATAATGAGCAGGCAGCCGATGATAGTGCTCCACGGAATATAAGACTGACCAAACAAGATCAGGCAAGCGCCAATCAGGATCATCATGACGTTCCGGAGTGTTCGGGTTGGCATAAAAGATACGAGTGCAGCTAGAATGGCGATGACTGTGTTCCATGGTGCGAGTTCAGTTCCATAAAAATAAACGAATGCAGCAAGTGCGATAAGTACGCCCTGCAGAAGACGAAGTAAAGATGTTGGGAGTGCTCTTGATACTAAAAGTGAATTAGGTTCATCGATATCCGGAAGAAGAGAACTAACCACAGTTACAGCGACTACTGGTACTGTTATTTTATAATCGGCTAACCCTAAGATCGAAATAGTAACTCCGGTACTTATTGCTAAGTGAGCTCTTCCCATCATATGAATCAACAACCTTTCTTTAGCAAGGTAGTATGTGAATGATATCCTCTAATTTTCTTGAATATTGACACTTTGGGAGACTACGAATGACTCTTCCCCCATATCTCTTGGTTAAGATCCTATTATCTAGAATGATAAAAGCGCCTTGGCACTTCATGGATCGATTTAAACGCCCAAATCCTTGCTGAAGCTTTACCATCATTTTAGGGAACATATAATCAAAGAAACTGCTGCGCTTGGCTTTTTCAATGACGGCGAGCTGGGCTTGGATTAATGGCTCATTAGGCTGAGGAAAAGGAAGTTTAGCAATTACAACTGTTGTTAATGCATCACCAGGAACATCTACGCCGGTCCAAAAGCTTGCACATCCAAGTACTATTGTTCGTGGATTGGTTTTTAACTGATGAATGATATCCTCTCGATCGCATCCAGGGAATTGAACTAGAAGGTTAAGCGAACGTTCACTGCAGTAATCTTCGAGACTACGAGCAACACGGTTCATACTCTCGAAACTGGTGAATAAGACAAGCATTCGGCCACCGCTATATAGTAATATTTCTTCAATTTTGTGTGGGAGGTATTCGTCATACTCGTGACTACTGGGGTCAGGTGCATCATCGGGGCAAATAATCATTGTTTTCTTCTCATATTCAAATGGGCTGTCTACTATAATGGTTCCATACTCTTTAAGACCGAGTCGGCCAGCATAAAACGTGAATGTTTTTCCCTCTTTAGTACTCGTGGACATGGTAGCGCTCGCCAAGATTACAGGTACCTTGTCGAATAAACCTTTACTTAATATAACTTTTGGGTAAAGAGGAGCGGCATGGAGTATGACATTGCCTCTGCCTTGAATCGTAGCCCAATATGCCCAAGAATTCTTCTCGTTTGAGCTAATGAATTCTAAATCATCATTACCTTCAAAGAGTTTTTCAGTTAAGTCTGATATCCCTCGTACCTTTAAACTTTTGACTTTCTCAATGAAGCTAGTTAGAGTAGCACAGACCTCGGAAATTTCAATCTTTGTTGTCATGAGCTTGAAGGCAAGCAATCCCCCCTGATCATCTCTCATCTTCTTTCCTACTTGAGCGTACACTTCATCAATTTGCTGGTGAAAAGATTGACGAAGCTGAGCAAGCTCAATTTGACTTCCATGATCAAGTTCCGAGAATGCACTTCGTTTGAAGATTGCTTCAAATAAAATTTCAAAACGGTTGATATCTACTTTCTTTTCGAAGACATTGCAGCATACATCTTCTATTTCATGTGCTTCGTCAAAAATGACGGCATCATATGCTGGAAGAGTACCATTCCCCGTCTTCATTCTCATTTTTAGATCATTAAAGAAGTAAGCGAAATTTGTAACAATTATATGGGAGGTATACATTTTTCCTTTTAGGTCTTCTAACATGCAGTTGCTTGGTTTAGTAATGGCTGGACAATTGGAAGCACTAATCTTTTTCCACACATTGTCTTCAACATCGAATCCTAGAGCCGCACGATCCCCAACCCGTTCTTGTTTTACCATCTTTGAAATCTGACGTACAAGTTTAGCTTCAGAATCATTACTGCGTAACTTTTCTTGCCAGAGTGTTTCTAATTTTGTATTACAGATATAATGATCCTTTCCTTTGACATGTTGGAACTTAAGTGATAACTTCTCCATCTTAAGGATGTTAACTACCCTTGGTAGCTCCACATTAACGATTTGATTCATTAAAGGGATCGTATGCGTACAGACAATAACTGTTTTCTTATTAACGACAGCCCAGCGAGCTGCAGGAGTTAAATATCCAAGTGATTTACCAGTGCCGGTGCCGGCTTCGCAGATTAAATGCTGTGAATTTTCTAAAGATTCGCCAACCTTTTTCGTAATCATTATTTGGGGGGCTCGTGGGATATATCCATTTACTAGCTTAGACAAATGTCCTTGAGCCCCAAAAGCCCGTTCAATAAAATCCTCCACAGCGAATCCTCCAATTAATATAGTAATATAATATATATGTAATATATTAATATATTAACAAAAGCGTGAGAAATATCAACGAAAACCATCATCATTATTTAGTAACAATGCTAATTCTTTCAGCACATATGATGTCTCCAGTCGCTGCCTATATTCAAAAAGTTAATGATAATACCATACACTAAACCATGAACACAAACGCCAAAATTCCAAATAAACAACAACCTAAGAAAGACTTCCATCGATCTAAACTATTCCCAAGCTTTATTGATCTAATGAAAGCTACTAAACCGGCCACGATAAGAATTGCTCAGGAAAAGAAACTATTCCAAGCATACCCCAGATTGAAATCAATAAATAATAAATTGTAAATGCTTTTGCAGGAAGCTTGTTAATAAAAGCCATGGTATCACTCTCCGACTTATTTATTCAGCTAAAATTTTGGAAGCATCCGATGCGTAAAAGTATTCATTTTGTCGATCTTTATACTCCTTCGGAATTTCCTTCCCCCAATATTTTGCATACGAATGTAATGTCCTCTTGTTCCCTCCACGTCCAGGTTTCCCAACATAAAATTCGAAATAATTCTTGGGTTTGCTAGTAGGATCAAAAGCTCGTTCAATAAAATCCTCCATAACGAATCCTCCTTAATATTCTAATATAGTATTTAATTGAAATACTAATATACTAACGAAATGGAGAGGGAAATCAACCAAAATAACTCAGAATAATCTTGAGTTGAAATTATTAATCTTTTATCACATGTGACGTCTCCAATAACTTTTGGTGGGACGCATAAATTCAGGGAGATGTCCAAATTGTTTTTGGTATCGGAATTCATCCGAAATTGTTCTGAATGAAAAGTATACACCCGTAATTCCCACTACAATGAATAATACAATCGGCAAAATTTCTTTAAGAGCAAGTAATTGATTTAAACTTGGCATTTAAATTCACTCCTATTCTTTTATTATCTAAGACTTTTTGAAACATCTGAAGCAAAAACATCATCTAGTCTGCAATTTTATCGCTGTATATTTCGCATTATTTGAATATCGAAGGTGGAATTCAGCAATTCCATATTCTTTTTTAGAATCTTCCAAACTGGGTTCAACTGCTCTTCCTTCAATAATAAGGCGCTCAATAATTCCTAGCCTATCTTTATAAGCAGCCGTTTCGACTTTCTCAACTTCCTCAATTAGTACAAAGTATGTTCTCATGAAGAAGGGATTATTAAGTCCATCAGGCGCAAAAAAAATGCTCTCTTTTTTCTCATTAACAGCAATTGAAAGCCCGTATCCCCCATCGTTAACCTCAATAATTCTTGAGAACGTACCCACTACTTTTTGTTTCCATTCTTCAATATTTTCAAATACCTTGATCTTTTGTTCTAGCATTTCTAAACCTTCAGATATGTTTTTTGCAGAAATTACTGGTAACCATGATCCTTCGTTATTAAAGTAAGATGCCAGTTCAATTGCTTCGATATCAGCACCTTCTGTGATTTCTCTGATTTGGTCCAACTGTTCAGCAAGAGGCGAAGCAATCACCCATAGTTCTGTGCCATACCGAAATCGCCAGCTTTGAATATTCCAACCTTCATTACTTACCAATTTGTCGATTGTATTCAATGTTATTGAAAATCCCACCTTTATTTAATGTATGGAACTAAGCAGAAGCCTAACTTTAATTAAATCTCATTCTATAGACAGGTAAACAAAAGAGAAAATTCTTCTGCTTCTTCTTTAGAATAAATTACAATAAAAGCTCGAACAGAAATATCAGTGATGTTTAAATGTGTTTTGATTTTTTTAGTGCAAGATCAATTAAAACAATAATAATCACAAAAGCCTCCAGTGAGATCAGGGATCTTCCAATAAAGGACAACGGAAGAAACCAATTCATCCATACTGAGATAAGAATTAATAGCATTAGTGCAAAAGCAAATATACTAATCCATTTAGTTGCAAATCGATTTAACATTATGTAACACCCTCCCAATGGCTTATTTCGTTTGACGCTAAAGTTCTGACTATAAATGGATTACGTACTCTATCAGATATTTGTTGCAATTTTCAATGGTTTTCGCTCATTTCTTGTGAAAAAAACGAAAAGAAGGTTTTTTCACAAGTTAGTTCTAAGTTTTTGAGAGCTTTATCTTTCTCTTTTTCTAAATATCAATTATCATTATTGAGGTCTGTTATTTCTTCAAACATTTTTATATCCTCAAGGTAAAAATGCCTTAAACTGTCTGCTGTAAATACACGCACCATCATCCCTCTTAATACAATTTGATATTTTGTAATTTCACCAGACGTTCGTCAACTGGATAATGCTTTTTAAGGTATAGAAGAAATGCATCATTTAATTTTTCATGTAACATTTTTGTAGTTTCAAAAATCAGTTTAGAATTATTAAGGATTTTCAAATTACTTTCCCATTCTCTCAGATCATCAGGCGTGCTCTGATTAAGCACGTCTCTCACTCTAAGTCGTTTTAACTGTTCACGAGCTTCTTTGCTCTGGGGGAATATTATTAAGGAATTGAGAATATTACGAATATAACTCATTCATATCTACCTCCATACAACTTAATATTCAGACGGTGTTCATTTCAAAATTGATTCATAAACCATTCGAATTGTCATGCATTCCTCTAGGTTATCTTTATAATTATCCGACACCAGAATATTTATAGCTTGATCAATAAGCACAATTCGATCAGCTATTAAACTACTTTCAATCGATCTATGTAGATGTAAGGTAGAGCGTAGTCGATCCTCTCTGACTTTTAAATCCTTAATCAGCCAACGTTTATCAGTGTAATCAATACTAGGAAACCGACTGAAAATATTGCGAATCTTTCTGTTCCTGAAGTAATTAAACATGTGGATCTAACACCTCCATACAACTTAATATTCATTCTGTATCCTTATTCCCAGTAATTGGGATGCGACGAGTCACTTTCATAAATGTAATCAGAATGTATCCCCCCCTAAAACAGACCCAATTATGCCCGCTAAATATTTTTCACTATATAAGAGATATGAACCGCTGGTAAAAAAGAATATTGTTAAAAATACATCTAAATACACTGTTTTTGAAACTTTTTTCATATAAGCCTCCCTTTGTACGCTTGCATTCAATATGTTGTGGAACAGACAGAATCATGAAGTACAAAAACCAACTGAACGATTTTATTCAATATGTTACGTTGCCTATAACATCAAATTGATCTTCGTAGTAATCTTTTAATTCCGGCTCACCTGAGTGATTAAACAACACAGTAAATTTTTGCTGATCTTTTCTGTCAGAATGAACCTGCTTTACCGTAACGCCTTCTTTATCAAAGTTCACATCTTTTGAATCTTTGATTTTTACAGGTCTTTTTTCCACGTATTAAACACCCTTCCTATGAACGAATATATTCATTGAAGATCATTGCCCTCATAGTCGTGATTTAACTATTCTCCGTCTTTAGTTGAAAGAACATTAGTTCCGCAATCATGTTGACTGAATCGATTATATTCATTCGTCCAAACTTGACAGCGTGGACACCACATTGTTACGACTTGTATTCTTTTTATTTTTGCCATCGCTCCGCAACGGCAATGAAAAAAATGGGTTCCATCCAGGTATTCTATTTGTGATGGTTTGTCAAAAATGTGATAGTGCTTACCTGTCAATTTTTCAAGCAGCTCATAGAGCCATTCTTTCATATGAACACTCCATGTTCATTTTGTTTCATTATCATTTCAGAGTCATAGAGGATTTCAGATCTCAATCCTCCGCTACCTGGAACATGAAGCTCATCTAATATTTCTAGTCGGTCCCAATACTTTTCTTTGAAATGTATCCATGTATATTTTTCTTCAAATTTTTCTTGCTCATTCAAGCCTATCATTTCATCATCTGCTATTTCTATTTGCCCTTCGGAATCGATTTCATTCCTTGTGATTTTGTATATAACTATAATCAATAGGTTCCCCTCCCTTTGTACGCTTGCATTCAATATGTTGTGGAACAGACAGAATCATGAAGTACAAAAACCAACTTAGCGATCCGCTGCTTTTCTAATGTGTAGTCCATTAGAGCTTGTAAATTATGAAGCGATTTTTCAGGGAGTTGATTTTTTTCGTAAACGATTAGATTTATGAATGGAAGCCCTTCGCAAGACGCGCCCTCATCATAAAGTTTTATTCTATCATCGTATAGACTCTTAATAATTTCTAATATGGCATTAAAATCTGGAATATCCTGATAAGTATGACACTTTGGATTGAGACCTAAAAATTTGTTTGGTTTTTCTGTTAGATCTACATAATAAACATCACCTGCATTTAATAATGAATTTGCAAATGATTTTAATTCTTCCCTCTCAATTACCCAATTGTATGTTCTACCCGATCCAGAAGGGCCAATTATTAGATTACTATTCTTAACCATATCCTTATCTTTTTTAAAGAAGATACGTGGTAATTTGGCCATCTCAATACACTCTCCTATTCATTTTGTTTCATAACTCCCAGGGAACATAATTTTATCGAGAGCAGTTTCACGTTTTCTGAATAATAAAATGACTTTTTTAAGATGTGATGAAAGTGATGTTATTTCATCATCACATATTATTTCTCCATCTTCTTCTAAGTAGAATTTAAATTCTTTCCCTGAATTGAGTATTAACTTACCTGAACCTTCACCGATCCACGAGCTTCATGAAGCTTTATTTTACCCGATATTTCGTTTTCGCTTATATCTAATAATGGCACCAATTTAGCGTTAAATTCATCTAAAGTTTGCTTATATCTACGACCTTCAGGGTGGTTTTCATTGATCATTACGATTACTCCTTTATGAACCGATTTATTCAATATGTTTCTATCACATAGAATCCAGATTCCCACCTTTTAATCAGATGCTCGAATGAAAGCAGACAATCAGGCAATTCATTTTTCACCAGCTGCAATAAGTTTTTCTTCTCTACAATCCGAAGACATTCAGTGGGTTCCTTCAACTTTGTAATAATATACTCTGTTTGTTCTTTCGTTAAGCAATCAAAATAGTATTGCTCTCCAAATGTAGGAACAAAATCAACTTCAATTCCTTGACTTGAAAACAATTTATAAAGCTTACTTAATGAGGAAGGGTAGATATAATTCCCTGGTTCATATCCTAATTTCTCAAAAATATAGTCACCAAATTCCTCAGTTACATTGAAGCTTTTAAAGCACTCAATACTATATCCCAATACCGAAACATCTCCTTTCTAATACACTCACGCTATTCAATTTGTATCTTTGTCAGATCTGCCCCATATTTTATTGATAGCAAAAGTAATTGCAGCGAGCGAGCCAATCACAGAAATTCCAATCGGAGTAAAAAGCCACGTTATTAAAGCCATATAATAGTTACATCCTCTCTATTCAATATGTCTTCTTACCTAGTAGAATATAATTTCAACGTCTTCTGACTCGTACAGACGTTTGACTGCATCATTACTAAAATCAATGTACTAATTACCAATTCCATATTCTGTTTTTATAATTGAAACTTTCATCTTATACCTCCACTCCGAATGTACCGGATTATTCTTTTTGATTCATCAAGTCTTCAGCTCCAGGAGTTCTACCACGAATTATCCCTATACATTGATGATCTAGCTCCAGAAATCAGTTCCTCCCGGATACTCAGACTTCTAATATTTCTTAATCTCTATTTCGCTTTTCTTCAAAGACAGTCAAAATTTGCTGCAGAAGTTTGTGTTTTAAATGCCGGTATATGTTCGAAGCAATATACCAAAGATTCGTGTATTAGATTCGGGTTACTTCTTGGCATCTTACTTTGCCGCCTTACACACTGCTGGTATTTATGATTAGTACCAAACGAATTATTGATCGACTTTTTCCATTGCCGAGAGGATGGCCACTCTACAGTTGATGTGAAAGGAGCGGGAACCGTTCATAACACATCTGCACTCATAAATACTAATATAATAATATATTAATTAAGTAATATGGGTAGTTAAGACTCTTTAGCTCCCATTGGTAAGTATCATGACAATGCATAATTTCTAATAATTAATCCGATAAGAAACAACAATATACAAAATACGAAAATATATATCTTTTTTTCTTTATGATCAAATATTTCCACGATAAGTATGAAAAAACTAGTAGCAAAAAAACAGTAGGCTAATAATATGAGTAAAGAAGATATCATATCGATCTCCTTTCATTGTTTCGCTTATCTTCAAAGTCAGTCAAAACTTGCTCCGGAAGTTTGCGTTTCAAATGTGCCGGTATATCTTCGAAGCAATATACCATTGATTCGCGGTTTAAATTCGGAATCCTTCCTAGCAGCTCCCACTCGGCATTAGTCAGGTTCGCTTTACACTTCAGGCATTTATGGTTAGAGACCGCAAATGATTGCATTGGAGCGGCTCCATCCTCCACTCCTGCAGGTGGTCCACTCTGTAGTAAATGTACAAGCGCTGGGTTCCCTGCCCAGTCCTCAAGCTTGTAGGGGGCGAGATCCTTCCATCCCATCTCATAAGTATCAATCGCATCGATGAAAGCTTCATTGACTGCCTGATCGACCGCTGTACGTATTAACTTGGGCTCGGCAGCAGGATCTCCATTCATAATCGATACTCCGTAGCCATCACGAGTATAGGGTCCGATACGGATCTGTACGATCGCCTTTACATAGCGGTGTGGCACACTAATATCGAGCTCCTTAATCTCCTTATCCCACTCACTGCCTGTTGCAGTCTCAAGTCGATCTGTATAGACCTGGTTGGGGATATAAACCCCCTTCTTATCTTTTCTGTGTGTTACTGTCCCTTCCGGAAAGCGCTGCTTCAGCGAAGCTATGATCTCCTGATAGTTATCCATCCTCTCATACCTTTCTATTAGTCATATTTTTTCATGATTTTAGAGAACCGTTCATATACCTGGATGGCCATGTTTACTTTTTCCGGTAACTCTCGTAGCAGCTGCTGAAAATACTCTTCTCCGGAAGGTGTGATCTCATAGTAGCGGTTATAGCGGTTATCGTTTTCCCATCTACTAGTGGCATGCCCTTTTTCGGCTAACTTCTTCAATCGCTGTGACAGGTAGGAATCGTTCACGCCTACGCCATCAAGCGCCTGAATAATAACTTGGTCAATTTGTTTACCATAACGCTCGCCCTTCTGCAGCTCAGCCAGAACCATGAAATCAATGACTTGCTGAACTTTAACGACTGAACCAAGCGTAGACTCTTTTTCAACCTTATCTGTATTTCTCATTTGTCTGTATCCTTTCTATAATCCAATCGCTATGCTTATGGAAAAATAAATGAAGTATTAAACTACTTTTAGTTTGTTCATAGCATTTTGGAAAGCTTTCTGGTATAAATCAATCAGATTGGCAAGAACAACAGTAAAGTCATTTTGATTACCGTACTTCTGCTGAATCTCATGAATCTCTAAGGCTGATGGTGAGAAGTAGTCATACATTAGTGCAATATCAGTTTCACTAATTCCTCTAAAGTGAATCTCAGGAGCCTCTATGACTTCGAAATACCAAACATCATCGTTATTCAGTTGATCTATGGAATACTTTCTCAGTAGTTGATCACGAACCCAAGTAACATGACCTTTAAGTATCCAAGGCATTTGCCTTTTCATGCGATCACCATCCAGTCTGTAACATCTTAATATCTTTTCCCTACAGTAACTCGCCCGATGGGGGAGAGCTAAATCCCGCTCCTAGCACAGAGTTACAACCCCTCAAAGAGAATTCCTTATACTCCTAATTATACCATAACACGCGTGATTTTAACATACGTGTTAGCACGTATTCACATTATTTAGCCGCATCATTCCCCTCTTTATCTGTATCTCCTCCCTTTATACCGCACTTCAACACTCTCCGTACTTAGACTCCACTTAGTAACAGAATTCAACTCTACATCTATATCCGTGTTTATTCTTTTGCTATCTACGTATCCAGTCGAAAAGTTCAACTCTACTACTAAATCCGGATCAAGTTACAATTTTAGATGGTTTGGGGGGCGGGGCGGCGCGGAAGGCAAAAATCGGGTTAAAAGGTAAACCCAAAAGATCCAAAAATGCAGGTTACACCTGCAGGAGTTTATTATCGGCTATGTTGAAGAAATGGGTTCAGAAATAGACATAGGAATCATAGTCTTTCCTGGATAGATTCGTGAATATGCTTACGTGCAGTGTCCCAAAGGGACAATACACATAAATAGAATTATCGATGTAGCTAAGCAGCCGTATCGAACGAACAAAATAGTAGCAAACAATCAGTGAAAGAAGTAGAAATGCAGGGATCAAGCTCGTAGGAGCTGGACGCTGGGGATGGCATGCGTGTAAACACGTATGTTTAGAACACGCGGTTTTAGTGAAAATCTATGTTCGAGGTCCTTTTTTTATAAAGAGATTAGACCTGGATACGTATGTAGTTATGATTAGTTATGATTAGTTACGAATTGTTGATCTTACGCAGAATTCTGAATGGTTAAATCGTAAGATTCGAAATGAAAGTACTAGATGTTCCAATAATAAAACCAGGGCAATGGTCTGGAAAATCAAGTCCTAGACTACCCTGGTTTTAACAATTCAAGTTTGGTTAAAGGATCAGATCAGCGGTTGTATGGAAAATTCCCCACTTAGTTCTATATTATGTATTTTTTATGGTTCATTTTGATCTCAGCCTTGATAATATCATGCAACTTTTTAATAACCTTATTGTATTCCTCCCAATCATTTAAAATTCCATTAAGAGGATCTTCAAAATCGTCTATATCTATTTCCTCGTAATCTTCCCAATTCAAGGGATTCGCTGCATGTTCCCAAAATTTATCCTCATTTTCTTTTAATGATTTTTCATAGAAACTGAGCTTATCTTGGATTTTTTCGTCAGCCTTTGTGAGGTTCTCCCCTAAAACGCTTGTCGCCTTTAGAAGCACGGATCTAGCGAGCGGAACTGTACCCTCAAGCCAGTATACAAGTTCGAAAATAAACTTATTAGATTGATTTACATTATTCTCAAATATACGGATAATTTCTGGCCGCGATGCTTTGAGCTCTAAAAACCCAACATAATTCCTTAATTGCTTTATTCCTTCGGCTTCCTCGTCAAAGGCTCTCTTGCTTTTACTTAAGGTGATGTGCAAATCTTGTGCTTCACGAATTGCCACATTAAGATTGCTGTTAAGTTCTCTTACGGTTTCGATTTTCGTTATTGATTCATTATGAAGCTGCTTCATTTGATTGAGCCGTAACTCCACCTCTTCCACTTTAGATGAAAAAGTCTTTTTGGAAATCCAGACAAATATACCACCGAATAATGTAAGTCCAGCAACAATAACAGCAAGCAACGACAATAGAGCATTAATATTTCCTTCAAGAATAGCTATTCTTGATTTTTGAGTATCTATTAATTGCTGGGTGATTTCTTCCTTCGTAAGTGTATCCCCTGGTAGCTGACCCATTGTCTGAAGTTCTTCTTTTGTGGCCATGTCCATCTTGAGTTTTTCCAAACTGTTTTGCAATTGATCGTTCGTAACAAAATCGCTTTCCGTTGCTGCATTGACGTTTAAACCCACTGAAAAGATACTAATTAAAATACAAAACGCCAGTACCTTAAGCCTAAATGTTTTATTCATGTGTCCTCCTAGTATTTATCCACTTTAAATCCCCTAAAGAGTAGGAAAGACTAAGAAAATTTCCTAGCATCCTTCTTAATCTCATCAAATATTACCACATGCTGAATAAATAGAGGAATGATATTGTATCCTCCCGTAAGTTAATGTCGTTCCCAGCCTATTAAAATTCGGTTGGTGATTTATTTTTCTATTAAAGCTCAAAATAGTCCACCTTATCCAGGAACGACTAAGCTATAAAATCGTATAGATTTGTAATGGATATAACATCATAGAACTTCATCATTTCTAGAGAAGAAAGAGGTTGCCTATGAGCAAAAATAAACCTAGTAAAAAACAAAGAAAAAAACATAAAAGAACCAAGAATATCCCTGTACTAGAGAGTGGACCTCCACCCGTCCCCCCAATAGGAATTGAGCTCTTAAAAATAAGAGAGAGCCTCACTAAGATTTTGGATAAGTTATTCAGCATTGCTAAATGGGATAAAAAGCTCTACTTAGACAAGATACGTTTTGCTTTCTCTCCATTTATGCTCATCCCATTGATTGTTTCCTGGATAGAAGCTCCAATTCATAAATTAGGTGCAGCACCTCATGTGCTACAAAGCACATTTCCAATCATTCTAAAAACAGTTGAGATTTGTAATACGGTTATGTATTGGTTACAAACTAGTGGATATATCCAGATCGTATACCTTCTGTTATCCATGAAATTCATTCAAATTTTATACAAACATAATAAGCATGATAAGCAGCTTCAAGAGAAAATGACCCCATCGCTAATTTGCAAAATGCTATTCGATTTAGTATTACTTTACTCAGCAACGCAATATTTTCCTGGTGTGCTTGCAACTGTTTCAGCTTGGGCTATTCTACCGTTTCTCGTTATAACTCTAGCTTACATAGCTAGTTTAGGTCATTATCAAAAACAAAAGGGATCCTATGATCCCGATCAGATGTTAAAACGGGAACGTAGGAGAGAAAAAAAACGTCATATAAAATAAAAAAGCAGTAGAATGCCCTATTAAGAATAAGCATTCTACTGTTTTTTTATTGATTTAAATAATTATCTACCGAAAGATTCATTTATAAGGTCATTAACCTTAGAATCATCATACAATTACCCGTTCCAGGACCGGCAATCTCAGCTTCCCAGCCTTTGTCCAGTGACGAAAGCGAACTTCTATCTTCACAAATGGCTCTACATAAACAAAATCCTTAGTTTCTCGAATAACCGCCTTCTTTAGAAATGGAAAAGTTGCTTTCCCGATCGGTGTGTTAAGGCCGTACTCTAATAGACCAACTGGGATGATCTTACCACCGCGCTCGACGCCTATAGACCAAGCATGTGTTTTCTTTGAATAACCCGTGACAAAGCATTCTTCTCTATTATATACAACGACGCGTTGCCAAATCCCCCGAGGTCTTTGTCCCTTATAATAGAGACTATCTCTACGCTTTAGCACGATGCCCTCCAGTTCTTGCTCGCGGCACTTTTCATAGAGAGGAATAAAACCTTGCTCTACATATCGGATGCGTTTAATGAACTCATTCTCCTTCACCGCTTCATCAAGCAGTGCTTTACGCTGCATTAGTGGTAAAGCGGTCGTATCTTTCCCCTTGTATGACAATATATCAAAGGCCACAAAGCACAATCCAGGTGTAATCTTCTTTTGCCGTGTAGACTGAAACCGCGCCATTGTGGATGCAAAGTCAGGTTTTCCCGTACTAGTATCACAAACAACGATCTCACCATCTAGTTTGGTTCCAAATTCAATTGCAGCTGTCGCAGCTTCAGTGATCTCATCAACTCGAGAGGTTATTTCATTATGATGCCGGCTATATATTCTCGTTCTGCTCTCTTTGCCAACAATACCGCGTATACCATCTATTTTTAGTTCTGCTATATGAAGATCTGATTCAAATGGAACATCCACTTCATCTAGCAACATTGGATCAGTAAACATTATCATCACCCATTATAGCGTAACAAACTCTATGAGTGATTGATATCGGTAGATGGTGGTAATCATCATTAAACATCATAAAATAATGGTCTAGGTAGCCGCTTATACGTTGCAGGTTCAATGTATAAACCCTAGATAAAGAAATGTAAACCACATTACCCCGAGCTTATATGTATTCGTACAGATTCAACTACCCTGCCCTATAGATTAAAGAGGCTGCCATACATATACGTGCAGCCTCGACTGTTGTCATTATTAGTCTATTGTTCTCCGATGGTGAATCGCATGCCAGCGAAAATATACCTGGGCAGGACCGTTCCATGAGGGAACCCGTTTCCCTAATAGCTCGGATATTTTATTAACCAACCAGTCTGTTCCGTCTCTTCGGATGGGCACCACGTTACCGTTTTCAACTCCTATCCAGCCATGTTCAAATAGCGCATCACACCCGAATTTGCACATAGGGAGTACAATATTTTCATCCTTGCGTTCCTCATCGCTAGCTTTGGACCGTTTTTTGATATGAGCTACAATAAGAAACTCAGGTGGTAGCGAGGTACCACAAATAGCACATGCCTCCAGTTCCCCTCTGCCTAACAAATATTTGCGAAGTCCTGGCTGCTCACGCCGCCTTTTCGTCACGACCGTCGTATCCGTGGGACCTTCAAACGTAAAAGTCTCGTTTTCGCCTTGCTGGGTGATCTTGGGTTCAGAGAACAACTGCATCTGATAGATCTTACGGAAAAAATCTATGCGTGAACTATTAAACGTCGCCCCTGTGTAATTCAGAACCAAGTCCTTTAGTTCCTCGTCGCCATCCCATGTTTGTTTCCAACCCTCACCCCAGTTCACCCCTACCATGTTTAGCTGACGTTTAGCTCCTTCTATGGCTATCCTAAGCCCAACTTCTCCTCGAGGTCCTCTTAATACATATTCTTTTCGAGCAGGATTCTTAACATCTACATACACAAGCTCAACATCTACATCTAATATTGATTCCATACGAAACCTCCAATTAAATCATCTTATCCCACGAGTTTAACTGCCAGTTAGCCAAATGCTATTCCCATTCAAATACTACAATTAACTCAGTCTACTAGTTTATATTCATTTAACCTCTATATTGATTTCCTTAAAAAAGACCCTACCACAACGGTAGGGACTCTAAAGTAATATTTGTTCTTCCTTTTCTGATTCTACATATTTAAATACCTCTTTTGCCTTGCCATCTGTGAAGTCTTCGATCTGCAAAGGTCTTTTATTGTTCATGGAGCGCCGATCTGAGGTGGCCACAATGTCTTCCATGATTTTTTGTTTCATGGAAAGCATACCTTCAGCTTTCGTTGTGATTTCCTCTCGAATACACTGCTCATAAAAGAAAATCGATTTGCCGATCCTATCATTTAACCATTTCAGCGAAGTGGTTTTATCATCTTCATCTTCCGGATCATACTCACGCTTAGTATCCGCGTAGTTATCTTCAATTGCTCTTATTATGTAGCCGGCTATATTACTTACATCCATATTACGTTTTTTATCGTATACATACTGTACGTTCTCACGTATAAGTACTTCACCATACTTATGGATCAGCTCTTTAGCTGTCTTTTTATTAATTTCAAAACGGGCTAACAAAGCGATGAGATCTTCTCGCGCGATATATTCCGCATCATTTAATCCTTCACGTCCTCCACGAGGGTTCGGGAAGATATGAAACACGATACCAACCACCTTAGCACCTTTTTTGATCTCTTCGAACGTAAATTTTATATCTGTCTTAGCTTCTAGTTCCATTTGAGAGGATAGTAAAATACGATTTTTCAAATGACTGTATTTCACATACTTACCTTCTTCCAGCTCAAGCATATCCCGTAACTGTTCCAGCGTAAATCTTCTCTTTTGGAGCGGGAGATACTGTTTAAGTAGCTTGTACAACTTGGAAGAGTAAAAGCTCTTCAAATAAAGCACATTCCACATTTTAAACTTCGTAAAGTTTTGCTGGAGCTGTAGTAAATAAGGGCGTAGCATTGAAGAAAACTCAAGCTCTATCGTACCTTTACCATGATAGTACCTTGCTGCTGCTAACCAATGTGCTGACAGAGTGGATTGCATGCTCTTTTCTTCAATTATCACCTTTTTATCCTGTAAACCCTCAACAATATCACGAACGCGTTTATAGAAATTCTTTTCAGTAAGGTCTAGCTTCTCAGCAATATCCTTAACCTTGAAAAAATGAGTCTTAAATTGTGTATCATCTGGATGAATCCTAGATGCTAGTATGTATATTAGTCTCTCTTCGTATAGTGTGAGATTAGTCCTGGCCTCAATTAATGCATTAGATTCCGAAACGATGTAATGATCCGAGATGGCATCATGTTCGAAATCGAACTCTAACTGCTCTTTCTCTATCATGCGTTACCCTCACTAAACTTTATTTAATATATAGATTGTATTGTACCTTGAATGTATTATCTACTCCCTTCTATGTGGCATTTTTTTCTTGAATATTACCCACTATCAGAGCTGTAACTCTAATTAATGCCACATTATAAGGAGCCTGAGTACTCAAAACAGCTAATTTGATGGTGTTTTTATTAAAGTGCCACATGAAAAGGAGTCAAATGACGTTAAAAGTGGCACATAATTGATTGTTCACTCCCGTAAGTGTGGCATTTTAACTAAAGTGCCACATTAAAAGGAGTCAATTGACGTTAAAAGTGGCACATAATTGATTGTTCACTCCCGTAAGTGTGGCATTTTAACTAAGTGCCACATGAAAAGGAGTCAATTGACGTTAAAAGTGGCATATAATCGATTGTTACTCCCGTAAGTGTGGCATTTTAACTAAAGGCCACATTAAAAGGAGTCAATTGACGTTAAAAGTGGCATATAATCGATTGTTACTCCCGTAAGTGTGGCAATCTAACTAAAAGCCTCACTTATGGGAGTACTATAGTAACTTTTTTATTGCTATCTTAATAAACACTCCTTTTTATGTGGCACTTAGGCTAAAATGCTCTTAGAACAGACTTATTTCGGATGTAAATCAGAGGAGATTTCACTCAAATCCATGAAATTCACCTCTGATTTTTAGGACAGCCACAGTGCCAAATGCCACAAAAAAGGGATTAACTAAACGATGTACAACTGATCTTATAATAACTCCCTTGTAAGTGGCACCTATACTCCCTTTCATGTGGCATTAGACTCCCCTTCATGTGATACCTTATACTCCTATCTTTGTGGTCATTGACTCCCTTTGATGTGGCATTTAACTCCCTTTTTAGTGGCACTTATCTATATTTATCCCTTACGCCATCTAGCATTATCCTCTCTTAAAACAATAAACATATTAATAAAATAAAAGACTATAAACACATTAATAAATAATTACGTATATCACTTAAGAGATTAAGAGAATCATCATCAAAAAAATCCATAATTGAAACCTTCTCTATACTTTATTCTCCTAAACTCTAATTAAGAACAATGAAAAACTTCATAAATAGTAAATCTTACCTATAATGACCCAAAAAGCAACATAGCAAAAAGCGCTTTAGAACACATCATCTACCTTAAGGTTTGTTTTGGTTGATATGATAGACTCAGTAAAAACCGGTATCCTCAGCATGCAAATAACTATCCGATATAAACAACTGCACCCTTACGTTGAAATGCAGTAGGTAGTTCTTCCGCAAGAGGATCTACATTCTCAAAGAAATATTCTTTATCAGCATCATTTAAATTAATAGCTGCCCATTTCTTTAAATGATTTAGTTCATCAAGAATGATAGGTAAGTTTCCTTCAGTTACCTCAACTCCTAATTCAAAAAGTCCAATCCGCCGCAAATCTAGTGCTTTAATGCCGGGTAACCAGCATCTTTCAAAAAAAGATAGATAAGCAACTTGTATGTAAAATTTACTTTCAAAATCATTCTGCGGATTTTTTATTATTACACTGATTGCCATTTCTCAATCTCCCTCCCGTAGGTAGCACTAAATTTATAATCAGAATATTCTTCTCAATGCTGATTTACAACGTTCTCATTCAGTCCTTGTCTTAACTCTACATGGTAACCCATACAAGAGAGACAATGTGCACGTAATTGCTCAGTAGTTGCTCCTAAACTATCGATATCCAGTTTTAGATTAACAAATATCTCACTCACTAAGCTTCAAAAGAACATTTCATTCAGGTAATAATGCTGATCTCAACTGATAATTTTTTCTCATAAATTCTCTCTGAACTAACACTTTATTAATGGTTTGGATCACCTTAAATTGAATTTTATCTTCAGCATTAAATGAGCTATCATTTTTTAAAAACTCTTTTAAACTCACTAATCGTGACACTGATAAATCCCATAGTTTTCTTTCAATAGCATCACCAATTTCAATGACTGTTTTCCCATTTATTCCAACGGATATCTCATGAGAATACACTGAAAATAGATGGTTTCCATCAAACATAAGTTTAGTTTCTGGTTCCTCATACATCATTTAGCCTCCCATAATATTATATATATTATTATATTATTTATATAATATAATTGGTTGGTTATTAATTCTCAGTTTCATTCTTAGAAATAGATCTTTTTATAAAAAAAGAGTTTGCCCATTGTTCCAAAGTAATCCCATGTTTCTCTATAAATTTATCAGTTTCATCTTTCTTATCAAAAATAAATAACTGTCTATCCTCTTCCTCATCTACTGATTTACCACCTGGTAAACGACCATAATTGTATTCATTAGGCGAAGCATGAAGCAATCGTACATACTCACCAGAAAGAGAACAAGCTCCAGCAAGAGCAGTATTATCAATATTCTCTGGAGCAAGCGAACCATAGATCGCACAATGAGTCATTTCTGCATTAAGCTTGTCACATAAACGGCACGTCGGGTATATTTTCTGTTTCATTACCATTTGGATAAAACCTCCATTATTCTGTCTGTTGAGATTATCATATAACGGAAGTTCTAAAACTCAAAATATTTTATTCACGTAAAAATTATACGAATATATATAAGAAATTATCTTATATTCATAACGAAAATAAACAATATTAACCATTGCAGATTTGAAATCGTAGGATAGAACCTACTTAAACCGATCACATATAGCATTTAAAATTAGATAGCCTAGAATATTCAATAAAGGACAAGTTCCCTAATACAAGTCCTATAGAGGAGAGATAAATTTATGTATACTATCAATCAAAAAGAAAAACGGACAAAAGCTATCTATTTTAAGATAGGAGTAGCTTCAATAATACTTATGTTATTTATGACTTTGGTTGTAATGGGACTTAATGATTTTTGCGAACGGCTTATAGATTTTGATAACATCAATTTGCAAACAATTGTTTTCTTTATTTTGCTCTTCATTGTTCTCCCTCTATTTCATGAAAGTATACACTGGGTTCTACTTAAAAGAGGTAATGAATCAGGAAATATTACATTCCGTTATAAATCAGTTACTTTTGACGGGAAAGTATCCAAACTAAGATATACCTGTCAGATTATATCTCCGTTCATATGGATATCATTATTTCTAGCGCTCATTACGTTTTATTCTCCAGGCTATGAAGGGATCTTTGCTTCATTCATCCTTGCTTCACATGCCGCAGGTTGCAATAGTGATTTATACTCTTTTTATATTTCGCTAAAACATTGGAATCAAATTTCTTATGTCACTGATGATGATGATCATGTGTATTTTCATTTTCATGAGGATTAGTAATCAAGCGTTACGCTGCCATTAGCTTAACAACAATAAAAAAGGGAAAGCAATGATTCAGCTTTCCCTTTTTTAGTTTCTACATAGTAATTTATTTAAAAATTAAATACCATCTGCCCCTCAGAAACGTTATACGACTTTTTCCTCTTAGTCACTGGTGTCTTTCCTTCAACAAGAAGTTCAAGCTTCCATTCGTTATCTCTCATAACATTTGATTCAACCGGCTTAGTTGTCAATGCTAACAACCAACGGCGGAAATCGATATCGTTTAACTGTACCTTACTAGGATCCCAATGCAGTTCATAAGGTTCCAAGAAAGATGTTTTTGTTACAGTTAACCCATCAACCCCTAGATCAATGTTATTGGATACATACTCAATTTGTTGTTCAAAGCGCCCATACATATCTTCTGGAGCGATGGAGTGTGCCCAAGATATTAACGCTTCTTCTACCGTTGTTCCAAAATACGTAGAGATAGTAGGAAGTTTATCAATAAGAATGTCTTCTTCTAAACCTGTTATTACTGTTGTTGGAGTAATAGGAACCAAATGTGTAGGTGTAACAGACATCTTGCCCCAAATGGATTCAGCACTCTCTACTCCAGCAATATTGTTCCCTACAAAGCGTTTAGCAAGTTCATTCGCCAAACTTCCTCCGGAACTTTCCGTTAAGGCAGCAAGACCATCCTGACTAAACTGTCCTTCTAAAGCAAGCGCTGTAACCATTTTCGTGGCCATAAGATTGATCGCTAATTCCTGCATCGTACCTTTATAACCGCTATATACAGTTTCACATAGCGCCTGCTGACCAATTCTCCAATGTCGCCGGCTTGCTTGACGAACAATAGATAATCGATACCCCGTTTGATAAAAATAGAGTGACGGGAAATTCAGAAGATCTAAACCTGTACTCACCAAAATTGGATTCGTGAGCATAACTTGAATTCCTTCTTGTTCCCGCTCCGCAATCCAAGCTTCCCGTAGCGGCCCATCTACACTGGATTCTAGAACACCTGTTTTGATTCCGCGCTCCTCAAATAAGGTTTGTAAGCGCTCGAGTGTACCCAGCTTTCCAGTGTACGTAGCATAGACTCCAACTTTCCGTCCCGCTTTGATCCTTGCCCTAGCGAATTTGATCAGCTGCAGTTCTTTTGGATATAACAACCGATCGCTAAGTCGATAGCGCGGCGAGACAATCTCTTCTCCTGTGTCAGGATGATAGACACCTTTAAAGTTGAATGGTACATCCGGATAGGATAAAAGTGTATTAAGTAAACTTCCGAGTAAGACAGGTTGTCCACCTGCCTCAATTTCTTTCTGTACAGCTTTACGCAATAGATCAGATACTTCATTCAAGTTCTTTTCCAAATACCACGAGGGAGCCAATAATCGAATACCCTTCTTCACTATTCGTTTAGTGCGTCCTGGCTTTCGGTGAATTCTCGTTGTACAGGATACAAGGGTTCTTTCTCCCCCAAGCTTAACGTTCAAGGGCCCTTCCTGCAGCTCCGGTAAAACTTCGAACATATCAGACATCTGAATAAAGCAGGCGACGTCACTTAGCATGTCCGTGAAAAGCTGAGGTGCAGCTGCCGGCAATTCCTTTACACTAGTTCGAACAGGAGATCCATTACTGGAAGAATTCAATGCATTATCCTTACGAATTTTAGTTACCCTTTCTCGTACGCCATAAAGATCGATCCATTTCCCAACATCGCCCCAATTAAACCCCATTTGCTTCAAACGCTGTGGAAACATACGAAAAATAAGCTCAAATAGGTTACTAGAATATCCGTTGAGCAATGTGCCGGTCATTGCAATGGACCGTTTCGCACAGCCCATTAATACATGGAAAGCATGAGCTTGAGCGCTGCCACCCGTTAATAGCCATAGGTAAGGGTTTGATGCAATCGCTCCCTTTTCCCCGGCTCCACACCGTACGTGAACCTTTCAGTTCATACGGCGTTCCATCTACTAGTCTACCTATTACACCCTATTTAGCTTACAAAGGCTCCTGAGTTGGTTCAGTTTTCTCAACTGCATTGCGTTGTGATTAAAATAGTGGAGATATTTCTTAATAGTCTCTTCGTTCGTCGCGTGTATCAGCCTATGAATGTCCCGGTGTACAATTGTAAGATTCTTAAAGTCATCTCCCCCACCAAGGTATGTAGGGGTTTTATGATGACAGTGAACGTCTGATGCTTGTAACGGGATTCCCGTTATGGCGCATCGTCCCTTCTGCATGGAGTAAACTGACAACCGATTGTCCATGTATTCAACGGATCGGTTAGGCAGTTTGGACCTCATAAGTATTACAATCTGTGAGTCCCATGCAAAATCTCGATCATTGTCAAACGGATTCGTGGATTGGGAGTAGTTCAAGTTCGGAATGGACTTGATGTTCCCTATTGGGAAGATGTACAAATCTCCGATCTTATATGTCCTCCTCGTGACAGGATAGTGTCTCCTGTAAGTCGCCTCCGGCGGCAATCCTGAAGGATATTCATAGGATGCGATGTTCTTAAGACGATACCTCAAGGTTTTCATGAGCCGGAAATCAAGGTCACGGAAAGCTACAGTCGCATGGGTAGCATACTTATAATAATAGTGCATACCCAAAATGATCGAGTTGTAACGATTGATGTTCTCCGAGCTCGCGTCCTTATGGATTGATTCAATCTGTCTCTTCAAAGTACCCTGCATTTGCTTGGTCTTCTTATCTGAGACATAAGTGAAAGCGACAATCTTATGCCCTTTCTTAGCGGTCTTGAACTTGTAGCTCAGAAATTCAGAACTTTTCTTCCGAAGGTTAATAACTCGGGATTTTTCCGGGGATATGTCGAGTTTCAACCTATCCTTTAAGAACTTACGGACCGCATGGAACCATTTGTATGCAGTCGTGCAATCCCGAGCCATTATCCTGAAATCATCAGCATATCGGACGATGAATCCTTCTTTCATATTGCTTCCGTCTCTCAATGCTCGGTACTTCTTATCGTTGCATGAGTAAGTATGGCGGGTTTTATCGAAAGTTTCCCATTGATTAGCTACCCAATGATCGAGGTCATTAAGAACCACGTTCGAGAGCAGCGGGGACAGGATACCACCTTGCGGAACTCCCTTGGTTGGGATGCCTTCACCCTTTATGGGGGCTTTGAGCATTTTACTGATGACTGACAGCACGCGCTTGTCCTTTATTCCAATGTTCCATAGCTGCTTGATAAGCAAATTGTGGTTCACGTTGTCAAAGAAACCCTTGATGTCGATGTCCACTGTATAATGCAGTTTGTTGATGTTAATCAACGTCTGCACCCTTGCTATAGCATGTCTAGTCGATCGGTTAGGTCGAAATCCGTATGAGTGATTGTAGAACTTAGCTTCGCAGATGGGCTGAAGAATATTCAGGAACATTTGCTGGACTAAGCGGTCTATGATGCTAGGGATTCCAAGAGGTCGCTTGTCTCCATTCGGTTTTGGAATCCAGACTCTTCTTACTTCCCGCGGGCGGTAGTTTAATACCGTTTCCCGCATGAATTGTATGAAATGGGTCTGATCCTGTTCTGCCATGTGTATGATCGTGTATCCGTCGGTGCCCTTGGTTTTGGAACCCGTGTTGGCTTTAATCATGCGGTAGGCCAAAAGGATATTTTTGTCGGAGATGATCATTTCCATGAGGTCTCTGAAATTACGCTTCCCGCTCTTACTCTGGGCGTAAAGGTCTTTTTGAATCTCCACTGATTCGTAGTATTTATTGCCTCTGGACGTCTTTGTGTTCATCGGTGTAGGACCACCCCCTAAGAGTGAATCCAACTCACCTTCTTACCCGAAGGATGAACTTTAGCAAGCTAGAATGTAGAATGGTGATCTGTAGACTTGGGGCTATCCCTCCACTGTGTTTCCACAGTTTCAACGGTACTGTGCCCCTACTTTCACAACAGCAAACACATTTCGGCTGAAGCCTTATAGTGACCCTTCCGGTGATAGCCGTTTGGTATGAAGGTCTGTTGCTTACAACGTTCCGATAGATTTAGCTGTACATATGCCTTTAGGTGCCTGCTTTGTACCCGTGAGCCTTATAGCCCCATTGTTGGCTATCCCGACTTTCATAACGAACAATCTTACTCATCGGTATCTCACCCCGCTTCACACGGTAGCAAGGGTTTCCCCAAGCTTATGCCTCTAGATACGTTCATTCGCAGGTTTGTCAGTCCCACCCTTGGGACATTCTCACCGTGGACATTTTATAGCGCCCCGGCATATCCCGATCCATATCTTTTCCTGGAGCGGGATACCCGCTCCATAAATGACTTAGGAGCGGTTCTACCGACTTTACCTAGCTTCATACCCATTGGACTATCATCTTACAGAGCATGTAGGAGTATTAGGCTGTTGGTTTTAGCTCGACATGGCGGCCTCATTCCCAACATCAATCTATCAGTTGTATCTCAAAAATCGAGACCAGCAATTTCGCTCCAAAGGAACTTATATGCTAACGTTTCGCACGTTCATGGCATTCATCTCCAATAGCTAGATCAAATTTATTTTTGAAATAACGCTTAAAGAGATCTGCCGGTGATACTTTTCGTGGAGCTGGACCTACTGGCTTTTTTGCTTGCCCAGAGTAACTGCTTTGATCATGATTTTTCGCCGTCCACAAGGAAGCATTGCATTTCCGCGTGCCCATTTCATAAACGGGTGTTTTTCTAATGGATCCATCCGATTGAAGTTCTTCGACATGTTGAGTTGCTTTCAAATAGGAAACCAGATTGGAACAAAATAGATTGTTTTTTCTTCGAGTAGGTTTCCCATGCTTATTAAAGAAATCTTCGTACTCCATCGGTACTAGATCTCTCTCTTCTTCTTTCATGAGTAAACCACCACAGTCCGGACAAACCCATCCCTTAAAGGCTGTTTTTGTAATAGGTTTATCCTCGCTACCTCCCTTTGGGATACAGGTATACGTACGATCTACCCACTTAGCTGCAGGAGCATTAACATATCCTAATTTGGCTGTATCCCTTGCAATAATATAGACCTCTATCTTTGTAGGAGCGGTCTCCATTTTTTCGCTATCTCTTAAGTGGATAACATCAACATAATTATTCAAAAACTGGACTTCAAATAACTCTTTATTTAGGAGAAGTCCGACTTCACGCTTTGTTTTCTCAATGAGATGGTTCGGAACCATATATATTACGCGGCCTCGCCCATGAAGAACTTCTGAGAGCAGTGCGAAAAAGGTAGCAATACTCATAGCCGTTTTACCGGTGCCTGGTTCACCAATAAGAAAAAGATTACGTGATTTACGTAGACCTTTAATCAAAGCAGTTACAAGGTGAGCTTGGGACTTAAACAAAGGCCGCTTAAAATGATTAAGAATCTCAAGCGGTTCATCTCTCCCTGGGTGATGGATCGGCACATACTCTTTATCCAAGCGCCGGATTAAATCCGCTCCGAACATGGATAAATAATCCCCTATGTTTTCAATGTCCATAAGTGTATTGAGTTCTCCCGCTCCTATAACCCCATTTTCTGTCTCAAGCTCTGCTTCGTTTCCCTTCTCTTGAACACCTGACTGCTGATCGTTGATCTCTAATAGCTCATCTTGGCTTTTTTCCATAACCGCAGGATAATTCAAATTAGACAACCTCCTGTACTTGTTCATCTTCTGTGAGTATTAATGCGCCAGTCTGAAGACCAAATGAAATACAGCCATCAAGCACATCTTCCTCAACCAGTAATTCATAAACGACCAATTCAGGATTATCATTTGAAAAATCATGTACGTTCAAAGGAACTAAGCCTTTACTTTTTATTAGCTGCTCATAGAGATAAGGTGTCCACTCTTCAAGCAATGGTGTCTCATAATACGAATCAATGGTCCAAAAAAGCTTCTCATGAATGTTCCCATCCCATGCGAATATGATATAGCCATCTTTTTGGCGTTCTAATACCTTTTCACTCACGACTAACCCAGTAACAAAAGTATCATCCTCGCGTAAAGACATATGCTTATATTTTCCGGATGGATAAACATAAAGTGAGCTCTTATCATAATCTTTTTCACCAATCCGTGGTGCATGAGATATTCGGAAGAAAACATCACTTTTCTTCCGAGAATGATGAAATTGAGCAAACATCGCCTGCACTCTGGAATCAATATCAATGACGTTTGCATACACCAACTCATTCTGTTGCTTTCGATCTTTCTCATTTACTTCACGGGTTACAATAATAGAAGTATGTGTTTTTACATAAATATCTTTATGCTTAAACTCCATGAATTTCATATTTTCTATTCCTCCAGATTCGTTCTTTTTTAGCTTTGAATAGTACGAATGTTGCCATACCGATCTACAATTTTAAAAGTAATCGTAAACTTTTCACGTTCGGTAATTACGGTTTCATTGTCTGTTACCTCGGTAGTACTAATACTCTCTTTTTTGACAACCCCTTTAAGAACATGAAGAAGTTTCCCACTTCCCACTTTTCCGTTCAGTTTTCCAGAAGCCATTCTAAGTACTCTGTGCATTTCTTTGTCTGGGAGGAGCGGCTGCAGTCGTTCTGCAGGCTTCTTAGGGGTTGACCATTCCATCCCTTTACGAGTGAGTGAAGATAGGCGTGATACCTCTCTCACATGATCTACGTCGATATGACTCGAGCGAAATAGCTTAGGGCTAATGTTTCCAGGAAACACTTTATATAGTGGGGCCTCTGCCATCGGAATACGTTGTAGTTCGCTTCCCTCAAGCATTAATCCCAAGATTCGCTGTACCTCATTCCTATCAATATATTTAGTAGCCCTCTTTCTTCCGATCGTATACACCTGATTGAAGGTATCGTCATGGGAGGCATATACACGGATATCATCCAAATTGGCCACCAAAATATTCACTATATCTTTGGTCATACGACCACGAGGGATATTAAATATTAGGATTCCATCCACAGCAACATAAGGAAAAAGCTGCCGAAGAAACCGTTTTTCTTTACGCTCCATCTTCGATTCTAACGTCTCGCTATCGTTATCATAGGGAGGATTAAGATACATGAGTCTAAAGGTGTCTCTGCTGATACGACACTCTTCATATCCCCCATATAGAGCGTAGTTCGCACGTTCTCGAAGTTCGAGATACTTCTCTTCATTGGGCTCAATCCCGAAGGTTACCGCCTCAGTGCCTTCTGTCATGACATTCAATGCATTTCCACTGCCGGCACAAAAGTCGGCTACAGAAAATGCGGATTTCGGAAATTGAAGAAGACTACGAATACACAGCGTATCCTGATCTTTAGTCTCAAAATTGCCCATTCTCACTTTGTTATGAATAACCCGGTCAAACATATCTTTCATCTGATTGGACGACATCTATTTCCCTCCTAATTTTTAGCCAAAAAAAAGAGCTGCAACATGAAGCGCAACTCTTTTAGGCATCCTGTTAAAGTAATCCCACACACCATCGCTACTACTAAGCCCTTGTTATAGGCACGGAAGTAAAACTGCAGTTACCGATGGATCACCTTCTAATGTCAGATACCCAGGGTTCTTCGAACCACTCACTCGGATCTGAACATTTTTGGTTTCTCGGTTGCCCAGAAGTAAAGCTTCACGTAGATACTTTCCATTAAATTTCATGACGGGGAAAGAAGCATTAGCATCTAAAATAGCTGTAGGAAATCCTTCTGTCAGTGCACTGTTTTTTGATTGAGTATGAACAACAAATTCTCCTGTTGTATCAACTTCAAGCGTCACACGATTATTTTGAGCATCCAGTGACAAAGCACGATAAAGTGTCTTATCCAGCTCCTCTTTAGATAAAGTAATCGTGATTCCCTGGTCTATCCCCTTAAAAGCTACAGAAAGATCAGGAAAAGTCGCATCAATCAATCTACCAAAATAGACAATGTTCTTATCTCTTAGGATTAAGTAAGTACTCGTTACTGCGAATTGAATCGCAACCGAGTCTTTTAATGAATCCACAATCTGTTTAAAGTTCTGTGCAGGGACAATTGAGGACAGAAACGTTTCCGGAGTATCTATAGGGATGTCCGAAACAAATCTACTAATCCGATGACGATCCGTTGCTTGGAATCCTAATTTCCCCTCATGATTATAGATATGTATACCATTCAGTGCGGGTGTTTTTTCATCCGTAGCTGTAAAAAGTGATGTAACAGCAGCTCTTCGAAGAGTCTCTAATGAAATAGGGATCATATCTGTTTTCCCCAAGACGGGAAGCGCAGGGAATTCATCAGAGTCTAAGACACTAAGATTAGCCTTACCACTCTTTCCATATTGAACATGCACTGATGATTCCTTTCTTGTCAGCGTCAAACTACCAGCAGGCAACCGCTTAATAAGTTCGATCCCTTCTTTTGCTGGGAACAAATAACTCCCCTTTACCCCGCCTGTATTTTTCACCTCCATCATCTGCAGCACGGATTGACTAACGTCTACAGCCGTGATGAACAGAGTATCACCATTCAAGTCAAACTTTATCGTTTGCATGATAGGGATAGCGCTCGATTTAGGTATAACCTTCCCGCAGATTGTTAGTGCATTCATGAGGGCACCGTGATCTACTACAAAAGCCATCTCACTCGTTACCGCTACTTCTTCTTTTTCATCCACATGATTTTCATGACGCTGCTCCAAAAGTATTTCCATTATTATCTTCCTCCCAGTTTTTAGGCACAAAAAAAGCCATGGAAAATAAAAAAAACATACCTGTGGCATGCTTCTTAATCTCCATGGCAAATTCTATGCCTGTTATTTTTTTATCCGTTAACCGGATATACTCCTTCACTCGCCGAAAAGGTAGACGGCGGTGAAAATAAATACCTTTCGTAATATCCGTATTATAACAGTTCAACGTCTTTACAATCAATATAAATGGTTCTCATACCTATAAAATAAAGATACCCTCTTTTTGAAGAAGGTATCTTTATTAATTTATGAGTTACCAATGATTCTCTTGGGTAGTTCTAATCCTTCCGGAATCGAAATGTAACAGCGCGTTAGAAGAAATCCAATACAATTGACCTGCATGCCTTCTAACAGACTGTACCCATTTTTAGTAGATACCAGTGAATATACATGATATTCTTTGAACTCTTCGAGAATCATTTTTAAATGTTGCTGTGTTAAGCCAGTCCATACATTCCCGAAAAAACTTTGATCGTAACTTACCCGCTTCACGAAAAGTGGATGTGTCACCGCTGTTTTGTTCGAAGATGGAGGTATGACTACGCTAGCTTTGTTAATGAATGTGTCAAAATGGTACTCGATAACCAACTCTTGTATCAAGGATTCTGTCATTTCCCCATAAAAGTTGAATAACCTTCCATGACAATACTCAGTTAATACAGTGATACCATCCATAGTACACCAGATCATAACATTCTCACTAACCTCTAAACCTCTTGACCGGAGCATCCCCTCACATATAAATCCAAAACGTCCTAACTCGAATCCAGAAGAGACTTGTGAAGCAAAATCGATCAGTTGACGCTTGGATTCATCGGCGGCTTGCTGGACACTGAGTGGATCAGTAGAGCGAGGTAGATATAGCGTGATTTCACTTTCACTTTCATTCTCTTTAATATCATAGTAGATATTTAATTTTTGACAGAGAGCACGAACGGCATGAACTGAAGGATCATCTATACCATAATCTATATGGCAAATCGACCAGTCCCCTTCGTGATAGGCAGAAACAAATGTTGTGAGAATGTCAGCTACATCTTCATCTACAATATCAAATCCGAATTTAAAATCAGCTGATAGGAACATTCTTTCTAATTGCTTTATATGTTCTTTACTTATATAAGTCTTGGGTAACTCTTTAATTTCTATATTTTCTATGGTCATTGACACTATTATCACTCCTGCTTCTTTTTATCACTCCAGCTTAAATCTCGTTTACAGATTCTTTTCCATTTCCGTTCGAATTACAGCTACTCGAAGCACCTATAACTCTTGACGAGAAATGTAATCAGGGATTGCCTGAGGAAGGGCGTTTGATTACCAACGCTCTCCAAAAAGAGGGGGAAAGTTGAGATAAAATCTAATAAAACTCAATCACTCTCAGTTCATTCACTACCAGTTTGATTTTTCTATCTCGAATAATAAGACGATACTTAAGCATCGAAGTTGAGCTATGATCAGTGTTGTCGCCAACTTCATATTCCCAGAATCCATCTTCATGCTCGCTTATGTTTCTAAAGATATCTTTCACTACATCCTTTTTCTTAACCAATTTTTTCAGTCTGGATATAGACAACGGATATCTAACAATCACGGGATACAATCTCGAGAATGGAACTAAATCCTTTATTAAGGTATTAGCATTTTCTAGTCCTACGTTATGAGCTGTATTGGTTTCCTGTGAGATATTAGAGCATAAACCCCGTTCTACCCTTTTATTTTTATCTGAGCTAATGCCAACAATCTTCATGACCATATTCAAAAGTGTCATCAGCGTTCACATCCTTTCATATTTACTATTTCAGTTGAGATCAATTGCACAGCTTATCACTCCATGAACCCCAGCTATGCAAAAGCGCTACCGGTCCATATGTACTCTTTCCGTCAATTCCCATATACAGCAGATATCGAATTCCTTCTACGGTACCTTTATAGTCACTCGGCTGTTTCTCATATTCTGAGTACAACATGATGGGTTTGATTTGTAGATCTTCAACCTGGTTATTCATGTTCATCTCTTGAGCTGCTGCAGTTCCTACGCAGATATCAATAATCTCTCCATATGTACTAACTAAAGCATAGATATACATGTTTTCCCCCTAGAATGTTCGATTATTTAATCCAGCAGCAAAAATTATTTGCTTGTCACAGAAGTAGCTTCTGATCCTTTTTATTCATTAACTCCAATCATTACGAAGCTTTTGTAATGATTCTGAAAAGGACTCACTCCCATCGAAAGCGTACGCCCATATTTCTTCACTAAACACTAATACCTCTCCGTCAACGGCTAAATGATAAAGGGTGGCGGATCCATCCTCGGTTGTATATTCACTACTCTCTTCATCCAAGGAACCATGCTCTTTAAGATAATTGGTAATGATGATTTCAACAGTGGATGTGAAAGGAATGAGTTCTAACCCATGAACAGTACAACGAGCAATACCACCATCGATGATTTGCAAAAGAAACATTTATATTCCTCCTATGACAAGCCCCTTTCACCGCGGGGACTGTCTTATACTTCCCCGCGGCAGGGAACAACAAAAAGAAGTGATTGCTTAGCAATTCACTCCTCTTTATCTCCTATCAGATGAGGTTAATTGACCCTCAACCTTATCTTTAATAGTCCACTTTAGCGGGGATCGTTAAATGATCTCTCTAATCAGGACTGTAAAAGTTGTTTATTAGTCAAAACGTACCGATTAAACTTTGGAACAAGTTGACTACTCCAGATTCAAGCTTTATCTCTTAAAATGGCAATATTGAAGAACGCATACTGTGTAATTCCCCAATACTCCTTGTTCTAATTGAGTTTTTATTGGTTACACACCGTCCCTGTGTAAACCGTGAATTCACTTTTCTAAAATTTCCACAAATACGTCTAGAAATCAAATGTTTAAATCGGACCTCGTTCCGACTCGATAATTGTACTTAAACAACCTCCTCGGTATATATACTAATGGTGGGGTACAGTCCCCTCCTTGCACTTAGAGCAAATAGGCTGCCACGATTGGTTGTTCTGGTAGTCTATTTGTCTCTCCAGAACTAAACATGCAGAATTTAAACTTTTCCAGACGAGAGATGCATATGTAAATTTTTGTACTAAGCCCTCGTTGTCCCTGTTATTTTTCTTACTCTAAGGATTTAGCTGTTTATGATTATTCGCTTCGTCATTACTGCCAATTTCAACATAATATACGCTAACGTTCCGTAGACGGTTTCCTGTTCTTCATCCTCTCCCTCGGTGATACTTTATTTCGGAGCGAAACCATGCAGCAACAGCAGCTCATATGTCGCAAGGATGCCATTAGAGTCGCCGTATCGCGTCTCGTAGTGCTGGAACATGTCGTGAAAAAGGCGGCGTAGGCCGATTCGGCCGGAAGGGGAGGCTACCGAGGCGCTGGCGCCGATCGCTTTTATCGCATGGAGAAAATCGCGCACCGTCGGGTACCGTTCGATGCGGACGTTTTGGCGGCGCCGCGGGTTCATAAACCCGGCTGCGGCCAGCATTGCGTTCCACTCCTTAGCTGTATGCAGCGGCAGGCCGTGGCGCTGCGGCTTCAAGCCCTGCGCACGGTAAGCGAGCTCGAATGCGGTATGCAGCTCTCGAAACGTCTCCAGGCATTACAGGTGAGCGTTACTCCTAGTTCTTTACACAAATCGTCATAAATCTGTTCTGTAGGATGCTCCTCTATGAAATGTCTTGTAAGAAATTCATACCATACCTGGTGCGTTAACCCGCGAGCTATAACAGCGAGGCAAGCAGATTGCTCCGTGAGTTCCCGCGCTACGCCGGCGCTGTACAAAACTTCGCACACCTTGTAATTGAGGCGATTGCTTCTTAAAATCATAATTCGCCGAACATACCACAGCCGTTTCCTCATCGACGACCATCACCTTTGCGTGCAGCATCCCTTTTTCGTACATGTAAATCTGTACCCGGCTTCCGTAGTAGGTACGGCTCCTATCTTAGAAGCCGGGCACATGCTTTATCCACGAGGCTTTGCTACGAGCGACGCAAGAAAAGAGAAAATGATCGCTGCTGAAACGCCGGCGCTCGTTAACTCAAAAATCCCGATGATGATGCCGATCCATCCATCCTGCTGCAGCTCCTGAAGCGCACCATGAACCAGAGAGTTTCCAAAACTGGTGATCGGGACGGTCGCGACGGCGCCCGCAGCTGAAAAAGACATCTTATCTTATATGAGAGATAATCAGGAAAGGAGGGATTGGGGCAATGACTGTAGCTACTCAGGTCAAAACTTGCCTGGCTTCGCTGAAAAGCACCCAGGGAAGAACCGCAATTCAAGGGCTTCTAGTCCATCCATGAACAAAACCGGAAGCAGATCCCGGCTAGGGCAGCAAATGATCCGCAGCTGTACCGCCGATGTACTGCTGCCGATCCGCAAGGCAGACTAAATGAAGAATGGTGTCGGATACACTGCCTTCCGCTGCCGCCTTCGTATCCTCCCGCTCTTCAGCCCCGCAAACCTTGCATACGCTGATCACGATTACTGCTCCTCGCGAAATTTTGCAGTTGCCATGCCTGTATCCCTCCCAAATCTTGCGCAGCTTGCTTGTCAGGTCGCCTCCCAAGCCAAGGCGCGCTGGTTGGCTCGGGAGGCTGAAGGCGCTAGGCAAGGCAGGGGTGCAAGTCTCGTTCGGCATGTTGCTGAACCTTTTGCGCGGCATTTGGGACTTATTTGCAAAGAAAATCGGCTGAATGGTTTTGGGGTATACGCATCGTCAAGTGAAAAAACGACCGCCTTCTTTTTAAAGCGATCGTTTTTTCACTTGCTGTTCTATTGATACTGCCGTGGCTGCAAATTCTGATTCTGCCAGCTCTGAGCCATTGGCCAGCCCGCATTCTGCACGCCGGCTTGTTGTTGCGCTGTTTGTTGAAGCTGAGAACAAATTTGCATCGCCTGCTGCATCTGCTGTATGGCAGTTTGATGTCCTTGCAGAACAGATTGAATGGTTTGAACCGCTTGACGTTCTTTCTGGGCCAGCTGATCCAGTTGGGCGGCGTTTTGCTGCTCCTGTTGCAACATTTGTTGATACATGTTGCTCGATTGCTGGGTTTGCTGGATCAACTGTTGAATAATCTGCGCGCATTGGCTTGCTTGCTGTGAAAGGTTTTGTTGATACACGATTTTTGACCTCCTTCAATATGGTAGGACTTCATCCCCCAAAGCTTATTATGTGCAAGCGCCCATTTTTCATGTAACGCCTATATTGTGATCTCACAATTCATTTTAATGAAACTGCACATCAATTTGCCGTTGGGTATCGGCTTTTAATTTCGGCATGCGAACTTCAAGGACACCGTTGCGGTACGTGGCTGTCGTTCCTTCCGTTTGAACGCGTGATGGCAAAGACACCGACCGTTGGAACCGTCCGACAAACCGTTCTTTGCGATGTATTTGTTCCTGCTTCACTTCATTCGCTTGCTTTATGGTCCCACTAATTGTAAGCATGTTTTCATCCACATCGATATGAAGGTCTTCTTTTTTATCCAAACCAGGGATTTCACAAGAAGCAATCACTTCATGTTCAGTCTCAAATACATCAATACGAGGGGTAGCAAATCCCAGACGCGCGCCTATTTCAGGAAAACCTTCGTTAAAAATTTTTTCCAAATCCCTTCTCCATAGATCGGTATTGCGAAACGAATCCCAAGGAATGAGCGGCATGTAAGTTCCTCCATTGTCACATTATCTTTTTTTTCAGCTTTATTTTGTACTCTTCGGAAAATATTATTCTTTGCTACCCTGCATAGTTGAATTGGAATATGCCTTTGGTCAGAAACTCCCGGCAATAGCCCCCGAAAAAATTTTTTGAGGGTTTGTTGTGTAGCCATTGGCATTTACAGCAATGTTACCGACAATTTTAAGTTGTTCCCGTAAATGTCGGTAATTGAACGATAACATTTGTGCCGACCTCCGAGCTTTCGAAATTCAAAGAGCCCCCCATTTTTGCGATCATAGCATGACTGAAACTAAGCCCAAATCCGATAGCGTCCGGTTTACTTGTAATAAACGGTAGGATGATTCGGGACTGCAGATCTTTTGGAATTCCTGCTCCTTGATCGCGAACAATGATGTGGATATGATTATCCGTAATGTTTATTCGGAGCGTTAAGACAGAACCTGGGGGACTTGCATCTAATGCGTTGTCAATGATTTCTTGCAGCGCCGCTCGCAGCAGCTTGGGGTCTCCTAACACAAAGCCGTTTCGCTCCGGATATTCCAAAGCGAAACGCACTTTTTTGTCTAGTGCTTGGATTTGTATACCGGGAACCCATTCCTGCATGAACGAAATGACGGAAACAGGAACAAATTTCAATTCGGAAGGCTTTCCAAAGAGCAAAAACCGCTGCAACGCTTTGTCGATCGTCTGAATTTGCTCATCGAGCAGCTTAAAGTATCCTGTCATTTTCTGATGAGGCGGAGATGCCGCAAATTGCAAAACGGAAACATGATCCTTCGAACTTTTTTCCAGAAGTTGAAGCGTCCCTTTGATTACCGCTAAAGGATTTAAAATGATATTGGCTGTGCCCGCCGCCATATGCCCAATCGTTTCCCTTCTTTCTTTCTCACATTGAATTTGCACGTACTGTTGAAAATCTTGGATATCGGCCATTAGAACAAAACATTCCCCTTTTAACTGAGGGTATACATAGGCGATCATGGATCGCACTTTGCCATCTAACTTCTCTTGTACGAGTACTCCCGGGTAATTCTTTTTATCCTGCAATACTTGCCCCACGATCGCTTGTATTGCCGAGTGTGCAGGGAATTCTTCTTCGGGGGTTACTGAGTACCATGTGTTCATGGTTGTATTTAACCATAAAATTCTGGCTTCTGAATCAACGACAGCCAGTCCAATATCCATTTGATCGGAATTCATAAGGAACTCTACGATTTGCTTCATCTCTATTAACGTCCTCCATTTGCTTCCTCCATTAACTCCCTTCCCGGCCACTTATCATGTGCAAACTGCAGTAAACAAGCGAGCGAATTTCTCGTCACGAAGTGGATGGGTTATGAATAAAATTAAACCCACTTTCAAAGAAGTTATTAAATTCGTTGTTACAGAGCGACGGGAAACGATACGGTGAAAGTTGTACCTTCACCAACCTCGCTTGCAACCTCAATATTCGCATTGTGATACTCTGCAATCTGATAACAAATGGATAGCCCGAGACCCGTTCCTGTCTCTTTCTGCGTAAAAAAGGGTTGTCCGATCTTTTGCAACAATTCTTGCGGAATTCCAACCCCGTTATCCCTTATGCTTACTTTAACCCATTCATCGCATCGCATTTGTTCGATCCAGACAGTTCCCCCTTCAGGCATCGCTTCAATGGCATTCTTAATCAAATTAATAAATAACTGTTTGATTTTATTTCCATCGCACCGGATCTGCACGGATTCCTTGGTTGGATGAAAGTGAATTTCAACATTATGTAAAGTGGCCTGCGCCTGAAGCAGCACGACGATATCCTGAATCAGCTCGGAAAGATCATGCCGCGTCATGTTCATCTCTTGCGGTTTGGCTAAGGCCAGCAGTTCATTTAGAATAAGTTCGATACGAGTTAATTCATCCTTCATAATATCGTAGTACTTACTTCCATTTTCGTTGCCGGCGCTTAACAATTGCAGAAATCCTTTCAGCGCGGTAAGCGGGTTTCGAATTTCATGCGCAATTCCCGCGGCCATTTGACCCGCTATGGATAATTTGTCTGCCTGATGAGCAGATTGCTTGGCTGCATCAAATTCGGTAATATCGTGCATGACACAAATGCCGCCCACAATTTTATTGTGAACAATGATCGGCTTCCCATGACAGAGAACGAGGCGATGCTCGCCATTCGACTTTTTAACGACCATTTCCAGATCGCGGAAACTTTCGCCCCGATACGCCCGATAAAGCGGGACGCGTTCCTTGCTCAACAGCGTTTTTCCATCCGATTCATACAATCCGTATGTAGAACTCCAGTGTTCGGGAGAAAGAGGTATCTGTACGAATTCGTGCAATTGTCTTGCGGCTCTATTCATGCTTGTCAATATCCCATTTTCATCACAAATCACAACGCCGACATCCATCATTTCGACAATACCACTCATGACACGTTCTTGAGTAGCCAGGACGTCTTCCAGCGTCTTTCGGCTCGTGATATCTCGAAAAACCTTAACTATTTCACGAACATTGCCCGAATCGTACCGTAGCGTGTTGCTTACGACCTCCACCCAAACAAAGGAGCCGTCTCTTCGACGTAATCGCAAAATGTTGACATAACCGTCTTCATTCATCCACTCTTGCGAGTTGTCCAATTTTTCTATATCGGGAGGATAGAACAGTTCCCAGACAGGTCTTCCTATCAATTCCGTCGCATCATAACCCAGCAATGGTTTGCACGCCGGCGATATGTAGTAGATAATGCCATTGATATTCAGTGTAGCAATCATTTCCCCCGTGTGGTCCGCTAACAAACGATACTTTTTCTCGCTGTGCTTCAGGGCCTTTTCCATACTGGATTGCAGGGTAATATCCCTTGCGATGCAATGCAGCCCTACGAGTTCATTCTGAATGAAATTCGGGATATGCAATACGCTGAATTTTAATATTTGGCCGTCTTTCGCTTCAATTGAAGTTTCCATTTCAAACCGGGCATTGGTATACGTTTCCGTCACGTGCTCCAGACTTTTCCAAATGATGTCTCCAAGTGTTCTTTCCAATTCGTATAAGTCATAGCCCAATAATTTCGTGCAGGCGCGGTTCACATAGCTGATACTTCCATCCAACATGACGTCGTAAACAAGATCGGAATGATTGTCAGCAAGCATTCTGAATTTATCCGCGTATTCCTCGTTCAATTCAACAAGCCTTTTGCGATACGTGATCTCCTGAATCTGGATCAAGAATATCCTTTCCGGATATTCCTCCACTTCGATGATCGATAGGGTTGTCGTTCCCCATTTGTGTCTGCCGTCAAGACAAATATAACGATTTTCCATTTCGACATAATCGGAATTACCGCCTAACAAGTCATTGATGGATCCGTTATATAATGGAACGTCTTCCGTATAAATGATATCATGTATTCTCATTCGCAGCAGTTCTTGTTCTGTATAGCCCAGCATGTTGCATAGCGAGCGATTGACCATTTCCACTTCCCCGCCGAGCCGAACCATAGCTTTTCCGACAAGTGTATAATGAAATGCGTGGTGGGCGACAGGATGCGAAAGCAAATCTGAAATATCCATTGTGCAAGTAACCTCCGACTGTGCAATAAGCGTATAGTTGCATACGTAACGTTCTTCTGTTAAGAACCTATGTATGTACTCTATTATATAGGTCATTTGTAACAGTTGGAACAAGATTCCGAGACCAACTTAACTTGGAGTCCCCGAACGCTAGCCATGGAAACGGAACCGACTTGTGATCTGCGAAAGAGCCGCTTCACCACGCACTTCATCATCCGAATTCTTACGAAAATAAGACGGAGGCCGGCAAAGTTGCCAGCCTCTATGATCAAGTATACACAAGTAATCACACCTTCAATTGATTCGTTATTCAGTGTTCACGATCTCATATCCCGGAAGGACAGGAAAGTATGTCCATTTGCTCTCGGTTTCGACTCCGTTCGTCCTGGATCAATTGACATAACGTACTCGCCAATATACGTCCAGCCGTTCTTGGCGCGACCAATCCAGGTAAACTTGGTGCCAACAAGGCCTTGATTCCACGTTTTTCGGCAAAACGAAAATCAGTCCCACCAGGTTTGGAAGCCAAATCAATAATGATAGCGTGATGCGGAATACGGGTTAAAACACGAGAACTAAGAATATGCGCCGGAACTGTGTTAAAAATAATATCCACATTTACGCCTTCATCGTACAAATCTTTCGTATTAAACGGCTCAATCCCCATCTCCCAGGCACGTGCAAACTCCTCCGGTTTCTGCACACCCGCTTTGACGCGTGCCCCCAGGCGGTGAAGCATACCGGCTAACGTAAGACCGATTCTCCCCAAGCCCAGCACCATACAACGCGAACCATGTATGGTAATGTCCGTATGTTGAATGGCCATCATTAAGGCGCCTTCCGCAGTGGGAATGGAATTGAAGATGGCAACATCGTCCCTGCTGAATAATTCAATCAGATCGATCCCCAGTTCCGCGCAAAGGTTCTTCAAGTAGGACTTGGCTATGCCAGTATAGACTTTTGCGTGTTTCGGCAAGGAAGACATATATTCCTTGTTCAGCAATAGCGTTTCAGCTGAAAATGAAGATTCTACTCTGCCATGGTCGTCTGTACCGACAACCGGTAATATCAATATGTCCGCTTTGCGAAGAACCTCCTTCGTAAGCTTGGAATAATGGACTTCATGAAGTTGTTCGTGCAAATCTTCAAAACCGATTACCGCAACATTTGCATCCAGGTCAGTGAATGACCGAATGATTTCAAGATGCCGGGCATCGCCTCCAAGGAAGACAATATGCAGACCCGTTAACAAAAAATCCCCCTACTTTCCTTAAGAATGGACTCAACAATTACCTGCCCCCGCTTACCATCTTTAAAAGCGCATCTGCTCCTTTCATTCCAGGGCGAATTCCGCGTAATTCCGCCTCTGTAGTAACCATATCGAGTGGGGCATCCAGCAATTGCTTATGGTTCGCACCCCGGTTGCGCGTCCTGCGACAATGCGGCGATCGTTTAATTTCTCATTTAACAAACGGATATCCAGCGCGCCGCACATGATATATCCGTGATCGGTTGTGATGGCAAGAAGTGTTGTTTTGGGCAGGGCGACCTCGATACTTATAACCTGATGACCTTCCACTTCAATCGGTTTCATCATGATCATCTATGATGCAGCTCCTTTTTTTCTACACTATATGCCGGGCGTGATATTTGCACCATAGACGGTAGCCCAAATCCGATATTACTTGTCTTCGTTGGAAGCCTTCTCCCCTTTCGCCAGTGGAAACTGGACTTCGATTCAATTCCATGTAACTTTTGAGATTTATAACAAAGGAGACAACAAACGCGCCGCTTGATCAAGCATGCGCTCGGAAGAAGTACGATGCATATGATCTTCCAAACGATATGGAGTAGCCTCGGCGAGATCCCGTTCGAATTGTTCCGTAAGCTCCCGGGCCACATCGGAATGATACATCACTGCACACACTTCGTAGTTTAAACGGTAACTACGGAGATCGTAGTTGGACGAACCCACTTCGGCAATCTCGCCATCGATAATCATGACTTTCGCGTGCAATACCCCTTTGTTGTACTGAAACACATCGATCCCTGCTTCCACGAGTTCGCCATAATACGTACGGCTTGCAGCTCCTGCAACTTTAGGAATCACTTGGCGCGGCACCAGTAATCGCACTCGAACGCCACGCGCCGCGGCTGTTTTGATGGCCATCATGATATCCGCATCGGGTATAAAATAAGGGTTGGTCACGTCGATGGTTCGGGTCGCCTGCGTCAGGCAGATGAAATGCATTTCCCGAATGACCGGAGTAGGCAGCCCGGGATTGCCTTCGAATATCTGTATATAGACGTTATGCGAATCCTTGGACGGGGAAGCTTTTCCCATGAGGGTGCCTTCCATCGTTCCCAGCTCCGATCCCCATTCCCATCCGTATCCGGATCGTTCTGTTTTGCCGGATAGAAATGGATGAATGGCTTTATCGTCTGAAAGTTGGGCCGATTCAGGGATAAATTTTGCCTTTCTCGTTGAATGGAGCATGTCCGGTGACGCCATTTTCCAGTGAGCCTCAAAAACGGCTTTCACATCATCCGCTGTTTCGCCGGTTAACCGCATATGAGTGTCGCGCCAAAAACCGACATCCGGCTTCATTCCAGTATACTCGTCCCCAACGTTGATTCCTCCCATGAAGGCTTCCTTTCCGTCGACGATGACGATCTTGCAATGATCCCGGTATGTCAAGTTGGATAGTACCCAGGGGATTCGCAAGGGAAAGATGGTCCTGCATTCAATGCCTGCTTCCATCATCCGGCGAACCGCATGTTTGGGAAACGACCGGCTTCCCCAGCCATCCCTTATAAAACGAATGTTCACACCGGATAAAGCCCGGTCAATCAGCACATCTGTGATACGTTTACCGATATGGTCATTCCGGTATATGTAATATTCCAGATCGATTGACTTTTGTGCGGCCTGAATTGATTGAAGGAGTTTTCCGTAGGTTTCCATCCCGTTCGTGAGGATTTGGACGGAACCGGTTCGAAGGCCACTGACAGACAAAGGTTGCAAAGCCCGAGCGATAACAAAAGCGGAGTCACCACATGCTGTAGGCAACGCTATTGGGTTATTGTGCGAAGAAACGAGCTTGTCCCGCCGCATTTGCACAGGATTCGTGACGAACAGGTAACAAACGAATCCGATAATCGGTAATACAAGTCCGACTGATATCCAAGTCAACGCTTTGGCGGGGCGTCGCACCTCCCGAACCGCAATGATGATCAATAGTGCCGTATTTACTAGCCATAATCCTGCTATCCATGCCAAGAAAATCAGCCTCCCAATCCAGTCATCTACGAGGGAATAAAGGGGCAGCCATGCCGAGAAGAGATCGGCATGGCCCTTTATTAGAAACCTTTATACTGCGGTTCTTCCTGTTCAATTTGTTGTAACCGTGGAGTGACCTGGTCAATGATGTTTTGTGTCTGTTGCGCTGCATTTGTGAAAGTGGTTTTGGCCTGTTGGTTTTGTGTGTTTAACGCAAACTGTTCAAAGCTGGCCTGCGCGCTTTTTAATGAAGCTACAGCTGTTTTCACTTGAGAAGCTACCGTCACGTTGATCACCTCCTGAAATGGCATCCATATGTAATATGTCAACCTGTCAGAAAATTAATGAATGGTAAAATTTGATGATTGGCTATTGTCAGGGGTTAGAGTCTTCCTGAAAAGACTTACCGCAATCTATGCCCTTCTTGGCAATGCTTGAAGCCAGCAGGTACAGCCCTACATAGATTAGGAAACGAATATGTATGTTTCCAGTGAACGGGGTGGTATAAATCGGCCATTTGTGAGACCGGCTCGGCCACAAAAGCGGAAAATCCCCCAAATAGGAGAGCTTTGAACAACGGATGTATGCCAGACTTGTACTGGTGTAAGAACATAACCGTGACGGGAAGAAGTGAAAAATTCCATGGAAAATTGGCCGGCATGAACGGTATGACTTCCCAGTGATAATGCCAGAGTCCCATGGCAATCCCAAGCTGGTCCAACCACGATGTCACGATAATCATCGTAAACCCGGATAGGAGAAACTGTCCCGTAGCTCTCTTATCCCGAAATCCGATCCAAAATAGCCAGGGGCATATCGATAAACCTACTCCAAACCACCATTGCCGCGTAAACAGTACGTGAGTGCGCCAAATGTCAGTCATGTTGCGGTGTGCTTCAACAATCAATTGATAGGCTTGTTCGATTGCATGATGAATCTGATTTTCGTCCACTGATATGCCACCCCTTTCCGTTATCCGCTTACCGATCATTTTTCATCCGATATGTGCCTGTTTTATATACGCGAGTTTCCATACAGTATATTCGACGTTACAAATACGCCGACCGGCGGCAGCGAAGTTGAAGGCGGTTGCGGTGGGATATAGCCGCTATACCCCGCCAAGCTTATATCAGTTGTCGCTACCCAGGTTCCATATTCGCCCGCCTGTAAAGAAGAGGGTAGCATCCGCAGACGTCCGGTGAGAACCAAATGCCGAAGTTGAATCTTGACATCGTCATAGATGGTTAATTGGCCGGAGTAGGCGGCGTAGGGGGAATGAAACATGATCTGCTGCGTGCTTTCATTCCAACTTCCTTCAATCGGAATCGGCGTTCCGCGAAATTGGATGGTGCCTTGAATTTGCTGGTCCGGCAAAACACGCATCACTAGTTTGCCCCACACAACCGGTCTTCCGGCGACAGATGCATGAACTCCCCATATGGAAAAGGGAGGTAAACTCTTTGTACTTGTTTGAGCCGCAACGGACATGATTCATCACTCCTCAAAGTTAGATCACGTCATTATATGCGTCCTCGGAAAAAATGCCAGTCACTGGGCAAGAATTCTTTGCAGATAACCGAACATGATCAAGTAAAAGAAGATGGACTTTCTCTTATACTGGTTGTTTCTTAATGCAGACAGGTTTCGAACAAAATTGTTTCAACCCATCCCAGTTGCCCCAGATGCAATTTTTACATCGATTTGGTTGTCTTGGGGCAGAGGTAGTCCAGTTTTTAATGCTTGTACTGAATGTTGGTAACATGCAGGCATCCGCCTTTCCAAATTTATGCAAACAGCATTTAAGTTGTCCAGAAACGAATCATCCTATGCAGTTATCCGCATCGTGAAAGTCCGCTTGGATTTGATCCCATCTACCCTTGTCCCCTGCATACAAATATCAAAGGCCGGAGCAACCCATTTTGGGCAACAGCCGGCCATTTGGTCCTATTTCGCAGGCATTCTACCGATGGCTCGAATCGCAAACATTTTTCACACACCGATTCTCCCAGTTGTTGCAGAAGTCCTCATATACTTGCTCTACGCCACAGTCGGATAGCATGTGCCTGGCCAAAAAGTCATACCAGAACTGGTCGAAAGACAAGGGCATCCGGGTTCCATATTGGGAACGAAGGGTTACATAGCGGTCCCAGATTTTGATTCGGAATGCTGCCAATTCATCACATCGCTCCATGTCGGTTCGCCTTTAAGCGACGCTGGTGTCGCTGGATATTTCTGACGTTTTCGCTTTTTCTTCGGAGAGCTTTTGAAATTGTTTCGCCCTTTCCAGATGAAAGGTACGTAATTGTTCGTGATACTGAGCCATTTTCATGTGCCAATCGTACATTTGCCTGACATAAGCGGCCTGGTCATGCGTATACATGGGCATTACCTGTTTGATAAACTGCATTTGAAAACATTCCTCCTTGGGTTAGGTAAAGTTGAACTTACAGCATTAGTCTATGGCAGGCGCATAGAAGCGACAACGGCATCCGCCCGGTTTCCGGTCATTTTATCGGGTTGGTTGTCTATATACAGGCGGAAACACAGCCTTTTGGGGACCTGACTCCTATGATGCATAAAGGATATGAAAATCGGAATAATATCAGTTGCATATTCTGAAAATGGCGAATGAAAAGGAGAAATTATGGAAAAAAGCGAACTTAAATCACAATTTAAACAGCGAATCAAAACGACAAGTAACAAATCTCCAATAATCTTGGATGGAAAGGCAAGTGAAAATGTTCCAACCGAGCCGAGTTTAATGGAGCGAACCAAAGAAGTGATGGAGAATATAGGAACCGAAATAAATAGCGTCTGACAGTATATGGCTTTTATAGCTTGGTCAACGTAACCTTTGAGATTATCGATGGGGACATTCCGTACAGATTGGAACAAGTAAATGTTTCTCATAATCAAAACCGGCCGGTTAGGGATCGCCCTGACCGACCGTTACAGTGTATTTTAGCCAACGAAATTCGGATTGGGCCCCGTATTATCCTTTGGGTTTTACAAACAATGCAGCGAGAAACGAAAAAATAATCGCAGCAGATATTCCGGCACTGGTCACTTCGAAAATTCCGGTGATGATCCCAATCCAGCCATTGTTCTCTAGTTCTTGAAGCGCACCATGGACAAGCGCGTTACCAAAGCTTGTAATCGGGACCGATGCTCCTGCCCCGGCAAATTCAATCAGCGGGTCATACCATCCAATTCCATCGACAATCGCGCCCAGTACAACAAGCAAGGTCATGGTGTGGGCCGGTGTAAGTTTCAAGATATCAAAACAAAATTGTCCGAAAACACAGATTGCACCGCCCACCAAAAAAGCCCAAAGAAAAATCATAATATCTCCCTCCCTGCCTCTATGGATACGGCATGAGCGATACAAGGAATGCTTTCCCCTTGTTGAAATGAAATCGGGGATAGCAGCGCCCCCGTAGCGACAACGAGGATTCGTTTCAGTTCACCTCTTCGCATCCGATTTAGCAAATGTCCATAGGTAACAACTGCCGAACAACCGCAGCCGCTTGCTCCGGCCTGAACCATTTGGGTTTCATAATCGTAAATCATCATCCCGCAATCGGAATATTCGGTTTGTTCGATGGGAAAGTTATGTTTCTTAAACAATTTACAGGCGATTTCATATCCGACTTTCGCAAGATCGCCGGTAACGATCAAATCGTAATAACCCGGTTCAATTCCCAAATCCCGAACATGCGCCTCAATGGTGTCTACCGCTGCAGGAGCCATCGCTGCGCCCATATTAAACGGGTCTTTAATGCCCATATCGATAACCCGGCCAATGGTGGCAGAAGTAACAACCGGTCCGTCACCTTCCGTGGATATGATGGCAGCACCGGCCCCGGTTACCGTATATTGGGCGGTTGGCGGTTTTTGCGAGCCGTACTCGGTCGGATATCGGAACTGTTTCTCCGCACTGGAATCATGGCTGCATGTCCCCGCCAACACAAATTTCGCCGAACCGGAATTTACAAGGTTAGCTGCTAATGCCAGACTTTCCATCGAGGTTGAGCAAGCACCAAACACACCGATGTAAGGGATCGATAATGTTCGCGCGGCAAAACTGCTGCTAATGATTTGATTCATCAAATCCCCGCCTATGTAAAACTGTACTTGTTCTTTTGTCAACCCCGCATTTTCAATAGCCAGTTTTGCCGCTTCTTCAATCAATACCTTTTCTGCTTTCTCCCAGCTCTTTTGTCCCATCATGGATTCTCCATGGACAATGTCAAAATCTTTGGCCAGCGGGCCTCTTCCTTCAAATGGACCCACTACCGTTGCTGTTGATCGGATGAACGGCTTGTTCTCAAATAGCCAACTCTGGTGTCCCTTTAACATATTAAGAGCCTCCCCCGCCTTTGATCAGCAAATGTACAATTCCTACCGCAAAGGCGGCGACTGTACCAAATACAATAACCGGTCCAGCCAGTTTAAACATTTTACCGCCAACACCGAGCACCATACCTTCACTCTGATGTTCAATCGCAGCGGATGCCATCGAATTCGCAAATCCCGTCACAGGCACTGCGGAACCCGCACCAGCCCATTGGGCAAACTTATCGTACACCCCCATGCTGGTCAGAATGACAGAAAGGAGTATCATAACCGCCACGGTAGGGTCCCCAGCTTTTTTCTCATCAAAGCCGCCCCAATGCACAAACATTTCCTGGATGGCTTGTCCAACCAAACAAATGGCCCCGCCGGCTATAAACGCACGAATGAAGTTTTTGAGTATGGGCCTCGGAGGTTCGACGCTTTGCGCCAATTCTTTATATTCCTGTTGTACCCGCGTTAAATTTTTCTTTATATTATTTGCCATGAACATCCTCCTCGATTTTCAGCTGACGTATAATTAGCGAATTGTTAACGAATCAGCAATGGTTTAACTTCATCAATAATCTTTTCTAACGCTTTTGAACATTGCTCGTACATCTGCTTTGTATTTTGTTCTTTGGTAGATAAGCCAAACATTTCGAGATCCGCTTCACACTTTTTCAATGTTGCAAGCAACGCGGCTTTTTTCTGGGGTTTCGGTACTTTGATCTGATCATCAAATAAATCAACGTATAGCTGGCCATAGGAATCCACCTGTCCAAGAAATACGTTATCAATCGAAACACCTAATTTCTCCAGTTCCGTATCCAGCCATTTCCTGTTTAGACCTATCGTGGCAAGCGGTTCGTCCATTATTTTTCCATCCATAATGACCGATTGAGGTTCTTGTTCTGGCCCGACATTTATTCCCAGGTGTTTAGGCGTTAACGGTTGATTTTCCTTGGTTAAAAGAACGCTAACGTCACCGCTTGACTCCATGATGGCGAATTCAACATCGGCAGCTTTGAACACATTCTTTATTCGAAGCTGTTCCATAAGTTCATCCGTGGTAATCCTTTCTTTTTTTAGGTTATCCTCCATGATCTTGCCGTCCTTAATGAGCACTGTTGCTTTGCCGTCGAATAGGTCTCTTGCCGTTTTGCTTTTCAGCTGTAGAAATTCAATCCCTAAAGAAACAACGGTCCAAACCGTCATCGCAACCAAGCCTAAATACCAATTGGTCTCCAGATCCAACGAAACGTAAGCTGCAAGGCTGCCGATCGTGATTCCGGTGATATACTCAAACAATGACAGCTGTGATACCTGCCGTTTCCCCAATATCTTCGTTAGGACAAAAAGTACCCCCATAGCCAACAACGTTCGCAAAGCGATTTCTACCCAATCCGGCATAATATCACCATTCCTTTCCAATCACATTAATCGACAAAAGTTAATATGTCCTAATTCCATTATTTTCATGCATTTCCATTTGAATTTTTTTCTAACGTATACTTTTGTTGCGAGACGGAAATATTAATTTCGGTATTGGGAGAATGTAAGCATCTATTCCTATTACCCCTGAAACATTATCCTATCCTAAGGTAAAGGAGGTGACATTCCGTGACAGTTGCTTCTCAAGTGAAAACGTGCGTAGCATCTTTAAAAAGTGCTCAGGCGAGTCTGGAACAATTTGCTTTGGAAACACAAAATCAAGAAGCAAAATCGCTCTTTACGAATGCGGCCCAACAAACACAACAAATCGTGCAGCAAGTAGAAAGCCGCGTACAACAGTTGGAAAATGAAGAGCCTCAATATAAGGGGTTTTAAGAAAAACAGACAAACCATGAATATTGAGGACATGGCTTGTCTGTTTTCATCGGTGAACAGATTAGAAAAGAGATCAAACCCTACAAGTTGAGTAGGGTTTGATCTCTTTTCGCCACTATTCTTTTGTTTAGACAGCTAACCTTGGATAAACCTAAACACTGCCGCCCCCATCGCCACTGCTAAAGCTGACAGTATCCAAGTTCCCCCTCGGCCCAACGCACGCCCATGGCTACGGCCGCCAAATGATGAAGGTTGGAATTGAATGCCGATCTTTTTTCCCCATTCGCTTCCCTTGGGCGCTGTCCTATTGGAGTTGCCGAAATCATTGTAAGATTGTTGTATTCGATGGTCAGGAAGCTTTTACTGGAGGCATCAATATCGGGGATGAATATACCGGATTAAAGTCGAATGTCGGCTTTGACGCGACACCCATATTCGAATAGTGGTTTAACCTTCAAACGAACTGCAAGCAGTCTTCGACGCCCATTGGAATATCGCGCCTTACTTTGTGCCAGATGCAGACATTATTATGGCGATTAAAGCAGCTTTGGTTCGCGGTGTCCGAGTGCGCTTAGTTCCCCGCCACGTGGTATCGATCATCGTTGGAGCTGCAAGTCGGACCTACTATGGAGAACTTTTGGAAGCCGGGGTTCATATCTACCTCTACAATAAAGGCGTGTTGCATGCGAAGTTAATGATCATTGACGGAGAAATTGCCGAGACAGGCTCCTCAAATGTTGATTTAAGAAGCTACCGTCTGAATTATGAAGTGTGCGAAGTTGTGTACAGTTCTGAAGTAGCACGAAAACTGGCGGAACAATTCGAGCATGATCTTGCGGACTCCATTCCCTTACGGATGGAAGTCCCGCCTCAACGCACGCATTTGCAGCGGATTCTCGATCAAACGGCGTGCTTGCTTTCACCAATCATTTGATGAAAGAGGAAATGAAAAGTTGTTTCTTCAATTCTCAATTGAGTTCTTGCTAGGTTTTGTAGGATTGTCCATTGTCCATCATTACAAAGATGTTAGGGAAAAACCAATTTAGTCAAGTAACACCGTTTGACTTCATTTCAGCTATTTTTTAGGTGAAGTCGTTGGAAATACTCTATATGACATGCAACTGTCTACCCTATGCTGTATTCTTTATTCTTATGGAGGTCATTTATGTTAGCTATTAAGACGGCAGGCCAAAAGTCTTGGAAATAAGAAGTTGGATCGATGGAACCCTGTGCCTTAATTCCGATAGTAGCATAATTACCCAATAGTTGGATTTCGTGCCGAATCAACTTATAAAAATATGGAGACTTAGTCCCTGGGCATCCGTTGAGCTGCTAAAAAAATAAGAAGTATCAAACCCATATACCCAAATAGCGGATAAAGATAAGTAAGTAAGGAGGTGAAACCGGCTTGACTAATCAAAAAACTAGCAAGTAATATGCCAAGAACTAACCAACTTTTAGGAAGATTATATAGACTTTGGATTTGACGAGAAATTCCGAAAACATTGCCTATCAATGTGGTGAATATTTCTCCATAGATTACGAGCAAAAACAATACATGAAAAAACCGCCCGAAATCTCGAATAATCTCGGCCATCGGAATATCGTATTGAAGAATCTCGGGCATCTTTGAGCTCATTGCAAAATGGCTGACAAGAAGCATAAAACCAAGACCAATGCCTCCCCAAAACCCTCCCCATTTTAATGCGCTTTCGTCATCCACCTCACTCCCCAGAGGAACCATAACGGCTAGAATAAAAGCAAAATTCAATCCTGCATACACAAACGGACTCACGAACCACTTCAAATTGTACAGTTGTTGGTTCTGCCAACCGACTATATCAAAAATATTGTCTATTCTGACAACCTTTACGACAAGGAGAATAGTGAAAAAAAGCATCATGGGAACGACTAACGAGTTTACGAACATAATTCCGCTGATTTCCTTCGTCATCACCAGATAACACAAAACGATGCTGATGATAATACCCAGTTGATAGGGTAGACGGAGTTGTTCTTCGAAAATGGTACCGGTTCCTGAAAGCATCACGGCCGTTACCCCAAATAGAATAATAAAAGTCAAGGCATTTGCGACTTTGCCGAAAATCTTGCCAAACAGATAAACATTAAACTCCTGATATGAAAATGCTTTGATATGGTGAGCTAGAATCATCATTTTAGTGCCGATCCACACAAAAAGAAAGGTGCTGCATAAAATGCCTAATACCCCATAGGCTCCGTATACCGTGAAAAACTGCATAATCGACTGTCCTGAAGCAAATCCGGCTCCCACCACGGTTCCCGTATATGTTGCGGCGATTTGTATTATCATATTTGTGTTTTTCTTCATATTTCACCCATGTCCTGGTAGAGAATAGAATCATTAAATTCTATGCTTAAAAAAAATGCTTATTCCAAAAGGAACTCGTTGTCAGCCGTTATGACGAGAATCGATAGTGGTCCGGTAGATCATCAATTAACAAACTTGAGTCTTTAACAATGACATGGTAAATATGCAGCTCATGAATCTGGGCATGATTTTTGGAATCGGTAAACTTATGGTTTTGGCCTTTATTTATCTACCGAGGATGAATCTGTGCAATCAACGCCCCGCTTGGCGATGCTCGAAGCCAGCAGATATAGCCCCACATAGATAGGAAACGAATATGTATGTTTCCAGTGAACGGGGTGGTATAAATCGGCCATTTGTGAGACCGGCTCGGCCACAAAAGCGGAAAATCCCCCAAATAGGAGAGCTTTGAACAACGGATGTATGCCAGACTTGTACTGGTGTAAGAACATAACCGTGACGGGAAGAAGTGAAAAATTCCATGGAAAATTAGCGGGCATGAATGGTATGACTTCCCAGTGATAATGCCAAAGTCCCATGGCAATCCCAAGCTGGTCCAGCCACGACGACACGATAATCATCATAAACCCGGATAGGAGAAACTGTCCCGTAGCTCTCTTATCCCGAAATCCGATCCAAAATAGCCAGGGGCATATCGATAAACCTACTCCCAACCACCATTGTCGCGTAAATAGTACGTGAGTGCGCCAAATGTCAGTCATGTTGCGGTGTGCTTAGACAATCAATTGATAGGCTTGTTCGATTACATGATGAATCTGATTTTCGTCCACCGATTCCACCCCTTTCCGTTATCTGGATCCCCATCATGTGCTCTTCTGTTGACAAGACGATGCACCAGCGATTCCATTTCCATACCCTGCACAGAACCCGGCAACGATCATTTTTTATCCGTCAAGGCCATATTTGGGGACAATGACGGATAGGTGCCTGCTTTATAACCGCGAGTTTCCATACAGTATATTCGACGTTACAAATACGCCAACCGGCGGCAGCGAAGTTGAAGACGGTTGGGGCGGGACATAGCCGCTATACTCCGGCAAGCTTATATCTGTTGTCGCTACCCAGGTTCCATACTCACCTGCCTGTAAAGAGGGGGGGAGCATCTGGAGGCGTCCGGTGAGAACCAGATGCCGAAGTTGAATCTGGACATCGTCGTAGATGGATAAATGGCCGGAGTAGGCGGCGTAGGGGGAATGAAACATGATCTGCTGCCCGCTTTCATTCCAGCTTCCTTCAATCGGAATCGGCGTTCCGCGAAATCGGATGGTGCCTTGAATTTGTTGATCCGGCAAAACACGCATCACGAGTTTGCCCCACACAACCGGTCTTCCGGCGACAGATGCATGAACCCCCCATATGGAAAAGGGAGGTACACTCTTTGTACTTGTTTGAGCCGCAACGGACATGATTCATCACTCCTCAAAAGTTGGATCACGTCATTATATGCGTCCTCGGCAAAAATGCCAGTCACGGGGCATGGATTCTTTACAGATAACCGAACAGGATCAAGTAAAAGAAGATGGACAGTATCGTCATCGGGATGCTCCAAACCGGCTTTGTATGATGAAAGCGAAGCATCAGAAACATGTGTACATCAAAGAAAAGCGACCACCAGCAATTCCAGCCGTGGGAGTAGGTAATATAACCGAGGCGATATCCAACCCATTCTACACCGATATAGATCAGCACCCATTTTGCAATGTGAACCGCAGCCTTCCATTCGACTTCTGGAAAACGAGTCAGGTAGAGAAAAGCAGTCAAAGGATAAATGCAAAAGGTGTGCAGCATCACAACGCCGGTATAATTGATCAGTTGATCCGGTTCCAGACGCCACACATAAAATTTTTCGTGCGAAAAAAATTCGTAAAGATTTGGAAGCTACCTTACGATTCCAGAGGCGTCGAACGTCAATTCCTTTCACACATCCTGCAAGGGGGAATTCCTGTGGATTGCTGCGCACCTTCCGATCATGCCGGAATCGTATGTTGACCGGATCAAAACTCAGGTACAGGCTGGCCGCTGCGCATGCGAAATCCACAATCCGCAGGGGACTTGCTGTTTGGGGAATGTGAGCGCTTTTGTACGCGGCTTCAAACGTTCCATGTCATGAAGACGCGATCATTGGCGAGTGACACAGGGCGCGCGAGCTGCGTCTTCATCGCCGGTCCGCATGCGAATCGAGCATCCCGGTATGCTCCAACTTCAACGAAACATGGATCGTCACGTCCATATCCGGCCATCGTTGGTTCCACTGCTCACGGGTAAATGGCCGGCCCTTCCATCCTACCGTGTGCATGCCCAGGCCGAACGGGTCGACACATAACGACTGCGTTCGACCGATGACTTTCTCCAGCTTTTCCTGGGTTCTCCGTTCAAGCGTACGCTCGAACTCCTGCAGTTCCCGTGGGCTGTCCGTCTTCTGTCCAGCGGGGACTTCTTCCACCCGTCCTTTAAGCATCACGTCAATATGAACGTTCCGGAACGAATCGGTGAAACGAATTTGCCGCTCGGTTTTGATACTGCCGAGCACGACATCCGCCGCTGGCAGCGGCACCGTCTTTTGAACGCCTCTCTTTTCATGCAACATTTGGAAAAAGACGTCATCGGGCAGCGAAACCGTCCCGACCATCTTATCCCCGCGGAACAGCGCCGTCCCGGAATAACGAAGTTCATTGTTCGCGACGGCGTAATAGGGAAGAACCGGATCGGCATAAGGGTTGTACACCCTGGCCAGGAATTCATGCACGTTGCTTGTCGTCAATTGCCCTTGCTTTTCGTAGTGCGCAAACATTTTGTACAGATACAAGTCGATTTCCTCCTGCCCGCTCTGCATCTGCCTGTTCAAATATCCGATCATATCGCCACGCACAACAGAGAGAAACACGCGGCTGGAAATTTCGGGATCACGCAGTAACGTATCGAGCAGAGACGTCAGCCCCCGGTTAGCCATGGCTTCGGAGAAGAAAATCATTCGGATCTGCCCCCCTTTCGTTTCCCGGTAATACTTCAAGTTTCGTAAGTATCTCCCTTCGATTAACGTATTGGAGGACGTGGTAATCACGCTCTTTTTCTCTTTCTTCAGCGGGGGAATGATGGTAGACAGCTTTACGGATCCGTCGTTCCCTTCATCCAGATAAAGCAATACAACCGGCGATATTTCCTCAATGGTATTGGTTTTATCGACAAACGAGCAACCGCCGAGAACAAGCAACGCCAGTAATAGAAGAAGCGGTTTATGACGAGCCGCCGGCATGTCGGACCCTCCATTTCCTGCGAATCGTGATCCATCCCAAGAGGAAGAAGCCAAAAGGCAAAACGGTATAGGTGCTGGCATCCAGCCATGAAAGCCAGGTGATCCACTCCTTGGCTTTCCATTCATCCGGCCATATCCAGCGACCGGCCATCCATGTCAGCAGAAGCATCATCAAAAACGCCAACCAAAACGGCGCTCTTCCTTCTGAAAGACGACTGCGCGCAAGACATTGGATTGCTCCCGCCGCATACAATAGAAGGATGGCGACGACGTAAACGACGGAAATGGCGTAGGCTGGAATCAGAATCATTTCCAGCCGTTCGGCGAAAGGAAGCTGAATATACCGGATCAGATCGACGATCGGCAAGTCTTGCCGCTGCAAATAATCAGATCCGTAAAACGTCAGGCAAATGACAAAAAAGAATATGTATTCGAATGCGGTAAATGCATTGGCGGAAATCAGAGCCGTTTTCAATTTCTTCGCGTCTACCGCCTCTTTCGGCAATGCCAGCATATATTCGGGACCGGAGAACGCCGCCCATATCGTAAGAAAGGTTTGCCAATCTCCCTTGGGCATGTGCTCCGGAAGAAGAGGGAGCAGATGGCGGTATTCGGCAGCCGGCGGAAACGCAAACGGCACGTACAGGAAGGTAACCCATATCGTGCCGACAAACGCAACGATCGCAAAACGAACGGTCTTCTCCATGCCCAATCGAGCCAGGTATACGCAAGCACACAATAGCAGGATGCCAAACAACGTAGCATGTAAGGCAGGAAACAAAATATGATGCACAATATCGACATAACCCATCATCAGCACGATGCCTTTCATCAAAACAGCGAACAGCCCCGCAAGCAAAAACAGGAAAGACACCGCCGATCCCAACGTGCGGACGATGCCGAGATAACCGCCGGGCGTTTCTTTCCATGCAAAACAGCGGGCAATCATCAAAATGTTGAGGTGCGAGCATCCCGCCGCCAGCAGGATGAGGCCGATCATAACCGGCTCCGCAAGCACACTGGGCAAATATAAAAGATAATATAACGTTTGCATCCGGTTCGCCCAGAAGGCGAGGGACAAGAAACCGAAGGGCGCTGAAATCGAAAACAAACCGGCCGAACCTACACGAGAAGCCATCACGGTTTCCTCCCGGTAACGCGCATCCGCTGCAGCGGCTTCAAATAAGCCGGCCTTGTGCGCATCCTGGACAGCGGAGCACGAAATACCGTATCTTTCCAGTCGCTTGCGAAAAACGGGCTCAGCGGGGACAAATACGGTTGCCCGAGCGAAGTCAATCCGTGCAGGTGGATGCACAGCCAGAGCAATCCGAACCCAATGCCCCACATGCCCAGCCATGCCGCCAGAATGAGCAGGGCAAATTGGAGCAGTTTGCTCGCGTTCGTCATCAAATAATTGGGTACGAGAAACGAGGCGATGGCGGAGATGGAGATCACAATGACCATCACATTGCTAGCGATCCCTGCATCCACGGCCGCTTGACCGATGACAATACCGCCCACGATGCCGAGCGTTTGGCCGGATTTGGTTGGCATGCGCAAACTGGCTTCCTTTAATATCTCCAGCGTCAGCAGCATGAGCAGCGCTTCCCAGAACGGAGGATACGGAATTTCACTGCGGGATTGCATCAGGACAAACAGCATCTCCAGCGGAACCATCTGATAATGGTGAACCGTCACCGCCACGTAAGCCGGGGTCAAAAACAGAGCAATTACGAACGCGACAAAACGAAGCCCCCGCAGGAAGCTGCCCACCATCCATCGGTGAATATAGTCCTCCGGGGACTGAAACAGATCAAAGAACGTAATGGGCGCTACAAGCGCAAACGGCGTGTTGTCCACCAGCCAGACCACTTTGCCGCTGGCCAGCGCCGCGGCCAGCACGTCCGGACGGTCCGTCTGTTGAAATTGCGGAAAAACGCTGTTGACGTGGTCCTCCATCAAAGCGGAGATATGGGAGGAATCGAGAAGAACATCGAAATCAAATTGATTCGTTTTCATCTCTGCGATCCGCACCAGCTCCGGATTGACAATACCCTCCATGTACAGCAGCACAACAGAGGTTTTGCTTAACGATCCGGCGGTCCATTTCTTTGACTTTAGGCTTGCTACGGGCAGCCGGCGACGGATTAAGGTCAAGTTTTTGTCAAGGCGCTCGTTCAGGCTGTCTTTAGGACCGTACACAATCGATTCCTGCTCGGAAGAATCGATAGTGCGGCCGAGTTGATCCTGCTTTTTGACCGCGCAAACGTTCCCGATCTCATCAAAAACAAGAATTCCTCCCTGCAGGATGAGTTCTTCGGCTTGCTGCAACGTCGTTACGTCCACCCGATCTTCGGAAATCACCTTTTGTCCTGCTTGTTCGTCCGGGGCATGCAAAAGGGGAAGCACGATGTCGCTTTCGACCTGTTTTTGATCCACAAAGGAACGGATGTAAAACAGCTTGACTTTCCGCACTCCCGCATCCAACTCATGCACCTGTGCATCGTGAATATCGTGAAACAATTGCTGCACGTGCTGCGGAGACAAGTTGCCTGCGGGAGGTTGAGTGTCGGCTTCATTTGGCGTATAGCTTTTGTCTTGCTTTTTAAACCAGCCGATCCAATGCATCGGCTCCCCTCCTTTCGCATTTAGTCCATGTATTATTTTTCCCGATATGACAAAAAACATGCCTCGCAGTTCCAGGTTGTTGGCAGTCCTGAGATTATGAGTCGGTTCGTGAAAAACCACGGGCTTCCTACGAGGCCACTGAAAAAAGTCCCCTCGCCTTCTTTCTGCGATGCAAAAAGTCCGTTTTTAGCCTGTGAGACGGCTTTAAACGGACTTTTCCTTATTTTCCTGCAACATCAAACTTAAAAATCGATGCATCACAGAAAAAACGTATCTTTTTCAGCGGCCTCCTTCCTGCCGATGACTTGATTCGTGAACATTTCGCAAACACTGATTCTCCCAGTTGTTGCAGAAGTCCTCATACACTTGCTCGACTCCGCTGTCGGCTATCATGTGTCTGGCCAGAAAGTCGTACCAGAACTGATCGAAAGACAAAGGCATCCGGGTTCCATATTGGGAACGAAGGGTTACATAACGGTCCCAGATTTTGATTCGGAATGCTGCCAACTCATCACATCGCTCCATGTCGGTTCGCCTTTAAGCGGCGCTGGTGCCGCTGGGTATTTCTGACGTTTTCGCTCTTTCTTCGGCCAGCTTTTGAAATTGTTTCGCTCTTTCCAGATGAAAGGCACGCAATTGGTCGTGATATTGAGCCATTTTCATGTGCCAGTCGTGCATTTGCCTGACGTAAGCGGCGTGGTCATGCGTAAACATGGGCATTGCCTGTTTAGTAAACTGCATTCAAAACCATTCCTCCTTGGGTAGGTGAATTTTGAACTTACAGCATCAGTCTATGGCAGACGTGTAGAAGCGACACCGGCATCCGCCCGGTTTCCGGTCATTTTTATCGGGTTGTTTGTCTATACACAGGCGGAAACACAACCTTCCTTACTTCGGCATAGGCTAAATGGTAACGAGAATGAGGAGGAGATTTCATCGTGTATGCTTATCCGAATGGAATGTACAGGGAAACGGCAAATCCCGCATTATCCACAGTAACCTTGGTTGACCCGTATTTTTATCACACCTTGCGCTCGCTTCAAGGAAAGCCGGTGGTTATTGAAACGTCTCGGGGCCCTGTTCGGGGTACGATAACCGACGCCTTCTCAAACCAAGCCTCACCCTTTGTCTTCAGTGCAATCACTCGCGTCAATATTCCAGCTGCAAATGGAATACCCAAGTAAATCATTACGCTTTCCGCAATTTGCCCCATCGTAATATCAACGACTGCTCCCTGTACGCCAAACCATCCGGGCATTACAGTGATGAACAAATATGCAAAGACGGAATAAAAAATAATTTGGAATATGGAGTTAAAAGCTACTAAACCTGCTGTATATTCCGGGTCGCCTTTTGCCAGATCACTCCATACGAGAACCATAGCGATACACCGAGCCAAACCTATCATGATCAAACCGATCATGTATTCCGGCATATCGCTCAGAAATAAGATGGCTAACAGAAACATTAATACTGGACCGATAATCCAGTTCTGCACCAAGGAGAGCAGTAGGACTTTCCAGTCCTTAAATACTCTTCCCAGTTTCTCAAACTTCACTTTAGCTAGCGGTGGATACATCATCAGAATCAATCCCACGGCTATAGGAATTGAAGTCGATCCTACCTGCATCTTCGATAAACTTTCCGAAAAGCTTGGCACCAAAAAGCCGATCAAAATTCCAATTCCCATTGCCGCAAAGATCCATAAGGTTAAATAACGATCCAAGAAAGACAACTTCTTTTCTCTTTGACTCATAGTGATCAATCTCCTTTGATAAGTTTTCCTTATCACTTAGATCCTTGTACGTATATTAATTACAAGAAATTCTAAGACCTTTCTTATCGAGCTCTTCCAATTCATGATCTTGTGAAGGAACAAAGTTCAGCAATTTCTGAATTAACTCATTATGATTACTATTAGAATTGATCGAATAAAAAATCCATTGACCCTTCCGATTTTCCTTTACCAGACCTGCATCCTTTAGTTTGCGTAAATGCTGACTGACAGACGGTTGACTCGTTTTGAAAACTTCGACAAGTTCGCATACACAGCATTCTTGCTTCTCCAACAGTTTCATCATGGTAAGCCTCGTTTTATCCCCCAAAAGCTTTAATACCAATGATATTTCATCCAAATCATCTAGAGAAAAACTCATATTCCGTTCCTCCTTTTCCTCCATCATTATATAACCATATGCTTATATAAGCAATAGGTAATATACAAATCAGCATCTGCTTAGTCCTTTGTGAAATTAAATCATTCGATTAATCACAATCAGCTTCAGTATAGTTCTCTTTTAACAAAGACAGCAACGTCTGAGTATCGGGTAAGGTATCTAGAACGGTTTGAATAAAGGGTTTATCATCCATATCAAGTGAATAGTATACCCATTGTCCACGTCTTCTTTCCTTAACCATTCCCAGCGCCTTTAATTTCCTTAAATGCTGGCTGACATTGGGCTGAGTCATATCTAAGATTCCCGCTAGATCACACACACACCATTCTTTATCTTTCAGTAGTCCCATTATTGTGAGTCTGGTTTTGTCACCTAATAATTTCAGTTTTTCAGCCATTTCCATATCGAACATATACACAGTCCCCTCAAGAATACGAACAAAATAATATATAATCATATATTATTGTTTGATTCCTTCAAAATCAAGAAAGGCTATTTCTGTAGGTACATTAGCTTAATTCAAGAACATCTATATATTCTAATGATTTGTCTTGGATAATCGTTCAATAAACCACTTCTTTTAAATTGTTCATCCACATGTCCACAACTGAATATACGATGATACTACACCCGATATCGATAAAGATTTTTATTCGTTAACTGGTATGTTCATTTCCTTCAATAGTGCAATAACTTTCTGTTGAATTTCGTCCCTTGCAGCTCTTACGTCTCCCAGATGGCCGTTAAGTGTTAGCGGATCAGTAACATTCCATTGAATATTTTTGATGGCAAAGGGAACGATTGGACATTTTTCATTGACTTGTTCACATAACTTTATAATGACTTTCGATTGCATAAACGTTTTCATATCAATTGTTTTTGAGCTTTTGTTTGAAATATCAATTCCTATTTCCTTCATGACTTCAATGGTATATGGATGGATATCTCCGGATTCAAGTCCGGCACTTTCAGCGACCACATGATTACCACCATAATGTCTGGCAAAAGCCTCGGCTATTTGACTTCGGCAACGATTCTGGATACAAAGAAAATAAAGACGAATTGGTTGTTGCATCTTCTCAGCCCCTTTCTATTTGTATATAATTATATAATTAAATTGTTATATTTAAATCGTACTTTGTGTTAACGCAATGTAAAACAACAGTATATAATTATTCTATAATCCTGATTTGGCAATCTGAATTTTTCCAATTATATTTTGCAACTTTTAGAATTATACTATTTATGAGGTTTAAATAGACACCTGATGCTAATGATTGAAGACGCATACCCTATCTCTCCTTCACAAAGAGCAACGGTAGTTACAACCATAAATCAGCAAATGACTTAAATTCAGAAGGAGTGTTCAGATATGTCTACACTCAACGTTCGTCATGCAACATTACAGGATTTGAAAAGTATTCTTCGGATTTACAATCAGGGTATCGAAGATCGGATTGCTACACTTGAAACCGAGGAAAAAGATTCGGCTTTTATGGAGGGATGGTTCCAAAATCACCGAGGTCGCTACAGCATTTTAGTAGCTGTAAGAGAAGACGAGGTGATAGGCTGGGCCTCTCTTAACCCCTATTCCCATCGGTGCGCCTATAACGGTGTTGCAGACCTCTCAATTTATATTGATCGTCACTTTCGTGGACAAGGTATAGGAAATACCCTCCTAGAAGTCTTGGAAAAATCTGCACTGGAACAAGAATTTTATAAAATTGTACTATTTACCTTTCCATTCAATCAAGCAGGTCAAATGTTATATCAAAAAAGGGGCTATCGGCAGGTTGGAGTTTTTGAGAAACAAGGAGTTATGGATGGAGCTTTTATAGATGTGTTGATTATGGAAAAACTGTTGTAATCAACAAAAAATATAATCATATCTCTGCTTTGAATAGGTCTGTCTATCAACTACTTTCTGTGTAAGTAAAGCCGATATTCTCATCGAATGATAAATGAGGTGTTACAACATGAGCTTAAATTTTTTTGATCACCGTGAAATAATTGCTAAAAACTTGGTAACCTTCCTTCGGCAGAAAGGTTATTCCAAATTGTCTTTATCTAAACTAACAGACATCTCCCGAGCTACCATAGATCAGATTATCAAAGGAAAATGCCTAAACTCCATGGAGTATAATAAGCAAATTGAAAAGATTAATATAACATTTGAACTTTCAGATAACTATTTTATAACCCCTCTCATTTCTATAAATCCAATAACGTATACTTACTCAGATCAGTGTGCTGACCCAGAGAAAAGTACAGAAGTTAAAGAATTGTTGGATGGCTTGAATAACGTTCTTGATATTTATTCTCTTTACTTAAAGTAAGTAGGTGATTATAAGCAAAAAACGCATTGAAAATCTAGACGAAACCATTGGACGTTTTTTTGGAGATTAACGCGTAACGTTAGTACTTGTGATCCTTGAAGATTTATTCCATTAATCGGCTTGATTCCAGAATCAAAAGATCCAACCTCGACACTCGTCGGGGATGGATCTTTAATTTTAGGTAAAAGCAAGCTTTTGCTATTTTATTATCATTACAGGACAATGCACTCTTTTTACAACCTTATGGCTGACACTTCCTAGAACCATCTCTTGGAGCGCATTTAATCCCCGGCTTCCGATGATAACCATCTCCACTTTTTCCTTATTGGCATATTCAATGATTGTCGGGCCTGGTTCTCCATGCAGAATCTTTAATTTATAAGCAACATTTCCTTGCTTCAGTATTTCTTCGACAAGCGCCAGCTTTTGCCGTCTTTTGAGTTCTAGCTCTTCTCTGCCTTGGGTATGCAGAATTTCACTCTTCGATTTAGAGAAGTCGGCAACGCTAATCACATCTATCTGGCAGCCTGGTGTTAAAGATACCAGCTTTACCGCTTCTTTGGTCGCTCTCAGCGAATTCTCTGACCCATCTACAGCTAATACGATCCGGTTATACATCCTTCATTCACTCCTGAAGTCAAATTAGTGGGCACTTAACTTTGCATTGGCATCATTATAAACAGCCAGTTTATCAACGATCTTTTGGCTTGAAGAATTCAATCCTTTAATTTCAATCCTGTTATTGTTCTCCCGGTATTTAATGACTACCTTGTCAATCGCTCCAACGGCTGAGTCATCCCAAATATGAGCGTTTGAGAAGTCCACTACAATATCGGAATCCGTTACTGTGAAGTCAAAGGTATCCACAAAGCCGTCTACAGAGGCAAAAAACAGCTGACCTTCGACTTCGAATATGGTTTTCGCTTTTTCCACGCGTTTCCGGACTTCAATATTGGAGATTTTGGATACAAAGAAGACCGCACTCAAAATCACCCCGGCGATGACACCTTTGGACAAGTCATGGGTAGCCACCACGATAATAACCGTTACGAGCATCACCGCTGCGTCGGTTCTTGGGGCTTTTAACAGGTAAGTAAACGAGGACCAGTCAAAAGTACCAATGGATACCATAATCATAATGCCTACCAGGACAGGCATTGGAATTTGCACCACCCAATCGCCTAGTACAAGAATCAAGAACATCAGGAACGTGCCCGCCACCAAAGTTGATAGCCTTCCTCTTCCGCCTGATTTGACGTTAATCACCGATTGCCCGATCATAGCGCATCCAGCCATACCGCCGAAGAAACCGTTGATTACATTCGCGATTCCCTGACCTCTGGCCTCCCGGTTCTTATTGCTGTCCGTTCCTGTCATATCATCCACAATAGAAGAGGTTAGCAGCGATTCCAGCAGGCCGACAATAGCCAGTGCAATGGAATACGGGAAGATGATTTTCAGTGTCTCCAAATTAAACGGAATATCAGGAATAAAAAAGGATGGCAGCTCTTGCTTAATAATACCGAGATCCCCCACTGTGTTCAGGTTAACCCCCGTGAAAATGGCTATTACCGTCAATACAAGAATGGCAATCAGCGGAGCAGGAACCGCCTTGAAAAATAAGGGAACAACATATACAATGACTAACGTGATCCCGACAAAAACATACGTCATCCCGTTAATTCCCCAGAAGTGTGGTACCTGGGCCATGAAAATCAGGATAGCCAAAGCGTTGACAAACCCAATCATAACCGGTCTCGGAATAAACTTCATCAGCCTGGCAATCTTGAGAACACCGAACACGAGCTGGATCACTCCAGTCAGTATCGTTGCTGCAAGCAGGTACTGAAGCCCATGCTCCTTGACTAGCGGAACCATAAGCAATGCCATGGCTCCTGTAGCTGCCGATATCATACCTGGCCGACCGCCTACAAAAGCAATAATGACCGCTATACAAAAGGACGCATAAAGGCCAACCATAGGATCAACACCGGCAATAATCGAAAATGCGATGGCTTCCGGAATCAGCGCCAATGCCACGACTATCCCTGCCAGAACATCTCCCTTCACATTAAAAAACCAGTTTTGTTTTAGTTTCTCAATCACTCTGTTTCCCACCTCTTATTTTTCGGCACTGTAATCTTAAAGATGACAGGCCGGTTTTCTACAAACAGTTTAGCATCAATCTTCCCATAATGGAACCTTTTAGAAACAAAATTTTGTGGTATGATAACGGCAGGTTTATAAAGTAAGGAGCGTACAAAATGCGTATTGGATATATGAGACCTTATCAAGACGATTTGAATTACGAAGCACAAACACAAATGTTAACCTCTTTCTCATGTGATACCGTTATTGTTGAAGAACACGCCTCAGCGAAGCGGCGAACCCATCTTAACCATATGATGAGCAATTTAAATCCTGGAGATACCATCATAGTTGCTAAACTATTTGCCTTTGCGGATTCCACCCGCCACCTTGTGGAGCTGCTTGAGGTTCTGGACAGTCAGCAGGCTTATATTTACTCCATAACGGAAAATATAGACACCAGCAAATCTGAAGGGTATTCATTTAGTGATATTGTGAAGCACCTGGTAGAGTTCCAAAGTGATGTGATTAGCGAAAAAACCAAAAGAGGACTCTTTGAAGCGAAGCAAAAGGGGAATGTTCCCGGGCGCCCCCGAAAAGCTGATGAAAACGTGGAGAAAGCGATCTTTATGTATCAGTCCAAAAAATATACACTCACTGAGATTAAAGAACAAACGGGAATCAGCAAATCCACCTTGTACCGGTATTTAGAGAACTAATTGACTTCGGTGATCGATAATGAACATTGAACTCATACATTACTTCGATCTAATTAATTTCTGAATAAGGTGTTATTACTCCAGTTCAGCATTTTCTTTTCATCTCTTCATGAAAAAATCATATTGATTGTTCACACTAAATACATCTACCCTGAAGTGAAATATGTTAGAACTGGACGGTATACAAACACATCCGAGCGAATTTCAGAGGTCTATCCTGATTTTCGCTCGGATGTGTTTAGTATTGAGAGGCAGACTTTGTAGGATAGGCGAAGAATTAAATTAGGATGTCTACAAGACTTCTCCATCTAGTTTGTCTTGTCATCATTTAGGCTCTTGCCCATATTTTTAGGTTTTGCACTCCTTTATATAGGCAACTACATATGATAAAAGTAAACACTAAATCTAAAGAGGAGAATGAGTATGTATCATAAATCATGTCATCACTATCACTGGCATAATCCTATGCATAACAGCAAGAATAAAAACTATCAGGGTTATCATCCTCAATATAATTGGAATAATACCAATAGTAATCCCTATGAGATAATGAATTTAAGAGATTATGGACAATGTCCACTTGTAATAAATATTGACCAGGCAGCAAAGCAAAACAATACTTACCGGACCGCATTATGGACAGGGAATTATTTTCAAGTGACTTTGATGAGTATCAATATTGGCGATGATATCGGATTAGAGGTCCATCCGACAACTGATCAATTCATACGTATAGAAGAAGGTCAGGGACTTGTTCAAATGGGTGATAGGAAAGATAATTTGGATTTCCAAGTGATGGCCTATGATGACTATGCAATTATGATACCTGCTGGAAAATGGCACAATATAACCAATACAGGGAATAGTCCCCTTAAAATTTATGTTATCTATGCACCGCCTGAGCATCCATATGGAACAGTTCATGAAACAAAAGCAATTGCAATGTCTGCTGAAGGATAGCTAAATCACGGTCCGGAACCAGCAATGAAGGAATTAGGATGCTAATCCGAATTCATCCTTTTTATAACGGTATAATTTCAAATCTATTATATACTTATTCTCTTCTTTATCTTCTGACTTTAATCCCCTAAGTGTATTTATTATTTCGATTCTTCTTTGTTATAGTCTCGCATAGTAAAGTCTATTGTTATCGAAAACCATATTATTTCAAAATAATAATCATTTTACATTAAAATCGAAATTTTTTCTTACTGCCATAACAGCTTCCAACGAAGGCTGTACTTATCTTGTTCCAATTCACTCAATGTACCCTGGGAAATACCAATCAAAACGAAAGTTTGACCTGACTCAGTTTGTTGATTTTTCTGATGTTTTTTATTTTATCACCAAGAGTTTTCACTCTTTCACCTCCTATATAAATAAAAAAACAGTCCCGAGGAAGGTAAGTACTTCTTCAGGACTGTTAGTATGAAGTATTTAATTTAGTCTTAGATGACTGTTTAACTATAGTTTTTCTAAATTAAGCATAAAACTTTATTGTTTAGAACAAAACCTTATTGTCATGACACACACTTTTTTATTACCGGATACCAATCATTATTTCACAACTATAATGTTAATTCCACAACTTTAATGTCTATTTCAAAACTTTAATGTCAATTTCACAACTATGATATCACCAGACACTAATTCAATTTATTCAATCATCGCGGTCAACTGAGGCAAATAGCCATTGTCAACGAGATCGTCGATTCCCTTGCCTAAAGTTATATCCCACATAGCCAGGCTTAAAGACATATCTGTGTTCTTTGCAAAAAATTCTGCGCATAGTCCTAGTGTCTGTTGTACCTGTGGTGTGGTAACAATGTCGGCATCAAATGCAATCACTATATGTTTGCATCCCAGCTCTTTCAATACATCCAAGATCAAACTGTAGGTTCCTATCCCGGGAAGTCCTATAAAAGGTTTGAGTAAAGCTTCAGCCCCTTTATCAGCTTTTATCGGACCTTCAGTTATCCATACTTCAGAGCAATCTATAATGTCGGTTGGCATTTCTCCAATGTTCCAGTACGGAAGACATGGGGTCGGCAAGGCTAGATGATAAGGGAGCGGATTACCAATAGAGGAACCGTTTTTCTTGGAACCGCTACTCCACCACCAGTACCGCAGACCTTGCTTGAGTACAACACTGAATACAAATTGCTTCGATTTTGAATAACATTCTTTCTTGTCCTTCTCTGTAAGGATGACTTCTAGCTCTTTACCCTGAACATAGAGTTTGCATCTAGCACGCCGCATCCCGAATTGATTAGGTTCTAGTTCCTTCATGATTTCGCCCTTAATCGCACCTTCCATAACGAGTTCAAGCGGTGGATCATCTACACGAATCTGCCAGCCTGTAATTTCATTTGTTATTGATCGGAACGGAATCATTAGCCCAGCAGCTCCAGCCATAGTCCAATAAGAACTATAGGTTCCTTCTTTAGCGAAAAAGCCAGGAACGCCTAATAAATCATTCTGATCACTCACACGATTGATTACAGCTTTAGCAATTTTATGTCTATTCGTACTTGGCATTGTCCGGTATTGTCTTAGCTGGATCTCCTTATCAGAGAACTGGCGGACATTACGTAGATGATAGAGATGATCACTCGACAGAGACATTTCTTCGATCATCGTGCGATAAACCGCATTCAGGTGAGAATTAGATTTTTTGTCTATCGACTCATCATACATAATCTCCACATTCGTCTTAGGAAGTGCATCCGGATCAAGATAATGCTTATACTGACGTCCCATAGTCGTATCAATATAATCATCAGAAGGTACCCGCATACAGCGCACGATGGTTTGTTCATGGTTAATGGCACACCATCCTTCATGGCCGCAGATCGGACATACTGACTGTATCTCGTACCATCCAGGTTGCTTACGAAGGCTACGTAATTTCATTTTTATGTTTCCCTCCTATTTTTAAATTCAATTCCTGTTGCCTTTCTATCACTAATATTTTTTTGCCTTCAGAGAGTACACCGTAATCCGCTGCCTCTCCCGCCAAGAGAGATAGAGCTTTCATACAGAGTAAGAATCTAAGATTAAACCCAGTTTTAGATTTATAACGTTTTCCAGGATTGCATCCAAAGGTCTGGAAAGCATAAAAAAAGACACATTTCATAAGAAATGTGTCTTCAGGTTCATAACGGGCATCAAAAAAAGGACATACTTATAGCGTATGGCCTTATAGCGTCCATTATTTTACCTATCGCCTCTCGGCATCCCACTCTTCGCTGATATCGGACTGCGAAGAAAATAAATTGATTTCGTAATGTTTAGATTATAGCACCAGATCAGATTCGGGTAAACAGATAATACTAGGGCAAAAAAAAGAGCACCCCAACTTCGGAAGGTTTCCTAAGCTGGGGTGCTCATTGCGTGCATATAAGGTTTGATCAAATTTTAGCATAACATCACACTCATAGCAAGTGGCGCCATTCGATTAATTCTTCCAAAATTCTCTTTACTGAAAAAAAATATTATGCTATATTCGAAGTGCGTGCAAGACTAGGGATAGGTCTATCCATTTATAAAAAATGGAAGATTTTTAACCCTTTATTTTGTCGCACACAATTTTAATTGTGTGTTTTTTCAGTTTAACCAGAGTATCAATTTTTGATGAAAATGTTTTAGCTGCTACCAAATATATGAGTAAAATAAATAGAAAAAAAGTCCCTATCGCGAGTACATTTAATCTCTGCGGCCGCCAAGCGTCGAGAATAAATGTTAGAGGAATAGGAACTTCACTTATTAGTATTTGTGATTTTATTCTATCACAGACTTTTTGAAAAGTGAAGTGCCTACTCTTCTTCAATGTTGCCTTTTTTTAGGGACGTAAAAGGAGAGTTTTTTTATGCTTGAAAGGAACCTTAAGGGTACGAATTATAAGCTAAGCTACTATCGTTATCGTCAAACAGGTGCTGAGGAATCAAAAATCCGTAGAGTTGGAAATGCAGATCAAATCTATATGCAAAAAGAGATTGAAAAGATCTATATCACTGAAGATGAAGTGAGACGTTTTTCATTAGATAAACACGGGCAAGCCATCCCCTACGTAGACGGTCATATGACAATAATTAGTAACTACATATTCGATTACTGGGGGCATTTTTTATCTGCAGAAGGTATCGCACTCTATGGGCATCTCAAACGTTATTGTTATGGTGACAAGGATTACTGTTGGCCAGACCTCAACCTCATCTCTCAAAAGATGAATAAAAGCCGGAATACAGTAAAAAAATATATGACTATCCTTGAAAACTATGGTTTTGTTCTCATGTTTAACGTTCAGAATGCAGACAAGAACAATATGGAAGAAAGCCCTCTGTTCAAGGTGAGAAAAAAGGTCCCCTTCCTCCCTATGGATCTTTATGAGCAGCTGCCGGCAGAATTAAAGCTTGATCACGATCGATACATGCAATCCATTATAGAGCAGTTTGATCAAATTCTTAATCTGGATCCATCTATCGATTATAGCGAGGTATATGAGGATGTAATTAGTACTGGAACTGTCGTACGAAAACGAAAAACTCCCCTTGAGCTGGATAATGAGATGCAAATCCAGATTAAGATGCTAGAGAAGACTATAACTGAAGATGATAAGCTTATTTGGAATGCAGCACTTGAGATAATGAGTAAGAGAATGACCAAGCCATCATATGATACGTGGCTTAAAGGTTCCTTCTGTATCAAAAAGGGATTATCGTACACGGTGTATGCTCAGAACGAATTTGTATCTAACTGGATGAAAGACAAATTACATACAATGATTCTAGAAGCTCTACAGCAGGCTGGAGCTGACTTTGAAAACATTGAATACAGGTATATCACTTCTGATGAAGTGTAAATGAACGAAAAAGCCATCCGTATGGATGGCTTTTTTCTCTATAATCTCGTTACTGCAACCTGGTTTAGAGACGAACGTTCAAGTTCCTCCAAATCACGTTGAATGATATCTTCTGTTAAGGACTTCGTACCGGCTACCCATTTTTTCTTTTTCCGTCGATCAACGACTGCATGAAATGCGGTGATGGAATCAAAATCCGACGAGGATGCGGGCCGACGCGCTTGAGAAGTTATTTGATTATTCAACATGCGTTTCATAAGATCCACTCCCTCTTTTAATAAGTCTGGATTTTGGAAATCACCCGAAAAACAATATTTATTGGGTAATATAAATTTACCACGTTCAGATGCCATATTCAATGATATCCGGTAATCCTCCACGAGTGCCTCTTTTAAAACGTGAAGTTTATCCTCTACTAAAAGGCCTCCGAAATCTGGGAACCGTTTATCAACATTAAACATATACCCTGTATTTTGAAACCATTTATAGATCAAAATCACATCATTAGGTGTTATTTTTAATGATTCGAACTCACGAACGTTAAGAACATGGCCAAATTCATGTTCTAGCGATTGAGCGCAGCGCTCGTGGACATTCAACAACCTGAGATTTTCGAGCAAATTATTCTGTTCATCTGTATCCATTTGTCCTTTTAAAATAAGAGATCTAGCTTCTTTCAGGTAGAGTTGCTGCTCTTCAATATACCTTTGTTCGGTATCATCAGGCAAAAGAATAATCCGTTCTTTTGGAGAAGAAGGAGACTTATACATAAGTGCAATTCCATCACCTGCTAAATGAGAGCGAAAACGAAAATAGAGATTAAATACTTCCACTTCTTGAAGGCGGGCTCCCCGACGTGATGCAATCTTAACCCCACCATTCATTTCATGCTTGGTTCTCGGAGGAAATGTATATTGAACTTGATCACTGTGTTGGATCAGTTCTAAAATAAGTCCAAGCTTTTCACGAACATTGCGGTAACGAGGTTTCTCGAATTCAAGATTAATTTGATCAAACTCATCCCACGTACCGTATTCCACTTCATCAATTAAGATATGACAATCATCATCTTCTAACCCAAGATAAAAGATATCTGTTACATAGTCTATTTTAATTAAGTTATCCAATATTTCAGCTCCCTGTTCTCACCTACAATACAATCCGTCATTATGCTTGTCCAAGTATCAATATTCCTGCTGGATGGATTTTTACTCGCCATACATGTAGAACTCGATTTCTGTAAGTTTTACAGATCTGGGCGTCTATCTACAGATCATAGACACTCTAATCCAATAACATCGTATAACAACATGATTTATGTATTTTCTTTGAGATTATATATATTGCCAATATTATCATAACTTAGCATATTCGTGTTTGTTTAACGATCTTAAGTTAGATTAATGACAGTTTCAGTCTGAGATTTTATTTTCCCATGACAGAATATATTTTTGTGCTTCGCTTAGTACCTCACTTAGATAAATGAAATTAGATTCTGTCATGTGCTCACACAGAAGATATGATCGTATAATACTGCGGCATTTGTTCTCAAGCATGAAGATGATGTTTAGTGGCAGCTCGCTCACCTTTGACATGACACGAACTTCATCAATGATCTTCAGAATTACAACCTTATCAGTTATTAGCCTAGTTCCATCATCTCTAACACCGTGTTTGCTGGTTGTGCTGACCTCGCTCCTAGCTACTGTTAAGATGTTTGATGGCTTAAGAATATCATGTGATGATAGAACTTTGTTACTTCTATCCTGGACAGTCCACATGGATTCCATAAACTGTTGTCCGATTGTAGCTACACTCTCGTGTTGATAGCCCTCCAGATACATCTTAAGAAGTATATTTTCTCTATGAGAATTAAGTAAAGGCAGATGATTGGCGCGAATTCGTTGATATTTCACAGTTGTACTCCCTAAATTCTCTAATACACCACATTCATTTAATCGCTCAATATAATTATAAAGTGTGAAAATGTAGTTCGCGCGCTCATTAGAATTGAATTTTATACGAAGAAACCCGTTTTCCTTAAGTTTCATGAATCTATTTTTAGTATTATCTAACCATACCTTCGGATCTTTGTTTTTCCGGATGAAATAATCCCACTGACTAATGATGTCATCAAACACCCATAACTGCCACATTTGCTTTGGGGTCTTAATTAAATCAGAATATTGAACCTCTACATGTAGCATCGCGGGAAAATTCTCTGGGATGATATTGTATTTTTTCGTTAGACGTAGGAATATTGTTTTCTCTTTTTCCGTCATATTCTTTGTGAGCGCAATACGTTCAGAAAGGATATCTCGATAATAAATTTTCATGTCCCTCTGTTTTTTTTCATTCTCAATCTGTTCTCGCCTAGCTGTGATTTCCTCATTGATTGCCTTTTGCCGAGCCTTTTCTATTTTATTCCGTTGATGTTCCTCTTTTTCTCGATCTATCCATTCAAAAAAGTCAGAATACTCTTTTATCCATAACCTATGATCGTGTATATACATTTCGTCTAAGGTTGATTGGAAGGATTTAAATCTATAGGTACCTATACCAGCAAGTATCCTAACTCTTTCATTCGGTACATCTAGATAAGCTAAGTAACTTTGCTTTTTGTAAATTGAATCCTCCAAACCAATAAATCGAATATTATTATCATCGACTGAACGAACAATCTGATGGTTAAGAATCCAAAAATCTTGGACGTTTGCCGATTCATAAAGCATGTGTCGCTCTAGCCAAAGAGCACCGGTAATTTTTGAACACTGAAATTCAAAAGCCCATCTCGCTCCATCTGGATGTATTACCATGATGTCGGAACGTTGCTTTGTTTCGAAAAGATAATACTCCATCTGAACCTCACTCTTAGGATAAATTCCCTTTAACCAGGTATATAAAAGGAATTTACCAATACGGTGCGTATCGGACTCTGGTTCACTATAAGGGTTCGGATTGATGCAAACCTTGTGATGTGCAAAGTGTGGCTTCTTAGAGCCTGCCCGATATATTACCATCGAGTGACAATCCGGACAAAGTAAAGAACAAGATTTGGAAAGTGATCGCATGAGGACTTCATCTTCCTCGAAAGAACAAAATCGTTGTTGGGATTCATTTACTGCGATAAACAAAGCAATTCACCAGCCATCTTTAAATAATGATAAAACAGCACATTAATTCCAATATTCAACAAAAGTATCAATTTCCCTTTTACTTCTTAAGGATAAAGTTATTGTTCCATTTATTTCACTGAAATCTAGATGGCAGAGGGTCATAAAGAGCTGTATTTTGTTTTCAGGACGTATCATATTGATTACAATTCTTATAGAATCCAGCCTCTCAAATTTTGAGAGACAGACTATAAAATAATGAAATGCCGCCTATCAAAAATTGAAAGACGACGTATATCAAAATTTGAGAAGCGAATTATACTCAAATTTACCGCTTCTCAAATTTTGAAAGGCAGAGTTTCAATTTTTTATAAGCGATTCAGCTTCTCGAAATTTGAGATACTATCCTTCAAAATCTGAGATACCCCTTCTCAAAATCTGAGTAACTCCCTCTCAAATATTGAGAAGAAATAATAAGAACTAAATAAGACTTATTTATTAATCCTTATAAATAAGAAGATCATTAAAGGAGTCATCAACAAAAAAACGCACGGCTATTCAGCCGCACGTTTCAATTTATTTAATTTATTATATTGATTAAGCAATGTATCTAAGTCTTTTGACTTTTTTAACACCTCATTTGAGGTTAATCCACTTTCCAACCCAACTCTATTTAGTTCAGTTCGTTGATCCTCTATCGCTTTTTTAAGATTCAATGATTCATTCACCACTGAGTTTTCCCTCCCAGAATTAATGTCCTTGATAAAGAGTCAAAGCCACTTTAATTCCAAAACTCTTTATTATGGAGAATCTCAGAGTCACTGAGAACTTTCCACCACTTTCGAAAAGCATCATTGATTGACTTTCGTTCATCGTTCATTGGATATGGTCCTTCATAACGGGTACCTGTAACCAAATAGGAATCTGTTATTCCTCGTTCTTCTAATTCATCCTCAATCCAAGATTCAAAAGCTCGTGCAAATAATTCGTGATCCCGCTTCCAGTAAGCTCCCCGTTCACAGGCGTCCAGATAAAAAGAGCTATAGTTAGTCGGAACGAAATATTCGGTTGGAACTTCCCTTCCTTCTTGTACGAGCATGTTGCAGTACATGATTCCGATTTCTTTCCAATCCTTTGAATGAAGTCGATAACGACTACTATTGAGATCTAACATCGTTTTGTTGATGTCGTAGTTGTTTCTTACCAGGTAATCTTTGATACCTTGAACATAATTCGTTTTATTGACGGGTAAAGGATTAGGTACAACAAAACGCATCAAACCCTTTCCCTCTTTTATCGTATTCATCAAGTTAGCAAATGCATAACTGATATTCTCAGGCAGGAATTTACCTGGCTGATTTCCGGATAAGGCCGTTTGCTTACCATTCATATAATCATGAGAGTACGAATAAAGATTGAAGTCCAAGGCATGTGCCCATTCGTGGCACTGAGATCCTCCACCTCTGAATTTTGTTAAATTCATCAAATTCTCTTTAGGTTCGAAATGAGCACTCGCGTTCCCACTTCCTCTAGCCCCAAATGCTAACCCTAACTTTCCATATAAAGATATGGATTTGCGCGGAATCTGAAGAATAGCAGCTAAGTCCGCCCAAGCATTTCCGCTACTAAGAACATGGTAACGACCAGCTGCGTCCTCCATCCAGTTACCAAACTGAATCCCTCTAAATCCATATTCCTCTATTAAGTCCTCTGGTTTTCGCACTCCTGACGGTTCATTAGAGAGTCTTACAACCTCTTCCGGTACTTTTCGCTGCCATTGATTCTTTGTCTTTGACGCATCCTTGTTGCCTTTTTCCCTATTAGCCCAGTTCCACTCTTTACTTTCTTCTGAAGAAAATGCTTTGTTCAATAGCTTCTCATAATTTTTTGCGGCAGTTTTGCCGATGAAAAGTAATCTAATCCGTTTTCCCAAAGAAAGCCAGAATCGATAATTCATTAATTCTGGATCAATCTCTACTTTTCGTAAATTAGTTGAGTAAACAGCCTTCCAAAACTCTCTCTTGAACTGATCAATCGTATTTTTAAACAATTGTTCAGTGGTCGCTTTAGAAAGACGTAATTGTAGCTCCTCAACCGCTTGTATAAAGTACCTCCGCTGGTTGATATCGTCTGCTGGACGCTGACTCACCATACTCCATAGAAGCTTTACCCCGTATGCAGCCTCAGAAGTAAATCCTAACTCTTTCAAGTTTTCAGCTTTGAAGTTATCCAGCAGTTCATTCTTAGATACCAACTGATAGGCTTGCGCTGGATCTTGCTCAATGACCTTTTGCCACTCGCCCGAGAATTTAACAAGAGCCGATAGATGTTTCTTAGCTCCCTGAAGCTCTTCTCCGCAATCGTAAGCATATTCCTTACTTCTACCGCCAACATGGCTTGTAGGCGGTTGCACAAGGGTTAAAGAAGGAGTTTTTTCTGTTGATGATCTTAAATAATCCTGAGAGAAATAGTCAAATAGCGATATTTGTTGCATTTCTATAAAACCTCCATAGATCTCCCCGTCGTATGCGGGGAGATGTGATTTTTATCTGCTCCGCATAAGCAAGGAAAACTATGAACTTGACTATGATTTGAACGGTTATTTCAAGGATGCCAACTTACTCTTCTTATCTGCCATAATACGCTGGATAATCTCCGCGTCTTCTGAAGTGAACTGGTCGATACCGGTTCCATAGGGATCAAATACCGGATTGCAAAGAATACGCTGAAAACCTGACTTTTTAAGGTTAAGCAGTGCATAGATCGCATCCCTAAAGCGTTGGGTGATAGGAAATCCTTCCACAGACTCACGCTGCTGAACCATTTGATAGGCGGTTAAGATTTCACTTTCACGCCACTCAATTTGCAGCCGCTTCATTGCTTGAAGGATGTGAGTCCTACTGTCGATGGTTAGATCACCAATCCCGCGACCGATTTTAGCCGGCAACATTGAAGCGGCCGATCCACCTTTTCTTTGCATTCCTACGATCCCCCCGTACCGAATATCTTGTGCAATATTCTTAACAATGGAACGGAAACGATAATATTTCTCGTATTCTGGATGGGTTCCTTTAATTAAATTCCCCATGCTTTTATCATTACCAAGCGTACAAAGGTAGCATCCCATTCTCGAATTTTTTCCGCAGGCCATGATTGCATCGTTATCATTGACTACAGCAGCTCCTAAAGGGCATTCTGTACCTGCAGCTCCGCTATAAAAAGAGAGTAACTCAGTATTACGAGCTCCTTTTCGCCATGGTGCCCTGTGGTACGTAAGATACGTAACCACTTCCTGTCTCGTCCAGTCTCTGATAGGGCTGGCTGTACGAATGCTACTGACAGGATGACTACCGTAGAAGTCATCACCGAAAAATTTGGTGAGACTTCTTTTTCTTGTCCCGCTTTCATTGTCACGACTACCCAGCACCAAACATGTCTCCTCTGATCCTTCCGTAACAAATACATTTTCCAAAAATACGCGTGCTGGATTGATCTTCAATCTTCGTACACAATATTTGAAATTTACGGATGGACTTTGGTAACCACGTCCGATCAAACACACCATTAGCGTTTCATCTTCTTTTGGTTCAACAATGTGATATTCGATCCAAGGGAAGTTTGCTCTTAGTGTATCGCGCAACTCATGAATGATTTTTAAGACACCAGGATTCTCAACTAGTGTATCGGCAGATATGACCCATATTTTCTTTGTCGGATCTGGATTCTTCAGAGCATGCTCAAGCATGAGCTGAAGTGTCAGTCTCGAATCGATCCCTCCGGAGTGCAGAAGACCAATAAGCGTGTGCTCATCATAGATTTTTTTAACTCTCTCTCTCGTAACTGCTAGCAGCTCCTCATCCACCTTTTCTAGAACGTCCAAGCTCTCTCCATCAGGAAGTGTTCTCTTATTTTTTTTAGTGTCTGTAATAAGAACATCTAAATCAAAAGTAAGCTGACAACGATCCTCTGGATATTGGATTGGTTCATAGTGTGCTCCATAGGGCGGGATGTTCTGTTGCAGGTAAAGTTCTACCAGCAAACTACATTGCTCCTTGAAGCAGTAGATTTGGAACTTGTGCTTTGGACTTTGTAAACTACTGTCCATATCACCATCGAGATAAGCATCGATGGCAGCTTGCTCCGGGATTAAGATACGAAACTTGTTTGACTCCATAAATGAAAAGAGTTTTCCTGCTACAGTGTCCCTTTTGAACAGCTTATCCCATGTGATTCTGCTGTCCGGAGGAATACAATCCTCTTGTGGTTGATCATCATTTAGAAAATGATGAAAAACATAATAGAATCCGTGAAAGAAAACCCCTGTCCAATCGCGAATCACTCCATGAAATAAAAAGCCTTCTTTTTCTAGGTAATCCCACACATCTGTAGCTGTTCCATTGTATTGCTTAAGTTTTTCGGTAACTGCTACCTTGATTTGATTCTCTGTAAACTCATAATGCTCCATAAGTTCTCCTTTTTTAGGGCATAAAAAAGAGACCTAAATACATCACACAAATCCCGTGTGGTATTTAAGTCTCCTATATTACCCGTTATTTATATTGCTAAATGAAACTAGCGAGCTCCAACTTTACCGAAATAGTTAACGGTAAAGAAAATTAATATCTTTCAAAGTATCTTTAGTATATCTTAAAGTGGGAATAAGTGTAAACTAATAAAACTAGCATTATCTTTCTTGTAAGCGAATGTATTGCTTCATAGGGTTATTTAAAAAAAACGATAAAAACAAACATAATTATCATAAGATAAATTCCCCAGCTAAAATTGATGTTTTATACGTGTATTCACATGTATATCAGCATACAATATGTATACATAGGCATTTCTAAGTCAATTTCATTACCAATGTTCATCTCCAATGGGATGAAGATTCAGACAATCTGGGAGATTTTAGACTGGATTTGTATATTTCTGAATTAATAAATGGTCATACTCAGAATATTAATTATTAGATTGGCTCCAATATAAAACAGCGTCAGTCTTGGACGGGAAATAAAGTCCTAGACTGACGCTGTTTATTGAAATAATGTTACCAATTGGCTTAATAACAGAGAATGCTTGCTATCGTAACTTTAATTTAATTTTGGTAAGTTATTTGCCCTGCCAAAATGAATTCGACAGTCACCTATTAGAAATCGTTCGGATGCACTTAAAAGTATTATGTATACGCTGAAGTATAATAACGTTATTTTTGGATGAGGTCATTAATTTCATAAGATCACCCCAAAATAGTCCCAATTTACACCTAACGGTTTTTCTTCAAGGCAATCTAATACAGTTGGTCCTAGCTCCTTGATTATCGAATAGGATAAATTCATCTCTCCTATTATTTTTGACTTCCATGCTTTTGAAGTTGCTCCACCTTTAGACTTTGACAAAATAATCTTCTCTTGATTTAATTCGATTAATTCGTTGGGTGTCAATCGTGGCTGAATAATCTTTACAAAGTCAACTCCATGATATTTTTGATTCCACAGATCCAAATGTTTTTTTGACGAATCATATATAACACATAGATATCCTTGTGATTCATAGCCACTTTCCCGAAGAAAACGTACGGCGGTAATTAATTCAAGGAGATCTAAACGCAGACTACGCTCTTTTGAACCACGAACATCTGAAGGTGTCTTTGACATGCCTAAGATGTATTTCAGTAACAGCCCCTCCTCATTACTTCTTTACTAAATTTGATTAGTTTCCATCAAACCCTCCTGCTGCTATTAAATCATCTAACGGAGTATTAGTTCCATTTCGTACTTTTTCTTCATATTCCAACCTATCCTTTTCTTCACTTTCTATTCTCATTTGTTCAAAGTAAGCCTCGTTTCGTTTATCGGCCTCTTTTGTTAAATTGTTATAATAATGCTCCCTTACTTGATTCGCATTACCAATCACAATTTCATAGTAGTCTGATAACTTCCCCTTCGAGTGAATAAACTCTATTGGCTTATACCTAGGATATTTCTTTTTTATTGAATTGAATTCACTACGTAAACTATTGTAGATATCAAAGAAAATATTATAGTAATGCATATGTGCCGCATCAAAACTACCATACTTCTTAGATTCAGATCTGATTTTTTCTTCAATAATAGCTCTAATCTCTTGACTATTCATAATATTTTTTGGTATTTTCTCCATCAAAAATTTCACCCCCAATCAGATGCAACCGTTCTCGTTAGGTATCGAATATCATCGGTTCGGTTATCAGTTAGATACGTGCAGACCTCATCATTGGTTTCTTTGCAGAAATCTACTTGATTATCTTTTCTTATAAAATAAAACAGACCGTTAGTCTACTGTTTATATTCTTATACAGTAGTAGCGAATCAGATATATCCAGCTTCCGGATCGCATGAACAGAGATGCAAATGACCTTCAGGAAGTAGTCTAATATGTGGATTTGATTAAAAAAAGACATCCCACAAGATAAGGATGCCTGCAAATAATATTGAAATATATTTAGTTTGATCAGAAAGCAAAGCTAAACTGCCCATCTTGATCTCTTGCCATTCCATACTCTTTCTTCTGCTTTTTCAAGCCGGCATGCCGCCTGAAGAACATCGCACAAATCTCGTTTGCGTAAGCGCTTATGACTCGTCCACACACGCTTTGGCCAATCATTTCATAGATTCGATATTCGGGAACATGCTTGGGAAACTTAAACCAAGCCGGAATACTGAAAATCTTTCGAAGTTCAGATATGGTTAAGAATCTCCACTGATCTCCCGCTTCATTAAGTACATAAGAGTTACTTGCACTATGAGAACGGTATCGTCTTGGAATGCATTGTAACTCTATGTCATCTGCACCCACAAAAGTTTTTTTCGTACTACGCTCCGCCCATGAGTTGCTCTTTTCTACTTTTTTAGAAAAGCTCTCAAACCAGGTGTCAACTGACTTCCAACTGTGCTGCGTATTAGCTGGATCTAAATAATGAGATAGCTTATGACGCCGGAATATAGGTGCCTTTGGCTCTCTAAATTGTTCGAAGTCCTCTTGATCCTGTAGAAATAGAGAGTACGTCCGTTTTCGCAGAGCGATGCTACCAAAATCATAACTGTTAATTTGGGTAGGGCCGATGAAATACGGATATTTCGGAGTTAAGAGTTCTTTTAAATCATAAAAACTTGCTGAGTCATAAAATCCGGGTACGTTCTCAAAGAAAACAACCCTCGGTTCTGCTGCCTCTAATATCTTGTACGTACCTAATATAAGATTATTAAAATATCCCTGATCACCAGGACCTATGTTGCTATGTGAGGAGCAATCTAGCGATACGAACGCTACATCAGCCTTTGCAACGGTATGACAATCCTTTAGATCTCCTTGAAACAAAAAGGAGTACGGGAAATTATGTTTAATAACCTCCGCGCTATCCTCCTCTAGCTCGATCTCCTGTACTGCCGTGTAGTAGCCAGAATCTACAAACATTGATGTTCCTATTCCTGCTCCCGCGCATACAGACAGAAGGCGAATACGCTCGTCTGAAGGGGATTCAAAGGTGTCACTCTCAAACAGACGAAATTTTAAGGGACGAACAATGATCTGAGAAAAGTCCCCATGCTTATATACACTGATTTCTATTTTATCTTGAATACAAAGAATAGATGAATATTTGGATCCACACGTATCAACAAGTGGCCGTGCTTCCCCACTGATACGATTAACCCTTGATGACGGTAATTGTCAAGACAGTTGTCGCGATTTCATAGAATATATGTAGTCAGTTTAATTGTTCTTCATCGGTGTCCATAACTCCGTCTTTTTCGGGA
>NZ_JARXWM010000018.1:0-127999 GCF_029893135.1 Paenibacillus sp. PastF-3 | reverse complement strand
TATTCATTTAAGAACGACGCGGGGTGGAGCAGCCCGGTAGCTCGTCGGGCTCATAACCCGAAGGCCGCAGGTTCAAATCCTGCCCCCGCAACCAATTTTCATCAAGAAATTATATCTTTTGGAACCGTGGTGTAGTTGGCCTAACATGCCTGCCTGTCACGCAGGAGATCGCGAGTTCGAATCTCGTCGGTTCCGCCATTTTTACCTTGGCTCGATAGCTCAGTCGGTAGAGCAGAGGACTGAAAATCCTCGTGTCGGCGGTTCGAATCCGTCTCGAGCCACCATGATTTTCACAATAGAATGAGTGCCATGCCGGTGTAGCTCAATTGGTAGAGCAACTGACTTGTAATCAGTAGGTTGGGGGTTCAAGTCCTCTCGCCGGCACCATCCTTGGAGGATTAGCGAAGTGGCCAAACGCATCAGACTGTAAATCTGCTCACGTAAGTGTTCGGTGGTTCGAATCCATCATCCTCCACCAGTTTTAGGGGCATAGTTTAAAGGTAGAACAACGGTCTCCAAAACCGTTGGTGTGGGTTCAATTCCTGCTGCCCCTGCCAAATTCTTTCTAAAGTTTAATATGGCGATCGTGGCGAAGGGGTTAACGCACCGGATTGTGGTTCCGGCATTCGTGGGTTCGAGACCCATCGGTCGCCCCATTTACTTTAACAAAGAAGAATGGCAACGAATTTCAGTTTAATATGGCGACTGTGGCGAAGGGGTTAACGCACCGGATTGTGGTTCCGGCATTCGTGGGTTCGAGACCCATCAGTCGCCCCATTTTACTTTAAAATGTTATTGGGGATTAGCCAAGCGGTAAGGCAACGGACTTTGACTCCGTCATGCATAGGTTCAAATCCTATATCCCCAGCCATTTTATGCGGACGTGGCTCAGCGGTAGAGCATCGCCTTGCCAAGGCGAGGGTCGCGGGTTCGATTCCCGTCGTCCGCTCCATATTTTACATGGCGCCATAGCCAAGTGGTAAGGCAAAGCTCTGCAAAAGCTTTATCCCCAGTTCAAATCTGGGTGGCGCCTCCATTAAGTTCATATGTGCCGGCGTGGCGGAATGGCAGACGCGCTCGACTCAAAATCGAGAGGGAAACCGTGGAGGTTCGAGTCCTCTCGCCGGTATATCAAAAAGGTTTGTAAAGTCGCTTGTATAAGCAACTTTACAAACCTTTTTTCTTTGTCTTTGAGCTTTTATTCTTAAGCCGTTGAATTAGAGGCGTCTCTAATTCAACGGCCTTTTTGTCTGGAGTGTTGTTTTATTGACTGCTTAGGCGGAATGCTCGTGGAGTGAGACCAATTTCACGTTTAAACATATTGCAAAATTGGGCGTCATTCACAAACCCAGCAGCAGCTGATACTTCAGAGATATGCATTTGGGTATGTTGCAAGAGAGACTTTGCATAATCCAGACGTTTCAATAGTAGATAGCGTAGAGGTGAAGCACCGAATCGCTCTTTAAATAAATGGCGGAAACGATCATAGCTGTATCCAGACATCTCAGAAAGTGTTGCGACCGATAGCTTATGGCGGTAATGCTCATTCATATAGTTTAGAACATATTGGACTCTGTCTTCCGTTGGCGATTGAAACCCAGAAGCGCTAAGAAGCCGTATCAGATGAACAGTGATTTCGCTCATTTGCAGGTTCAATAGTTCAGAGAATCCATCTTGTTTGCGCGTAAACTCTGCTTTCATTCGAAGCAAGATCTCTAGAACAGTATGGTCTTTATCATCTTCATATACGCCTTGCAAATTCTCCATATTTGGGTGATTTGAATGGAAGCCTACAAATAGTATAGTAGCATCCTCGCGATGGTTCTCGTCATGTTTATGATTGGGTGGTATCAGCGCGAATGAAGAAGAACGAAAATGATAACTTCGCGAACCTACATTAGTAGTTCCTAATCCGTTTAAATAATAGACTAGTTCATAACATTCATGCTGGTGTGGTGGAATATAGGTATTAACCTCATGTGCTGCATTTACAATATATAGAACACGATCCATGATGACCCTCCATTAATTATGTTTTAGCCGAATCGTACAAAAATATGACCGAAATCATATAATTATTTTCATTAATATTTGATATGATCGTATCAATAAATCCGGAAATTAGCAACCTGACTGGCCATCTCGTTCGGGAATTAGTCGGATTATTTGTGAAAATGATAATTTTATCTCTATTTTAGAGTCTATTCGTTAAAATCATTAAATTATTAACAATGTAACCTGCAATATGAGAGTTTCCATCTAAATCGTGAAACATGCAATGGACTAAGAAGGAGAATCTCTCAAATTACTAACCAACTATAAATAGGGGGAATAGAAAAGTGAAAAAGAAAGTTCTTTCTTTGTTGTTACTAGTAGTAATGGTAATGGTCACAGCCTGTGGAAATAATACGTCGAGTAATGGGTCTTCCACGGATGCAGGATCTAATGCAGCTGAAGGTGGAGAACCGGGTTCAGGGGATAAACTCAAAGTTGTACTTCTGATTCCAGGTACGCTTGGGGATAAATCATTCTTTGACTCTGCGAATAGCGGTTTGCAAAAGGTTAAGGATGAACTTGGTGCAGAAACAAAGGTTGTAGAAATGGGTGTCGATAAAACGAAATGGGAGCCTACGTTTAACGATATCGCCGCTGAGGACTGGGATGTTATTATTTCTGGCGGATCAGAAATTACAGAGATGTTTAATGCAACGGCTGAATTATATCCAGACAAAAAATTCATTAACTATGATACCGATATAGATGAAGCACCAGAGAATATGTACAACATGTCTTATGCGACAAATGAAGTATCTTTTCTGGCAGGTGCTGTAGCAGCACTAGCTACTCAATCTGATATGGCTAATGCTAATCCTGAGAATGTGATCGGATTTGTAGGCGGCATGGACATTCCAGGAATTAACGCTTTCCTGGTAGGCTACATTCAGGGCGCTCAATATGTTGATCCTGAGGTGAAGGTCGCTGTATCCTATGCTGGTGATTTCGTTAACCCGGCTAAAGGTAAGGAGCTTTCGTTGATTCAATACAACTCCGGTGTAGATGTTATTTTTAACGTAGCTGGCGGTACAGGTCTTGGGATCTTTGATGCAGCTAAAGAGAAGAAGAAATACGCTATTGGCGTAGACTCCGATCAGGCGATGTTGCTTAACACAACAGATAGCGAAAAAGCAAACTTGATTGTTACTTCTTCTATTAAAAAGATTGATATGGCTATTCTGGGTGCCGTGAAGAAATTACAAGAGGGTACGCTTGAAATGGGTAAACGTGATGTGTTGAGCTTTGTAGATGATGGTGTGGGCATTGCAGAAAATGATATCTATAAAAATATCTTCCCTGCTGATCTTCAGGCTAAAGTTGAAGAAGTGAAGCAAAAGCTGATCAACAAAGAAATTACAGTAGATAATGCTATGGGAATGGAAACCTCTGAAGTAGAAGCCATTCGTAACGCAGTTAAGCCTTAAGTATAGCTATAAAGTGATAAACCTACAGTTGGAGATTCTTCTTTCAGAAGAATTCCAGCTGTATATTTTTGCAGACCTCCAAGTCGAAAGGCGTTGAGACCTATGAACAAAGCTCTGCTGGAAATGCGGGGAATTACCAAGGTGTATCCCAATGGTGTCGTTGCAAATAAAGACGTGCATTTTTCTTTACGTGAGGGAGAAATTCATGCGATTGCGGGCGAAAACGGCGCTGGTAAATCAACTTTAATGAAGATCATGTTCGGCATGGAAGAGCCTAGTGAAGGTGAAATCTTTATCAAGGGTGAAAAAGTGAAGCTGCAATCTGCTCAGGATGCCATTGATAGAGGAATTGGTATGGTCCACCAGCATTTTATGCTGGTCCCTTCTTTTACGGTAGCAGAGAACATGGTGCTGGGTATGGAGCCCCGTAAGGGGGTTGGCATCCATTATGCAGAAGCTGTACGCATGACCGAAGAGACTGCGAAGAAATACAATTTGGCAGTGGATCCAAAAGCAAAAGTGGAGGATCTCACGGTTGGTATGAAGCAAAAGGTTGAAATTCTGAAGGCGCTGCTGCGAGGTGCAAAAATCCTCGTTCTGGATGAGCCGACCGCAGTGTTGACCCCGCAGGAAACAGAGGAATTGTTCCGGGAGCTTAAGCAGTTAAGAGAGCAGGGACATACGATTGTTTTTATTTCACACAAATTGAAAGAAGTGAAAGCGATCTGCGACAGAATTACGATCATGCGTAGTGGACGTAGTGAAGGTGTTTTCCAAACGAAGGATGTCACGGAGCAAGAAATCTCACGCCTTATGGTGGGCAGAGACGTCGTGTTGAAATACGACAAGGAGATTCTGTCTATTGGCGAGCCGGTACTCACTGTGCAAGGTCTAGGTGTAAATGATGCACACGGCAAAGCGTTGCTAACAGATATCAACTTTGCAGTACGCGGGGGACAAATTATCGGGATTGCTGGTGTAGAAGGGAATGGGCAGACACAGCTCATTGAGGCTCTTACGGGTAGCCTAAGAGGGGTCTCAAGCCAAGGCTCTGTGCTAGTGAAGGGAAAAGATATTCGCGAATCGGATATTTTGGATATTCGTAAGCTAGGCGTTTCCTATATCCCAGAGGATCGGATGCATCAAGGGATAGCCAGTGATGCGAGCATAGCGGATAATCTGCTGTCTACTCAGTATCGTACAAAAGCTATGAATAAAGGTCCCTTTTTAAATGGATCACGAATTGCCAAGCTTGCAGTATCACTTGTAGAAGAATTTAAAGTCCGCTGTTCGGGACCTTCTCAGCCAATAGGTATGTTATCAGGTGGTAACATGCAGAAGGTTGTCGTAGCTAGAGAGTGTTCTACAGAACCGCAACTGCTAATTGCAGAGCAGCCGACAAGGGGCGTGGATATAGGCGCGGCGCAGTTCATACATCAAAAGCTGTTGGAGCTGCGCTCAGACGATTGCGCTATTTTGCTAGTGTCAGCAGACTTAAATGAGATCTTGGAGATCAGCGATAGTCTACTAGTGATGTATGAAGGAAAGATTGTTGCCTTTTTCGAGGAGCCTTCCAAGGTTAGTGAAGAAGAATTAGGGCTTTATATGCTAGGGATTCATCGACAGGACGAGGAGCAAATCAGGAGGGCCGTAAATCATGTTTAAAGTAAAATATTTTGAATACATTCGAACATCGGCAGTCATCGTAATTGCACTCGCTATTGCTTTTCTGATCATCTCATTGGTCAGCAATCAGCCGGTGAAGACAATTGGGATATTCCTATTTGAGCCGCTATCCAGTAAAGGCCATATCGGTAATGTGATTGAGATGGCCATTCCGCTCATGTTCACTGGATTAGCAGTTTCTTTGTTGTTCCGGGCAAATATGTTCAACTTGGGAGCTGAAGGGATTTTCTATTTCTCCGGTGTTGTGACTTCCGTGTTGGCTATTCATTTAACGCTGGACGGGTGGCTCCATCCGATCGTAGCTATTGCTGCGGGTTCTATTGTAGGAGCGTTGCTCTCGGCAATACCCGGCATCCTCAAAGCCAAATGGAATGCCAATGAGCTGGTTACATCCTTGATGTTCAATAATATTTTGTTTGGAGTAGGTTTATATCTATTGAACTATCACTTACGTGATGCAAAAGCATTTGCCAATGTATCCTACAAATTCGAGAAAACGGCACTGCTGAGTAAAATGGTACCTGGCACCCGTATTCATACCGGACTTATTATCGTTATCGTGCTTATTATTGCAGCACATTTATTCCTATACAAGACTAAATGGGGATATGAGCTGCGAATGACAGGCATCAACCGGAACTTTGCACGTTATTCAGGCATGAAGACCGCGAAGGTTATTATACTGGTTCACTTGATTGCTGGTTTTATCGCGGGGATGGGGGGTTCCGTAGAAGTGCTAGGGATGTATAACCGATTCCAATGGACTTCATTACCAGGCTATGGCTTAGACGGTGCTCTTGTAGCGATGTTAGCCAAGAATAATCCGCTATCCGTAATCGGTGCTGCATTGTTCCTTGCGTATATCCGGATCGGAGCCGATATGATGGCACGTCTGTCTGATGTACCTTCTGAGATGATTTCTATCATACAGGCGATTATCATTCTTCTGATTTCGGCAGAGCAATTTCTGAAGTTCTGGAAAAATCGGATGCTCTTGAAGGAGGCGAAGGAAGCGTGAACAGCTTGTTTGATGTAATTTTTACGACTGACTTTGCGTTTTCTGTTCTTCGGGTGACGACACCGATTCTATTCGCCGCATTGGGAGCGTTAATCTCTAATAGGGCTGGTATCATCAACATTGGTATGGAAGGCATCATGCTTGTCGCGGCGTTAGCCGGTGTCATTGTAAGCAGCTACACGCATAGTGCGTGGGTAGGTTTACTTGGGGCCGTGATGTCCGGAACACTGATCGCTGGAATATTAGCTTTTTTCACACTGAAATTCAAAACACATATCATTCTCGGCGGTGTAGCTATTAATATGTTCGCTTCTGGAGGAACCGTGTTTATTCTTTATTTACTTAGTGGAGATAAGGGATCTTCTACTTCTCTGGCGAGTAAAGTGCTGCCTAGCGTAGACATTCCTTTGCTGAAGGATATTCCCGTGCTGGGTCCGATTTTATCAGGGCATCACATTTTGACTTATGTATCTATCATTGCTGTGTTTGTTGTCTACTATCTCTTAAACCGTACACCGCTTGGTCTGCGCATTCGTTCAGTGGGTGAAAATCCACACGCAGCTCAATCTGTAGGTGTAAGTGTTGTGAAAATACAGTATATGGCTTTGCTGCTTAGTGGATTTTTCGCTGGTTTGGGTGGGGCATACATGTCGATGGGTTACCTGTCATTGTTCACTCGCGATATGATCGCTGGTCGGGGCTGGATTGCCATTGCGGCAGAATCTATGGGAAGAAGTACGACAGTAGGTACGGCGTTAACTTCTCTTTTATTTGGTACCGCAGATGCATTGTCGAATGCGCTTCAGGTGCTGAAAATTCCTGCGGAGCTAATCGGCACGCTTCCTTATGTAGCAACGGTAATTGGACTAGTGATCTATGCCGTATCTGAGACACGGAAGAAGAACAAAAAGCTAAAGAGCCCGCTAATGAAATAGCGATAGAAATAACGAGGATTTATACAACTAAGGAGTGAATGACTATGCGAACACCTATTATTATTGACTGCGATCCAGGGCATGATGACGCAATCGCTATCCTGCTTGCAATAGCAAATTCGGAGAAGCTGGATCTGCGCGGGATTACAACGGTTGGTGGAAACCAGATCCTCGATAAAATTACAGAAAACGCACTTAAAGTGATCAGTTTCGTGAATGCTGATATTCCTGTAGCCAAAGGGGCTGCGGGTCCGTTGTTCGGGAAGCTTGTTACTGGTGAGGAAGCGCATGGTGAATCAGGCATGGACGGCCCACTATTGCCACCAAGTAAATTCCGGCCTGTAGAAGAAGGCGCTGTGGAATTTATGCTGAATATTATCCGTTCTTCGGAGGAGAAGATTACGCTCGTACCGATGGCTCCTTTAACAAATATCGCCCTGCTAATCACTGCTTATCCAGAGATTAAGGAAAGAATTGAAAAGATTTCACTGATGGGCGGAGGAATTTCTTATGGAAATGTAACCTCTACTGCGGAGTTTAACATCTATGTAGATCCTGAAGCTGCTCGTATCGTGTTTGAGTCGGGTATTCCGATTACGATGAGTGGTCTGGATGTGACTGATAAGGCAGCCATTTTCGAAGATGAGATCGCAGCATTGAAAGAGCGTGGGCCAGTGTCCACTATGGTCGGAGAGCTGTTAGATTTCTATTCGATCTTCGGAAAGAAAATGGGCTATGTCGGTAGTGCACTGCATGATCCATGCGCCGTAGCTTGGCTCTTGCATCCAGAACTGTTTGAATCCGAGCATCTATATGTAACGGTAGAGACAGAAGGCAAGATGACGCGGGGAATGACGGTTGCAGACAAACGAAAGAAGACGGATCGCCCAGCGAATGTAGAAGTCCTGGTGGGAGTAGACCGGGAAGCATTTATGAAACTGATCTTTGATTCACTGGAAAAGCTAGATCAAGAACTGCTTGCGGCTGAAGGGAACTAACCTATGGCAGGATGGGAGAGACTTCAGGAGACGGTTCAGTTTGAATTGGTTCAGCGTGGAGAAGAAGGCTGCAGGATTGACGGCTTCGCGGATAAACTAGCTGCTGCAGGTGCCGATGAGATTAAGCTGATGCAAGTATACAACGAGTTGATGGAGCTCACGGTTGCTGAGGACTTTCCTTATGTAGAGCCGTCTTCACTGGAGGAGATTCGTCGTCTTCGTCCAGAAGGTCCACGTAAGCTTGAGGCTGACTGGAGCGAAGCAGAATGGAGAGATAAGTTCTACGGAGCTTGGCTAGGTAGAAGCGTCGGTTGCGCACTTGGCAAACCATTGGAGTATTGGGACTACCTCTACGGTAAAGATGGACGCCCGGGCTGGGAGAATATTGAGCTGTGGTTCCGGGGTGCGGACGCATGGCCTATTACTGGCTATACGCCTGGGCATTCACGGGCAGAGGCAGAATATGGTCTTGGTTTAAGTAATTGGACGTATGCGAGTACCAGCGAGACTATTAAGTTTATGGAGAGCGATGATGATATTCGTTACACGGTTCTAGGCCTTATGTTGCTGGAGCAGAAGGGGCTGGACTGGGATTCTTGGGATATCGGGAAGCTCTGGCATAAATATCTGACATATGCTCAGGTATGTACGGCGGAGACACAGTCGTATATGAATTTTGCACAGGAGACGTCTCATCTGCATGGTGAGAAGCCTGCGGATTGGTTGGCGCGGCAGGAAAGAGTGCGGATGCACTTAAATCCTTACCGGGAATGGATTGGTGCGGCAATACGCGCAGACGGGCTGGCTTATGGTGCGGCGGGTCATCCTGAGCTTGCGGCGGAGTTAGGCTGGCGCGATGCTTCTTTTTCACATGTGAAGAACGGGATCTATGGCGAAATGTTTAATGCGGCGATGATTTCGGCAGCTTTTGCTGAAAAAGATAACGAGCGTATTCTTGAGATTGCTCTTAGTGAGATCCCTAGTACTAGCCGTCTGACAAGTGACGTTCTACGGGGTATAGATATTGCACAGAAGGCCAAGAGTGAGCGTGAATTAGTGAGTAAAATTTGGGATACATTCAGTCATTATGATGCGGTGCATACCAATAATAATGCAGCTCTTGTGGCTGCTTCGCTAGTCTATGGCGGGAATGATTTTGAAAAAGCGGTCGTTACATCCGTTTACGGCGGAATGGATACAGACTGTAATGGTGCTACAGTTGGTTCTATTATGGGAGCGAAGCTTGGAGCAAGTGTGCTGCCGGCTTCGTGGGTTGAACCGCTCCATGATACGCTATATGCGGATCTGCCTGGGTTCCATCCGATAGCGATTTCGGAATGCGCGGAGCGCAGCTATCAGGTGTTCTTGAAGATTCGCAAGGAGCTTGACGGAAAGTCTTAGATCAGGGAATGCGAATAGAAAAAAAGGATGTCTTAAGCTATCGAGCTTAGACATCCTTTTTTTCGTAGCTATCTAGTTCTTGAAATAGATGTAACAGGGGTTTAGGAGTTAGGTAACAGGAGAATCCTGATTTGAAGAGGGTGTTGTACAGTAATTTATTAGGGAGATAAACACTTAAAAATAGCCCGGTATAAAGGGTTTTTATGTTATCACTATTTTTTCCTGATATATCATTTGAAGAAAAATGATGACACAGAACATAAAATGCCTTATTATTTAAAGAGATTTTTAGTAAAACAGTTTTTAAATAATTATAGTACAAACCTTGGCTTAGAAGGTTCCAGTATAAATGGAAAGGAAGGGGGAGTTTGCAATCCTATCGCTGAGTGGGGTGAGTAAAGCCTTCAAGCTGAAGGACGGCATGTATCAGGCGGTGGATGATGTATCGCTGGATGTGAAGAAAGGATCGATTCACGGGATTATTGGTGAAAGCGGTGCAGGGAAATCCACACTGCTGCGACTAATTAATCTGCTGGAAAAGCCGGACCAAGGGACAGTAACCGTAGAAGGGCAACATTTAACCGGAATGCCGAGTAAACAGCTACGGAAAGCTAGGGAAAAGATTGGGATGATTTTTCAGCAATTTAATCTGGTCAATAACGTCACGGTAAGCCGCAACATTTCGATCCCTCTGGAACTGGCAGGGGTGCCGAAGCGTGAACGGATGAAGCGGGTGAAGGAATGTCTCGATTTTGTCGGATTGGCTGATAAGGCAGAGCAATATCCCGCACAGCTAAGTGGAGGACAACGACAACGTGTGGCGATCGCCCGGGCGCTTTCTAACAGTCCAGGACTATTGCTATGTGACGAACCAACATCCTCACTAGATCCAGGAACAACTGCGGATATTCTGAATGTCCTGAAGCATATTAATGGGGGCCTTGGGGTTACTGTAGTGATTGTTACGCATGAGATGGATGTTGTCAAAAGCATTTGCACGCACGTATCCGTAATGGAAAAAGGTCGAATCGTAGATTCGTTCTCTCGCGATGACGGTGATTTCCGGCCTGCTGCAGTTCGTACTGGCTCCTACCGGGATCAAATTCTGGGTAAAGCGGGGGAAACTCATGTTTGATAGTGTACTTCAATATCAGGCACAGATGTGGGAGTCGATTGGAGAAACTTTTATAATGGTCGGCATTTCTGTTGGTGCCGCACTGCTGCTGGGGCTTCCGCTCGGGACGTTGTTGTTCTTTTGCCGAAAAGGGCAGCTCTATGAGAATAAAACATTGTCACTGGTGCTTAACAGCATCGTAAATATTATCCGTTCATTTCCATTCCTGCTGCTTGTCGTTGCACTTATTCCCGTCACTCGTTTCCTTGTCGGAACTGCGATTGGAACAATGGCAGCCACGGTTCCATTATCCATAGTTGCTATTGCTTATTACTCTCGTCTGGTGGAGCAGTCTTTGCTGGAGGTTCCTAAAGGAGTCATAGAAGCGGCGTTGTCTATGGGAGCCTCGAAGCTGGGGTTGATCTTTAAATTCCTGTATGTAGAGGCCCGTTCGGGTCTGGTGCTCGGACTTACTACCTCTACCATTAGTTTTATCTCTTATTCGACCGTAATGGGGGTTGTTGGAGGGGGCGGGGTTGGCGATTTTGCGATCCGTTATGGCTATCAGCGTTTTGAGACTGAAGTGATGATCTATGCGATTGTTGTGATGATTGTATTAGTTCAGATGGTTCAATTCACAGGAGGAACGATTTCGCGGCTGTTAGATAAGCGTTGATCCTGTACTTCAAATATATGTAATACAAAATGATTGAATATATAAACTGGGGGTTAGTTGTAGTAATGAAAAAATCAATGATAATTGTGCTAATGTTAATGGTATTGGTAGTAGCGGGTTGTGGTTCTAATAATGCAGCCGAGAACAATTCTGCCAAAGGTAGCGATGATCTAACCAAATTAAAGATTGCTACTTTGATTCCACCAATGACGGAAATTCTGGACATTGTAAAGCCACTTCTGAAGGAAGATGGTATTGATCTTGAAATTGTTGTGCTGTCTGACAATGTGCAGCCTAATGAAGCTTTGGCGAATAAAGAGGTAGATGCTAACTTTTTCCAACACGTTCCTTATATGAAGCAGTTTAATGAAAGTAAAGGCTCCAATCTAGTAGAGGTACAGCCTGTCTATGACGCTATTTATGGTGGATACTCCAAGCGCTACAAGAATGTTGCGGATCTGCCGGAAGGTGCAACACTAGTAATGGCTAATGATCCTTCAAATATCGGTCGTTCCTTACAGATGTTTGCTGCAGCCGATTTGATTAAGCTAAAAGAAGGCGTAGGCATCCAGGCTACACAAGCAGACATTACTGAAAATCCAAAAAACTTTAAGTTTGAGGAAGTAGATTTGTTGATGTTGGCCCGTATGCTGGATGATGGAGATCTAGTAGCAATGACTCCGGCTTATGCTAGCCCGCTTGGATTGACACCGAAGAAAGATGCGCTGATTACTGAAGGCGAAGATTCTGAATTCACCATCACCTTGGTTGCACGTGAAGACAACAAGGACTCTGATGCGATTCAGAAGTTGGCTAAACGCATTAGCGGCCCTGAAGTGAAGAAATTCCTTGAGGATAATTACGCGGATATTGCGTTGCCTGCTTTTAAATAGTTAGATTAGTAATTCAACGAGACTTGTCCATTATGGGCAAGTCTTTTTTTGTGTCACTAGAATGTAAGAACTGCTCTATATAATGGGTTGTAGAATAACAAAGCGGAATGGAGATGGGGATATGTCTGTACTTAGCGCAATTAATCTCACAAAACATTACGGTAAGGGTACTAACCTGGTCAAGGCACTAGATGGTATTAACGTAGAGATTCACAACGGTGAATTTATAGCGATTGTCGGGACTTCAGGAAGTGGCAAATCAACGCTCTTACATATGCTAGGCGGGCTTGATCGGGCGACAGAGGGTCAGGTGATCATAGATGGTAAAAATATTTTTGGGATGAAGGATGATGAGTTGACGGTATTTAGAAGAAGAAAGATCGGATTTGTGTTTCAGAACTATAATCTAGTGCCGATTCTTAATGTATACGAAAATATTGTGTTGCCCATAGAGCTGGATGGAAACAAAATAGACAAGGATTTCGTGGATCATATTGTGAATACGTTAGGTCTTTCGCAAAAATTGGACAACCTCCCCGGTCACCTATCAGGCGGTCAGCAGCAAAGGGTAGCCATCGCACGGGCCTTGGCAGCTAAACCTTCCATTATTCTAGCAGATGAACCTACAGGGAACTTGGACAGCATCACTAGCCAGGAGGTCATTGGATTACTCAAAGTAACAAGCAGACAGTTTAATCAGACGATTCTAATGATTACTCATAATGAAGAGATTGCTCAGCTTGCAGACCGGACCATCCGGATAGAGGACGGTAAAATTACTGGAGGGGCATTGTGATGATGTTTCCAAACAGCAATAAACCAATTGTTAAAAAGCTGACAAGCAGGAGCCTGAAAGCCAACCGGACCCGAAATCGGTTCGTAATTATAGCCATCGTGCTTACTACCTGGCTTATTACTTCTTTTTTTAGTATTGGACTTAGCAACTATAAAACCTTCGAAATGCAGCAATTGAAAATAAACGGGACCATGGCTGATGCCTACTTGACCTCACCGTCAGAACAGCAATTAAACAAGTTAAAGGAACATTCCTGTATTAAGACCATCGGACTTCAGTCCAAAGTGGGGGATGTTGTCAATACTCCTGAATGGGGAGACCTTAATTTAGCTTTGCTCTGGTATGACTCTACGGAATGGACTGAAATGCGTGTGCCTGTGATCGACGGATTAAAGGGCAAGTACCCAGAGAAGGACAATGAAATCGCCGTTCCATTATGGATATTACAGTCGTTGGGGATTAATGATCCGCAGTTAGGCATGAGCTTGCCATTTACTTACTCTGTTTCCCGAGATGGGGTGAAATCTCAAGAGAATAACAACTTCGTACTAAGTGGATGGTTTACCGATTACAGTCATGTCCGTACCGGGAATTCTGGAGCTATGCTGGTATCGGGGGCTTTTGCTACAGCTCATGGCGTAGATCTTAAGAATCCCAAAAATGCCACTATTCTATTTAATGAGAAAAACACGGATGAACTTATCTCGCGTTTGCAACAGGATATTACTTTAGAAAAAAATCAAAAGCTCGAACCTGTCTCTAACCAATCGTCTACCTCTTCAGATAGAACAGCGACTTTGATCGGTTATGCTGGAATTATATTATTTGTTATGTTGAGCGGATATTTATTAATTTATAATGTGCTTTATATTTCTGTCTCAAGGGATACAAGGTTCTACGGTCTACTTAGAACGCTAGGAACTACACAACTGCAGATTAAAAAAATAGTTAGGGCACAGGCTTCACGGTTAGCACTTATCGCTATCCCACTGGGACTTGCCGCAGGAGCTGTGACTTCCTTCGTAATGGTGCCGCTGGCTATGAGTACAATGGATTTGGATACGGGCGTGGTGATTTCTTTTCACCCGTTAATCTTTATTGGAGCTGCGTTGTTTGCTTGGTTGACCACCATGTTTAGCGCTATCAAACCTGCCTCTATCGCTGGCAAAGTCTCTCCAATAGAAGCGGTGAGATATACAGGTACGATGGTTAAAGCTAAGACGAAGCGGGGAACTGGCGGATCTAAGCTGCATCGACTGGCTTGGCGTAATATTTTTAGAGTGAAAAAAAGAGCGATGGTTGTATTTCTCTCTTTATTTCTCGGGCTGACAACTTTTCTGGTGATCAATACGCTTGTGCTTAGTATGAGTACAGATCATTTTATTGCTGAATACATGGATAACGATTTCACGCTGTCCAATCAGACGATGTCCTTTGGGTTTGAGGGGGAAATGAAAGCCAAGATTACAGAGGATATGATCAAGGAAATTCAGGATATAAAGGGATTAAAAGAGGTCTTCAAAGCTTATACCGGGATAGGTCAGATCAAGTATGATCCTAAGGTGTTCAGTAAGTATATGGATGAATTCGCAAAATCATATCACACAGATCGCCCTACCGATGAACAATTAGCTGTGCCTCAAAGCTTGTTCTCAATGACCCATGTTATTGGGTTAGACTCAGCTCAGGTTAAGAAGATGGAAGAGAAATTAGAAATCACTGTAGATATGGAACGCTTTGAAAAAGGTGAGATCGCCTTGCTGGACAATTTTAGTCTCAGTGGTCTTGAGATAGGAGATCTATTTCAAATAGGTCCTATAAACAGCGAAGCGACACAATCTTTCGATATTGGCGGGCTAGGTGACTTCAGCTCTCTAGGGTCGGCACATTTTGTAGCTCCGAATGTATACATCAGTCACACTGCAATGGAGAAATTTATGAAAAACCCACTTATAAGTAAAGTGTATATTAATGCTGACTCAGAAGACTGGAAGCAGATTACCGATCAATTGGAAGGACTCATCGGCGGAGATAGTGAGCTGAAGCTGGAGTCGAAGCTGTATATGGAAAAATTCATGGAATCGGCAAAGTTAACCTTTTACATTATGGGTGGCGGAATTGCGCTCATTCTAGCGCTGATTGGAATTTTGAATTACGTTAATATTATGTATACAGGAGTTGTAGCTCGGAAGCTGGAGTTCGCAGTGATGGAGAGCATCGGGATGACCTCTAAGCAGATGAGAAAGCTGTTGCTGTTTGAAGGAGCAGGTTATGCGATCATATCTACATTGCTAATCTCAACAATAGGCACATTAATCAGTTACGGTGCTTATAGCCTGTTCAGCCAAGAAGCTACTTATGCTGTGTTTAGCTTCCCAACCCTTCCGCTTTCAATTGCAATTGTACTCGTTTTTGTGGTTTGCCTGAGTGTTCCGCTTATTGCTTATAAGCAAATTAAAAAGGACAGCATTTTGGAACGTCTGCGGCAAATGGAATAGAGCTAATTAATTTACAGCGTAGCCTTCCTCTGCTTGTTACAATGATAGGTATTGAGGTGAGTTTCAATGACAACCATTCTAATAGTAGAGGATGACCGTCTCTTAAATGAGGGATTAAAGTTCATGCTTGAAAAAGAAAACCATAAGATTATTCAGGCCTATTCTTATCAAGAGGGCATCTCTGCGAATCAGGATCAGACCATCGGTCTGGTCCTTTTGGACATTAATCTCCCCGATGAGAGTGGCCTTATACTGTGTCGGGAAATTCGGCGAACGAGTTCCATTCCGGTTATATTTCTAACTGCCAACGATACGGAGCAGGATATGGTAGCTGGATTTGGGCTAGGAGCTGATGATTATATTGCGAAGCCATTTAGCATGGCCGTACTTTTGCAACGTGTTAAGGCTGTTCTCCGACGAACAGGCACTGATGGGGGCTCAGAGCTGTTTCATTACAAGGATATTACAATTAACTCAGCCAAAATGAAGATTTACAAATATGGACAAGAAATAAAACTAACCACTAATGAGTATCGTCTCCTTGCCATCTTAACCGAAAATAGCGGTCAAGTTCTTACTAGGAGGTTAATGCTGGAGAAGCTATGGGATATAGATGGTAATTTCGTGGATGAGAATACACTAAGCGTAAATATTCGTAGGCTGCGGTCTAAAATTGAGGATGATCCGAAAGATTGTCAATATATTAAAACTGTATTCGGTATCGGCTACACATGGGGAGAGTAAGGATGAAGAATCCCTTTACAAAAATTATTTGGAGCTCGTTCACCTTTTTTGCTGTAGCCGTTGTGTTGTTTGTATCTATGCTTATCTATTATAAGCCTGAGAGGCATGTAGTTATTGTATCCGTGGTGTTTATTAGCTTGATGGTTTTGCTGTTTATAAGTTTTGTGCTCGCGCTTCGTAAAGAAATGCTAAACACGCTATCTTCATTGTCGGGCTTGATTCAAGATCTTATTAATGGACAAATGACTCAGATGTTCCCGGTGCAGGAGGATACACTTCTCTCTAAATTACAGCATCAGGTTATTCAATTATCTGAGCTGTTGTCTTCGCAGAAGCAGCGCTACCGTGAAGAGAGTCAAGAAGTCAAAACATTGATCTCTGATATCTCTCATCAACTTAAGACTCCTTTAGCCAATTTAGGGATGTATAACAGCCTTCTTATGGATGAAGGACTGCCCGCTGAAACACGTAGTGAATTTACTCGCCATATGGGTAGCCAGATTGAGAAGCTGTCTTGGCTCATGGAGAATCTGATCAAGTTATCGCGTCTCGAATCCGGTATTATAGAGCTTCATACGGAGAAGTATGGTCTTGAGAATACTGTGTTGTCAGCGATCAAACAGGCGTTTCCAGCAGCCGAGCAAAAGAATATAGTGATCTTACTGGAATCCGATCAGGGAATTACGCTGCAACATGATCCCAAGTGGACGGGAGAAGCTATCTATAACATCATCGATAATGCTCTGAAATATACGCTCGGGTCCTGCAGTGTTAGAATTACGATTCGCAGGTATGATCTTTTTGCAAGGATTGATGTTGCCGATGGTGGAATAGGAATTCCTGCCGCTGAGATGAATGACATTTTTAAACGATTTTACCGAGGTGCGGGTTCCAATGGAACTGAAGGTGTTGGCATAGGCCTTTATTTAGCCCGTAAAATTGTGACCGAGCAGGGTGGATATATAAAAGTGAGATCCGAGTTAAGTAGAGGAAGTGTTTTTTCTATATTTTTGCCGTTACGCTGATTCTGAATGTACTCGAAGCTTAGCCCCTAAATTGGGGGTTTTTCTCAAAATATAAGAAAGTATATGTTTCACGTTTTACATTATCCTTAAATTTCTCGCATAAACGCTTACCGTCCTTATAAGGACGCCAAAGGCGTTTATGCTTGTTAAAGTCGCTATTTCATTGATGAAAAGTCCTTTGCTAGCCCTATAGTGGTCTGCAGTCGCACAGCTACCTCGACTAAGGTCCAGTACCAAAAACCGTCGTTGGTCTGTTTTGAAAGTCTGCGATTTGCTCTAGAATAAGGCTATAAGGTTAAGGACAACGAAAGGCGGTGAGAAAATAATGCAAAGAAGACAAGGAAACGGATTAGCGGTTGTACTGATTGTGATTGGTGCGGTAATGCTGCTCGGTTTAGCGCTTCCTCTGATTCACGGTATTTTCAGACTACTGTTCCCAGTATTGCTGGTTGTTCTCGGGTACTATGGGATTAAGAGTGGACGCAAGGTTATCGGTTGGGTACTAATGTTCATTGGTGTCATGACCTTGATCGCGAAGCTTTCCTGGATCATTGGACCACTTCTAGGTGTGGCGTTGATCGTATGGGGAGTGTCAGCTTTAAAGGGTAGAAGAAATGGTACTTATTAAGAAGAATTGTACTTAAACAAGAAGCAGGGAGGGAGCAGGAGATTATGAGTGTTTTTCGTCGCATGAGGGATATTACAGTAGCTAATCTAAATGAACGTCTAGAGCAAAGTCAAGATCCTGTGAAGCTAATTGATCAATTTCTACATTCAACTCGCGAGGAAATCAGTGAAGCTGAAAGATTGTATCAGCAATACGCTTCCCATACGAAGCAATTGCAACAGCAAGTGAACCAAGCGACTGCCATGAGAAACAAACGTGAGGAACAGGCGTTACTCGCATTAAAAGCAGGAGAAGATCATCTTGCAAAGCTGGCTTTGCAAGAAAAGATCATTCACGAGGAAAAGTTGGAGCAGTACAGCGGGCTATTTGAACAAAGTAAGCAATCCTTGTTTGAACTTGAAGGACAGCTGAATGAGCTGAAAATAGAGTATCAGACAGTTTATAGCAAACGTCAGTATTACGCAGCCCGGATGGAGTCGCTGAGACTGCAGCAACGGATGAATCAAAGAGCAAGTGCTTATGGTAACGGTGGTGATGTTCCCAAAATGTTCGGACGTCTGGAAGATCGGATGTCAGATTGGGAATTAGAAGCGAAAAGCCTGCGCGATGTACGTCGCATGGGACAGGAATATGCGGTGCAAGCAGGTGAGACTGTAGCTACCGTACTCGAAAGAGAAATGGCACGCTTAAAGGAGAAACTGAACAATGGTGGAAAGGAGTAGCGCTATGAGTCGATTATATCGTTCAACAAGAGATAAAGTGATGACGGGTCTTGCAGGTGGATTATCTGAGACACTCGGTATTGATTCCACGCTATTCCGGATTCTGTTACTGGTCAGCATTCCGTTTACAGGAGGTGCCGTGATTCCAGTGTACTTCATCGCTGCGCTGGTCATTCCGAAGGAGCCTACGCATTATAATCCTTTCGGACCAGGCCCTGGTGCACCGGGTGGCCCATTCGATGGTCCTTACTCAGGTAGACCAGAACATGGACACGGACCGCAGGCTAATGGCGGACATGGACCTTACGGACGCCAACCTAACTACAATCCTAATTTTGAAAAGAACAACGCTTATTCAGCTCCGGATTCCGGTTTGGATGCGATGATGAAGGATATCGAGAAGAAGGCTCTGCAAAAAGAAGTAGAAGAACTCAAACAAAAACTGTCTAAATATGAGAAAGGGGAATTGTAAATCATGGGAGTATTTCAAAGAATTAAAGATATGACTAAGGCGTCGGTAAATGACTTGTTGGATAAGGTAGAGGACCCAATCGTAATGCTTAACCAATATCTGCGCGATATGGAGGCTGAAATTCACGAAGCGGAAGTTACAGTTGCCAAGCAAATGGCGAACGAACGTCGCATGAAGCAACGCGTGGAAGAAGCAGCAAAAATGTCCGCACAACGTGGAGCACAAGCTGAATTGGCATTGAAAAACGGCCAAGAAGAAGTGACTCGCAAGCTGTTGGAAGAAAAAATCTACTTCGATCAAAAACAAGCGGAATACAGCGATCTTCATGCTCAGGCTGAAGTGCAAGCGAAGGAATTAGTTGGACAGCTGCATGATATGAAGGATGAATTCTACAAGCTGCGCAACAAGCGTAACGAGCTCGTATCCCGCGCTCAAATGGCTAAGGCGAAGAAACAAATGACACAAATCAGTAGCGTGCATTCCATCGAAAGTGGCAGTGCGTCACTCGGCTTCCACCGGATGGAAGAGAAGATTATGCAGCTTGAAGCAGAAGCAGATGTAATGCGTGCACCTTACAGCCCATCCGCTGCCTACACTAAACCAGTCGATGTTGAGAAGCAACTGAAAGTGGATGAGCAACTGGCTGCATTAAGAAGCAAGCTGAATGATACACCGGCTGCTCCTTCTTTAAACAAAAAAGAAGATTAAATCCTGTTCCTAAAACTTAAGCAGATATGATATGCTGGACAAGAAGAAGCCATACGGTATGGATCTCCATACCGATATGGCTTTTGTAGCGGCTGGCTATAATATATCTTGTAGGAGGTGCGAAATGGATAAACGAAACCGTTTGATTGCCATCGGACTGATCGGTGTTGGCTGCATGATGATTTTTGGTAGATGGCTCGGCTTTTTCTCCATTGTCGCGCTTCTATTCCTGTTCCTAGGAGTCTACCGCACGACGTCAGGCAAAGTGAAGCAGGGTTATAAGCTGCTCGGGATTGGCGCTATATTGCTTTTGCTGGATCATTTGGTGCTGGTACTGGGGATTTGCTTGATTTCTTTAGGGATGTTTTTTACTAAATCCAAAAGAGTTCAGCGTAAGGAAGGGTTCATGCAGAAGCAGAACTTTTCGTCTAGATTTGACTGGGATCGCTCACCCTGGGTGATGCATAGCCTCAGCTCATGGCATATCCTTGGAGAGGCCGATCTTGATCTTTCACTGGCTATGGCGGAGCAAAAAGAAACGGTGATGCTGTTTCAAGGTATCTTTGGGGATATGGACATTCAATTGTCAGATGATTACGGGATAGAAATCGAAGCCTTTGTGCTTTTTGGATCGATTGAATTTGGTAACCAGCGGGACACAGGTATGCTAAACCGTCTGAACTGGAAATCCCCTAACTATGAGAGCAGTGAGTATAAGGTAAAGTTTAGTGTGTCTTATTTGATGGGAGATTTGGATGTGCGATTATCCTGATTAGTTTGATACTGAAGGGAGGGTCCCCGTATGGAAAGAAAGAATAAAAATATGATGTCACGCAGTATGGGTGAGGGGGCTCTGTTCTCTTTTGTCATGCTGCTAGTGATATTGTACACCATGTATACATATGGCTATTTGAAACCTTTTGAAAGCTGGACGATTGGATTACGTACGGCCTTCACTTTAATTCTGCTGCCCATGGGGTTCGGGGTTGGCTTTGGCTTCTATCAGAGCTTTCGGGTAAAGCGAAAGTTGGAACGCCTGAGAGAAACGCTCGTATTGTGGGAGAAGGGAAACTTAACGCTATCTATGCCAGACTTGGGCGATGATGAGCTGGGAAGGCTCGGAGAACAATTGGGCCGAATCAGCGGAAAATGGGAAAACCAAGTGACAACACTGCAGCGATTGTCTACAAATAACGCGAAGCTCGCGGAGCAAGCACGAGTATCTGCTATTATGGAAGAGCGGCAACGGCTTGCGCGTGAATTGCATGATGCTGTCTCTCAGCAGCTGTTCGCGATCTCTATGACCGCCACGGCTGTAGGCCGGACCCTGGAGAAGGATTTTGATAAGGCGCAACGGCAAATTGCACTGATTGAGGAAATGTCTGCTGTAGCACAATCAGAGATGAGAGCATTATTGCTGCACTTAAGACCTGTTTATTTGGAAGGTAAGGGATTAGAGCAGGGGCTACAGGAGCTGATCAAGGAGCTTAAGGTTAAAGTACCGATAGAAATCGTGTTCGAGATGGACCCTGATGTACAATTGCTAAAAGGGGTAGAGAATCACTTATTCCGTATTGTGCAGGAGGCAATCTCTAATACGCTTCGTCATGCGAAAGCAGAAAAGATGGAAATTAGGCTGCATCGTCGAGGAGATACGGTTCGGTTGACGCTCCGTGATGATGGGATTGGTTTTGAAATGGATGATAGTAAACAAACTTCCTACGGTTTGTCGAATATGCAGGAGCGGATGAATGAAATCGGAGGTTCCATTCAGTTTATTACCGCTCCGGGTAAAGGAATGCGGATTGAAATTACCGTTCCGTTAGTCAATGAATAATAGGAGGAAAGAGTGACCATGGAGATGGAGGAAGCCATTAAGGTATTGCTTGTAGATGATCATGAAATGGTACGGATTGGACTAGCTGCTGTTCTAGGTACTGAAGACGGAATAGAAGTCGTAGGGGAAGCTGGAAGTGGGGAAGAAGGTATCCGCCTGGCACAAGAGTACAATCCGGATGTAGTCCTGATGGATCTCGTAATGGATGGTATGGATGGAATTGAAACGACCAAACAGCTAATGAAGCAGTATCCCGAAATCAAAGTTATTGTGTTGACAAGCTATCTGGATGATGAAAAAATGTATCCGGTGATTGAAGCAGGTGCATTCAGTTATTTACTAAAGACCTCACGAGCTACTGAAGTGGCAGATGCCATCCGTGCCGCGGCAAGAGGCCAGTCTGTACTGGAGTCACAGGTCGCCTCTAAAATGATGAATCGTTTTCGAAACAATGCAAAGGGTGAATCTCCTGCTTATAAAGAGCTTACAGAGCGCGAGATGGAAGTATTACGTCTGCTGGCGCAAGGTAAATCGAATCAGGATATCGCGGACCAACTAATTATTGGGATCAAGACTGTGAAATTTCATGTAACGAATATTCTCGCGAAGCTGGGTGTGGAAGACCGAACCCAAGCAGCTATTTATGCATATAAAAATGGACTAGCTGAATAGAAACCAAAGGCTGAAGCCTCTTGCTTCAGTCTTTTTTTAATGCATAAGTTTAGAATCTCCTAATTCGTACATACTGTCTAGTAGATTGCTAGAGAGGTTCGAAAGGGAGAATAAATTATGCTGAAGGCTATGTTGAACAACGGAACAAAAAAAGGGACTCTTTTTATATTATTATTCCTGTGCTGCACTGTAGCTTTACTGGTAAACCTTCAAAGCGCTAAAGCAAAATCAATCGATCAAGACGAAGCTGTTTCACATACATCAGTAACATCGGAACTGAATGCTTCACTGATGAGTTTAATAGATCTCGGGACGAAAACAACGGTATCTGGTTCGCCACTGCGTATCGTCTTAAAATGGCAAGGGGCAATCAGCGGTTACAATGATCCTTCTGTTGAAGTGGCTAAGCTTAGCGCCCGACTTGGATTGACAGTACCGCCAGGAAATGATGAAGATGGGCATATGACCTATCGTTCAGCAGCGGTAAAACCATATGGATCACGTCTCTCCTTATTTTGGAGCGAGCTTGGAAAAGGAAATAGTTATGTTATTGTGACGTTAGATACTGCTGATTTAAAGGATAAGGTTAGCTTTCAGGGGGCTGCCGATGAAGTTAGTACAATCCTAGAACAGAGTAACATCAAGGCAGAATGGAATGTATCCCTTCAAGGAATAGCTGAAAAACAGGGGGGACCTGAAGGTGTATTGTCGCAAACCGAAGGGTTACTTAAAGAGCAATTTAAAACTGTGAGTGAGAAAGAGAGCTATAAGGATGTAGCAACAGTCAGCCGTACGTATTCGATTCCTGATTTGAAACGCTCGGTAGTCAGCGGGAACCATTCGGTTTCAGCGCAAATCGCAGTGCATCAGGAAGATCAAAATGGGACGAATCGCCTAACCATTGGCTTACCATTAATCACCATCGAATACTGACAAATTCCTTTTTTATAAGCAAAGATATAATTAGTAATAAGAAATTTTAATTGAAATTCGCGAAATCCCGAGAGTATTTGTCAGGAATCTGATAGCATCCTTTTTAGGAATATGCTAAAATGACATAACGTCGTTTACTCGACGCTGAGAATGTCAATAAACTATATTACATACAGAAAGATGAGGAGCCATGGCTGAAAATCAAACCCTTGATGCACTGCACACACCCGGTGCTGTCTTTTTTATCTTTGGGGCAACCGGAGATTTAGCCCGGCGTAAGCTTTTCCCGGCGATTTACAGCTTGTACCGTGAAGGTAAGCTGGCACATGATTTTGCGGTAATTGGCGTGGCGCGGCGCCCGCGTACTCAGGAAGAATTTAGAAGTGATGTGAAGGAATCCATCCTTGAATTCTGCCGTTATAAAGCGGGAGAAGAGAACGAATGGAATGAGTTTGTACAGCATTTTGAATACAAATCTCTGGACATCAACGATATTGATGGCTTCCGTGAATTAAGAGCTCAAACAGAAGCTCTTGAAGAGAAGTTCAGAATTCCGGGCAATCGGATGTTCTATCTTGCGTTGGCACCTGAATTGTTCGGCAGTGTCTCGTTCAACCTTAAGGCTGGCGGCATGCTGGATAGCACAGGTTGGAATCGCCTCGTCATCGAGAAGCCTTTTGGATATAATCTGGAGTCAGCTGAGCAGCTGAACGAGCAGATCCGTGAGGTATTCAAGGAAGAGGAGATCTACCGGATCGATCATTATCTTGGTAAAGAAATGGTTCAGAATATCGAAGTCATTCGTTTTGCCAACGCTTTTTTCGAACCGCTTTGGAATAATAAGCATATTGCCAATATTCAAATTACACTTGGCGAAACCGTAGGTGTTGAAGAGCGTGGTGGTTATTATGACCATGCTGGAGCGTTACGGGATATGGGCCAGAATCATATATTGCAACTGCTGACTATGATCGCAATGGAACCACCAAGCCGTCTGCTTGCAGAAGATATTCGTGACGAGAAGGTGAAGGTACTTCGTTCCCTTCGTCCTTATGGTACATCTGACGAGGTTCGTGAGAACGTCGTGAGAGCACAGTATATTCAAGGCTTGCATGGTGGAAAGCCCCTTCCTGCTTATCGTCAGGAAGATAAGGTTGATCCTGAATCGAGTACTGAGACGTATTTTGCTGCCCGTGTGTTTGTAGATAACTTCCGCTGGGCTGGAGTTCCTTTCTATATTCGTACAGGTAAACGTCTACCGGTGAAGACAACGGAAGTGGTAGTTGAGTTCAAGGGAATGCCAACCAATGTTTATTTGGGACAAAAGCATACGCTGGAGCCTAACCTGCTTGTTATCCGTGTGAACCCAATGGAAGGCATTTATGTAAAGATTAATGCCAAGAAGCCGGGTTCCGAGTCTGAAATTCAACCACTAGCTATGGACTTCTGTCAGAGCTGCTTGGTTGGAATTAATTCCCCGGAAGCTTACGAGCGCTTGCTTCATGACGCGGCACGTGGAGATTCCACTTATTTCACTCGTTGGGATGAGGTATCGTCGGCATGGTCGTTCGTGGATCGTATTGCGAAGGCTTGGAAGGAAGAGTCGCGTGATTTATCTTCTTATCCTGCTGGCACTTGGGGTCCGGTTGAAGCGGATCAATTGCTTGCTCAGGATGGCTTCCATTGGTGGCCGGTAAACGGTCAAGAAGAAGATAATGTAGTATGGCTGAAGAATAACTAAACTTTGCGTTAATGCTATCTCCCTGCAGAGGATGCAGGGAGATTTTTTGTAATGCTGAGATTAGAAAACACTCAGTCTCCCAAGGCCACACTGGCTCCAAATGCCGCTCGGGTGACAGGAGCATTTTTCAAATAACTGCACTTTGTACAATTAAAATCACATATTGGGTGGAAATTAGTCTTTTAAGTGTATTCTCTGCAACTATTTTCTCCGCATAAGGCCTAAAAGCTAGCACATTGAATTTTTAATTGCATCAAATACAACTAAAGGCGATTGGAAATGCTAATACTTCTTATAAGTGTAGGAAATACAACTATTTTACTACTGCGGAGAAATGTGAAACGAATTCAAGGGAGGGGCCTGTATTCAACAGGTAGGCATGGGGAGCCCTGTTTCCAATTAACACACACCTCTTTGGGACGGACCGAGCGGACCTTAACCTCCGAAATGCATGTTTTAGTCGAGCTTACGGACAAATGTATGCGAAAAACCGAATACAATGTGCCTCAGGTAACGTAACGAGCCGATTGTATGCGAAAAACCGAATACAATGTGCCGCCAGTAACGTAACGAGCCGATTGTATGCGAAAAACCGAATACAATGTGCCGCCAGTAACGTAAACGAGCCGATTGTATGCGAAAAACCAAATACAATGTGCCTACGGTAACGTAACCGAGCCAAATGTATGCGAAAAACCGAATACAATGTGCCTCAGGTAACGTAACCGAGCCAAATGTATGCGAAAAACCGAATACAATGTGCCGCCGGTAACGTAACCGAGCCAATGTATGCGAAAAACCAAATACAATGTACCTACGGTAACGTAACCGAGCCGATTGTATGCGAAAAACCGAATACATTGTGCCTACGGTAACGTAACCGAGCCAATGTATGCGAAAAACCAAATACAATGTGCCTCCGGTAACGTAAACGAGCCAAATGTATGCGAAAAACCGAATACAATGTACCTCCGGTAACGTAATCGAACTAGCGCTGTTATCCGCCCTGAATCACCCAGGAAAGGCTTGTTATTAGGGAATAAGTGCAATACGATTCGTCCCTAATATATGTGCTCATTTCATCGAAATAAAGATCCGTACGGTCCGTAAGCGGAACCTCACTACGAAGATGCATATGGATACGAGTATGGAACGGATGTACTCAGCTTGTAACTCTACCTCCAAGGACGCCGTCAGGCGTTTTTCTTGTTGAGCTATGGGAACTGGTGAACAGGATATAGACTTGATTTGGGAGATATTTTGCTGCAAAAGCTTTTTAGTAGATAATATCTGCCGGATTTTGATATACTTTAGGGGATGCTTTCACTTGAAGCGGACTGGAGCTAGACCTAAGATAGCTATTCATTCAGAAATGAAGGGGTATGAACAATGAGCAGAGCACCGATTTGAAGATAACCCCAGTGTAATTGAAGCAGAAGCAGGAATTTTATATATGAAGGGATATGTGTAATGAACAAAGCAATAGATCAGAAGCTGCAAAAGGAAGTGGACAGACGCAGAACCTTTGCGATCATTTCCCACCCGGATGCGGGTAAAACAACTTTAACGGAAAAACTACTGTTATTCGGTGGCGCTATCCGTCTGGCGGGAACGGTTAAGGCCCGTAAGGCGAACAAGCATGCAACGAGTGACTGGATGGAAATTGAAAAGCAACGGGGGATTTCTGTTACTTCCTCTGTGATGCAGTTTGATTATTTGAATCACCGCGTGAATATTTTGGATACACCGGGTCACCAAGACTTTAGTGAGGACACCTACCGTACACTAACAGCAGCGGATAGTGCGGTCATGCTTATCGACGTGGCAAAAGGGGTGGAAACCCAAACGACCAAGCTGTTTCAGGTATGTGCTAAACGTGGGATTCCAATCTTTACTTTTATCAATAAGCTGGACCGTGAAGGACGCAGTCCGTTTGATCTAATGGAAGAGCTGGAGCAGGTACTGGGCATTCGCTCTGTGCCTATGAACTGGCCGATCGGCAGTGGACGTGAATTGTGCGGCGTATATGACCGGATGAAGAATCAGGTGGAGCTGTTCCAAGGTGACGATCACTCCGTAATCAAGGTGCAAAAAGTTGACGGATATCGTGATCCAATCATTCGTGAAATGGCGGGAGAATATCTGCATGATCAATTGTGTCAGGATCTGGAGCTGCTGGATGTAGCAGGCGATGCTTTTGACTATGAAAAAGTACTAAGTGGTGAACTTACACCTGTGTTCTTCGGTAGTGCGATTAACAATTTCGGCGTACAGACTTTCCTCGATAATTTCTTGGATCTGGCACCGAAGCCTGAACCACGCCGAAGTACTACAGGTTTAATAGAACCTATGAATGAGAAATTCACAGGTTATGTGTTCAAAATCCAAGCCAATATGAACCCGGCTCACCGTGACCGGATTGCCTTCCTGCGTATTGTATCCGGTAAGTTCGAACGGGGGATGAGCGTGAAGCATGTACGTGCGGGTAAGGACATTAAGCTCGCCCAGCCGCAACAATTTTTGGCCCAAGACCGTGATATCGTAGAGGAAGCTTATCCGGGAGATATTATCGGGTTGTTTGACCCAGGTATTTTTAGAATTGGAGATACACTGAGCCAGGCAGGAGAATTGGAATTCGATGAGCTGCCAACATTCTCACCAGAGATTTTTGCTAAAGTGAGTATTAAAAATGCTTTGAAATCGAAGCAGTTCCAAAAGGGTGTCGATCAGCTGACTGAAGAGGGTATGATTCAAGTATTCCGCACGGTTAACTTCGATGATATTCTGCTCGGCGTAGTGGGACAGCTGCAGTTTGAGGTGTTCGAGTACCGCATGAAGGGTGAATATGGTGTCGATGTTCTGTTGCAGCGTATGCCATACCAGTTTGCACGTTGGATCGTAGATGATGCTAAACCGGATGCGAGTAAATTCCGTATTAACTCTACGCTCGTTACAGATAAGAAGGGGAATTTTGTTGTCTTATTCGAGAACGAATATGCTATGCGGACAGCGATGGATAAGAACCCGACAGCTAAGTTCCTAGAGATGGCTCCAAAAGCATTGCTATAGTAAGGAAGCTACAACTTCCTGATTGTTAATAAAAACCTCCGCCTTCAGCGTGCCATTGCACAATGTGAAAGCGGAGGTTTTTGACTAGTTGCGGCTAGTTATGACGTGATATTCCCGGGAGTAATCGTCTCCAGGTGATCATGCAGCATAGACACCAAATTATCTTGCTTAGCGGTGTCTAAGTCCTTCCATATCATTTCAAACACGGCGCCAAGTCCCGGGAGTGCTGCTTCCGGTCCGTCTACCGAGCCTTCAATCATATGCCGCAAATCTTCTTCAGATTGACCATGCACTTTATGAATAATCGCCTGGCGTAAGTCAATAGTAACCGGCATAACGTACCTCCTTTTTGAAATATAGTGATATTCACGTCGTTTTAATGTACCCTGTATAGCTGCTGGAAATTCAAGTTTTTGTTCAAATATAAGTAGTATAAGTGGACACTATACATCATTCTTATATTTTTGCGATAAACGATTGTCATCCATAAAGCACGACCATGACGTTTCTTCTTGGCTTATGATATACTGTTTGAGATATAGAAATGCTACAGGAGGTACATAAGACATGGCCAAAAAACAATATGCCATCATTGGCATGGGGCGTTTCGGATCCAGTGTTGCGAGAGCACTCAGCGGTATGGGGTTTGACGTACTTGCGATTGATGCGGACGAGCAGCGGACACAGGAGATTTCAAATATAGTTACACACGCTGTATCTGCAGATTCAACGGATGAAGAAGCGCTACGCGCACTTGGTATTCGCAATTTTGATGTGGTGGTTGTGGCTATTGGAGAGGACATCCAAGCAAGCATTCTTACCACTTTAATCCTGAAGGACCTTGGTGTACCAGCAATTATCGCAAAAGCAAAAAGTGAGCTGCACGGCAAAGTATTAGGCAAAATTGGTGCAGACAAGGTGATTTATCCTGAACGGGATATGGGAATGCGGGTTGCGCATCATTTGGCTTCGCCTAATATATTAGATTATATCGAGCTGTCGCCTGATTATAGTATTTTGGACATGAAGGTATCCGGATCGATGCTCGGGAAAAATCTACAAGAGCTCGATATCCGTGCAAAATATGGCTGTAACGTAATGGCTATTCGCCAAGGTGAAGAGATGAACATCTCCCCTCGCGCAGAGGATCGATTGATCGATGGGGATATCCTTGTAATCGTTGGGCATAAAGATAACCTGACGAAGCTGGAGATCGCGTATCAGTAGGTGAGGCGATTCTGATGATAAGCGTTATTGCGAGGAAAGTTTGGACTTCCGGACGCTGTTGTCTCCAGATTTTTTTGATTTGAACCACCTGCTGCGGATAAAATCCGGAGACTGCTTATGCTTTCGAAGTGAGCTTTACTACGTAAAGCTTTCGGGCGAGCGCTTACGCTCCTACAGTTCCAAATTTCCTCTCCATAACGTATTCATCAGGCTTATAGGGGAGTAAAAGAGAAGAAGAACAAAGACAAAGATAAAGATAAAGATAAAGATAAAGAACAAAGATATAAGAGCAAGAATAAATGGCAAGGCATAAGAAAGGAAGACTTTATGGAAATCATGTCTCCGCAAAATACGCGGGTTAAAGAGTGGGCCGGGCTGCAAGAGAAAAAGCACCGGGACAAAGCTCGTAAATATATCGTAGAAGGCGTTCATCTTGTACAGGAAGCGCTGCTGGCTGAAGCAGATGTGGAATGCCTTGCTTATGACTTAGACAAGGGGATGCCCGCTGAACTCAAAGGGCTTCTTCAGTCCGTTCAGGGCATGGATGTGATTGGCGTATCAGCGGCGATCATCTCGAAATGCAGCAGCACTAATACACCGCAGCCGGTGTTCGCCATTGTGCGGAAGGAACAGCAGGCGGTAGAGGCTATCCTAGCGAAGAAGGATAGTCTGGTGGTTGTCCTGGACGGCGTCCAGGACCCCGGTAATGTCGGCACCATCATCCGCAGCGCGGATGCTGCGGGAGCAGACGGAGTGATCCTCGGCCAAGGCTGTGCCGACCTTTATAATCCGAAGACCATCCGTTCAACGATGGGCTCAATGTTCCATCTCCCGGTGGTGGAGGGAGATTTAAGTGAGATTTTGCCACAGGCCCGGGAAAATGGGACACTGCTGGTGAGCACTTCGCTGCAGGGTGAAGAATCATGCTATGAGCACGATTTTCACGGCAGCCAGTGGCTGCTGATTGGCAGCGAGGGTAAGGGGATTTCGCCGGAAACGGCGCGTCTCGTGGACAAGAGTATCATCATTCCGATGGCGGGGCGGGCGGAATCGCTGAATGCGGCGATGGCGGCGACGATTTTGCTGTTTGAGGGAATGAGACAGCGAGAGGTTTAAGCTGTTTCTAATACAGGAACGGACGATAAAAAAACTGCAAGCTCATGATTGAGTTGCAGTTTTTTTGTCGTTTTAAGAAGCCTGCTCAAATTGGCTATTGTAAAGCTCTGCATAGAATCCGTTTCGAGCCAGCAATTCCGCGTGGCTGCCGCTTTCCAGGATATCGCCGTCCTTCAGGACCAGAATCACATCAGCGTTCTTGATCGTTGAGAGCCGGTGTGCGATAACGAAAGAGGTTCTGCCTTCCATAAGCTTATCCATCGCCTGTTGAATCAGCAACTCTGTACGGGTATCCACTGAGCTTGTAGCTTCATCAAGAATGAGCATGGGAGCATCTTTCAGCATCGCGCGAGCGATAGTCAGCTGCTGCTTTTGTCCGGCGGATAGATTAACCTTATCGTTCAGCACGGTGTTGTATCCGTCACTTAAGGATTTAATGAAGCGGTGCAGGCCAACGGACTTGCAAGCCTCTATAAGCTTCTCGTCCGTTATGTTCTGCTGATTGTAAATCAGGTTCTCTTTGATGGTACCTTCAAACAGCCAAGTATCCTGCAGGACCATACAGAACAGATCATGAATATTTTCTCTCGTCACGCTGCTGATCGGCGTATCATCGATGTAGATTTCTCCGCCCGTCAATTCGTTGAACCGGATGAGCAGATTGACCAGCGTAGTTTTGCCTGCGCCGGTAGGACCAACGATAGCCACTTTCTGCCCAGGTTTTACATCTGTCGAGAAGTTATTGATAATCAGTTTTTCTGAAGTCTCATACGCAAATTGTACTTGATCAAATTTTACTTTACCTTTAGCAGTTGGCATTGTGTTCTCTTTGTGGCTCTCGTCTTCCATTTCCTCAGCCTCCAGAAATTCGAACACGCGTCCGCCAGCTGCAGATGCAGCTTGCAGACTTTGCGCGGCCTGGGCAATCTGGGACAACGGCTGGGTAAAGTAACGTACATACATAATGAAGGCGACGATAACCCCAAAAGAAATCGTGCCGTTCATGGCGAGTACACCACCAACGATACAGACGGCAACGAATCCTAGATTACCAATAAAGCCCATCAGGGGTGGCATCAGCCCAGAGAGGAATTGCGCTTTGAAGGCGCTGTTCTTCAGTCCCTGATTTAATTCCTGGAAGGTAGTGCGCATCTGCGCTTCGCCATTATACGCTTTAACTACATTATGTCCTGTGTACACTTCTTCGACATGACCGTTGATTTTACCTAAATACTCCTGCTGGCTAGCAAAATATTTCTGTGATTTCTTCATAATGACCACCATAAGGCCAAAGCCGATGATCGTTGCCACGATAGCGGTAAGGGTCATAATTACATTGGTCTTCAGCATCATGACGATCGAGCCGACGAACATGGCTATGGCGGTCACGACATTACCAATACTCTGATTCATCGATTGCCCGATGGTATCTACATCATTCGTTACCCGGGATAAAATATCACCTGTGGCCGATTTATTATAGTAGGAGATTGGAAGTTTGTTCATTTTATGAGCCAGATCAGTTCTTAATTTCTTCGAGACCTTCTGGGTAATAATCGACATGATCAAGCCTTGCGAGAGTGACAACAACGCACCGACGCCGTAAATTACGACGAGGGTAATGCCAATGGTAGTAATGCCGTCCATATCGATGCTGCCGGCAAGACCCGCTGTAATTTTGTCGGTGATCTCGGAGAGTTTGTCCGGACCGAATAACGTGAGCACCGTTCCAACTGCCGCGCAGATTAGCGCAATCACAATAACCGGGACATATTTACGGCAGTAGCGGAGCAGCTTGATCCATGTATTCTGGCCTTTATTTTTGGTTTTCATTATGCAAGCTCCTCCTTCGTAAGCTGAGAATAAGCAATTTCCTGATAGATGTCGCAGGACTGCATTAGTTCGTCATGGGTTCCCATACCTACGATTCGTCCGGCTTCCAGCACAATGATCTTGTCGGCATCTTTAATTGTACCAATACGCTGTGCAACGATCAGCATCGTTGAATCATTCGCGTCTTTCTTAAGTTCACTGCGCAGTTTGCGGTCAGTCTTATAGTCAAGCGCGGAGAAAGAATCGTCAAAGATTAATATTTCTGGACGCCGGGCAATCGCTCTGGCAATCGACAGCCGCTGTTTTTGCCCGCCAGACAGATTCGTTCCGCCTTGGGCGATATGGGCATCATAGTTCCCCTCTAGCTTTTCTACAAATTCAGAGGATTGGGAAGTGTACACTGCATCTACAATATCTGAACTGAGGACCTGACCGGATCCGTTCTCACCAAATGCAATATTGGAGGACACTGTTCCGCCAAATAGAACAGCCTTCTGAGAGACATAGCCCATTTTATTCCGCAGCGCTTGCTGGTCGTATTCTCTGACATTGATACCATTTACCAGCACTTCGCCTTCTGTAGCATCATAGAAACGGGGAATGAGGTTAACAAGTGTACTTTTCCCGCAGCCTGTAGATCCGATAAAAGCAACCGTCTCCCCCTGCTTCGCCGTGAAGCTGATGTTCTCCAACACATATTCCTCTGCATCTGGATATTTGAAGCTAACCCCCTTGAATTCAATTTCATCTTCTCGCTTCACAGGGAATTGAGTTACTGATCCATTCTTCAAGCTAGGTACTGTTTCTAGCACTTCATTGATACGTTTAGCCGATACTTGAGCACGGGGCAGTAGAATAAAGATCATAATCAGCATCATAAAGGCCATAACCACTTGCATGGCATAAGATGAGAATACGATCATATCTGAGAACAAGCCCATCTTGGCGGTACCCTCGGCTGCTTGAATGAGCACTGCACCCACCCAATAGATGGAGAGACTGAGTCCACTCATAATCAAAGTAATACTTGGCATCAATAGGGTCATTACATTGTTGGCAAATAGGTTGGTGCTGGTAAGCTCGTTGTTGGCTACAGCGAACTTCTGTTCTTGATATTCCTCGGCATTATACGCCCGGATGACACGAAGACCGTTAAGATTCTCTCTGGATACACGATTCAGATTATCTGTAAGCAGCTGCAGCTTTTTAAATTTAGGCAGGACGAGCACGATACAGACTGCGACAATAACTACTAGCAATGCGACCGCAGCACCTGTCGTAAGAGTCCACTCCCAGCTTTTACCCGAAATCTTGAGTATCGCCCACACTGCGAGGATTGGTGCTTTCACGAGTAGCTGTAAGCCGATCACAATCAGCATTTGTACTTGCGTGATGTCATTCGTGGATCGGGTAATTAGACTGGCTGTTGAGAAGTTGCTGATCTCCTCCATGGAGAAGGACTGCACCTTATCGAACAAATTGGAACGCAGTCTTGCAGACAAGTCGGCCGCTATTCTCGCAGCAATGCCCGCTACAACAACCGAGGTCGCCAGACTGCCAAGAGCACAGAGTAGCATCCAGCCTCCTGCGACAAGAATTTCATTCATTTCGCTTCCTGGTGTCTGGATCAGCCGGGTAATATCACTCATGTAGTCAGGCAGTTCTAAATCCAGCCAGACTTGAGCGATGATGAACATAAGGCTGATTCCGAATAAGAACCATTCTTTGGGTTCCAGATTCTTGAGTAATTTCAACATAAGAATGACTCCTTTGTATTAATGATGCTCTGATTGTAAAGGAGAATAATAAACTGAAAGTTAACTTTTGCTGAAAAAAAATGAAAAGCCCTGAAAGAACCCAACGGTTCTATCAAGGCTTAGATGAGGCAGGGAGTAGCATCGTAAAGGTTGTTCCCTGCAGCGGAACACTGTCGCAGGTGACGGTTCCGCCGTGCAGTTCAATGATTTTTCGGACTATCGTAAGCCCCAGGCCATTGCCGGCAGAAGAGTGAGAGGTATCTTGCTGATAGAACTTGTCAAAGACTTTTGGAAGTGCACTTGGACTGATGCCTACTCCATTATCACGGAATGTAATTTCGACCTGATCTTTCAACCGCCTCATGGTCACTTCGATTTCGCCGTGCTCTGGAGTAAATTTAATCGCATTGTCCAATAAATTCAGCCAGACCTGGTTCAGCATCTCTTTATTTCCGGGTACCATATAGTCCTGCACGTTGGCTTTAAAGGATATATGTTTTTTCGTAAGGTTAGTATGCTGCAGCAGGACGCATTGGCGAATTTGTTCTCCAACATTGAAGGGCTGCCGGTCGCTTAATATCGCCTGTGCCTCTACTTTGGAGAGGTTCAGGACATTGGAGGCCAGAGCGGCCAAACGGGTAGATTCCTCGATAACAATATCTAGGTATTCATTTCGTTCATCCTTGCTCAGCTCATCATCCTTCAGGATTTCAGCGAACCCTTTAATCGACACAATCGGAGTACGGAATTCATGGGAGAAATTGTTTACAAAGTCTGTACGCAGAATTTCAATACCACCTAGTTCCTCAGCCATCCGGTTAATATTCTCGGAGAGAATTTTGAATTCTGGAGGGTGCTTGAGCTGCAGCCGCATAGAGAAGTCCCCTCCGGCCAACTGGTCGATCGCATCAATAAATGTGCGGATTGATTTCAGCATCCTGCGACTGGTAATTACCGATGTGACGGTACCGATAATGGTGCAGGCAATCAATATAATCAAGGTTAGGATTTTTTTGTCCTGGAGAATCCGTTCATCCAGCAGGCCGAAGACTAAGGACAGATAGGTTAGGATTCCGGTGATTAGCACTGTAATAAGGAAAATAATAAATACAGCAAGCGAGAAGTAGATCGGCAGGCTGATTTTGTTGCTTAGCTTTTTAATCATGTTCTCACCGCCTTGTATCCGAGACCGCGGACGGACACAAGTTCGAACTCCGGATAGTTCTCAAACCGTTTCCGCAAGCGGTTGATATGCACATTAACCGTAGTGTCTGTAGTTTCGCTGTCCATCCCCCAGATTTCGTCCATCAACTGGATTCGAGTGAAAATGCGCTCTGGATAGGATAGAAGCTTATAGAGGAGATGGAACTCCTTCTGAGGAAGCGTCTGTTTTTCATGATCTCGAGTTACTGTTAACGCATCGAAATCAAGAATGACTTTACCAACAATAAGCTTCCGGGCGCTTACAATCTGCGAGCGGCGCAGAAGGGCTTGTATTCTCAACAGCATTTCCTCTATATCTACAGGCTTGGTCATATAATCATCAGTTCCGAGACGGAATCCTTTTTTCTTATCTTCTGGAAGCTGTTTGGCCGTTGCCATGAGGATCGGGATCATGTTGTTGGCATTCCTTAGCTCTTCGGCGAATTCGTAACCATCCATTCCAGGCATCATGATATCGAGGATAATCAGATCAATGTGCTGGACTTCAAGAACTTCCAATGCCTGAATGCCATTCTCGGCTGTTAACACTTCATAACCTTCCCGTTTCAGGACAGCGTTCATCAGCTTTCTGACATGCTTATCGTCTTCCACAACAAGGATCTTAATCATGGTTTCACTCCAATTCTTAGCTTAAGATTTCATTGCATTCTGAGAATGGGCAGACTTAGTTAGGTTGTCTCCCGTTCAATCAGTTGAAACGACAGTGGCTGCAGCTCCATGTCCAGTCCAAGCAATGCAGGAGCCAGCAAAAGAAAAGCATTCTCTGCCTGTCCCGCAATCGGATTCTGAATAGTGGTTATTCCGAGCGTCTGCGACAGCTTTGAATTGTCAAAACCAACGATGGCGAGGTCCCTTGGCACATCTAGCTTCTGCCTGCGAGCTTCGCTGAGAACACCTACCGCCACCAAATCATTGGCGCATAGAATGGCATCCGGCGGTTCTGGTTGTCCCATGAATGTCTTCACTAATTGCTCTCCGTCTTGAATTCCATAAATAGTGGTGTAATACCATTTCTCGAGGACGGGAAGATTATATTTGGACATGATTTGTTCGTAGGCTAATCTTCGGCTCTGAGTATTAATGCTGCTAGGACGGCCAAAAGCATTGGCGATACGTTTATACCCCCGTTCTATCAAATGCTCCAGAGCAAGTGCATATCCATCATATTGGTTCATGGCAACGGAAGGGATTTCAGGATGGTCCATGCGCTGCCATGACACGATCGGTCCGTATTTGCAGTAGGAAGTTATGACATGTTTATCGTTAACAGCGGTCAAAATAAGCAGGGCGTCGACTCTTTTTTGTTTAAGATCTTCGAACGCTTGAAGCTCTTTTTGCTTATCTCCGCCAGTGGTATAAATAATCGTCTGATACCCGTAATGGCCGGAAATTTCGACGAAGCTGTTCATAAAGCACAGAATAAGCTCATTTAGGTCTAAGGTAATCATGCCGATTTGCTGAGTTTGGCCTTTCGATAAAGAAATAGCATTCCGATTGGGAACATAGTCCGTCTCCTTCATGATGGCGAGAATTTTCTCTCTTGTCTCCTTGCTGACATGTGGGGAATCGTTCAGAACTCGGGATACCGTAGCTTTAGAAAAGCCTGATAGCTTAGCAATTTCGTCAAGAGTAGACATCGACTTCTCTCCTTTGCATGATTAATGCTTGACATGTAACGCGTTCCAAGAGTTAGGATTCGGATTAGAGCAGTAATCCTATACTATCACAATAGCAAAGGCGGGAAGAAACATGAACTTACAATTTCCAGAAGGATTCTTATGGGGCGGTGCTGTAGCTGCTAACCAGCTTGAAGGGGCATACCAGGAAGATGGAAAAGGCTGGTCTACCCAAGATGTTATGCCACACGGAATTAAATCTGCTCCTACAGAGGTTCCTACCGACGATAACATGAAGCTCATAGGTATCGACTTCTATCACCGCTATAAAGAAGATATTAAGCTGTTCGCAGAAATGGGCTTTAAAGTATTTCGGACATCTATTGCCTGGTCCCGAATTTTCCCGAAAGGGGACGAGCTGGAGCCAAATGAAAAAGGCCTGCAGTTCTATGATGATCTATTCGACGAGTGTCATAAATACGGTATCGAGCCGTTAGTAACGATTTCCCATTATGAGACTCCGCTGCATCTGGCACGAGAATACGATGGATGGGTTAACCGCAAAATGGTAGATTTTTACGAGCGTTATGTGCGAACGATCTTTAATCGTTACAAGGACAAGGTTAAATATTGGCTGACCTTTAACGAGATCAATTCCATTCTAGAGTTCCCATTTATGAGCGGTGGGATCAACACGCCCTTGGAACAATTGAGCAAGCAGGATTTGTATCAGGCGATTCATCATGAGTTCGTAGCAAGCGCTTTGGCTGTGAAGATCGGCCATGAGATCAATCCTGATTTTAAAATAGGATGTATGGTGCTAAGTATGCCGATTTATCCACTCACTCCTCATCCGGATGATTTGATCCGAGCGATGCAAAGTGATCATAAAAATATGTTCTTTGCAGATGTTCATGCTAGAGGATATTACCCGGGATACATGAAGCGTTACTTCAAAGAAAACGGAATTCACATTCATTTTGAGCCAGGGGACGAAGAAATTCTCAAGCATACCGTGGATTTCATATCGTTCAGTTACTATATGAGCACTTGTGAAACGGCTGATCCAGAGAAACAGATCAGAGGGGAAGGGAACCTGTTAGGCGGGGTGCCAAATCCGTATCTGGAAGCGAGTGATTGGGGATGGCAAATCGATCCGCAGGGCTTACGTTATGTGATGAATATGTTCTATGACCGATACCAGAAGCCACTCTTTGTTGTGGAAAATGGTCTGGGTGCCGTGGATCAGCTCGTTGTAGATGGAAGCGGTGAAAAGGTGATAAACGACGACTACCGGATCAATTATTTACGAGATCATCTGGTACAGGTGGCGGAAGCGATTGCCGACGGCGTGGAAGTTATGGGGTATACAAGCTGGGGCTGCATCGACTTGGTCAGTGCAACAAGCGCCGAGCTGAAGAAACGTTATGGCTTCATTTATGTGGACCGTCATGATGATGGTTCAGGTACGCTGGAAAGATTCCGCAAGAAGTCCTTCCATTGGTACAAAGAAGTGATTGAATCTAACGGGCAGAGCCTGTTATAATAGCGAAAGTCCTGATCGTCAAGATCCTCTTGATGATCAGGACTTTTTATTATGCAAATTATGGTTATCGTTGACATGGCTAATGGGACATGTTAATTTGTAAGTAATAAATTAATCGGATATCAGGATTGCTACTGCATAGCAGGCAAAACCTAAGTTTCATTTATGTTTACGGGAGATTTCTCTCTCGTGCATGGATGTGATTTAGGTTTTTTTTCGTTCACTGTGTTCCGTGATTAATTGATCTGATCTGTTACCGAAGGGGTGTACGAAAATGAGTTATGAGCAGCTAGGTAAAGACATTATTCAATCTGTCGGTGGGGAGAAAAATATTAATAACGTGATCCACTGTGCCACTCGACTAAGATTCACACTTAACGACGAACAAAAAGTGGATAAAGAAAATCTGGAGAAAATGAAAGGGATTATTGGAGTGGTCAGCAAAGGGGGACAATTCCAGGTTATAGTGGGTACCCATGTAGCTGATGTTTATAAAGAGATTGCTAAATCCATATCCCCTAGTAGTGACTCTGGTGAGAAAAAGGTAAAGAAACCGCTAGGGACTCTGATTTTTGATGTGATTTCTAGAAGTTTTTCACCACTGATTGGTGCCTTAGCAGGTGCGGGTATGTTGAAAGCGCTGTTAACCGTATTGACTTCGTTAAATGTTTTAGCGGCAGACGGTGAGACTTATAAAGTATTGGCTGGTGCTAGTAATGCTGTGTTCTATTTTCTGCCAATTTTCTTAGGTATTACATTATCGATGAGACTGGGTGTAAATGCTTATGTGGGTGGTAGTATCGGTGCAGCCTTGCTTGAACCAAACATTACGGGATTAGCGAGTGTTGAATCTCCACATTTTTTAGGAATTCCTTTAGTCATGTCAGACTATTCCTCAAGCGTATTTCCGATTTTTATCGCCATCTGTATATACGCTTTACTGGATAAGCAACTAAGAAAGTTTATACACAAGGATTTGCAGATGTTCTTGGTTCCAATGATATGTTTTATTGTGATTGTGCCTTTAACCCTGTTGGCTTTCGGACCCTTTGGCGTGAATGTAGGGAACTTAATTGGAGATGCTATATTGTTCCTCAGTACAAAGAGCGGTATCGTTACGGGGGCAATAGTAGGGATCTCTTGGACGTATTTGACCGTGCTCGGATTGCACTGGGGGCTTGTACCGATTATTCTTGAGAACATTGCTAAGGGTGGAGATCCGATCTATGCAATGGCAGGCATGGCTATCTTTGCACAACTTGGTGTAGCCTTGGGGATCTTCCTGAAAACAAGAGATAAGCAGTTGAAAACATTGGCTGCTAGTACATTTTTACCAGGAGCGCTCTCAGGTGTAACTGAACCTATTATTTACGGATTGTTGACCCGTTACAAACGGACCTTTATATATGTAACCATTGCTGGCGGTATAGGTGGCGCACTTAGTGGTCTTTTTAAAGTGAAGATGGAAGTCTTCGCCTTTGTGAGTGTATTAAGTCTTCCGGCATTTTCTCCGTTAGCAGTTCAAGCGATCATTGCTGGTGTGACGATTATTTTGGCAATGGTGATTACAATGATGTTTGGTTATGAAGATAAAAAGAAAGTGAATGCTGTAGAAGAAAAAGTGAATGATGTTGCAGAAAAGACGAATACTGACAAGAGCGAGGTTATTCTCCCTCACGCTGTGCAGAGTTCAACCGTTGTCAGCCCTCTAGCTGGTAACGTAATTCCTTTAGCCTCCGTTGATGATGCAGCTTTTGCCTCTGAAGCAATGGGTAAGGGCATGGCCATCGAACCTACCGAAGGTAAGCTCTACTCACCGGTTAGTGGGGTGGTTTCTACCATTTTTAGAACAGGTCACTGTATTGCCGTAGTATCAGATGATGGCGTTGAAGTCCTGATCCATATCGGTATAGAAACTGTGAAATTAAAAGGTAAATATTTTGATGTGAAAGTTGAAGAGGGAGCAACCGTCAAACAGGGTGAATTCTTGATTGAATTTGATCTTGAACAAATAAAAAATGAAGGTTATCAATGTACAACACCAATCATTATTACCAATACTGCTAATTATAGTGATGTGATTGGTACCAAGAAAACGACTATCACACCGGGTGTGGATTTGATGACTGTTGTAGTTTAATCTTTTGTCGAACATTATAACAACAGACTAGCTACGCAAAATGGAAAGGATTGCAAGGAGCTGTAATATGCGGATTGAGAAAGTGTTGAACAACAATGTTGTTACTGTCATAGATGATCACAATGTTGAATTGGTAATCATGGGGAGAGGACTTGCCTTTAAGAAAAAGCGAGGAGACTTCTTAGAGGAAGAGAAAATTGAAAAGATATTTACTTTAAACAATCAAAAGCTTTCAGATAAGCTAAAAACGCTGCTTTCCGAGATTCCAATTGAGCATATGGAGTTATCAGAAGAGATCATCAACTTTGCCAAGCTACAACTCGGTAAAATGCTGGACGATAGTATTTATGTTAGTCTGACCGATCATATCAGTTTTGCCTTGGAGCGCTTCTCAAAAGGGCTGAAGATTAAAAACGCTATGCTTTGGGAAATTAAAAGGTTCTACAAGGAAGAATACGAGGTTGGGAAGGCTGCGCTGCAAATTATTCATTCCAAGTTCGGTGTTAGGCTACCTGAGGATGAGGCAGGACATATTGCTCTCCATCTGGTAAATGCTGAATTAAACGAAGAAATGCCCAATATGGTAAATATTACGAAGATTATGAACGACATCTTAAATATCGTGAAGCATCATTTCAGGCTAGAATATGATGAAGAATCCCTTGCCTATTACCGCTTTATTACTCATTTGAAATTTTTCGCGCAACGCCTCATTAATGGTACTCCACCGCCTGATAATGAGAATGGCTTATTTAATTTGGTGAAGGAGCAATATAAGGAAGCTTTTGCAAGTGTTGAGAAAATTAAAATCTATATCGACAAAACCTACAACCGTGAATTAACAAATGATGAAATGCTGTATCTCACCATTCACGTTGAAAGAATCACCAATCAGATCATGGAGTAGGGAGAGTCCTAACAAATCAAGGAGGCCTTGATTTGTTAGGACTTCTTTTTTAGGGGCTAGGCGCTGTATATTAAATTTTAACTTTGACTTTCGCTAAAAACACGTATAAGATAACTAGTATGATTTTCTATGATAATCATTATCAATAGATTGATAACAATTATCATAGAATCAACTTCGATCGTTAAAATACAGGGGGATAAAGAAAATGCACAAAAGGTTAATCAGTTTATTTATGATTATAGCTGTCATATTAGTGGTAGCAGGCTGTGGAAATAATTCAAAGAACAATGCGGTATCCAATACAGGAGCAGCTGACAATACGGTCTCTGATAAAACGAGCACTGAATCTACAGGCGGACCTATTGTACTAAAAGATTCTAAAGGTGAGATTACGCTGGACAAACCTGCGCAAAAGGTTGTGGTATTAGAATGGACCTTTACGGAGGATATTATTGCGCTAGGAATGCAGCCAGTAGGTAATGCCGATAACGAGAACTATAAGCTGTATGTGACTTCTGAAGCACCACTTGATGCAAATGTGACTGATGTTGGTTCCCGTGATGAGCCAGATCTGGAGACGATTGCTTCATTAAAACCTGATCTGATTATTGCCAATACGGGTGGGCACGAAGGCATTTATGATCAACTAAAAGGTATTGCGCCAACACTGATTTTCGGTCTGTATCCGAATGAAGGAGAAGGCGATCAGTACACTTTGATGGAAGAAACCTTCAAAACGATTGCAGCGGCAGTAGGCAAAACTGCAGAAGCCGATAAGGTTCTTGCTGATTTGGATACACACTATGCGGATGCAAAGGCAAAGCTGGCTGAAGTAGGTAAAGAAGGCTTGAACTATGTACTGACCCAAGCTTACAGCTATCAAAATGCAGCAACGTTGCGTCTGTTTACAGATAACTCACTTGCGGTACAAACATTGGATCGGATTGGTCTGAAGAACGACTGGAAACCGGAGAAATTCGAAGCTTACGGATTCAGTACCTCAACTGTTGAAGCGTTGCCAGCTGTTCAGGATACTAACCTGATGTATATCGTTCAGAAGGATGATAATATTTTCACGAAAGAACTGAAGGATAATTCCGTTTGGAACGGACTTAACTTTGTAAAAGAGAATCGTACTTTCGGATTGAGCAGTACTACTTGGGTGTTCGGCGGCCCGATCTCCTCTAAAGTTATCGTGGATGAAGTTGTAAATACATTAACGAAATGAGTGCATTTATGAACGGGAAGAGTAGCAAAGAGGCCTCAAGTGGAATGACCTGGCGAATCATTGGAATATTTGGGGGCGGCCTTGCCGCCCTCTTTGTTCTATCCATTCTTAGTCTAGGCTTTGGAGAAGCCAAAATCCCGGCAGCTACGGTGTTGGAGGGATTGCTGAACCGCCAGGATGTGATGGAACATAATCTGCTCTGGGATATTCGGATGCCGCGTACGGTGATTGGCCTTCTGGCTGGTGCCGCTCTGGCAGCGGCTGGAGCCTTACTGCAGACGATAACGAAGAATCCGCTCGCTTCCTCAGATACATTGGGGATTAATGCCGGTGCTTATTTTATGGTTGTTCTTGGTATGGTTACTTTCCCGGCTTTGCAGCATCAATTCCCATTCTTGCTGGCAGTTGCAGGGGGATTGTTTGCAGCTCTAGCTGCTTATTTGCTGAGTGGAGGTAAAGCGGCTACACCTGTCAGATTGGCTTTGTCAGGTATGATCGTGTCTATGGTTCTCGGAGCATTTACATCCGCCCTACATATTTTTAACAAGAACGAAACGCAAAATTTATTCTTATGGGGTTCAGGATCACTGATTCAACTAGATTGGGACGGTGTGAAGTATGCCTGGCCTTTTGTAATTACACTGCTTATAGCCGCTGTGCTCGGAGGCAGACAATTTGATGCTTTAGAGCTCGATGAGTCCACAGCCCGTTCACTTGGGCAACGTGTTGGGTTGGCACGGGGATTAGGTCTAGGCTTATCGGTATTGTTGGCTGCGGTCGTGGTCAGCGTGGTTGGTCCGATCGGATTTGTGGGTCTGGTGGCTCCACATCTGGTTCGGCTTAGCGGTATTCGAAAGCATCACCTGCTCATTCCTGCAAGTGCGCTGTGGGGAGCCCTGCTCATTACGGCAGCGGATACGCTCGCGCGGGTAGTGCGCAGCAGTGTGGGTGAAATGCCGGTTGGTGCAGTAATGGCGATTATTGGCGCGCCGTGGCTTATTTGGCTGGTGCTGACCAAGATGAAAAATATATCGGGTTCAGGTGCTGGTCAGTCATCTATGAATATAGGAGGGACAGCGCTTCGGATGCGCTTTGTTCCGGCGGTGATATTCATGAGCATACTGCTCATTGTTGTTATCCTTGTGAGTTTGTCACTTGGAGGAACCAAAATACCAATTAGCGATCTGCTAAGCAGTCTTGTCCATAGCGGTGATGGATCTTATTCCGTCCTGCTGAATTTACGACTTCCACGTACACTCGTTGCGGCTGGAGGCGGTATTGCGCTTGCCATTAGTGGTGTCTTGATTCAAAGCGCTGTCCGAAATCCGCTGGCCGACGCCTCCATTATTGGTGTGACTTCGGGTGCTGGACTAGGAGCGCTAACCGTGATGATCGCTTTTCCGGCACTGACGGTATTAGCGGTCCCTATTGCAGCAATTGCGGGTGGTGCACTGGCAGCGGCTTTTGTGTTTTTTATGGCCTGGCGCAGAGACTTGAATCCTTCTGTCCTGATTCTGCTTGGGATCGCGGTATCAGCGATCGCCTCTGCGGGAATACAGGTTATGATCGTCAAGGGCAGTTTATGGAGCAGCAGCTCTTTAATTTGGTTAACGGGTTCGACTTACGGACGAAGCTGGAATCAATTTAATAGCTTGTTTATTTTCCTGATTGTACTCATTCCATTGGCATATTATTTGGGGCGTAAATTCGATTTGCTAGCATTTGGCGATGAGAGTTCAACAGGTTTAGGACTACCCGTTCGAGGAACTCGGCTGTGGGCGATGATTATCGGTGTGATGCTTGCAGCGGGAGCCGTTGCAAGTGTAGGAACCATAGGATTCCTCGGGCTCATGGCGCCGCATGCAGTACGGATGATGATTGGACATCACACGAGACGATCCATTGTTCTGTCAGGATTACTTGGCGGAATAATGCTCGTGATTGCGGATACGCTGGGAAGAACCATTATGGCACCAAAAGAAATCCCATCGGGTCTTATTATAATGTTGATCGGAGCCCCGTATTTCTTGTTCTTGATGTATCGGTCTCAGGTTAGAAAAGTATAGATTTTACTATAAGATAAAATAGGGGGTGTTCCAAAAGCCGTAACAATGGTCATTGGGGCATCCCCTAATTCATTAGGGCTTCCTCGATCTAGATCGCCTTAAACTTCGTTTCATTCGATGAGGAGCTTACACATACGCAGTTGCGCTATCGGACACAGCCACCCCTAAATCAGCTTTATTCCGTATCTGAAGTGGGAAATGACTGCATAGCCGCTATTGGCATAAAAATTATTCAGTTTGCCCCTCTTACAAAGGAATAACGTCGCTGGAGGTCGAATTCAAGCTCCAAAGGCTAAAAACTTGCAAATAACGTCATTTGAGTCCTTAAACCTCAGCAAATGATGACAATTCATAGGTGCAGGCCACCCAACGTCTACAAAAAAACAGCGATTCTCGCATATTGAGGATTGCTGTTTTTTTTAATTGGATATTATCGATTGTGAACAATTATTTAACTATTATTCTTAATTTTGTATATTTCAGTTTGCTAGTTTATACTTAGAACCTATATTGTAGAATTTTGGAAATAGGGAGCGGGATTATGTGAGACTCTTCGACAGAAAAGGTATAAAAGACGACAGTAAAGCTACAAATAACTCTAGTGAATTAAGAATCAATATTTTTTTCTTTAGCACTTTTATTATTTTTTGTGTGATTATCCTTCGTCTTGCAGTCTTGCAATTTGTCGAAGGATCTAAGTTTACTGAAGCCGAGGCTAATAGGGATATGAAAATAGTTCCATTATCAGCAATGAGAGGGAATATCCTCGCAGCTGAAGGTGAGAAATTGGCCTATTCTACACCCGTTCAATCTTTATATCTCACTTTGCAAAAAGAATATACTGCCACAAAAACAGATAAAACGACCCAAAAAACTACATTAACTGCCGAGGCAAATCATAAATCAAACACACTGGCTAGCAAGTTAGCAGCTGCCTTCGAAACCTATGGTGATCCTAATGAGAAAAAAATTACAGCAAAAGAGATCCTTGAGGTTATGGATTTATATTCTAAAAAATCATCTGGATATATGGCACGAAGAATTAAATCAGGTTTATCCAAGAAAGAAATTGCTTATTTTTTGGAGCACAAAAACGAATATCCCAATCTTGAGGTGTTAGAGGAAAGCTCTAGGCATTATGATGCCGATACGGTGGCTGTACAAGCGGTTGGTTATGTGAAATTTTTTAAATCCTCTACTAGTTTAGATCTTTATAAGGATGTACTTCAGGCGATGAAAACTAATCAGGACCCTGGTCTTAACTATAAAGAGGATGAACTAGTAGGCTTTGATGGCTTGGAGCTGCAATACCAGAAGGAGCTTCGAGGACAGAATGGTTATAAGGAAGTTTCGGTAGATCCGCAGAATATGGCGGAAAAAATCGTCAGTGTTGAACCTCCGCTTAAAGGGAGTAATATCTGGACTACGATAAATAAAAAAATTCAGCTGAAGACCGAAGAGGCCATTAAAGAGCAGATTCAGTGGTTGCACTCGCACACCGTACAGGGGGAAACACATCCTGATGCTTTAACAGGTTACGCTGTAGCCATGGAAGTCGATACAGGTAATATTATTACGATGGCGAGTATGCCTGACTATGATACGAATGATTGGGCTACGGGTTCGATCTTACCGGAGAAGTATGAACAAATCGAAAAACATTATCAAAACGGAACGATCACTCCCTTTTCATCAGGAAGATCGGGGCATAATTTCGAATCCACGGTGCTGCTCGGCTCGACCATAAAACCATTGAGTGTACTGATTGGATTAAAAGAGGGCTTTATCAATACATCTTCTACTTACCAAGATAAAGGAATCACCTCATTTGGTAGAGAGGGACATGAGACCTTTGTAAGGAATTCATCGAATCATGTATACCACTCTTTGTATCCTTACACGGCAATTGAAAAATCCTCAAACGTATATATGGTTGATATGATTGGGAAAAAATTGTATGACAAGTACAAGTCTAAAGGTATCGATGTATGGGACACCTATATGAAGGAATTTGGTCTTGGTGTTTCAACAGGTATAGGTTTACCTAGGGAATACCTGGGCGATCTGAATTATAAGGCTGAAGCGAAAGCTGGATCTGTTCAATCTGCGCTTGTGTATGCTTCTTTTGGACAGCAGGGGCGTTATACAGTTCTTCAGTTAGCCCAATATGCGGCTACTTTAGCCAATGAAGGGCAACGAATTAAACCGCAGCTGGTAAGCAAAATCACTGATTCAGATGGGAAGGTTATCAAAGCGTTCAAACGGGAAGTGCTTGATGAAGTGACCCATTTCGATCCATCCTATTGGCGGGAAATCAAGAAAGGGATGAACAGTGACGTTAAAAGTGCCTTCGGCGATTTCCCTTATGATTTTGCCCGCAAAACAGGGACTTCACAACAAACGGATAGTAAAAAAGTTAACCGGGATAACGGAGTGTTTATAGCCTTTGCACCACGTGACAATCCAAAACTTGCTGTGGCTGTAGTCATTCCTGAGGGTGGGTTCGGATCAAATAGCGCCGCACCTGTCGCTAGGAAAATCTTTGATGCGTATGATTGGGAGTATGGATTGGACGGAATTCCGAAGAAGAATATTGTGAAAAATACGAACGAATAATCGATGGGAGAGCGCATTCCGCGCTCTCCTTTTTCTTTTTCCAAGAGGGGTTGTGATCGATTAATGGAGCTGAGTCTAGATTAAAATATTGTAACCAGTAAATCATGAAACTTTTATATAGTTAGAAGCGTCAAAGGAGTAGGTAAAAAATGTATTCGTCATTCCAGGAGGGTGAGTCTGTGAAGAAGTTATGGATTTCAATTTTAGTAGTTTTAGTAGTCTTTCCGATGATGTTTCAATCCTCTGTAAAGGCTGCTACTCCGATCAGTATTATTATTGACGGGGTTCGATTGTCTACAGATCAAGCACCAGTGATGGTGAAGGGGCGGACGATGGTGCCGTTGCGGGCTATCTTTGAAGCTTTTAATGCCACCATCAAGTGGGATCAAAAAGCACAAACTGTAACCGCAACGAAAGATGATACAACGATTATGTTAAAGATTGGCTCAAAGACCGCCACTATTAACAATAAGGCTGTAACGCTAGACGTGCCTGGTTTGAATCTGAAGGGGAGAACGATGGTCCCAACAAGGTTCGTCAGTGAAGCACTGGGCCATGAAGTGGGATGGAACCCCAAGACGCAAGTTGTAACGATAACGACTTCAGCCTCTAACGTTGGAAATGCAGGCCCAGTACCCAACGTAGTAGCGCAGGATGTGAGTGATTTCGGTGATGGTCGTGATCTTCAGGTTAGCTTCACTCGAGCGGCAAATGAGTCACTAGTGGATCAGTACCGTGTTTTGATTGTGAAATCAGGGAATATTCTCAACTTGTCGTCCGCACAAACGATAACCTCTTACAATTATTCTACTGTATTACCAACAGGTACTAATCCTTCGATTAAATTGACTTCTGCTTCGAGGACTGTTGATGGTGATTCAATTAAGAGTAATCAAGCGTATGTGGCTTATGTCTTGACGGTTGGCAAAGGAAGTAATGCCAGTACACTTTCTAGTGGATCCTCCACTATGACACTAGTGAATAAGACTGTAGCGGCAATAAATAATGTACAAGTGAATGATATAAGCGATTATGGGGATGGAAGAGATTTATCGGTCAGCTTCAATAAGCTGTCAGATGAGTCGAAGGTAAGTTCTTATCGGATATTTGTTGTCAAAGCTACTAATTATTCGAATTTTAATTTAGCCGCAGCAAATAATGTGACCAGTGCTAATTACACGTTAGTCAGCAAGACGGGAAATAATCTTACCCAAATTTTATCCTCAGGAGCCAGAGATGTGGACGGAGCTCTTGTTAAAACAGGCGTCAGCTACAGAGTGTTTGTCATGGCGATGGATAACAGTAATGCAGCTAATAATGTATTGTCTTCTGTTTCCTCAGCAATTACGCTGTCCAACATAGGGGGTTCTAACTTAACTGTCAGCGACGTTAGCAACTATAATGATGGCCGAGATTTAAGGGTGTCATTTACTCATGCGACGGACGAAACCAATATTAGCCAGTACCGGATCATGGTCGTTCCAACGTCATATTACAGTAGCTTCAGTTTAGCTGAAGCAAATAATGTATCAATTGCCAACTATACAGCGGTTAGTACAAATGGTACTTCCACCAGCCTAACATTGAGCTCTTCAGCCAGAGATGTACGTGGAGCTTTGATAAAGAATGGAGTCAGCTATAAGGTATATATCTTATCTATTGGAAGCGGAAGTAATTCAGGAGGGAATGTTCTTTCGAATGCTTCATCGGTAATTACATTAATTTATGATTCCAGTGTGAGTACAGTTTATAACCTCAGTGTCAGCGACGTTTATGATTATGGAGATGGCCGAGATTTGAGAGTGTCATTTAATCATGCTTCGGACGAAACCTATATCAGTCAGTACCGAATTATGGTAGTTCCGACGTCATATTATGGCAGTTTTGATTTATACGCAGCTAATAATGTAGTAAGTGGCAACTATACAGCTGTTAGTACAAGTGGGTCTTCTACCAATCAGGTCTTGTATTCGTCAACTAGAGATGTTCTCGGTGATCTGATAAAGAGTGGAAGTAGCTATAGAGTGTATGTATTATCTGTTGGAAATGGAAATTATAGGGATTCTAATGAGCTATCTTCCGCTTCATCTATAGTTACACTGTTTAATAATACCAGCTTGAAGGCTGTTACAAACTTAAATGTTAGCGATGATAATGACTATGGTGATGGCCGAGATTTGAAGGTGAGCTTTAATCACGCCACAGATGAAACGTACATTAACCAATACCGAATTATGGTGGTACCAACGTTTTATTACAGCAGCTTTAGCCTGTCCGATGCGAATAATGTATCCAGTTCTAACTATACAACGGTAAATACTTCAGGCAACAGCACCAGTCAAATATTAGATTCCTCCGCCAGAGATGTTCGTGGTGACGTGATAAAGGCTGGAGTGAGTTATAAAGTGTATGTGTTAACTGTGGGTAGTAATAATTATTCAGGTTCCAATGCATTGTCCTTGGAGTCTTCGACGATTACTTTGTTGGCAAACAAGACTCCAGTGGTCTCTGTAACCAATGTGACGTATAAAGAAGAAATAGGTAGCGGTAGAATCCTGATCAGTTTCGACAAATCCACCAATGAGAGCAATATTTCGGAATACCGAGTATTGGTGGTTCCGTCTAAACAAGGGTTTGGTACGGCGGATGCTCTTGCGGTGAATTCCTCTTATTATTCGTCGGTAATCCCTAACGGGACGAATCGTTCAACATTCACTGCGACAAGGGATGTTAATGGAGATTCAATTGTTAAAGGTGTCAAATATAAGGTGTATGTTCTTGCTGTAGCCAATAATAGTGGTGTACAGAATGGTGGTCTTTCAAATTCAACAGAAGAGTTTGAAATTTAGCTTCACCGCGTGAAGTACGGATTTTTAGCCTGGCCATTCATGGTCAGGCTTTTCTTTTATGTACATAATTTTCTTGAGTTTCAAGAGGACTTGATGAAGCGGTTTTTACCGTTTTCATTGTTACATTATCCTCTGAAATATATAGGGTACTAATAATCGCATTAAAAACATTTGGTTTGGCCTAATGAAAGCGCTATAATTGAAAATAATTACATTCTTAAGGAGTCTACCGATGAAAAGAGGCAGAATATTCTATAAGATTTTTGTACCTATTCTGGTGCTGGGTATTGGCCTAGTCATTAGCTTCGGCAGCTATATTTATCTAACGACTATAAATTCAGTGATTGAAAGAGTGGCAGACGGCAAGCAGAGTTTAATTACACAAATTAAAAACACCTTAGAACAGAAAATTCAAACAATCGAATACGCTTTTAATACTTACAGTACGACTAGTTCTTTTAGGGAAGTCGTTCAGAATCCAATTACGGAGCGGGATTTTGAGGCGTACCGGGATATTAACTCTCAGCTTAATTATATTGCTACGATGGGAATGGATTTCGTAGACTATTCTTTAATTAGTCTGGAGCAGAATTGGCAAATCTCCAATGGTAAGCTCTCGCATTTATCGAAAGAAGAACGTAATACTCTGTATGAGAGCTATATCGATAATCGAAGCCGGGGATTATTCTGGATTAAGACGGATAAAGGCATCCGGTTTGTAAATACCTTGCCAGTATTTTCACAAACCAAACAGGCGATTGCCTTATCTGATATCTCACTTCAAACCTTACATAACACGCTTCAAACGGAAGGAAACACCCCGGTATATATTCTTAACCGGGAGGGAGAGCTTTTATATGAGTCCGAAACGGGGAAATCCTTACTATCAAGTAGGCAATTAGGACATATCACGTATGTTGCTGGCAGCGGAGGTACTAATGGAGCGATTGCTCTGGAGAGGGCCGACCACCAATCGATGAAGGCGATTTACGCTAAATCTCCCTACAATAATTGGGTTTATGTAACCTTGTTGGATCAACGCGAAATCTCCGATGCCTTAAAGACAACAAGATACGGGATTGTAATGATGGTACTACTAATCACACTGTTGATCGTGATCATCGCTTACGTGATCTCATTGTATTTCACCAAGCCCTTCCGGCAGATTCAACGTATTTTGCCAGTCAACTCTCAGCTGGAGCCTAAAAATGAGGTGGATTGGATTATCAGCTCTATCGATACGATTTTATCGGAGAAGGAAAGTCTTGAGAGTCTCATTGAATCTGAAATGCCTCAGCTGGAAACCCAGTTTATTCTCAATTTATTCCGTAACCGGATATCACCTGAGGAGCTCAAGCAGGGTATGCAACGCTTCGGTCATAAGCTATCAGAGGATTCTGTGTACGCCACCTTATTGATTCAACTGGATAACTATGGTGAACGTCAGGCGATTGATAAAGATCTTTTACTTGTTGCGGTTAACAAGCTGGTAGAAGAAAGGATTCCGCAGGAGGATCGGATGATCCCTATTCTATTAAACGACCGCACGCAAGCGACCATCTTGATCTTTGAGGGAACGAATGAACAGGAGAACAGGAGGCAAGTATTAGAATATGCTAAGACGATAATTCGAACAGCTAGAGAGGTCTTAAAACTATCTGTCAGCGTCGGAATTAGCAATTTCTACGATGATTTATTATTAAGCAAGGAAGCTTGTGAGATGAGTAAGCAGGCGCTACATCATCGGTTAAATCTGGGGAAAGAGTCAATTATTTTCTACGAGGATATATCGAGAGTGATCTCAGGCCCTGTTCTCCTTTATTATCCGTCTGAGTTAGAGTCACAGCTATTTGATGCGATTCGGATTGGGGATGAAGAACAAGTCTCACGTTCTCTGTACCCACTGCTGGGAGAAATGATGAAGCATAGCAAGAATCCTCTGAATTTCGAAGTCACATTAATTCGTTTCGTAAACAATCTGATACAGCTAGAGCAGCTGCTAGGTGTTGAGGTTCTGTTGACGGAGGATAATTATACGTTGTACCACCGATTATTAGACATCCGTAACCCGGAAGAAATTGAACGTATCCTGGTGAAGGAAGTTATCCATCCGATGGTCTCAAGCGTAAAGGAGAAAACCGACCGTCAGTTCCGCCTCTTGTCTGATAAAATTGCAGTGATTGTCCGTTCTGAGTTCGATCAGGATCTGTCCCTGGAATTAATCGGAGATCGCCTTCATTATAGTCCTAACTATTTAAGCAGTATTTTCAAAAAGGAATACGGCATGACGTTTAGCGAGTATGTGATGAACTATCGATTAGAAATGGCTAAAAAGTGGCTGGTGGAGACCGATATGACCATTAAAGAGATCGCCGAACGATTGCAATACCATAATTCTCAGAACTTTATTCGATCCTTCCGTAAAAAAGAACATGTAACCCCTGGCGCTTACCGCAACCTGAAACAGGACAAGTAATTGATTAAATCACAAAAACAGCCAGCCTCCAGATTATGGGAGCTGGCTGTTTCGCATCTTATGGAAGCTTAGCCTTTAACAGAACCGAGCAAAGCTCCTTTTGTGAAATGCTTCTGTACAAAAGGATAAGCAATCAACATTGGAACGGTAGCGACTACGATTACCGCCATTTTGATAGTTTGTGCAGGCGGGAGAATATCGACCGAAGCATTATCACCCTGCATACCACTAGAGACGATTACGATCTGACGCAGAAGCACTTGAATTGGCCATTTCGTAGAATCTGTCATATATAAAACTGCACTCATATAAGTGTTCCAGTAAGCTACCCCGTAGAATAGGGAGAGCGTCGCGATAGAGGGCAGCGCTAGTGGAAGCATGATTTTGAACAGAACACCAAAATCATTGGATCCGTCAATCTTGGCGGATTCCTCGAGTCCTTCCGGCAGAGCCTGAAAGAAGTTGCGCATAATGATCAGGTTAAAGGCATTGATCGCAACCGGCATAATCATGGACCAGTAGGAGTCGATGAGCCCGAAATATTTGACCACGAGAAAAGTGGGAATCATCCCCCCGCTGAACAGCATGGAGAACACGACTACAAAATTGATAAAATCTCTTCCATATAGATACTTTCTAGATAACCCATAGGCCATTAAAGCAGTAAGAATCATACTTACAACAGTCCCTGCTAAGGTTACACCGATGGATACACCTAACCCTTTAAAAATCGTGGGCGTTGACAGTATATAACGGTAAGCATCCAGAGAGAAGGTTGTTGGGAACAGGATAAACCTCTTCTCTACCACTTCCTGCGTTGAAGCAAAAGAGCTGGCAAACACATTGACAAAGGGTAAAAGACAGATGAGGGCAATGAGCGAAAGTAGTGTGGTATTTACAATTGTAAACAGCCGGCTGCCCAAAGTTAATTTTTTAAAAGATGGTTGCGTCATGCAGTTATCCTCCTTGTAATCGTTTCAATGAAACTTTATCAGGGGTCTGTTATTCCGTATATAATCATTAGCTTGGGCTTTGTTCTGGGCGTGAAAAGCGTGCGGAATTGCAGATGATCCTTATGTATTGTAGTAATCACTATAAGAGGTGGAGGAACGAAAAAGCCTATAACCATGCGGATTTCGTAGTATCAGTATCTGAAGATTATATACGTAATGGACGAATGATCGTAATCTGAGAATCGTAAGGAAACGCGATCAAGGAGGCCGATCAGGTGAAAGAGGCAAACGTCACCATGCTGAACATGAAAGTCAAACCAGTGAGGAAAAAGCGAACAGGGCATAGCTGGCTGAGTTTAAAAAGAAACAAATTATTGTATCTGATGATACTGCCGGGGTTTCTATATTTTGTTATTTTTAAGTACCTGCCTATGGGCGGTCTTATTATTGCCTTTCAGGATTATCAGCCGTTTCTGGGCATAGCAGATAGCCCCTGGGTTGGGCTTAAGCATTTCGTCCGATTGTTTACCGAACCAACCTTCTTTATGCTATTGAGTAATACGTTAATCTTATTTGCCTTAAACATTGTTATCTTTTTTCCGCTCCCGATTATACTGGCGTTGATGCTCAATGAGGTTCAACACAAGCTGTTCAAAAACACCATTCAAACGATTATTTATATCCCCCATTTCATGTCATGGGTGATCATCGTCTCCATTTCCTATGTATTTATGAACGTGGATGGAGGGGTGCTGAATGAGATGATGGCCGCGCTCGGGATGCAAAAAATCAGCTTCCTGACTTCTCCAGAGTGGCTGCGTACTGTGTACATTGGACAGATCATCTGGAAAGAGATTGGCTGGTCGACGATTATATATCTGGCAGCCATTACTGTAGTAGATACCCAGTTATATGAAGCAGCTGAAATGGATGGAGCAAGCAGATTGCGCAAAACATGGCATATCACCTTGCCAGCGATTCGACCCATTATTATCACCTTACTTATTTTGAAGATTGGTCATACGCTGGATCTAGGCTTTGAACATATGTACTTACTGATTAATTCATTGAACCGCGAGGTTGGAGAGATTTTTGATACCTACATTTATACCGCGGGCCTAAAGAACGGCCAGTTGAGTTTCAGTACCACCGTAGGTTTATTTAAAGGTGTGGTTGGCTTGGTTCTCGTGATTCTGTCGAACAAGTTGGCTAAGAAAATCGGAGAAGATGGTGTTTACTAACTTGTACAGGACTCTAATTCATGCTTCTGTCTTTTAGGCAGAGGTGGAAGATAAAACAACAAATACATTTAAAAAAGGGGTAATGTTGATGAATCGCAATTACAAGAAACTTGCAGCCTTAATGCTGTGTAGCGGGCTGTTACTCACTGCATGCGGAGGAGGCAATAACGCGAAGGAGTCAAATTCTTCAAATGGGGGAACGAATTCAGCGGCTAAGACGACAGCGACACCAGCTGATGTTTTAGAGTCTAAAGCAAAGATTAGCTGGCTGAACATCCTGCAGACTCCGACTCCACCTACAAATACTGTTCTGGACAAAATAGAAGAAGCTACGAATACAGAGATTGAATTCTCATGGATACCCGATGCTTCCAAAGAAGAACGGATTAATACATCGCTAGCCTCCAATTCCTTGGCGGATATCGTTACCCTGACTATCCTTGATAATTCCTCGGTACGTAACGCTTTAAAGGCGGGGATGTTCTGGGAAGTAAGTCCTTATCTGGATGAGTTCCCGAATCTGGCAAAGATTTCACAAGACACACGTACCTCGGCCTCCATTGGCGGTAAATTGTATGGGGTTCCCTTCCAAAAGCCGTTGGCGAGAAATGGTGTGGTCATTCGTAAGGATTGGCTGGATAAGCTGGGATTGCAGGTGCCAAAAACAACCGATGAATTGATGGAAATTGCGAAAGCGTTTACCGAGAAGGATCCTGACGGAAATGGCAAGAAGGACACTACAGGGTTTATGGATCGTAGCGATCTTATTTATGGAGCCTTCAAGACCCTGGGTTCCTACTTTGGAACACCAAATATATGGAGTGTAGACGACACAGGGAAAATGACACCTGAATTTGACACAGATTCCTATATTAAAACCATGGATTATATGAAAGCACTCTATGATGGCGGCTATATTAATCAGGATTTCGCTGTGACAGCTAAAACAGATCAGCAGCAGAATTTTGCACAGGGGAAGGCCGGAATTTATGTTGGAGCTCTGTTTGATAGCAAGAACCTGTTGAATTTGGCTAAAGGCATTCAGGATAATATGGATTTAGTCATGGTTAACAATATCACCTCCACAGGCAATGAAGCAGATCGCGCAATTTGGTCCGCTAACAACGGAATCGGTGGACTGCTGTCTTTCCCAAAATCCGAGGTCAAGGATGAAAATGAGCTTAGACGGATATTGAAATTTATTAATGATCTCATGAATGAAGAGGTCTACGCTTTGATGACCTATGGAATTCAGGATGTTCATTACACCATCGATGCGGATCAGGCCGTTACCATTAAAGATACAAATCTGTGGAAACAGGAGGTTCAGCCATTTGCAGGCTCCCGTCCTTTAGAGTTGGGATTCACTATTCATGATGCTGATCCGCTCAAAGTAGAAGCCGAGAAGCTGATCAAGGAGAATGCCGATTATGCTGTACTGAATCCTGCTTACTCGCTGGAGTCGGAGACGTTCTCAACCCAAGGTTCTGAACTGCAGAAGATTGTGACAGATGCTACTTATAAATATATTCTTGGCAAAATCAATGTGGAGGAGTATAAGGCTGAGATTGAGAAGTGGAAGAAATCCGGAGGCAGTAAGGTGATTTCTGAATATGAGGCTGCTTATAAAGGGTAAACCCTTAATTAATACAGACTACAGGATAAGAAAATAGTGAATGGGTCCTAAACGAAAGTGAAACGTTTAGGACCATATTTATTCAAACAGGAGGAAGAAATGGCCGACAACATTGCAGTTAGAAGTACCAGCTGGGGTATCCGTATGGCTGATTCAATCATGGAACGAACACCAAGACTATATAACGATAAAGGATATCATGGAAAGTGGTCATATGATTATGGCGTCATTTTGAAGGGCTTTGAGCTACTATGGAGACAGACGGGAGAGCCTAAATATTATCAATATATCAAAGATAATATGGATTATTTTATAGAAGAGGATGGCTCAGTGAAGGGTTACCACTTGGATGAACACAACATTGATCATCTAAATAACGGAAAGCTACTGTTTCTTCTCCATAAAGAAACGGGGCAGGAGAAATATAAAAAGGCTGCAGATTTGTTAAGGAAGCAGATAACAACGCATCCTCGAACCTCGGAAGGTGCGTTTTGGCATAAGAATATTTATCCGTATCAGATTTGGCTAGACGGCTTGTACATGGGCGCGCCCTTCTATCTGGAGTATTTACTAGAATATGAAAGCGGAAAGGGTCTGGATGATGTGACCCGGCAATTTATTCTGTGTGAGCGTCATACCAAGGATGCAGAGACAGGTCTTATGTTCCACGCCTGGGATGAAAAGCGGGTACAGCCATGGTGCGATCCCGAAACGGGATTGTCTCCCAATTTCTGGGGGCGCTCGTTAGGCTGGTATGTCATGGCGCTGGTGGATGCACTTGCTTTACTCCCTGCGGAACATGCGGATTACGATGAGTTAGTGCGTATTCTTACCGATACGTTGACATCCCTTCGTAAGGTTCAGGATGCTGATTCCGGAGTTTGGTACCAGGTAGTAAACATGGGCGATCGTAAGGGCAATTATCTGGAGGCTTCAGCTTCTAGCATGATTACCTATGCTTTGGCTAAGGGCATACGGCTCGGTGTACTGAATGCCAGCTGGTTCGAAATGCTTGACCATGCCTATCAGGGTCTTCTGACGGAATTTGTAATGGAAACGAGGCATGGCTGGGTCAACTTGAACAAGAATTGCCAAGTCGCAGGACTTGGAGGAGATGATCGAAGAGATGGTACGTATGCCTACTACATCAGTGAACCTATCATTACCAATGATCAAAAAGGGCTTGGCGCATTTCTTCTGGCTTGTGGTGAGTACGAATATTTGCAGCGTCCTGCCGTGATGAAAGGGAGCGAGTGAAGCTTATGACTTTCTACAATATAGTACATTATGGAGCACACTCTAATAGTACGGAGTCTTCGACGGAAGCTATTGCTAGCGCGATTCAGGCAGCAAGCGAAGCTGGAGGAGGAATAGTTTATGTTCCTTCTGGCACTTATCATACCGGTGCAATCTTTATGAAGAGCAACATTGAGCTACAGCTTAGCCATGGAGCCGTACTTCAATTCAGCTCTGATCCGAACGATTATCCCGTGATGGAGTCTCGCTGGGAGGGAGTAAAGCAGAAAGTTCATGCTTCTTGTATTTTTGGGATCAATCTAGAAAACGTATCGGTTACGGGTGCAGGCAAGCTGGATGGAGGGGGAGCATCTTGGTGGGATAAGATACGTAATTCCCCCGAGTCGCTGATCTTTCCTCGCCCGAAGCTTATCAGCTTCGATAACTGCCGTAGAGTAACACTTAGAGATCTGACACTTGTGAACTCCCCTAGCTGGACTGTGAATCCTATCTGTTGCCAAGATGTTACGATAGATAATCTGTCGATTTTTAACCCGGCGGATTCGCCCAATACGGATGGCATTGACCCAGAATCCTGCGTGAATGTCCGGATCAGCAACTGCAATATTGATGTAGGTGATGACTGCATTGCCATTAAAGCGGGAACAGAGGAAACGAAGGAGCGAATCGCCTGCGAAAATATTACGATTACGAACTGCACGATGATCCATGGACATGGCGGGGTTGTATTGGGAAGTGAAATGAGCGGGGATATCCGTAATATCGTTATTAGCAACTGTGTATTCAAACAGACGGATCGCGGTATTCGGCTGAAATCTAGACGTGGACGCGGAGGTGTTGTCGAAGATATCCGTGTTAGTAATATCGTGATGGATGACGTGATTTGTCCGTTTATCCTTAATCTTTATTATTATTGTGGTTCTCGTGGGAAGGACAAATATGTGTGGGACAAAAATCCTTATCCGATTACCGAGGAAACGCCTTGCTTCAGACGTATTCACTTTGCCAACATTACTGCTCGGAACGTTCATGCTGCTGCTGGTTTTCTATACGGTCTAGCAGAGCAGTATATTTCGGAGATTACCTTCTCAGATATTGATATATCGATGGCAGAAGACGCGATTCCTGGTCGTCCGGCAATGATGTCTGGGATTCAGGATATGAGTAATCGTGGGTTCTATCTTGGCAACGTAAAAGACATCCGCTTCCGCCAAGTAACGATTGAGAATCATGAGGGACCTGCTTTTTATATTGAAAATGGAGAGGCGATTGACATTAGCGGCTGCCAGTCTAAAAACACTCGTAAAGTGGAGGAGTTAGTCCAACAGGTGACCGTCGCTCCTTCACAGGAAGATTTGAGCGGGCGGGAAGACTGATGCTAGAACAGGATAAACTTACAGCTCTGCTTGGCGATCTTCCAGAGAACAGGCCGATTTCTGTGCAGCTGTTATGTGTAGAGGAAAGGGACGGCTATCGGCTAGAGACGCTTTTGCTGGATTTGAATGGTATAGAGAAGGTTCCGGCATATGTTGCACTTCCGCTTGAACAGCAGGGTCCTTTTCCACTCGTTATCTTCAACCATTCCCATGGAGGGAATTATGAGAATGGACGGAATGAATTCATTTGCAGCAGTCCTTATCTGCAGCAGCCTTCTTTTGCAAAGACGCTTACGGGTATGGGATATGCTGCTTGCTGCATCGATGTGTGGTGCTTTGGTGAACGGCGGGGCAAAACTGAAAGTGAGCTAGTGAAGGAAATGCTCTGGCAGGGTCAGGTCTTATGGGGAATGATGCTGCATGACTGCCGACGTCTGCTTGACTATATGTCTGAACGGCCTGATATAAACGCCTCACGGGTGGCGACGATTGGAATGTCTATGGGTGGGCTGATGTCTTGGTGGCTGGCTGCGCTGGACGAACGAATTAAGGTAACCGTTGATATATGCGGACAGGTAGATGCTCATACCCTAATCGCCAAAAGAGGACTGGACCATCATGGGTTCTATTCTTATGTTCCAGGACTGCTGAAGCATTATACCACACTTGATATTCAGTCGAGAATTGCCCCTCGTCCTCGTATGAGTCTGACGGGTCGCAATGACCGGATGTGTCCGCTCGAAGGGGTAGAGCTTTTAGCCTCAGGCCTACATGAGAAGTACCGAATGGCAGGGAGTCCAGAGAACTGGAAACCAATGATATCCGGTAGCGGACATATGGAAACCCTTGAAATGCGGGTAGCTTGGAAATCGTTTATGACCAAGCATTTATAGGATGAGAGGGATGCTCTTTGCTGGTGGGGAAAGAAGATTTTTGCGATTATCATACCCTTCAAGAGGCTGTTGATGCTCTTGAAGAGCAGTTTCCAATGCAGCCTGAAACCTTATATATCTTGTCAGGCCTCTATGAAGAAGAGGTGCGAATTTACCGTTCGGACCTAACCCTTATTGGAATAGGGGCGGTTGAGATTCGGATGAACCGTTATGCCAAAGAAAGGGACGAATACGGAGAAGAAATCGGCACGTTCGCTACTCCTACTCTATTTCTGGGCGGGCGTAGGCTGACACTGGAGAATCTGGTCATCTCGAATACGGCTGGACAGGGAGATACCGTCGGGCAAGCAATTGCCGTATATGCTCACTGTGATGAAGCGGTTTTTCGTTACTGTACCTTTGAGGGGTATCAGGACACTTTGTTTACGGGGCCGTTACCGTCTGCTTCGAAGAAGGGGGGAGGATTCGGTGGTGTCCCCTTGAGAGAACATCATGCCCACTATCGTCAGATGTACCAGCACTGCCGAATTGAAGGGACCGTGGATTACATTTTTGGTGGCGCGACAGCATGGTTTGATCATTGTGAGTTGCACAGTTTGCAACGTTCTAATGGCGAGCCGGGTTATATTACCGCAGCTTCCACACCAAAAAAATCTGAGTACGGTTATATTTTCAATGAATGTGTATTGACTGCATCAGACAATGTAAGGGATGTCTATTTAGGCCGTCCATGGCGGGAGCATGCCGCTACCGAGTATGTGAATTGTCTGATGGGGAGTCATATTCATCCTGAGGGATGGAACGACTGGGGAAATGCAGCGAATCGTAGAACGGCCCGCTATCGAGAACACGGGATCCGGAATGCCAACAGCTTGAAGCGTCAGCGAGTGGAATGGGTGCAATATTATGAAGCGGAAGACGAGATGCCAAGTGCGAATGTAGTTTTCAAAGGAAATAATTTTTGGAATTCGGAAGGAGCACAACAATGATTACAGACAATATTCAAACCGCAGTTATCCGCAATCCGGTATTAAGAGGGTTTAATCCAGATCCATGTATCGTAAGAGCAGGGGAAACTTATTATATCGTCGTCTCCTCGTTTGGCTGGTTGCCTGGTGTGCGTGTGTATCAATCAACTGATTTGGTGGAATGGGAGCATTGTACAGATGTTCTAACCCATCAGGTAAATCTGCGTGGCAATCCAAACAACTGTAGTATTTGGGCACCACAGCTTAGTTATAATGACGGCTTGTTCTATCTGATCTATACCGACGTGAAAAGTACCAAAAGGCCCTTTAAAGATTGCCACAACTTTCTGATGACTGCGAAGTCAATCGAGGGTCCATGGTCTGAGCCGATTTATCTGAACAGCAGCGGGTTTGATCCTTCTCTGTATCATGATGAGGATGGGCGAAAATGGCTGCTGAATGAGCTGTGGGATTACCGCATCACAGAAGGCAATAAGTCCTGCGGTATTGTGATTCAGGAATACGATCCTGAGCAGCGTCAATTAAGGGGAGAGTCCGTTAAGATCTTTGATTGTACATCGCTCAAGAAGACGGAAGCACCACATATTTACAAGCGGGAAGGCTATTACTATTTAATTACGGCGGAAGGGGGCACCGGATCAGGGCACGCGGTAACCGTGGCGCGATCTAAAGCGCTACTCGGACCGTATGAGGTCGATCCGCTCAATCCGATGTTAACCTCTCGGAATAATCCTGAACTTCCGCTTCAATGCGCAGGCCATGGAAGTCTAGTTGAGACACCTGATGGGGAGTGGTACATGGCTCATTTGTGCACCCGTCCACTGGAAGGTCAGTTCGCCATTCTGGGGAGAGAGACAGCTATTCAGCAGGTGTATTGGAATGAGGACGGCTGGCTAAGACTAACCTCTGGCGGAAATACACCGCTACTAGAGGTGCCTGCACCTAAAGGGACGCAAGCACGCAAACAAGCGCAGATAATTGCGTTTGAAGATGACTTTAACGGTCCAGAGCTGAAGAAAAACTGGAATACATTACGAATTCCTAGGAATGAAAGCTGGTGTTCTCTAGCTGAAAGACCGGGATGGCTAAGGATCAGGGCTGGGGAATCGGTACAAAGTCTATTTGAGCATCATATTCTGGCTATTCGTCAGACCGATAAGAGTTTCCGTGCAGAAACAGCGCTTGAATATGAACCGTCTAGCTATCTTCAGATGGCGGGGCTGCTCCTATACTTAAATGAAGATAACTATCTGTATGCGTACATCAGTCATGAAGAAGGGCTTGGAAAGGTCTTGCGGTTAATGCGTTGTGAGAGGGATGAGTTCACTGCCGAACCTGTAAGGATTGGACTGAAAGCGGGAGAAGCACTTCGAATCGCAGTTGAGGTGAAGGAAGTAACGGGTCAATTTATGTATCAAACCAGTGAGGATACGGAGTGGAAGCTGCTTGGCGATCCACACAATATCAGCTTCTTATCGGGTGGTTTCACTGGAAATTTTGTTGGGATTGCAGCGCATGATATGCAGCAGTCTGGTGGCAGCAGTGCTGATTTTGCTCATTTCCATTATCAGGGCAAGGAATAAACACGGCTTCACTAAGGAAGGGGTTCTGCTTCAAATGGATCAGGCCCCTTTCCTATTCCAATAGATAGTAGGAGGTCTTGTATGAAGAGGAAATGGTTATCTGGGGCGCTGGTCGCAGGTCTTCTCGCAACAAGTATACCGTTTGGGGGTGTTGAGGCTGCATATTTGGAAGCGCTTCCTGCCTTTCCCGGCGCGGAAGGTGGCGGGAAATATGTAACCGGTGGAAGAGCTCAATCTGTGTATGAAGTGACGACGCTGGCTGATTACGGTCTCAAGGAAACACCCATTCCAGGTTCTTTCCGCGATGCGGTAAGCCAAAGCAATCGGACTATTGTCTTTCGTGTGGGAGGGACCATCCATCTGAAGGAATCCCTCAAGATTACCGGCTCCAATCTGACGATTGCCGGGCAAACGGCTCCAGGTGACGGGATCACAGTTACCGACTACACAACATCTGTTGAGGCGGACAATATTATTATGCGGTATATGCGTTTCCGGCTAGGAGACCGGGTAGCTAGTGAAGATGATGCCTTTGGATCACGATACCATAAGGATATTATTATTGACCATAGCTCATTCAGCTGGTCCGTGGATGAAGTGGTCAGTCTGTACGATAACGAGAATACTACTGTGCAATGGTCGATATCTGCTGAAAGTATGCTGATGACTAGCCATCAAAAAGGTCGCCATGGTTACGGGGGGATTTGGGGTGGTAAAAATGCCAGCTATCTCCATAATTTAATCGCTCATAGTACGAGTCGTAACCCTCGATTACCTACGATCACCAAGCTGATTGATCTGACGGAGATGACCAATAACGTTATTTATAACTGGGGATTCGCCTCGACTTATGGTGGCGGAGCAGAGGATTATCGATATAACATTACTAATAATTACTATAAAAATGGACCAAACACCTACAGCAGTGTGAATAAACAATTGTTCGGGGAAGTGGCTCCAGAAACCAGATTGTTTATTGATGGGAACATAATGGAGGGGAGTCCGGAAGTTACTGCGGACAATTGGAAAGGTGTGCAGAAGTTCTCCAATATCTCTAAGCTTGCAGAGCCTGCAACGATGCCTAATCCGTATAAAGCGGTGTCAGCGGAGGAGGCTTACGTAAATGTACTGGCTGATGCGGGAGCCACTCTGCCTAGACGAGATGCCTATGATGCACGAGTCATTAATGATGTGAAGAACCGTACCGGGCAGCATATTAATTCTCCTATTGAAATTGGCGGGTATCCCGATTATCCAGAGACAGCATCAAGCGTGGTGGATAGTGATCATGATGGAATGGATGACGCATGGGAGCTGGCGAAAGGTCTGTCTCCTTCCGATCCTGAAGATCGCAATGGAACGACGCTTTCTATGGAAGGTTACACCAATCTGGAAGTATATTTGAATGATCTAATTATTCAAGGTGAAGCAGAGGGGGAGCACATAGATAATCCTGTAACCGCTATCAATTATCCTGCGAATAATCAAATCTTTGAGTCAGGTAGTAAGGTGAACGTAACTGCTTCTGCGAGTGATAGCGATGGAATTGCTAAAGTGGAGTTTATTGTAAATGGTGTGAAGCTAGGGGAAGATCTCACTGCACCTTACAGTTTCGATTGGAACAATGTTCAAGACGGGACCCATTACCTCGTTGTTCAGGCCATAGACCATAAGGGTCTTAAGACACAATCGGATAACGTGGCTATTCATGTTAATACAATAGGCTCTACGCTCCCGTGGACGTCAGTGGATATTGGCCATCCAGGGATTGCCGGACAGACCACACTTCATCCGGAGAGTGGCAAAATCACGCTCAAGTCGGCTGGACTTATCGGAGCAACTTCGGAAAGCGAAAGCGCGGTTGATAACTTTCACTTTGCTTATCAAACCCTGAAAGGCAACGGAGAAATTATCGCAAAAATTGATTCCGTGACACCGACTGATGATTATGCGAAAGCAGGAGTCATGATTCGTGATAGCCTCAAGGATAATGCCAAGATGGCTTTGCTGGCGATCCCTTATGTTAAATATGGCAAGAAAGGCGTTCTAATTACACGTTCTACTGAAGGGGCCAAGGTAATAAAAACCGAGCCAGAAAGCTTCATCAATACGCCTTATTGGGTTAAATTGGTTCGTCTTGGTAATGAAGTGACGGGCCTAATATCACCAGATAAGTTAACTTGGAGTAAGGTCGGTACAGTAAGTCTTGGTCTTAGTGACACGGTTTATTTTGGTCTTGGAGCCGATGCAGCAAAAGTAGACAACAAGGTTAACAGATATAATACTTCTGTCTTCAGTGGTGTGGAGCTAAATTCGCTTGGGGATAAGTTTCCGAGTGCTCCTCGTGTACTTACGGCAACAGCAGGCGAGGAGAAGGTGAAGCTGGACTGGGAGACGGTAGAAACTGCTCAGTCGTATAGTGTTAAACGTAGTGAGGTTTCAGGTGGTCCCTACAAGACGATCCGCACAGATGTCCTAGATAGCCAGTATAAGGATTCTGGATTGAGCCCAGGGAAAACCTATTATTACGTAGTTAGTGCGGTGAATGAACTTGGAGAAAGCTTCGATTCCATGGAGGCTAGCGCTGCGCCTAACGGTGAGGCTGGGAATATTTATTACGTAGATGAGGACTATGAGCAGGTCGACGTGGGTGTGACTCCTGAATATTATGAGGTCACTCCGAAACCACAGACCGAAACGCAAAAGGTTATTGTATCTGCCACACCATCCGGCAGTAAGGGCAATACCTCAGCCAAAGTACTGGATGTGTATGATGCAGCAAACGGCAATGTGCAGTTTATCCGTAAATTCGTACCCATTACGGGTGCGTTAGTCATTGATACTGACTTTATGTTTGCGGCAGAATCGGGAACCTCAATATTCCTTCAAGCCCAGAGTACAGACGGAACCAAAACGGCGTTCTCTATCGAGAGCAGAAAGCCAACGCTTCCAGAGGATTCGAGCAAATTTACATTAACTATGAGCAGAGGAGGCAGCCAGTATCATCAACTGATGAGTTCCTATTCATTAAATCAGTGGTATAACCTTAAGCTGAAGGTCGATGTGAAAAATGATAAAGTTGAGGTATACATCGATAATCAGCTTGCCGGCGCATTTCCTTTTACAACTACGAATTTTGCCAGCTATGGTATTGGGCGTATTTTGTCCAAGACGCCGGGTGGAGGAAAAGGTCATTATTATTTAGATAATCTTAAAGTGTATGTTGAACCGATCAAAACGCCACTTGGTTTGACAGGTCTCCCAGGGAACGAAGCAGCTCAGCTGAAATGGCCTATTCTTGAAGGTGCGACTTCTTACAATATTAAGAGAAGCCTTACGAGTGGGGGGCCTTACGATACCATAGCCAGTGCTATTACAGAGACATCATATATTGATACAGAAGTAACTAATGAAACTACTTATTATTATGTGATCTCCGCGATGGCGCCTACGGGTGAATCAGGGAATTCTAATGAAATTAGGGTTATCCCATCCTCACTTGCGGTGAAATTGCCAGCGCCAGAGTCACTTGCTGCTGTAAGTCGGAATACTCAGCTAGATCTGAGCTGGGATGTGGTGGAGAATGCAGCAAGCTATTCTATCAAGAAGTGGAATGAAGCCATAAGCAGCTATGAAACTGTGGTAAAAGACATCGTCGGAACAACTTATCGTATTGGAGGACTAACCAACGGGCATGCCTATCGGTATGTTGTATCGGCGACAAATGTTGCCGGAGAAGGCAAAGCGTCGGAGCCTGTTATTGCCACTCCGGCAGCTCCTTTGGAAACGCCGGTGGTTTCCATTCAAGCTGGTGATGGTGCGATGACATTGAGTTGGGCAGTGATCGAGGATGCGAGCCAGTATATAGTTAAACGTGCTTTATCTTCGAACGGACCTTATGAAGTGCTTGGTGCTGATATAAGCGGCACAAGCTTTATTGACCGCAAGACAGTAAACGGCACGCCGTATTATTACAAGGTCCAGGCTACAGACGGTACCCGTAGTAGTCTGGACTCAGCTGTTACCCCAGCGGTTTCATACCAGAACTTCGGTCAGCCGCAGGCTCCACAAGAAGTTATGGCAGAGCCGGGCAACAATGAAGTTCGTCTAATCTGGAGCGCAGCTGATGGAGCGAGCAGCTACCAAATTGTACGCTCGGAGAGCGGGGGAAACTATGTGGTCGTAGCTGAAGGGATTGAAGCAGCAGGCTATACCGATAAAGAATTAACCAACGGTAATGCCTATCAATATGCGGTAATAGCCATCGGAGATAAGGGGGCCAGTGTTCCATCCGAGATGGTTCATGTCGTTCCAGCTCCTGTGATTATCGTGGATCAGAATGGGGCAGGAGATTATAAGACAATTAATGAAGCCATCCAGGCAGCGCCTGATAATAATGCCATAACCACGATTATTAAGGTAAAGAACGGCATCTATAATGAGAAGGTTCTAGTTCCTTCTAATAAGAAGAAGATCAACCTGATCGGGGAGAGCCGAGAGGGTACCGTTCTTGTTAATGGAGATTCAGCCAAAACCATCGGCTCAGATGGCAAAGAAGTGGGCACCAGTGGCAGCTATACACTGAAAGCTGCGGCAACAGATTTTACACTGGAGAATATGACGGTTCAGAATAGTGCAGGATTGAATGCTGGTCAGGCAGTTGCTTTGTATGCTGAAGGGGACCGGGGTGTATACCGGAATGTGAAGCTTCTTGGATATCAGGATACCCTGTTCGCGGATAAGGGGAGAGCCTATTTCGTCGACAGCCATATTCAAGGTACGGTAGATTTCATTTTCGGTAATTCTCCTGCGGTATTTGAGAATAATGTGATACAAAGTGCAGGTGCTGGTTATGTTACTGCACCTTCCACTGAATCAGGTAAGCCAGGCTATGTGTTCATCAACAATCAGCTAACAGCGAATGATGGTGTAGCTGCTGGAACAGTGGATCTGGGGAGACCCTGGAGAGATTATGGCAGCTCAATCTTCATCAACACGGAGATGGATGCACATATTCGTGCGACTGGATGGCATGAATGGTATGAAGGTCGATCCAAGACAGCACGTTTCTCCGAGTATTTGAGCTATGGTGAGGGAGGTAACGCATCTTTACGTTATAGCTGGTCTAAGCAATTAACGACAGAAGAGGCAGCAGCCTATACGATTCAAGCCGTTCTTGGTGGGAATGATGGATGGAATCCGCAGAAATCAACAATCTTGGTCAATCAAGCACAGCTTCCTGCGATACATGTGTCTTCAATTACAGTAAAGAGTAAAGATGGAGCCAGCAGCATTGATTCAGAGGGTGGGGTTTTGCAGCTGGCAGCTTCTGTTCTTCCAGAGAATGCGACGAATCCTAATGTTAGCTGGGCTGTGACTGATTCTGATGGTATAACCTCTACGGATAAGGCGGTTATTGATGAGAATGGTTTGCTTACAGCCAGAAAAAACGGGACGATTCAAGTGACTGCACGAGCGGCGGATGGCAGTGGAGTGACAGGAAGTCTAGAGATCAACATCAGTGGTCAAGGTGAACCTATAGCAGAATTACCTGTTGCAACGCTGAAAGGACCTGTTACCGTATCGTCAGGTCAAGCGTTTGCTTATCGTGTCGGGCTCACGAATGTAACTACTTCCGTCTACAAAGAAGTATATGCTGTAGACTTTAAGCTGGAATTCGATGCAACGGGTGTAGAATTTGTATCCGTCCAGACTATACCAGATGAATTGAGAATTACTCATATTGAACAAGAAACTCCAGGTCTAATAAGAGTTAGTGTAACCGGGACCAAGGCAGAGAATGTCCTGACTGACGATGCAGAATTCGTGGAAATGATCTTTAAGGCCAAGAAGATGACCAGTGAAATGGCTGTACCGCTTGGATTTATCTCATTCCGCGGCTCGAACGCAGATGGCGAATTCGACATTCTGCACGAGGCACAGTCCATTGTTCGAATCATTCCGATATCAGTCTTGGAAATTAAAGTGGCAACCAAAGACAATGTGAGCCGAATTAAAAAAGGGGAGACCCTGCAGCTGCTGGCTACGGTCCTACCAGAACATGCATCAGATCCCTCGGTCATATGGTCGGTGGTCAATGAGGATGGATCTGCGGCTGAGCGCGCATCCATTACGGATGCTGGTCTGCTCAGCGCTATAGCAGCGGGTAAAGTAACTGTGAAGGCGACGGCCAAAGATGGCTCAGATGTTGCAGGTATAATGTCTATTGAGATTATTGCGGATACTCAGATTTCAGAATCAGGGGATACGTCTTCATCATCAACAGTGGAGCCGAAGAAATTACCGGAAGCAGCAGTGAACGCAGGGAGAGTCATTCTTTCTGTGACAGCAGATACGAAGGGCAAGGCTGTTGCGAAGATCACGGCGACTATTCTACAGCAAGCCATAAACTCGATGCAGAGCGGAGGGTTAAGCATTGAAGTGAAGCCATCCGCGGACAGCTCGGTGGTTGAACTGACCCTACCAGCTCATGAACTGGCACAAGCTGCAACAAATGGTATGCAGTCATTGGAAATAGATATGGGTCTGTCCACCTTCAGAATAAATGCTGATCTGCTTCGTGCAATGGCTGGATCTGACGCTTCGAATATTAAGCTTGTAGTAGGCAGAGTGGATGCAAAGACACTGGTACTTCAGACCGATGTCGGGGATATTTATGAATTCACATTCTTTGTTGATGGTAAGCGATTTGATAGTTTTGGACGTGGACTGAAGGTAGGATTGGATTTCAAACCAAAGACGACTTCGGAAGTAGAGCAAATAGTAATTTACCAAATTCGTGCAGATGGGACAATGGAAGTCGTTAGAAACTCCCAATACAACGCAGGAATAGGGCAGATGATGTTTAGACCAGAGGATTCCAGCAGATTTACAGTAGGGTATGCAGAGAATTCTTTTAATGATATCGCTGGACTAGGTTGGGCACAAAATAGTATTCATGCTCTTGCAGCCAGAGAAATTCTGCAGGGAGTAGGAGATCATAACTTCGGACCACAGCTGGATGTAACTCGGGCACAGTTCCTGAAGATGCTGATGCTGGCTCTTGAACTGGATGATGCCAGCGCAGTAAGTACATTCCAGGATGTGGCGCTGAATGACTGGTACTATAGCTCTGTTGCTGCCGCCGCGAAGCTTGGTATTGTTCAGGGCAGACCTGATGGTACTTTCGGTGCCAATGAATCCATCAGCCGTGAGGAAATGGCATTGATGGCCTATCGTGCGGCACAAGTCGCCAAGCTTCCGGTAACGGGGTTAGGCGAGTCAGCTATTTTTACTGATGCATCTGGTATTTCGGGCTATGCGCTAGAGGCTGTTCAATCTATGAGAGGTGCAAACATCATTCAAGGAGTTGGCAAGGACAGCTTTGCACCTAAAGCACATGCTACTCGGGCTCAGGCAGCAGTGATTGTGTATCGGTTGTTTCAGTTATTGTAAACATTTCAAGTTGACACCCTGTGTGATTTATCATATTATAATTCGTATTGTTATAAGTAAATAAACCAAACTCTATCCAGTGGATGGAGTGGCGGAATTTTGTCAAAGATGTATTCTTTGGTTTCAGTCGCCCCTTGTCATATCGATGACAAGGGGCTTTATTATGTGATTTGGACGGCTCAATAGGACGGTTCAACAGAAAGGAAAGAAGATTACGATGAATATGAAGTTACTCAAATATGCTTTACTAGTATTTATAGGAGCATGTAGTTATGGATCGCTGTCTACGATCGTTAAGCTTGGAATGAACGATGGATTTAGAATGCAGCAACTGGTCGGGTCGCAATACTTTTTTGGATGGTGCATGCTGCTCTTGTTAGTTGTTTTATTTTCCCGAAAAAAACTCGGATTAAAGGTCGGTGCTTCGTTATTAGGCGCGGGGATTACCATTAGTATGACGGGTATTTTCTATGGGTTTGCCGTTGAACAATTACCTGCTTCGATTGCGATTGTTCTCTTATTCCAATTTACTTGGATTGGTGTGATTCTGGAGGCTGTTGTAGATAGAAAATGGCCTAGTCGAGAGAAAATAATTTCAATGGTTATCCTTTTGATAGGAACCATATTAGCTGGGGGGATTCTAGAACCTAGTGTAGGCGAAATGACTACGAGTGGTATTGTTTTCGGTTTGATGTCTGCGGTGTCGTTTGCCTTTTATATTTTTGTCAGTGGGAGAGTGGCTACGCAGGTACCTGCTGTGAATAAAAGCTTGTATATGACTACAAGTGCAATGATTATTATTATGGTTGTTTTTTCCCCTTCCTTTATTTATGACGGAGCACTTACAGACGGACTTTGGAAGTATGGTCTTCCTTTGGGGTTGCTTGGTATAGTTATTCCTGTACTTTTCTTTTCTATCGGTGTTCCGAAGCTGGGATCAGGTCTGGGAACGATTCTTGGTGCGGCGGAGTTACCGGCAGCTGTAGTAGCCTCCGTGTTAGTCCTGCAAGAAGAGGTATCTCTACTTCGCTGGGTTGGAATTTTCGTTGTTCTGATCGGCATTGCTGCACCACAAATCATACCGATGCGAACAGGGAAAAAGTCACCCAAACGATCCTCCAAAACCGTCACTCCGTAAGGCAGAACTTTAAACTGTAAACTAGCATCGAAGATATGATCAGGTCCTTATAGGATGAGATCATCAATCGGTGTTTTTTTTTGCAGAAAAAGATTGGTGTTAATTTTTCTGGTATGGCGGATCAACGGCTATTATATAGTGGTGCTATTCTATTTAATGGAGATGACCACTGATGAACCGAAACGACTATGACTATTTTAAGTCTTTACACGATCAAGAAAATCCGCTAATCCTGTATAACTGCTGGGATGTAGCCTCAGCTAAAGCGATAGAACAAGCGGGTTCACAGGCTATAGCCACAAGTAGCTTCGCTATGGCAGACGCATGGGGATATTCGGATGGTGAACAGTTTTCATTAGAGCAGCTACTGTGGTATGTTTCAAGAATAGCAGAACATGTATCGGTGCCATTGACGGTAGATATTGAGGGTGGGTATGCTGTAGATGTAGAGTCCTTAGCCAATAACATGGAACAATTATTCCAGCTAGACATCTGTGGGATCAATTTCGAGGATCAAAAGGTGAATCATCCGGACGATGAATTATGGGCAATCGAGGAACAAAGTCATCGTATTCGAACTATAAAGCAAGTGGCAGCCAAACTTCAAAAGAGTGTATTTATGAATGCCAGAACCGATCTCTTTTTCAAAAATAGGAAGCATTCTTTGGATTTAGTGAATGAAGCAATAGAGCGTACCTGTGCTTACGCTGCTGCTGGAGCGGATGGGATTTTTATTCCGGGGCTTACCGATCGAATTCTGATAGAACATTTTGTGCAGCAGTCACCACTGCCTGTAAATGTCATGGTGATGGACGGAATGATTTCAAATGCTGAATTACAGGAGCTGGGTGTAAAAAGAATTAGCTATGGACCGTATAGTTACTTTCAGGCACAGCATAATCTTCAAGAAGATGCTCGAACCATTCTGCAGCTATCCGCGCACATTATTTAGAAATGAGCTAACGACACTATGATCACTAATAAACAGCAAATCGATAAATATTATGAGATGTTAGTCGAAAAAAACTCCAATTATGAAGGCGTATTTTTCGTAGGCGTGAGGACAACAGGGATCATGTGCAGGCCAACTTGTCCCGCTAAAAAGCCATATAAAGAAAATTGCGAGTTTTTTGCAACAGCCAAAGAAGCTTTGTTAGCGTCGTATAGACCTTGTAAAAGATGCCAGCCTTTGTCCAATCCCACGAAAATGTCTTCAGAGGTTAAGCTTCTTGTTGAAGCTATTGAGCTTAATCCGGAAAGAAAATGGACAGATAAAGATTTTGATGAGCTGTCCATGAGTGCAAATACAGCACGCCGGCAATTTAAGAAGCAATTCGGAATGACATTTATTGAATATGCACGTTCCAGACGTTTAGGGCTGGCGTTCAAACATATCAGGAATGGGGATTCAATTATTAACGCACAACTGGACAGCGGGTACGATTCGAGTAATGGGTTTAGGGATGCTTTTTCACGAACGATGGGGACTGTCCCCAATCATTCCAAGCAGATTAAAGTATTGTATTGTACCTGGATAGAAACGATCTTAGGGTCTATGCTTGCGATCTCAGATGAAGAGTGTCTTTTACTGCTGGAATTTGTGGATCGAAAAGGGCTTGAGAACGAAATTAAGAAACTACGCACCCGCTTAAATGCAACTATTTTGCCTGAAAATGTACCCGTACTAGCGCAGATTGAGGAGGAATTAAATCTTTATTTCGAAGGAAAACTTACAGAATTCAGAACGCCGATTCGTTATATTGGCTCTGATTTTCAGCAAAAGGTATGGAATGAACTTCGGAGAATTCCTGTAGGACAAACGGTCTCTTACAAGGAGCTTGCAGAGAATATTGGCAATCCTGCGGCGTGTCGTGCTGTAGCCAGAGCTAATGGAGCGAACCAATTATCAATCTTAGTTCCGTGTCATCGGGTGATAAACAGCAACGGTGAATCAGGGGGATATGGCGGCGGGATCGCAAGAAAAGAATGGTTAATCCATCATGAGAACAACCTTAGTTCAAAGGTAGAATAGCAACTAAAAGTGTACTTTTTCGATGTGTCTGAAGTCTGGGTACATCGTTTTTTTGTTGTTTTTATAAGGGGAATAATACTAGTCCAAGCAAAAGAAGGGAAATTTATTAATTCACAAGAATATCCAATTATGATAGCATAATATATATTTTTATAAGAAAACGCAGCCATAGTTTAAGAAGATTGGAGCGAAGATTATGTTGAAGGTTCTGATCGTAGATGATGAGCCCTGGGTACTTGAAGGGCTGAGAACGATGATAGACTGGGGTAAATACGGTTTTGAAGTGTGTGCTGAAGCTCAAAATGGCTCAGAAGCGATGAAACTTATACAAGAATATAAACCGGAATTGGTCTTAACGGACATTAATATGCCGGTTATAAACGGACTAGAGCTAATCGCACAGTTGAATGAAGTCATGACAATGCCCCCGAAATTTGTGGTGTTGACCGGGTATGACGACTTTAAATATGCACGTACGGCATTGCAACAACGAGTGAATGACTATTTATTAAAACCTATTGATGATGATGAAATAGAGTCCTTATTAAGCAGGATTACGCCTGTAATCCGAAATGAAATCGCTTCCAAGGAAGAGTTTGATAAGAAACAATTCTTTATTGTAAACAATATCGTCAACCGCCTAATTCAAGGCGAGTATAACGAAAATTTAGAGCTTCTAACCCAGACCACGTTGAAGCTTCATGCAAATGCAGAGTTAATGTGTATCCTTATCGAACCAGCCACGTCTATGAATCCATTCCATCCACGTATCGTCGACTATTTTCCTAAGGAATGTACTAATTTCTTTCAAGATCGATCGGGAAGAACAGGTATCATCCTTGAATCTGCTTCTATTGATAATGAGAGTCTGGATGCGATCATCAACCAAATTCGGTCGGATATCACTGAACAATTTCATGAACCGGTCCTCCTAGCAATTAGTACTAGAATGATTGGGATCTGCTCGATTCGAGAAATCTATACGCAAGCTCTTGATGTATGGAAACGAAAAAAACATCAGCAGAAGAATGGGATCTTTTATTATTGTGAGCTTAGGACCCTAAAGAAGAAGGAACACCATGAGGATCACTTCAAACTGCTGCTGGATAAGGTACTAGCGAATGATGTAGAGCAGATACAGCCATGTATAAAAGAAACGTTCGCTTCTTTCGTAGAGAATCTGTTGACGATCGAGGTCGTGCAAGCTCAAGTGGCTCATTTGGAGCTAACGATCTGTACACTGATAGCTCAAATGAATGGTGCCCCTGATACGATGATGATAAAGCTACAGCAAGAGTATGGAAATCTAGGCGAACTAAATGACTATTTGGTATTAAGCCGCTATGTTCAAAGCCTGTGTATGCTGGCGACGGTCTATCTATCTGATCTAGAGCAGCAGAATGAACAAAATACGATTTACAAGGTGATTCAGTATGTGGATTGTGAATATCGGAATAAGCTGAAGCTTCAGGATTTAGCACGACAATTTCATATCAATTCTACCTATTTGGGACAGCTGTTCAGGAAACAAACGGGTCAGGGCTTTTGTGAATATTTAAATGGTAAAAGGATTGAGGAAGCCAAAAGTCTGCTTAAACGAACGCAGTTGAAAATATCGGATATCGCTGTGCAGGTGGGCTTCTCAAATACAGACTATTTTATAGATAAATTCAAGTTGATTGCAGGGGTAGTACCCTCTGTTTATAAAAATGAAAATAAAAATCAATAGCTTTTGGGGAAGCAAGGTGTTTCGTATGGAGAGAAGAAAATTCAGATTTAGAAAAGTAGTGAATGACATTCCACTGAACTATAAATTTTCCCTCATTTACGTTATAGGCGTTCTACTCCCTATTATTATCATCAACCTAGTTTTTTTGGATCGGATCTCGGACCTGATCAAATCAAGAGAGCAGCAGAATCTAGAGATCTCATTAGAGAGAGCAAGAAAGGATATCCATGATTTTATTGAGGGAGGAGTAGCCGTCAGTTACGCGCTGTCTTCCGATAAGAATCTGTATGAGTGGCTTGAGCGAAAATATGACAACTCTATTGAATTTTATGATACTTTCGATCAACATCTTAGGGGTCGGATGAACGGTTATATGCCGGTCAACAATCAAATTGAACGAATTACCGTATTTACGAATAATGACTCTATTGTTTCGGGCAGTAATTATCAGGTCATCACTGACAAGGTAAAGGAGAGCGAATGGTATAAGCAAACACAGGCTGCTAATAAACATGTTCTTCTTGCAGCCTATCATATGAGTGAGGTACCTAATATGGCCTCCACGGCTCCTTATTTCAGTGTAATTGAGCAAATGGATGCGTACAGTTCATTGAATGAATATACAAAGCTGATTCGGATTGATTTGGATCTTAGCAAAATTTATGACGTAATTATTAGAGAAAGGGACTATTTAAGCCTTTATCTCGTGAATGAGCAGGACGAAATTGTTATGTCTGCACAGAGTGGATATCAGAGAGGTACGAGGGACCCTTATCCTGTGTTTAAGCTGCAGGATGTTGAGCGTAAGGAAGATCTCCATATTGTATCTATTGGTGGTGCTAGTTATATTAAAGGCTGGCGATTAATAGGAATTACACAAGGTGAGCGAATTGTTCAAGCGATAATGGAGATCAGGATTTATGCAGGTATTTTGGCATCTATTGTCACTTTGCTCACAACAATCTTTTTATATGTGATGTTAAGATCCTACAATTATCGAGTAAAGCGGCTGTCTAGGCATATGCAGAAAGTAACGAATGAGAAGTTCGATTTGATTCAAATCGATGAAGGACAAGACGAGATTGGTGGTTTGATACGGAATTTTAATATGATGACTACTAGAATTAATTCTCTGATCAATGATGTCTACAAGCTGGAGATTCAGAAGAATAGTCTGGAAATGGAAAGGGTAAGGGCTGAATTGAATTTTTTGCAAAGTCAGATGAACCCTCATTTTTTATTTAATACGTTAAATGCCATTCTGGTTGTCTGTACCAAAAACAATTACTCGGATGTTACAGATATTATTAAGAGCTTATCAAAATTACTTAGAAGACTGCTGAGTTGGAAGGAAGATCTCGTTACATTGGAAGAAGAAATGACCTTTATTGAGATGTATTTAAAAATTGAGAAATTCCGGTTCAGGGATAAATTTGAATATCAATTCGAGATCGATGAGCAGTCGCTGCAATATAAAATTCCAAAGCTAAGCATGCAACCGTTAGTAGAAAATTCCTGCAAACATGGCCTGCAGGCCATAGAAGGACTCGGCATCATTAGAGTAAAAACGGAAATCGTGGACGGCCGTTTGCAAGTTACGATTTCAGATAATGGCAAAGGGATCGAACCAAGCCAGCTTAAAGAAATATTATTTAATGTTCAAAATGAAGAAGCCTCTTCAGGGACGAATATCGGAATTCGTAACGTGTATCGGAGACTGGAGTTATATTATGATGATCAGGTTCGCTTTGAAATTAACAGTGTCCCAAATGAAGGGACTGTTGTCACGTTTGGCATTCCGCTAAAGCTCCTGGAACGAAAAAATAGCTAGAAGGTGAGGGAGCCTATGAAATACAAAGTATTGTTGATCGATGATGAACCTAGCGCTCTTGAGGGGATGCAAATATGGATAGACTGGCAGGCACTTGGCTTTGAGGTGTGTGGAACCTCCAGTAATGGCAAAGAGGGCTTACAGTTAATAAAGCAGCTTTTGCCGGATCTTGTCATTACAGATGTAAATATGCCGCTGATGAATGGCCTGGAGATGGTTGCAGCCTGGCAGCAAGAGGAGACAAAGAAGATTAAATTTGCCATACTGAGCGGTTATAGTGAGTTTGAATATGCTAAGACAGCTATAAGATATGGCATTAATCATTATCTGATGAAGCCGCTTTTTGAAGAAGAGGCGGCAGAAGAACTGAAGGAGATCTATCAGGAATTAGAAGAGGAGTCTCAAAAGCGAAGCTTAAACCAAATGGCAACCTCAGAGGAAGTTGTCTCTCTTCTGAAGCGAATTCTGAATGAGAAAGTGGAAGATAAATCGGATGTTACCGTACTTACCCGTTTATCGGAAGAAAAAAGCCTTTGGAATATTTGTTTACTACAGACAGACCCGAAGATGTATACGGAAATAAGAGAGAAGGCAGTAGCTCTCCTAACGAATACGGAGGCGATGTTTCTGATGGATCTGGAGGCGTATTGCTTCGGCATCGTATACGGATATCCTTCGGAGTCTGATGAGGGTGCTGCAATATATGATATAGTAGCTCCCTTACTGAATAAACAACCTAAGCAAGCCATGTATATTGCAGTAGGGGCTAGTGAAGGCTCCTTATTTCAACTTGCGAATAGCTACCGAACGGCAAAAGAAACGTTAATGTTTTATTTTTATAATTCTGATCATTCGGGGTTCTTAAGCTATCAGGGAACCAAGGATAGCCCATTCAGCTATCATTATGATCAAATTGGGCTGATGGATGACTTAATGAGGCCTATTAACACATTAGACAAAAAAGGCTTTAAACAAGCTGTGGGCTTGGCTTCCCGTAGTTTTCGTGAGATGCGCATTGCTCCAGAGGTTGTGAAGAAGATCGTTATTCATATTATGTATAAGATTGTTGAGTTCACTTCTGGAGCTAGTGAAGTTCAGGTATCATCCTTGTTAACCCAAATCACAATCCCTGAAATGCGGGACTCTATGATGAAGTTGAACGATTTAATGCGTAATTTACTAGCATGCGGGGAAGCGAGTATTGATATTCTTCTACAAGAACAAAGCCAAAGATCGCAGGGAATTGTACAGGAAATTAACAACTATATTGAAGAACATTATCGTGAAAACCTTACGATTAAGAAGCTGTCAGAGGTATTCTTCCTGCATCCAGTGTATCTAGGACAATTATTGATCAAGAAGAATGGAATTAATTTCAATGAGCAGCTGCATGACCTCCGGATTAAGGAGTCCACACGTTTACTTCAACATGGCAAGCTGAAAAACAGTGAGATCGCTGAAAAAGTGGGGTATTCCAATTATAGTCAGTTCCTGAAACAATTTGAAAAAAAGATGCGTATGAGCCCTAATGAATTTAAACATCAGAATACCTAAACTTTTTGGGGGTACACCTTTAGTTCTGGCGTATTATCAGTGGCACCATCACCTCTATAATTTAACTTGTAAGGGCTTACAATGTTGCTACACCAACAAAATATGGAGGTGCTTTATGGGGGGCAAGTCAATATCAAAGTTCAAGCTTAGTTTGATTGCTGTATTATCCCTAAGTTTTACCCTAGCAGGGTGCGGTGGAAATAACAGCGGTAATACTGCTAAGGGAGAAAACAAGCCAGCAGAAACAGCAGCTGCAAATGCAGCTGGAACCGATGACAAGAAGATAGAGCCTTTTGAGGTTAGTATCTTTCTTGGAGAAGCAGGTCAGCAACCAACACCAGATAACAAAATTTACAAGATGATTAAAGAAAAGACAGGCGCATCATTTAATTTTGAATTCTTGGCAGGAGACCTTAAACAGAAGCTTGGCGTTATGATTGCCGGTTCGGATTATCCGGATCTGATGAGTTCTAATACCCAACTGACGGCAGCAGGCGCATTTATTCCTCTCGAAGACTTGATTGAAGAATACGCTCCGAATTTGAAAGCGCATTACGCAGCTTACTGGAACATGATGAAGGATCCTAATGATGGACATATCTATACACTTCCAAACTATGGTGCGTATAACGGTGATGTGAATTCAACCTATTACTCTGGCCCAGCTTTCTGGATTCAGAAAGCTATACTTAAAGATGCCGGTTATCCAAAGATTAAAACTTTGGACGAGTATTTCGATCTTATCGTTAAATATAAAGAGAAAAATCCAACCATTGATGGACAGCCAACAGTTGGGTTTGAGATTCATAACAAAGATTGGAGAAACTGGGGATTGTTTAACGCTCCTCAGCATCTGATCGGGCATCCTAATGATGGCGGAGTAGTAGTTAAGGATAACGTAGCAGAAATCTTTGCAGATAAAGACTATGCAAAGCAGTACTATAAGAAGCTTAATGAAATGAATGCATTGGGCATTATTGACCAAGAAGCATTTACAATGGATTATGACCAATACTTAGCTAAATTGTCCAGCGGTGCCGTTCTGGGAATGTTTGATCAGCACTGGAACTTTCAAAAGGCTGAAGATTCTCTTACCACACAAAAGAAAGATGAAAGAACTTATGTTGGACTTCCTCTTGTGTATGATACGAACACCAAAGACTACTATCTAGATCGCCCTGCACTTAACTTGAATAATGGTTTTGGGATCACTGTTAATGCTAAAGATCCAGTGAAAATCATTAAACTTATGGATACCTTAATTGAGGAAGATTGGCAAAAAATCTTTACCTGGGGTATTGAAGGCGAAGATTATCAAGTGGAAAATGGTCGCTTTATGAGAAATCAAGAGCAACGGGACCATGCAGCTGATGCTACATGGAAGCTTAGCAACAAAGCAGAAGCTTGGTACGCTACCGCTCCGAAATTGCAAGGATACTTTGCAGATGGTAACTCAACGGATGCCGCAGCACAACCAGAAGAGTACAAGGCAGGGTTGAAAGCGTATGATAAAGAAATCCTTGATGCTTATGGCTTCAACAGTTATGTGGATTTCTTCAGTAAGCCTGGACCGAACCCAGTAGCTTACCCTGCATGGTCCATAGATCTTGTTGAAAATTCTGATGCGAAAATTGCCGATACGAAGATGGGTGATTTGAAAACCAAGTTCCTGCCAAAAGCGATTTTGGCTAGTCCTTCCAATTTCGATAAAGTTTGGACTGAATTTGTTGGAGAACTTCATAAAACGAATATTAAAGCCTACGAAGACAGAATCAATGAACAGCTTAAATGGAGATTTGATACTTGGAGTGTTAAATAGTTAGATCTTGCTTAAAAATCAGAAAGTGGTGGCTTTTTAAAGCCAGCCACTTTCTGAAATATCTGGATGATGTGGGGAGAAACTATATATGGATGAGATTCTAACGGGAAAAAAGGTTAACCGGCATCCTAAAAGAAAAAAGAAGCAACCGATTACGATGACCTTGATTAAGAATCAGAAACAGCTGATTTGGATGTCAGTTCCATTGATGCTGTATATTATACTATTTGCTTATGTCCCTGTTTGGGGATGGACGATGGCTTTTCAGGATTATAAACCAGCTAAGGCTTTTGGCGAACAGACATGGGTTGGTCTAAAGCACTTCAAGTTTCTATTTACGGACGATACTTTTTTAAGGGTACTACGAAATACACTGGGTATGGGATTAATTAATTTCTTTTTAGGATTTATAACCGCGATAACATTGGCCTTACTTCTTAATGAAATCAAAAATGTATTTTGGAAAAGAACAGTGCAGACCATATCCTACTTGCCTCACTTTCTCTCTTGGATTATTGTAACAGGGATTGTAGGTGTCTCCCTCTCGGTTAACGACGGGATTGTCAACATCGTTCTCATGAAATTACATCTTATCGATTCACCGATCCTTTGGTTGAGTGAAGGGAAGTATTTCTGGGGTATTGTGGGTGCTTCAACCGTTTGGAAAGAGGTTGGATGGAGTACAATCATCTACTTGGCTGCAATTGCTTCTATAGATCCAGCTTTATATGAGGCTGCTGAGATTGATGGGGCTAACCGGTACAAAAAAATGTCCAATGTTACCTTGCCGGGAATTAAACCAACCATTGTAATCCTGATGATAATGTCCATAGGGCATGTACTGGACGTTGGATTTGAGGTTCCGTACTTGTTAGGGAACGGGCTTACTATAGACTGGTCGGAAACGATAGATGTATTTGTATTGAAATACGGAATTGGGCAAGGGAATTATTCCTTAGCCACTGCGGGTGGCATATTTAAAACAGTCGTAAGTGTAACATTGCTGCTATTTGCTAACTGGACTGCGAAGCGGCTAGGGGAAGAGAGGCTGTTATAATCATGGAAAAAACTCAATTGATACCTCAAAGATCTCCAAAGAACAATGTTGGAAAACGTATGAGAAATATGGGAATCGAACCAGTAGTGTTCGGCACCTTTAATACTATTTTTATGGTATGCCTAGTTATAGTTACCTTATATCCGTTCCTAAATACTATAGCAGTCTCCTTGAATGCCGGAAATGATACTATTCGCGGCGGCATTTATCTATGGCCCAGAGAGTGGACCATACAAAACTACAAAGCCGTCTTTGCCTCTGGTACAATTATTCCTGCTTTTTGGATTTCGGTAGCACGAACAGTGTTATCTACGGTCCTGAATCTATTTTTGACCACGATGCTTGCCTATACGTTAAGCCGGAAAGAATATGTTTTCCGCAAGCAGATTACCTTTGTATTTGTCCTTACTATGTACTTTAATGCGGGTCTGATTCCAAATTATTTCCTGATTAAGGATCTTCATTTGCTTAATTCGTTTTGGGTATATGTAATACCGTCTATGGTAAGTGCATTTAATATGATCGTCATTCGCACTTATATTGGTGGCTTGCATGAAAGTCTTATGGAATCTGCAAGAATCGACGGTGCTGGGGAATTCAAGATCTTTATGAAAGTAGTTTTACCTTTGTGTAAACCTGTGCTTGCTACAATCGCCCTTTTTGTGGCGGTAGGTGCCTGGAACGCATGGTTTGATGCTTTTATCTACACCTCTTCCCGCCAACACTTGAGCACATTGCAGTATGAATTGATGAAGTTGATCTCCTCTAGTATGAATGCAAATGGTAACCCTAGTGTAGCCAACGGGGCAGGAATGACTGCGGATTCGGTAAGAGACCAGGTTACCCCAATTTCCATAAGGGCAGCGGTTACTATTGTTGCTTCGGTTCCAATTTTGCTAGTCTATCCATTCATGCAAAAGTACTTTGTAGTTGGTATGAACGTAGGAAGCGTGAAGGAATAAGGAGCTTGCAATCACTATTAAGGAATAGGAAGGTTGTTTGTTAAAACATGACCCAATCTTCAATCACATACACGAATCCAATACTTCCGGGCTTCTATCCCGATCCAAGCATCACTCGGGCAGGAGATGACTACTATTTAGTTTGCAGCTCTTTCGAGTATTTTCCTGGCGTACCTATTTTTCATAGTCAGGATTTAATTCACTGGACACAAATGGGTCATGTACTGGATCGTATAAGTCAGCTAGATACACGTAAAAGCAAGAGCTCTGGTGGAATATTTGCACCAACCATTCGTTATCATGACGGAACCTTCTATATGATAACGACCGAGGTACACGGGAAGGGGAACTTCTATGTTACGGCTACGGACCCGGCGGGTCCGTGGTCCGATCCAATTGTTATTCCTTATGGGGGCATTGACCCTTCTCTAATGTTTGATGAGGATGGAAAGGTATATGTAACCACCCAGCAGGGAGCAGATTATGACTCCCATGCCATCCAATATGAGATAGATATTGCTACGGGAGCAGCATTAACAGAACCTGTTGTTATCTGGACTGGGGATGGTGGACCTTGGACGGAAGGACCACATTTGTACCGAATAAATGGAATGTATTATATCATGACGGCTTCAGGAGGAACGGCGAAGGAGCATCGGGAGATCGTTGGCCGCAGCTCCTCTCCATATGGACCGTTCGAACGATTACCACATCCAATATTAACGCATAGTCAAACCGAGAGTCCCATTCAATATTTAGGGCATGCCGATCTGATTGAAGATCAGAACGGGGATTGGTGGGCCGTGTTTCTTGGCGTAAGACTAGTGGAATCCAAGTATACCGTACTTGGGCGGGAGACCTTTCTTGCCCCTGTAACGTGGAATGAAGACGGATGGCCAATGATTGATAATAATGAAGATATTGTAGGATTGGAAATGAAGGTGCCGCGGGTTCCCGGCTCCTCTCCTAAACCTGCTTCAAGCGGAAGATATGACTTTGATGACGAAGTCTTACCCTTGTCATTAGCCTTTCTCCGTAATCCTGCTGAGGCAAGCTGGTCTTTAGAGGAACGTCCGGGATGGCTGTCTCTTCGGGGTCAACCTGAAGGTCTTAGTGATATCGGACAGGTAGCTTTTATAGGTAGAAGACAGCAGCATACTTCAGCAGAATGGAGCACACTACTGGAGTTTAACCCAAGTAGGGACGGTGACGAGGCTGGGCTTTGCGCGAGATTGGATGAGAATGCACATTATGAGATTGCTCTATCGCAAAGAAATGGACAAAGAGTAATCGTAGCTTGTTTAACCGTTGATGGAATAACACAGGTGGCGGCAGAGGTTCCAACGACAGCTGGACATCTTTATTTGAAAATTCGAGCGGAGCTAACCGAATATACCTTATTGTACGCTTTGGATGGGCAGGAGTGGATTGAGCTATCTAAGGCTCTAGCCTACCCATTATCTCCTCAAGCTGTAAAAGGAAATGGATTTACGGGTGTTCTTATCGGCTTATATGCGTCAGGTCATGGTCAAGTGGCTGAGCTACCTGCCTACTTTGATTGGTTTGATTATCGGTCTTAATAAGTCGAATACGGAATATAATTGCGTTTGTTAGGAGGGAACTTGTTGAGACAAGCTAGTGATTTTACAGAGCCTGCACTAAAGACAGTGTTCGCTAAGGATTTCAAAATTGGCGCAGCCGTCAACCCATTGACGATCCAATCACAGGAGCAGTTACTTGCCTATCATTTCAATAGTATCACCGCTGAAAATGAGATGAAGTTTGAGAGTCTGCATCCGCTTGAGAACATTTATAATTTTAAGGAGGCAGACCAGCTGGTTGCCTTCGCCCGGAAATATGATATGGCGATGCGTGGACATACCTTGATCTGGCATAACCAAACTACAGATTGGCTGTTTGAGGATAAGAACGGTGGATCTGTAAGTAAAGAGACTTTGCTCTCACGAGTTAAATCACATATTCAGACCGTAGTAGGGCGTTATAAGGAAGATATTTATGCTTGGGATGTTGTCAATGAAGTTATAGCCGATGAAGGTGAAGAGCTTCTTCGCCATTCGAAGTGGCTCGACATTGTGGGCCCGGATTTTATCGCCAAAGCGTTTGAATTCGCCCATGAAGCTGATCCTAAGGCATTATTATTCTACAACGACTACAATGAATCCCATCCATTAAAACGTGACAAAATCTATGAACTGGTGAAGTCACTGCTGGAACAGGATGTGCCGATCCATGGCGTCGGATTGCAGGCACACTGGAATTTATACGATCCTAGTCTAGATGATATCCGTGCAGCTATTGAGAAATATGCATCCTTAGGACTTCAGCTCCAACTGACAGAGCTGGATGTATCCATGTTCCGTTTCGATGACAAACGTAAGGATCTAAGGGCTGCACCAACTGATATGCTTGAACTGCAGGCCAAACGATATGAAGCGATGTTTGCCCTGCTGAAAGAATACCGTGACGTGATTAGCTCGGTCACGTTCTGGGGAGCAGCAGATGACTATACTTGGCTGGATGATTTCCCTGTTCGTGGACGGAAGAACTGGCCGTTCCTATTCGATGAAGGGCATAAGCCGAAGCCAGCTTTCCATCGAATGATCGCCTCTGAAATGAAATCATAGAGTGGGCAAGCTGCTCAAATGATGAACTGTGAACCCGTCCTTATATCGATTAAGGGCGGGTTATTTATACGTTGATAGATTAGTAGAATAGATCTCAAAGGGCGGATTAAAGTGAGCGTGACAATTAGAATGATTCTGGAAGATTTAATGGGAACTGTGGAACAGATAGATGGAACTGTAGATACTCTAAAGCCGGGGAATCCAGAAATGGTGATTACAGGGATGGTTACGGCATTTTGCGCTACGCAATATGTTGTGGAACGAGCGATTGCTATGAACGCCAATTTGTTAATTACACACGAAGGTGTGTTTTACAGTCATCATGATCCCAGCGAGTGGTTAGAGGATGACCCTGTGTATCGCGCGAAACGGAGTTTGATTGAGCGTTCTGAACTGGCTATTTTTCGTTATCATGATTATTGGCATCGGCATCAACCGGATGGGATCATGGTGGGCTTGCTACGAGAGCTTGAATGGTCAGCCTATGTGGTTGAGCAGCAACCCACTGCTACAATCCTATCGATTCCAGCTATGACGGTAAGTGAAGCGGCTCAGTATATAAAAAGAAAGCTAGGCATCCCCTACGTACGCGTTGCCGGCGATCTATCACAGACATGCAGACATGTGGGGATATTAGTAGGTTACCGAGGAGGTGGGACGATGGCTATTCCTCTTTTTAATCAGCACAATCTTGATTTAATCATTGCTGGCGAGGGCCCGGAATGGGAAACTCCAGAATATGTGAGGGATGCAGTCCATCAAGGCAGATCAAAAGCGCTGATTATGTTAGGTCATGCGGAAAGTGAAGCTCCAGGAATGAAATATTTAGCTGAAGTTCTGGCACAGAAATATCGAATAATTCCTACTTATTTTATTGCTGAACAACCGATCTATCAGCTAGTGTAGTCCATCGAAATGGAAATGAAGAATAAATTTGCATATTATGGAGAAAATGATGGGAAACCAGGTCACTGAGAAAGGAGTGTTTCAATGGAAATTCCTTTGGAGGCTGATGAAGTGTTAACTCGTATCAAAAAGCTTCAAACCGATGGAAGCTCGATCAGCAAAAAGCAAGTGAAGCAAAGCGACCCTGATCTAATGAGAAGTGCGCTGTTCTTTTTTCCGAGCTGGGAGCATGCATTGAAAAACGCCAATCTGTTGTAGCCATATGATTGTATAAAGAAGCCGAGTAGTTCAGGGATTGATCTCTGATGTCCGCTCGGCTTTTTCTAGATATATTGAGTAAACAAGAGCAAAAGAAAGAGAAAACGAAGTGTATGCTCAATATGAAATGAAAAGCATGGCTTTCAACATTATTTTGCCCACAGCTCAACTTTACAAGAAACCTTACACGGAGTATGATTCATCACATAACTGACAATTACATATGAAGTCCGCTTAATTTCCGTTAAGGAAAGCGGGGGAACCAACAACTGGGAACCAGTGTAACAATCGGTACTAGTTATGGGGTGAATCCTGTTCCGGGTGCATAACATGCAACCTTGCAGGTAGGGCAACTCTCACTGCCCGAATCCGACAGCTAACCTCGTAAGCGTATGGAGAGAGGATGAATGGCGTGTTTAGTGATGAATAGCCACAGAGAATCCCTCTGTGGTTTTTTGCTGCGTTTATAAGCAGATACAGTCGTAGAATTTATTATGAAAGAGGTGTTACCTTTGCCTATCGCTAAACTGAACGGAACTTCGCTCTATTACGAAATCAATGGAACTGGCACTCCGGTTGTGTTTATCCATGGACATGGATTAACACACAGTATGTTCAAACCACAACTGGAGTACTTTTCCGATAAATATAAAGTGATTTTGTGCGATTTACGGGGGAATGGCAAGTCAGGTGAACTCCTGGAGGCCCCTAATGAGATTATTGAAACGCAATGTCTGGATCTGATTATGCTGTTAAATGACCTGGGGGTTCGTGAAGCAGTTTTTGTTGGGATCGCCTATGGCGGTTTAGTCGTGCAACATATTGCCAAACAATATCCTGAGCGTGTAAAAGCAATCGTGGTCGCGGATAGCTTCTGTAGGAGCCACGGATCAACCCTTGTAGGGAAAATACAGCTTATGGCAGCGTATTGCAGCTTGCTAATGTATTACCTCCCAAGCGAGCTGGTGCTGCCTTCGATTCGGATGATGTACCGAGAGCGCTGGAGTCTCGCCTACAATGAGATTAGAAGAGGGCTGCTGGACAAACGTCCACGGGAGTTATATCGGCAAAGGCTGGCCACGAGCCATGTGGATTACACCAGATGCTTAAAAGCTTTTAACCGTCCCGCTTTATGTATTGTAGGGGACTTTAATGAATTTGGAGTGAATTGTATGAAGGAAATGGTGTCTCAATTGCCGCATGCGCAGTTGGCGATTATCCCGAATGCATTAGATCCGAGTAATCTGTGTCAGCCGGAGCAGTTTAATGCGATTCTTCAACGTTTTTTGGAGAAGCAGCAGGGCACTCAGCAGATTAGCTGATCCTATGAAATTGAGAAAAGAAGGAGTGCTCCCGCAGCCATTGAAATTATGCGGGACACTCCTATTTCATTAGAGCTGTAGGGCAGATTTCCCTAAAGAATTGGATTTCGAACCAAAGGCTGACTCAAGGGTAGTGAATGCTACGTGTGAGCCAGCTTTTTTAGTAGCTTTGTATTTTGTACAATGCTGTCTACTGATGTAAGATTAAAGATATTCGACATTAACTATTTAAAGGAGCTGAGTCATGATGTCTCAAGCCGAAACCATAAAATTGACCTCATTATCTTCAAAAGGGGGCTGCGGCTGCAAAATTGGTCCTGCTGATCTCATGCAGGTTATTCGCAGTCTGCCACCAACCGTTCCAAATCCGGATCTACTTGTAGGTCTGGATACCAGTGATGACGCTGGAGTATATCGATTAAGTGATGATCTAGCATTAGTGCAGACTGTTGATTTTTTCACGCCGATCGTGGACGACCCTTATTCCTTTGGGCAAATTGCAGCAGCCAATGCATTAAGTGATATTTATGCTATGGGCGGTAAGCCGCTTACGGTGCTTAATATTGTGGCCTTCCCTATTTCTGTTCTGGACAAAAGCATTCTCGGTGACATTTTGCGCGGTGCAGCGGATAAAGTGCAGGAAGCAGGAGCAACGCTTGTGGGCGGACATTCGATCGACGATAAAGAGCCTAAATTTGGATTGGCTGTTACGGGCCTTGTGCATCCGGACAAAGTAAGAACGAATGCAGGTGCGCAGGTAGGAGACAAGCTGATTTTGACCAAACCTATCGGTGTGGGCATCTTAACGACTTCTATTAAAAAGGATCAGCTATCCCCAGAAGAAACTACACGCCTTACGACAGTCATGTCTACACTAAATAAAAAAGCGGCTGAAGTCATGGAGCCCTATGATGTACATGCTTGTACAGATGTTACCGGATTTGGGCTGCTGGGACATGCCTCGGAAATGGCAAAGGGAAGTAATCACGGACTGATTATTCGTCAAGGGGATGTACCGATGCTGCCAAGAGTAAGAGAGCTCGCGGAGCAGGGCTTTGTTCCAGGTGGCACTAAAAATAACTTTGCCCATTTGGAGGGCAGTATTCTTTATCCGGAGGAGATGGATCAATTAAGCCGCTATATTCTGTGTGATGCTGTGACTTCTGGTGGATTGCTAATCTCTGTTGCTCCTGAACAAAGTGAGGATTTGCTAAAAGAGTTAGTAGATGCAGGTGTAGAAGCGGCATTGATAGGAGAGGTCACGAAAGAACATCCGGGTCAGATTGCAGTTATAGCTGCGCAATAACGATGGAGTTCAGCTTAGAGGCGACCTAAGAAGTTAGCCACCAGAGGAGAGAGCGCATTGTTTCAGGATATTACACTGGAAGAACTAAGAGTGTTAAAGAATAAGAAGCAGATCACCGTTATCGACGTTCGATCTCCTTCTGAATATAAAGATGCGACATTGCCAGAGAGCTTGAACATTCCTTTTTTTGACGATGAGGAACGAGCTGAAGTAGGTACGCTGTATAAACAGACAAGTGTGCAGGCTGCGAAAGAACGCGGTTTGGAGATTGCTGCGGCGAAGCTACCTTCCTTTGTCAAAGAATTTGCTGAGATTCAAGGGGACAAGGCTGTATTCTGCTGGAGGGGAGGTATGCGCAGCCGTACAACTGCGACCGTACTTTCTTTAATGGATATTCACGCTTACCGATTGATTGGCGGCTATAAAGCTTACCGTAAATGGGTACTCGATGAACTGGAGTCCTTTGAATTCAAGGCGAAGCCTTATGTAATTCATGGAAATACGGGGACAGGCAAAACAAACCTGCTGCACCGCCTGAAAGCGCAAGGCTACCCCGTTCTGGATTTGGAAGGAATGGCGGGTCACCGCGGTTCTATCTTTGGCGAGATCGGACTTCAGGCAAATAATCAGAAAACGTTCGATAGTCTTCTTTTGGAAGAATTAATTAAGCTTGAGGATGCTCCTTATGTACTGTTTGAAGCAGAGAGCAAGAAGATTGGGAAGGTCGTAATGCCTCCATTTATGACCGAGCAAAAAGAGACCGCAACGCAGATTTGGATTGAACTGCCTTTGCAAGCTAGAGTGCAGCAAATCCTTAAGGATTATCGTCCAGAAGAATATAAAGAACAGTGTATTTCAGCCTTTCGAAGTATCAAATCCCGAATTCATATCCCCATTGCGGCGGAAATCGAACGGTGCTTGCAAGCCGATTTGTTCGGGGAAGCTGTGGCGCTGCTGTTAGAATACTACTATGATCCTAAATACGATTACACGTCTACTCAGTATGAAGGCATTGAGAGAGTTACCTTTAAGGTGAACAATTTAGATGAAGCTGAGGTTGCGGTGCGTTCTTTTTTGAAAAATAATCAGGCTTAATAAGCTTTATGTATCGTGATGTATGAGGGGTTTAGAGGAGGCTCAGTACAAATGATCTATTTAGACTATAACGCTACAACACCTGTAGATAAGGAAGTAGCAGAGGTTATGATTCCTTATCTTTATGGTCATTTTGGCAATCCTTCAAGCAGTCATTCTTTGGGGCAAGAAGCTAAACTCGGAATCGAGCAAGCGAGAACACAGGTGGCTAATTTCCTGAATTGTGCGCCGGGAGAGGTGCTTTTCACCAGTGGGGGTAGTGAATCGAATAATACCGTCATCAAGGGAGTCGCCCAAACCTATCGACATAAAGGCAATCACATTATTGTGTCTGCTGTGGAGCATCCTGCGGTAATTAAACCGTGTCAGTATCTGGAGCAGTTGGGCTACACGATTACCTATGTACCTGTTGACGCGTATGGAATGGTGCAGGTAGACGATGTGAAAAAGCAGCTTACAGACCAAACTATACTAGTCTCCATTATGCACTCTAACAACGAAACGGGCACGATTCAGCCGATCAAAGAAATAGCCGAGGTCTGCCACGAACGAGGTGTTCTTGTACATACCGATGCTTCACAGTCCGCTGGAAAAGTAGTACTCGATGTGGCTGAGTTAGCGGTGGATTTTCTAACGCTGGCAGGTCATAAATTATATGCGCCAAAAGGGATTGGAGCACTGTACATCCGAGAGGGCATTCACATCGAACCATTGATTCATGGGGCAGGTCATGAGCAGGGAAGACGAGCAGGTACCGAAAACACACCTTACATTATTGGATTAGGAAAAGCCTGTGAGCTTGCTTCGGACTCTGCTTCCAGAGAACGTGTGAAAAAGATTGCGGATTATTTCTATGACCGATTGCAGGAGGTTTTTGGCGACAGAATTCACCTGAACGGTCATAGGCATAAACGATTGCCCAACACACTTAACATTAGCTTTCTAGGAGCTGTGGGTCACGAAGTGATTGCTTCGCTAGAAGATGTGGCTGCCTCAACAGGCTCAGCTTGTCATTCTGGAGAAACATTGATTTCGCCTGTTCTAAAGGCAATGAATGTCTCAGCAAGTATTGGGCAGGGAGCGGTTCGTTTTAGTGTGGGACGGTATACGACGAAAACGGAGATCGATGAGGTTATCGGTAAGCTGAAAGGATATTTGTTGTGAATAGATTGCCAGTGGTGGAGTAGCTAATGGCGCTTGTGTGATTCCGGAAAATCTAGAAGTTGAATCTGCATATCGTATAGTTTTAAAAAAAGCATCTGTCACTCCTTCAAAAGGATAGGCAGATGCTTTTATTGATTTTAGCGATTATACAATTGTAAAGCCAGCACTTGCATAACCAGTGACTGTATTTACAAGGGTGAGACCTGTGGCAGTAGCTGAGAATACCATAAGCAGACGTGTCTGCGGTGTTACAGCAAAATCGATACCATTTGTAACTCCGCTGACAAACGTGCCTAGAGTAATAGCGCCTGTGATAGGTGGCAGTGGTACTATTGCTCCAGGAATAGGAGTGAATGTGTTATTTGGTGTGGCAGATTGGTACAATTGTGCTGTCACAGTTACAGTAGTACCAATAAGTGATAGAGCTATGGTATTACTGAAGTAAGCAGCAAGGGATGTTATCACTCCAGCACGCGGAGTCGAGAATGCAAAGTTGATAAGAGGTCCAAGAACTGTACCTGTCAAATCTATATTCCCGCCAACAAGAGAAATGCCTGTGGCTGAACTTCCGAAGCCAACAAGGCTTGTTGTTCCAACCAAACCACCTAAAATCGTAGTCATAATAATAGGTCCACCGGAAGCCAACGGAATGATTGCACCAGCCCCGGTTGCACCAGTAACGCCAGTAACCCCGGTAACACCCGTAGCTCCCGCAAGCCCAGCCGTACCCGTCGCACCCGTAGCTCCCGCAAGCCCAGCCGTACCGGTAGCACCTGTAGCTCCCGCAAGCCCAGCCGTACCCGTCGCACCTGTAGCTCCCGCAAGCCCAGCCGTACCCGTCGCACCCGTAGCTCCCGCAAGCCCAGCCGTACCCGTCGCACCTGTAGCTCCCGCAAGCCCAGCCGTACCCGTCGCACCCGTTGGCCCAGCAAGTCCAGCCGTACCCGTCGCACCCGTTGGCCCAGCAAGTCCAGCCGTACCCGTCGCGCCTGTCGGCCCCGCAAGCCCAGCCGTACCCGTCGCGCCTGTCGGTCCAACCAGCCCAGCCGTACCCGTCGCACCCGTAGCTCCCGCAAGCCCAGCCGTACCCGTCGCACCCGTAGCTCCCGCAAGCCCAGCCGTACCCGTCGCACCCGTAGCTCCCGCAAGCCCAGCCGTACCCGTCGCACCCGTTGGCCCCGCGAGCCCAGCCGTACCCGTCACGCCTGTCGGTCCAACCAGCCCGGCCGTGCCCGTCGCGCCAGTCGACCCCGCAAGCCCGGCCGTACCCGTAGCGCCAGTCGACCCCGCAAGCCCGGCCGTACCCGTCGCACCCGTCGGTCCAGTTGCCCCTGCTCCAGGACCTGTCGGTCCCTGTATTCCTTGCGCTCCTTGTGCTCCTTGTGCTCCTTGAGGCCCTTGAGGTCCTTGAAGTCCCTGAGATCCCTGAGGTCCCTGAGGTCCTGGTGCTCCTTGCGCTCCCGTCGCGCCTGTCGCTCCACCAGCAATTAATAAATAATCTGACGAACTACCTGGTGTTCCTTTGGGTCCAGCAACAGTAGCTATATAAGTGCTGCCATTAAAGGTTACTACTTGACCCGCTGGATAAGAAGGACTTTGTGCGGGATTGAAGACTACAATACCTTGCAGTCCTGCACCAGTAGATCCTTGAGGACCCTGGAGTCCTTGAGGACCTTGAGGACCTTGAGGACCTTGGAGTCCCTGAGGACCCTGTGGCCCCGTCGCACCCTTAATAGGTAAGCCAAGTGCTTGTGAAATAGAAGCCTGAATATGTCTGATTTGAATGACCAACTGATCTTTGCAATGAGCGTCAATCTTCGTAGCGAGAATAAAAGATAATAACTCGGCTAACAGCTGTTGAAGATTGGTGCCAACGCTTACGACTGAGAAGGGACTGACTTCAGTAGAAACAATGGTTATTTCTACTACAGAAAGAAGCTCCGTTCTAAAAGGGCTGCATATCTTAGCGTCATGCAAGAATTCCATGAGTTCTCTTAACACTCTTTGAAGATTCGTAATATGAAGTGTTGTGGGATTCGTAAGCGCGGGAGGTACCACTGCAGAGAGCTCAGTGACTATTTTTAATAGAGCGGCACACTCCCTTTTTCTAATAGGACTGCTTATTCTTCCTTGCTTGTTTAGGATAGCGTCACCTTTAAAGGGTCTATGATTATGTTCCGACATGTTACTGTATCTCCTCCTTGAGCTTCTCCTCTTCATTCCTTTAAAAATTGGGAACCTGCCCAATCAGCATATTCAGAGAAATGGAAGTTGTTACAGTAATCGCTCTGGAAGTCGATACACATGAACCTACATCAAAAAGGCAAGCCACTGCTAATATGGTAGCTGCCTTTTTGATAGAGTAGTTAATTAACATCGATCTTCATAAGAGCGATTCTTTTATATTGAAGGGCAATTACGAGAAACGTTGGCGGAATTCCCGTGGAGTGGTTCCTTCAATACGGACGAAGCTGGAGCTGAAATAAGGCGCTTGATTGAAGCCAACCTCCTCGGCGATCCGGGCAATCGTGTAACTGGTCTGCATCAGCAACAGCTTACTCTGCTGAATTCGGTAGTGCAGCAGGTAATCCATTGGTGCACAGCCATATTCCTTTTTCATGCAACGAGCAATATATACAGGATGAAAGTTCAGGTTCTCCCCTAGCTGCTGTGCTGTGATGCGCTCACGGAAATGACTGCGCAAATAGGAGGCAGCTTGCTCTGCACATATTTTGGAGGGAGAGGGACGCTCATGGCGCATAGAGGTAGATAATTGCTGGAGAACCTCTTGAAATAGCAACTGCTGCTGAAATGGAGTATCGCTCAAATGGGAATTAGGCGCTAGTTGATTCAGCTGCGAGAGCAGTTCTTCCATCTTGGACGGTTGTAGCAGAGAAGTATATTGGGGCAGTTGTAAGGTAAAGGTACGTATATTAAATTCGTCTGAATGAAGAGGATGCTCCACTTTGGTATGTTCTGTCTCTGGTGTTGAAGCTGTAGCCTCGGAAATATTCCAATCGCCCACTGTCTGAAAATGCAGCCAATAATAAGAGGTGTGTTCCTTGCAACTATCCGTACTGAAATGATGGCTATCTGGACGAAGAAGCAGTGCCTGACCTGCGCCTACCTGAAAGGTGAGACCTCCTTCATTCATATATAGGCAGCCCTGCTTGACTACAAGCAAGTCAAATACCTCTATATTGTGGCGGCTCATGTGGTAATGCCCTGGTGAGAAGGTGTGCAATCCACTTACGATATAATAGAGCATTGGCGGGACGGTGAAATTAATAATGTTCATGGAGAGATCTCCTTTTATGAGGTTGAAATAATGAAATTATTGGTTTGAAATCTGTACCATCACCAAAAGTATATCATCTATAATTTAGTCTGACCTAAAGAAACAATATGCTGTTTCTTAGGCCCAGTATGCATGTTTGGTTTAAGGGGAGGTTTATTTAGTGAAAAAAGAAAGACAGGGCTTTGGACTATGGGTATTGGCTTGGCCTATATTTATAGAGGTGTTTCTACAGACCCTGCTAGGTACGGTGGATACACTCATGGTCAGCCGTATTTCAGACGATGCAGTCGCCGTAGTCGGCATTTCCAATCAATTGTTCGGTGCGTTGACCACACTTTTTACCACCTTTGCGGGCGGGGCTGGAATCCTGATCGCGCAAAGAATGGGTTCAAAACGTTTCAGCGAAGCACGTACGATTGCAATTATGGGCGTATCGGTTAGTCTCATTCTTGGTATTGTCGTGAGTATCATCCTGTTCTTCTATGCGGGTCCAATAGCGGGGATTCTAAATATTTCGCCTGAGCTATTATCACTGTCCAATATTTATATCTCGTATGTCGGTGGCGGTCTATTTTTGGTGGGGATGATTGCTTCCCTTGGAACAGCGATTCGTAATACAGGGAACACCAAAGGTCCAATGTACACAGGGGTCATCATAAATGTCATTCACATTATTCTGAACTATACCTTTATATTCGGGATGTTCGGTCTGCCACAGCTAGGGCTTGCGGGAATCGCAATCTCAAGTATTATCAGTAGACTGGTCGGAGTGATCATGCTGTATACCATGTTTAGAGGTTCCTTCGAGATTAAGATTAAACTTAGGGATTTCCGTATATTCAACGGCAAGCTATTCAAGGAAATTATAAAGATTGCTTGGCCACTTGGAATTAATTCTTCCTGCTGGGTGTTCTCGCAGTTGATTGTCTATTCCTTTCTAGCCGTACTGGGGGCAGAAGCGTTAGCCGCACGGACTTATCTCAATACCTTAGAATCCTTTTGCTTCACGTTAGGTTATGCAATCGCTCTGGCTGGACAGATACAGATCGCGCATTTGTTCGGGGCAGGGAAGCTGAAGGAGGCTTATCGTAGTGCATATCGCACGCTGTATATCGGCTTGGCTATTGTATCAGCGAACATGTTACTGCTATTTCTTTTCGGCAGGAATCTACTAGGTTATTTCACTTCCGACCCGCGGATTATTGCGATTGGGATTTCTCTACTGGCTCTAAATCTCCTACTGCAGCCTTGCAAAATGCTGAACATGGGCATGGGTAATGCGCTGAACGCCATCGGTGATACCCGTTATACGATGTATACTTCTATCGTGTCTATGTCCATTATTGGAGTTGGTTGTTCCTATTGGTTTGGAATCAGCTTAGGCTGGGGGCTCACAGGGATCTACTGCTGTATGATTGCTGATGAGTTTGTGCGGGGGATGCTTGTTCTAATGCGCTGGAGAGGTAGGAAAGTTCTCCGTCAGGCGGATATTTTAAAAAACGAAGAGAATGCATCTATTCACAGAGGGAGTAAAAGAAGGACCTCCCTTAGCATTTAAGGAATGAATAGAACACAGAAAGCGAGTTGCCTGTGGTTTTTTGGAGAAAGAGGTGATCTTATGAGTAGAACTTATTACTTTGAGATAACCTCTTTTTTCTGAGAATATATAGGATTAATTTATATTAAGTTTGATTCAAAGGGATAAATGAGTTAGCCTTTAGAGCATGGGTAGCTGTTTTAGGAATACATACTATTGAAGGGTTTGAGAAAAATGCCGTTAAAATGGAGAGGCTTGACGATCCTAGTACTGCTCTTAATGATGATATTAATATCGGGATGTTCTAATGGTACAGTTCACGTCACGGTGAATAAGAATAAAAGCGTAGATTTAGCAATGAATGTGAAATTGGATTCCCGAACAGAGGCATTGATCAGCGATAAAATGGAGAAGAGTCTGACAGATAAATTGAAGGAGGATGGGATTCAGCTAGAAAAACGACAAGAAGGTAAGTCTACAGTCTATGAAATCCAGAAAAATTACGCTTCATTTGAGGATATAGGTTCAACCTCTATGGGGTTGGATATTGTGGATCTACAGCTCGTTACTAAAAAGAATTTGTTATATACCACGTATGATGTTGAGGCACAGCCTCAATTTAATAGCTATATGGATACCATTATGGATAACATGGGAACATTGAGTTTATCGAAGCCGATTATTCGGGCGGTGCTGAAAAACTTGGCATTTGATTTTAAACTAACGTTGCCAATAGATCTAATTGGTGATAATAATGCAGCTGTTGATGAAGGCAGAACACTTAGTTGGAATGTTACGCTTGGGGATACAGAGCCAATCAAAATGCAGGTTTATGTGCCGAACGTATGGAATATTGTGATCGTGATAATCATCCTAGTAGTGGTGATCATTGCTGCAATTCTATTGTTCGTCAGAAAAAGAAAACACCGTAAAGTAAATCGTGCTTAAGTGAGTCGAGATACGTATTGATAGTGCCGGGAAGCCATGCTGCTTTACCGGCTTTCTTTACTTTATAGCAGGTGTAGAGTTATAATTAGTACCAAGTACTAATATCAGATACTAATTGAAGAGGTGATTGGAATGACAGGTGCAAAAATTACAGCTATCGGAACTTATGTCCCGGCAAAAAGATTGACGAATGCCGATCTTGAGCAGATGGTGGATACTAATAATGAGTGGATTGTTCAGCGGACTGGAATTCGTGAACGCAGAATTAGTCGAGAGGATGAATACACAAGTGATTTATGTGTAGCTGCAGTACAGGACCTAATGAAACGTTATGGAAAAAGCGTTCAGGATGTCGACATGGTCTTGGTAGCTACTAGTACACCTGATTTTTCCTTTCCCTCTGTAGCTTCTTTGATTCAAGACCGTTTAAATATTCCACAGACTGCTGGAGCTATAGATTTGAGCGCAGCCTGTGCAGGTTTTGTATATGGGCTTCATACGGCTCATAGCTATGTCGCTTCAGGGATGCACCGTAAGGTTCTAGTGATTGGTGCGGATACGATCTCCAAGATTACCGATTACACTGATCGCAGTACATGTATTCTTTTTGGTGATGGAGCTGGGGCAGTGCTTGTGGAGAGTGATAAGGAATCGACGGGATTTTTAGGCTTTCAGCTAGCTACTGATGGCAGCGGGGGGCATCATGTGTATCGCACAGGTCTAGCCCATACGGTTAACAATATTGAACTGGTAGACACACAGATGCTGGTACAGAACGGGCGCGAGGTGTTTCGCTGGGCGGTTAGAACCGTCCCTCTTGGTATAAAGCAGTTGCTTGAAAAGGCAGCAGTGGGTCTGGAACAAGTCGACTGGTTTATTCCACACAGCGCGAATATGCGGATGATTGAGCCGATTTGCGAGCGATTGAACTATCCGATGGAGCAAGTGCTGCATAGTCTTGTGAATTATGGCAATACTTCTGCCGCTACAATTCCTTTAGCTCTTGATTTGGGGATACGTGAGGGCAAAGTAAAGAATGGGCAAAAGATTCTAATGTATGGCTTTGGCGCGGGATTGACCCAGGCGGGTCAACTGGTAGAGCTGAGCTTAGATGAGCGGGTAGGGGAGCCAACTTCATTGTGAGTTGTTCAGGTAAACATAAAGTATAGAAGATTGTAAACATGCGACCGTTTCTCGGTATTTTTCCGAGGAATGGTCTTTTTTATTTTATTACTAAAGTATTTTTGGCATATATTATGCATGAATTTGGCTACTGTTATGATCATATCGGTCTGATAGTATGCAGATGTTGTTCATTTAATAGGCAACTTTTTGGATTGAGTTAGGCGCTTTGACCCATATCACAGTCTTTGGATGCATCTTTTGAATTTTACAGATATTTAATGTTATGCAAATAATCCATACCTACAATATACACAGCAGACCCCAGGCTACCAAATAATAGTATGGGATGTACTTTGAATCGGATGAAGAAAGGAGGCGTTATCGAATATATCCGGGATAGGGTAGCTAGCTCTTCTGTCGATGGTGAGTTCTCATGTTATTCAAAACTATAAAATAATGCTTGGGAGAGATGATTTTGTTCAGAAAAGGTAGGAAATTTGTTGCATTATTACTGGCACTCACAGTGATTTGTTCCACAATGCCGAATATCACCCCTGTGTTTGCAGCTGAAGAATCTGAGATTCTATCTGTAGATCAACCAAAGACTTCTGTACCCACCGGCCGATATGAAGAAGCGCAGACGATCCACCTTACAACTGCAACGCAGAATGCTGACGTTTACTATACACTCGACGGCACGCTTCCGGATATAAATAGTTTGAAATATAACGGGCCGATCCTAATTTCCAAAACAACGAATTTGTCAGCCATTGCGATCAAAAATGGCGTGGCAAGTAAGGGAGTAACCTTCTCTTATATCATCAAGACCAAAGAAAAGCCCTTGCTCCAGTTTGTAGCGATGTCAGACGTACATGTAGGCTCACATGCTTCAGCGGATGCCCGTTATACCCAATTCTTTGATACGATAGGGTCGATTTTCCCGAACCCGGATGCAATACTCGTCGTTGGCGATATGATTAATGATAATGGGAATGACAAGCCCAATGATCATGTGATGGTTCGAGAAATTTTTGAGCAAAATTTAGCTAGAAAGCAGTGGAATAACACCCAAATCCGGATGGCTATAGGCAACCACGATTCCACCGTTGCTAAAGTCAACGAACATTATCCTGCGGACTGGTTCACAAGCCAGCCGAATGGCTACTATGAATCTGAAATCGGTGGCTATCATTTCATATTTTTAAACGGGAACAACTACAACTCAGATACAGGCCAGCGTAATTGGTTAAAGGGTAGACTTGCAGAACTCACAGCTGATCCGAAGAATCAGAATACCCCCATCTTCGTGAATGTACACCAGCCTATATCGAATACGGTAATGGATGGGCAGCAGGCATCGAATCCTAATCTTTATTCCGATCTCAAAGACTATCCTCAAGTAATTACCTTCTCAGGACACTCCCATCTGAATATTAGTGATGATCGCTCCATTTACCAGAAGGATTTCACTTCAGTTAACCTTGGCTCCATGTCTTACATTGAATCCGATCGCGGGTACTCCCAAGTGACTAAGAAGGGACTTGAAGGACGTTTTGAATTTCCGGTCAGTCAGGCCGACTTCGTTGAGGTGTATGCGGATCGGGTTGAAGTGGATCGGATTGCACTTAACGCAGATCCTGGAGATATCTACACTGACGGCAAATGGACGGCTGAGCCGCAGCCTCCATTCAACAGTTCGGGTACAGTTGCTGGAGACAAGTGGGTCATTCAGCTAAAAGGCTCGACGAATGAAGCGATTAAGAGCAATTTCAAGTACACTACGGCTAACCGTAATAAGGTTGCTCCTGTATTCAATAGTGAACTCGACATAACGAATCAGGATACGGTACCTTTACTTTTCTTTAAGCAAGCGAAAGATGATCAATCTATGCATCATTATGAAATCAATGTCATCGATAAAAGGTCTGGAGTCAGCAGCAAATCTGTAAATGTATTCTCTGACTATTACTTTTCCCCGATTCCGAATGCAATGAATATTCCACTCGAAGGACTTGCGCCTCAAACTTCATACATTGTTCAAGTGACAGCTGTGGATGCCTACGGGAATCGCTCTGCAACGCTAGAGCAATCGTTCACAGCCGGCAATGAAGGACCTGAACTGACGCCAATTGATCCATCGACCATGTGGAAGGATCTAGTTGTCGATATGAAATTGGATGGTAACCTATCCGATGAAGCTAAAGACGTGACAGGGCTAGCAAGTCTAGCAGGCAATGTAACGTATGTCGATGGTAAAGCCAATAAAGCTGTGCTCATTGCAGCGGGTAATAGTAATTATATTGATTTGGGCAAGCGTGATGATTTGAAATTCGGAGCAGGAAGCTTCACCGTGTCTTTCTGGCACAAAGGCAATCTTTCCGGGGATCAGACTATCCTTTCCAATAAAAACTGGAATAGTGGCAGTAACCTAGGCTGGTATATTGGACCTGCCTCCACCAATGGTATGACCTTAAATATTAGTGATGGAACGAAAAGAGCGGATATTACAGCATCAAGTGTAGGAATGGAGTGGCATCTCTTTACCATTACAGCGGACAGAACAAACAACTTAGCAAAAGTTTATGTAGATGGGACGGAGAAGGCATCGGGGAGTATTGCCTCGCTTGGTACTCAAAGTGTAGATACAACCTTTAACACGCTGATTGGTGTGGATGGCAACAAAGGAAATGGCGGAGCAACGATTACCATAGATGATCTGAGAATTTGGAAGAGATCTCTCACAGCCACGGAAAACAAAGCATTGTCGGATTCCTATAAGGGTGTTCAGCTTTTTACCTTTGAACAGCTCACTACATTAATTCATGACGCTGCATCCTTTCAACAGAACAGCGATAAAGTCAGTGGTGTATCTTACCCGAAAGACCAGCTGGGCGAGCTTGCAAGCCAACTTCAGAAAGCCAGACAACTGACGGCAAGTAATAGCCCAACCCAAATTGACCTTGCTTATGTCGGGCTTCAGTGGGTCTATAAAAAAATACAACAGGCAGCAATATATTCCTTTATTCCTAAGAACGCATTCACTATCGACTCCTTTAGTTCTTATGCGGACAATGAAAATGCCAATGCTGCGAACATCCTTGATAATGATACGGCTACGATTTGGCATTCCAAATGGCAGGAGCCTGTCGCTTCATTTCCACATTGGGTGATTATCGACATGAAGGGTAGTAAGAACTTAACTGGTATTGGGCGCACTAGCCGCTTAAGTCAGACGGCTCTGGAATTTCCAAAGGATTTTGAACTCTACGCCTCGGATCAATTATCGGATTTGACCGATCCGGTGTACCTGAGTAATCCGGCGAATAAAGCGAGCGGCACATTCCAGAAAACCTGGAAAGGCACGAGCTATCAAGATTTCAATAGGCTGGATAAAGCGATACAAGGCAGATATGTGAAATTTGTTGTCACGAGCACCTATAACCCAACCGCTTTATTCACCAGTATGAGTGAAATCGATTTTACCGGTAGCTCAGTATTCTCTGCGGACACACTTCTACAGATGTCCTTCGAGAATAATTTGGAGGATCAATCTGTAAATGCTATACCGGCAACACCGGTTAAAGATCCACAGTTCGTGAAAGGTCGCGTCGGACAAGCCTTGAGTATCGATTCCAAGAGTTCAGCGCTGCAATATGTTGATCTTGGCAAACCAACAAGTCTGCAATTCGGCAAGGACAAGAACTTCTCGTTCGCATTTTGGGTTAAAACACCTTCTGTCTCAGGAGACCCTGCGATTCTATCCAATAAGAATTGGGATTCTGGTGCAAATGTAGGTTATGCCTTAGCGCTGAAGGGAAGTGCACTTCAATGGAACTTCAATACATCCGGCGAATCGCGTGCAGATGCCCAAATTCCAAATGTTGTAGATGGTACTTGGCATCATATAGCCATATCGCATGATCGTGCTTCAGGGCGAGTTGATTTTTATAAAGATGGTGTTCCTGTAAATGTGACCAAAGTTAATGGCTCGAACTATCAGGGGATCGCAAGTACCATGACGATTGCAGGTCGAAAGGGTACGCTGGATACAGGATTGTCAACCATGATCGGAAATGATGGTACAGGCAATTACAGCAATGCGCTGCAAGTACAGCTTGATGAGCTTCATATGTATGGAAGAGCATTAACCGCTCAGGAAGTTTCTAATATGTATAACAGTGCTCCGCCGCTTGCTTCCATTGAGGATTTTTCAGGTTCATTAAATCTGATCGGAGCTAAGCACACGATTCAAGGTACGCAATTCCGATATAACCTAGATCTGCGTACACCTGATATGACGACTAAAGTGGACAAAGCTGTCGTTGAGATAGCCTATGATCCAGCACAATTCGAATTTGTCAGCGCATCTCGCGCAACGAAGACAGACAATTCGACCCTTGGTATCGTTAGACTAGAACTGCCAGGGGGTAATGTCTATAACATCGAGAATCCGCTGGAGTATGCGAAATCCAGAATTTCGGAGCTTAAATTCAATACGCTTGGTGCTTCCGGCCAAGGTATCATCGAAGTAAAGCATGCAGATTTCTATACCGGATCAACAAAACTAACGATTAAGGCATTTGAATCGGTGCCTGCCGTTATTCAGATCCATGCCAAAGCTTCCGAAGATCTTAATGAAGATGGTTATGTTACGATAGGTGACCTTGCACTTGCGAAAGGCATTTCGGATAAAGAGTTAACAGATATTGCAGCCGAGGTCCAATACCAGCCCTATAAACGTGTAGTAGTTATCGGGATTGATGGTGGAGGTGTATCCGTCTCAAAAGATGCTCCTTATTGGGAGACACCTAGCTCCAAGAAAGAAAAGGTAGGCGATCGTCTGCAAATTCCAGCCATTCGCAATATTATCGAGCATGGAGCCATTAGCTATACGGCCAAAACCACGTTACCATCCAGCTCGTCTCCAAACTGGGGCTCGATGATTAATGGTGTTGGTTATGAGAAGCATGGTCTATATAATGACGATACCGCAGCCTACACGTACAGTGAATCATGGGACTACCCAACGGTATTCAAAAAAATAAGAGAGGCATTACCTGCTACGAAACAAACGGTGTTCTCTACATGGAGCAACATTGTTCAGGGGCATATTGAACCTTCTGTTGGTGTTGAAGGCTATTCCTTGGGGGATGAAGAGGATGTAGCGGCATTCACGCAATACGCAGCTAGCGGCAAAGCGAAAGATACCTCGTTAATTTTCTTCCAATTGGATGATATGGATGGGGCTGGCCACGGTGAAGGGTTCTATACGAAGGCGTACTATGAACAACTAAAGAAGACGGACAAGAATGTCCAGACTATTTATGATGCTTTAAAGAACAATGATTTGCTGGAAGACACGCTTATCCTCATGCTGCCTGACCATGGTGGGGGCAAAGAGAATGCAGACGGAACTTTGGGTATGGCAACAAGTCACGGCCAAGATGAGCCCCTTGCCACCACAATCTTCTTCGCAGCGAATGGTAGAACGGTAGCCACCGAAGCAGGAAAGGAAAAATTATTGCAAGGTGGGAATACAAGAGACTTGGCTGCAACGGTGCTAACTGCACTTGGCTTGAATCCGGCTATTGGAGATTCTCATGTCATTGACGGTATGTTCATACCGCAGACCGAGCAGAAACAATCGGGTGCTGCAGATTTACAATTCACGAAAGTAGTGGATGCTGCTACACAACAGCTCAAAGGTTATGAAGTATCGATCAACAATGCTATTTCAGATGTGACAGCCATCGATTTGAACATAGACGCTAGTACCCTTAACTTCTCATCGATTGAACCGGCTCAACCAGGTGTTAAGATGGTTCGTAAAGAGACGGTTAATGGAGCGACAAGAATCATTCTAACGTCAACAAATGGCATTCAAGCAAATGCTCCTATTGTTAAGCTAGAAGTAACACCGCAAGAAAAGGCTACTGCTGTACAAATTACGCAAGCGATGATTGCAGATGCGAAAGGGCATGAAACGATGCCGAATTTGACCACTGCAACTAAAGAAGAACAGATCTCTCAGGCAACACTAGAAGATCTTCAGATAAACGGTCAATCGTTGATAGGCTTCACACCGGATCAAATGAATTATTCGGTTCGTGTACCTAATAATGTTTCGGTCGCAGAGGTTACTTATAAGGTGGCAGATCCTTTGCTAAGTGTTCATGTCATGGGTGGTAAATCTCTGCAAGTAGGCGAGAATCTTGTGGAAGTGCATGTTCAAGCTCCAGACGGCAGCTCGAATATGTATACGATTATCGTCATCCGTGAGTCAGAATCCTTACCTAACCAAATTCTGCTGTCCGATCTACGAATGAATGGGGAAACTCTGCCAGCTTTTGCACCTAGTACGTTGAACTATAACGTAACGGTTCCCTATAGTACTTCGGTAACGGATATTACCTATACGGCATACGATCCGACTAGCGTAGTTAAGATTACAGGTAGTGGAGATTTACATGTCGGCACTAATATGATCACCGTAACTGTGACAGCTCAAGATGGAACCAAACAGATTTATACAATTACTGTTATGCGCGAAAATGATACGTCGACAACACCACCAACGGGTGGGGGGAACCCAGGATCAAGCGTTACGCCGCCAGTGGTGGTGAAGCCGGAGCTGCCCGCAGGGGCGGTTGTTATCCCAGATGAACTCTTAACGAAGAGTGCTGAAGGAAACATCATCTTACACCTTCAAGAAGATAAGAATCAAGTAATGATTCCGATCGATCAACTTGATCAGATCGGCAATAGGGATCTAGAGATACAAGTGAATGGGGTTCGTGCCATTATGTCCTCCAAAGTATTGAACGAGCTTCGTGAGCTTCTGCCATCAACTGCGAAGACAGCAACAATACTTTTGAAGATGGAAGCTATTCAATCAAATCAACTAACAATAACTCCACCGTATTCACGGGTTGGTGACATCATGGACTTCTCATTAATCATGTCAGATGAGTCTGGTAATAAATATTCACTGAAGCAATTCCCTATACCCGTGAAGATAACACTACCGATTCTGAATGGAACCAATCCAGCTCTAGCTGGTATTTACCGTATTGAGGACAATGAGAACTTTACCTATCTAGGTGGGACGATGAATCCGTCCAAAACCAGTCTTACCGTAGATTTGAATCATTTTAGCCAATACGTAGTTCTTTCGTTCCAAAGCAACTATCGAGATGTACCTGAAAGTCACTGGGCATACAAGACCATTCAGGAACTATCTGCTAAACAAATTGTGAAGGGAGAATCTGACTCTATGTTTAACCCATCGGGTTCCATCACAAGAGCGGAATATGCAGCTCTCCTCAGCAGAGCGCTTTCCTTAACTGCGAGTCGTCCGACTTCATTCCAAGATGTAGACGCTGGATCGTGGTATGAAGAGGCGGTCAATGCAACCTTTGAAGCAGGTATTATTCAAGGCGTATCCGAGGATCGTTTTGACCCGAATCAACAGATTACCCGCGAGGAAATGGCGGCTATGCTGGTAAGAGCCTATGCATATCGTACGGGCGTTAAGCCGGAAGTAAGTTCATTCCATGCGACTAAGGACAGCTCTAAAGTTAGTTCTTGGGCGGTAACCTATGTACAAGGTGCGCTAGAAGCTAAGCTTCTGTCGGGTCATCAGGATGGTAACTTCCTTCCGCAATCGATGACAACCCGTGCCGAGGCAGCTCAGAGTATTTCAAATCTACTTGCGAAATTCTAAAATGAAATGGTAAGCTCCCTAAATGAAAAATCCCCTCAAGTTAGACAATGCCTTAGACCTCTTATCGAGGTCTGAGGCATTGTAAACCTTGAGGGGATTTATTCGTGTTATACCCTAAGATTTCAATTGGCTTCCGCAGGACTCGCGCACAACAAGTACTGGCTCCACAACAAAAGAACCGCCACCTGACTGATTGTTAATCAAGTCATAGAGCATATGGGCAGCGAGGATGCCAAGTCGTTGTTTGTTCTGACGGATGGTAGACAGTCTTGGTGTAGTATATTTGCAGGCTTCGATGTCATCGCAGCCGATGATGGCGATATCCTCAGGGACACGGAGGTCATGTTCTTTTAATGCACGGATGGCTCCTAAAGCCAGCAAATCAGAGGCAGCAAAAATGGCCTTTGGTAAACTGCCGCTTTGAATTAATTGTTGCATAGCCGTATATCCGCTGGACTCAAAGAAATCGTCGCCATGTACAAACCAACGCCGGTTCAAAGGGAGACCGAAACTTTCGATAGCTTTGGTATATCCTGCTTCCCGTAGATTGGATATTTCTGAATCCGCAGCACTTCCTATAAAACCAAGCTCCCTATAACCAAGGAGGTAAAAATGCTCCACGACCTTAGAGGATATTTGGAAGTTATCTGACATAACAAAGCCTGACTTCTTCCCTTTTAGTTCGAGATCTACCCCGATACAAGGGATACTGCTCATGTCCAGATCGTGGATCGTTGGCTCCATCTTCTGTCCAGATATAATGACACAGCCATCCACATTAAAATGAACAGCGCGCGCGAAGTAATCTCCGCTGCTAATAAATTTTTCGTTTGAAAAGAAGATGAGATCGTATCCCAGTACACCCATTTGTTTCTTGAAGGAATTTAATACCTCGACGAAAAAAGGGTGCGTAAATTCTACATTAAGCTCACCTGCAAAAATCACACCGATCAGATTTGATTTTTTGGTTGCAAGTGTCTTGGCGGAGTTGGATGGTGAATATCCAGTTTGCTCGATGATCTCCAGGACTCTTTTCTTGGTCTTTTCCGAAACATCGCTGTAATTATTCATAATTTTCGAAACGGTCGAGACAGAAACGCCTGCCATTTCGGCAATCATTTTGATATTCATATGTAATATAAGCCACCCTCCGCTTAATAGTTGGAATATGGGGGAAAGACTGTGGTAGAGCGGTTATTTATGAGTTTTTTTGAATGGAGTGAAGAGTAAAACAGTTATTTTAAGTCTATTCTTATTGCCGAAACAAGTCAAACGGATATTTTAATCCTGAGATATATTCCGAAAAAAATAATGTAAAAAAATTCAAAATTATATCTTTACAAATATGGAAATCTAAGCAACAATAACATTGTCGAAACCGATTTCGATTCTTCGCTTGAATTACGAATATTACGAAATTCGAGGAGTGATGTTTAGGATGAAGAGGAATTTCACGGCAGCAATAGCTGCTATGCTCCTTGTCACCGGGCTGCTATCACCGGTTGGGAGCATGAATGCTTCAGCGGCAGAGCCATTAAAGGGAAACTCACCTGATTCAGCGGTAACGAAAGTGGAAAATGAAACAATCGATGTATTGAAAGCGTTTACGGATGTATCTCCAAGCCATTGGGCTGCAGGTCCATTACAGCGTTGGAGCGCAAATGGGATTATAAGTGGATATGACGACGGATCGTTTCAACCGGGCAAGGAAGTCACAAAGGCAGAGTTCGCGGCAATTATGAATCGTATATTTAATTATCAGGAGCAATCGGATAAGCTTCCAGCGGATGTGCTGGCTACAGACTGGTATAAGAGTGATATTGCCAAAGGGATTGCAGCTGGATATTTGAGCAGTGATAAGAATAACAATATTTATCCTTCCCATGCACTCTCGCGTGCTGAGGCGGCGTTATCCTTGGAGAAAGTGTTTCGTTTCAATACGGACAAAAGTAGCACAGCAGGATTCACTGATTTGAACGGAATCAGTGATGAAACTGCGAAAGCGATAGCAGCCCTATCGAGTGCTGGCTTTATTAAAGGTTATCCTGGAGGTTTGTTTAAGCCTGAGGGCGGAATTACACGTGCAGAGCTTGCTCAGCTTGCTGATCGAATGGTTTCGGGACTCATCTTAAAATCTGGAGAGACTTCGCTTGGAACAGTAAAGGGCAATGTAATCATTAATCATGCCGATGTGGTTCTTAAAGATACTGTCATCCAAGGCAATCTTTATTTAACGGAGGGGATTGCCGAAGGGAATGCGAAGCTTGAAGGTGTTAAGGTAACAGGGACTACGTTTGTACGAGGTGGCGGTGAGCAAAGTATTGGCTTACACAATGCTTCTATTGGGCCGCTTCAAGTAGCCAAACCTAACGGCAAGGTTCGAATTTATGCCAGCGGTTCAACAACTGTGGATACTGTGCAGCTGCAATCCGGGGCTATCTTGGAAGAGAGCAGCGATCTTACGGGAGCAGGCTTTGGGGATATTGAGATGAACGTCGTTCCTCATAATATCTCACTTCGAGGGATATTTGGAGCGGTTCGCTCGGCAGACTCAGTAGTCAGCGGCTCTTTGCTAAGAATCTCAGGAACTATTGCCAGTCTTACGGTGGGCAGCCCAACTCAATTGACTCTGGAGAATAATGCATATGTGTCTGCGTTAATCCTGACTGCAAGTGCCGGAGGCACAGTGATTCAAGGCAGCGGAAGCGTAACCTCAATAGATAACAAAGCCGATGGAGTAACGATTGGCGGCTCACCAGTACAAAAAGGAAACACTGGGAAAACGACATTACCAGTAGCAACTTCTGCTCCAAGCAATTCTGGTAATGTAGGTCCAACACCAACCAATGATCCGTGGACGCTGGTTTGGGGAGATGAATTCAATGAAGGGACCATTGATCCTACGAAATGGACCTATGACCTTGGAGATGGTTCGCAATTTAACAATCCAGGTTGGGGTAACAACGAGAAGCAATGGTATACAAGTGATGAGAAGAACGCAAAGGTACAAGATGGTAATTTAGTGATTACGGCGCATAAAGAAGCAGTAAGTGGCAAAGAGTACACTTCTGCGCGACTTAAGACAAAAGGTCTGTTCAGCAAGAAATATGGGAAATTCGAGATTCGAGCTAAAGCACCTACCGGAAAAGGGTACTGGCCGGCGATCTGGATGCTGCCCGAGAACTACGAGTACGGAAATTGGGCTTCCTCTGGTGAGCTTGATATTATGGAGGGCTGGGGCAGCCGTCCTAATACGGTAGCGGGTACTATTCATTACGGCGGCGAGTGGCCTAACAATGTGTACTCTGGTAAAGAGTATGTGTTCCCGGAAGGTTCCACAATAGAACAATTCCATACGTACTCCATTGAGTGGGAACCGGGAGAAATTCGCTGGTATGTAGATGGTGAGCTGTTCTTGACCAAAAATGACTGGTACAGCATCAGCAATGGCCAGCCTGCGAATAATGCTTATCCAGCACCATTCAATCAAGAGTTCCACCTGCTGTTAAATCTGGCTGTTGGCGGCAACTTCGATGGCGACCCAACACCTGAGACTGTGTTTCCAAAGTCAATGCAGGTTGATTATGTCAGAGTCTATGAACTGACAGGCCGTGAGTATCGTGAGCCGATACCCGTAACGCTGGAGAAGGAAGCTTACTTAGAAGGCTCAAAGCTTGCACTTCCTGATGGCAATCTTGTCTATAACAACAACTTCACGGAGCAGGTTCCGGGAGATAATGGAATGGGAATACCGAATACTTCACATTGGGTTTTGTTTAAAGAACCAGGAGCCGATGCTACAGTATCTACTGTGCCGATTGGGGGGCACAACTTCGTAAAGGTAAATATCAGTAATGCTGGAGGCAATGTGTATTCCGTTCAACCTCAAGCGATCGTATCCGTTGCTAAAGGCAGATTCTATAAGCTCAGCTTCGATGCGAAAACAGACGTATCACGTAATATTAGCGTTAAACTAACGGGGGGAGAATCACGGGGCTTTGCCGCTTATTCTCCAGCGCTTAAGGCAGAGCTGACTTCCGAGATGACCCATTTCGAAACGATGTTTCAAATGAAAGAAAACTCTGATATTGCAACACGGATAGAGTTCAACATGGGTACTAATGCTTCACCAGTCTGGCTCGGAAATGTCCGTCTGGAAGAGGTAGATCGTATTCCTTTTGACCATGACGGAATAAAGACACCGCTCGGTAGCGGTAATCATCTGTACAATGGCACTTTCGATCTTGGTGAGCCGAATCGGATGAGCTATTGGCACGTAGAAACAGCCAAAGGTGCAACGGCCGCGGCTAAAGTAGATGACAAAGGCAAGCTGAATGTGAAAATTGGCGGCAGCGAAAGTGGCGAAGTCCGATTGCTTCAGAAGGGAATTCAGCTTATACAAGGCCAAGACTATGAACTTGCCTTTAATGCTGCAGTATCCTCTGCACGTACAGCCACAGTTCAGCTTCTTGGAAAAGACGGCAGCGTACATGCGCAGCAATCGGTTAACTTAGCCCAAGGTGAACAAGAAATAAAAGCCAGCTTCACTAACCTTGCAGGTGCAACGGATCATGAGGGACAATTCATATTAATTCTGAATGGTGCTGCGGATACCGTCATCTTGGATAACTTCAAGTTGCTGCGCACGAGCTTTTATTATGATCCATCACTTGTTTACTATCCGCTGGTGAATGGTGAATTCAACGCTGAATTTCTTGCCTGGGATCGGCTGTTGACGGAGCAGGGCGGACAGAGCACTGCTACTGCTACAGATGGAACAGCGAAGTTTAACATTACGAATACGGGTAGTCAGCCCTATTCCGTGATGTTGTTTCAAAATAACTTGAAAGCTGCAAGCGGAATAGATTATGTGCTAGAGTTTGATGCCAGTTCAACCATAGCCCGGAAAATCGGAGTAAATGTTGAAAATGCATCTTATCAGGCTTCATTTACAAATATTGTAGAGCTCACACCAGCAACAACTCATTACAAATTCGAATTCCGTCAAGGCAGTAAAGATACACTGTCTCTTAAATTCCTGCTTGGAAAGGTTGAGGGAAATAGTATTCCTCAAAGCCATGATATTATTATCGATAATGTGAAATTTGAAATTAAAAATGCACCAGCAAAACCTCAGGAATTGATAAGCGATAGTTCAAACAACAGAGTTTCGCAGCCGATTGAGCTAACCTTCATAGACCATGAGGATTGGAGAAAGAAAATTGTTGCAGTGAAGGTTAATGGTACAACACTTGAAACTGAACAATACACCATTGAACCTGGGAAAATCACAATCGATGCAGCAGTATTTCCATCCGAGGGCAACTATACCATCACAGTAGAAGCTGACCATTACGCAAACGGATATGTGCTTCAGACAATACTTGCTAATGATAACAATCTGGTCATCAATGGTTCGTTTGGTAGCGATAAGACGGGTTGGTCTACATGGTCTGGAGAAGGTGGTGTTTCGGCATTTGATGTGAAGGATGGCGTGGCAGAAATCTTGATTACGTCGGCAGGATGGGAGGCATGGCATACACAATTTTACCAAGAGGGTATCCCGCTGGAAGGCGGAAAAACGTATGAGGTGAGTTTTAAGGCAAAATCAACGGTTCCTCGGCAAATCATCCTGGAATACTCCAATACTTCTGCAGCTTCCGCTCAAGCAAAGTTTGATATTACTGCCGATTGGGCAACGTATGGCGCACAATTTACGGTGTCTAACAGCAATCCGCTGAAGCTGAATTATCTGATTGGCAAATCGCAGGGCACTGATCCTACGGCTAACAGTACGCCACATACGATTTCTTTTGACGATATTGTGGTCCGGGAAGTACAAGGTGGTCCGCCAGTGACACCCCCAAGCGGCACGCTGGATAATGGAAGCTTTGATGTGGATTCAAAAGGGTGGAGCCAGTATTTTGATGGAACCGGATCTGCTGCTGTAAAAGATGGCGAATTTGCGATAGACCTGACGGGCACAGGGCAAGCTGCCTACAGCGCACAAGTGGATTACGAAAACCTGAAGCTTATTCAGGGAAAGACGTACACCTTGAAGTTTAAGGCCCGTTCTACGGTAAACCGTAATATTCAGGGAGCTGTGGAGCATAAAGGCGGGGACTACACCAAATATATGGAGGCTGAGCTTATAGCCTTGACCCAGAACATGAAAGAATTCAGCTACACATTTACCATGAACGGTGCGACAGACGCAGGGGTTCATCTGGTATTTTTACTAGGGCTTATTGATGGGAACAGTACGGAGACGAATAGTGAAATTGGTGCGGGCAGCACGATTTATTTGGATGATGTAAGCTTAATCGAAAGTTAAACGAAAAAAACGGCAGTGTTTTCCTTTTTACAGGAGCACTGTCGTTTTTTTTGGCTTGGAATTAAGATTCTTCTTTAGGGATAAATTCGAAGATCTTACCATTCTCAAAAGATTCTATTAATTTTAGCAACCAGCGGTAGTAATTAATGGATTCGGTAATCTTCTCTTCATCTGTATTTAAGAGCTGCATAAGTTTACTATCGTCACTAAACTCTTTTTTCATATCGTTAATTTCTGCAAGTGATTTCGCTAGTGAAATCATATTTCCTTCGACGGCTTTTCTCCATTTAATAGAGAAGTAATCACTGAAGTTCTGATGCCAGTCAGGTACAGTGGTGAACAGGTCTTTGCGAGTCCCTCTCCCCCAAACTTTATCGATCATTTTCAGATCTAGGAGGGTACGGACTCCCGTACTCATGGACGTTTTGCTCATTCCCATTGTTTTGCTAAGTTCGTCCAATGTCACTGGACCTTGATTGAAATACATATAACCGTATAAATGCCCAATGGATAAAGTGATGCCGTATAGATCCATATTTTTACCGATAGAGTCTATCACGCGTTCACGGGCCTTACTAATCTTCTCTATTTGTTCGGGTGTTAACCCTTCTAAATCGTTCATGATGTCCCTCCTGAGGAATAGGTCGATAGACTGCTGCAACCTTATACAATGTATTGTAATCAAATCCCCCTCCATAAGTAAAGAAATCATGAAGAAAGGAATTTGGTGTAAAACAGAGTATTCTATACATAAAGTACGTAAAGTTAAAACTGTACACTAAATTTTATCCGTATATGGTGTTTGCATGAATTTTCAATAGTCCGGTACACTACTATAAGTGAACTAAACCCGGATATATTTTCGGGAGAAGGAGGACGGCATGGCTATTATAGAGGTGAAAAAGCTAACCAAAGTATTCGGTCATGATGCGGGAAAGGCGATTCCATTATTAGAGCAAGGGTGGTCGAAGGAAAAGATCGCTCAGGAATTAAAGTTGACGGTCGGAGTCAACAAAGCCGAATTCAGCATTGAAGAAGGAGAAATATTCGTCATTATGGGATTGTCCGGCAGCGGTAAGTCAACGTTGGTTCGTTTGTTGAACCGTTTGATTGAGCCTACAGGGGGACAAGTCCTTTTTAAAGGAAAAGACGTCGTTAAAATGAATCCGGAGGAGCTTCGGCAATTTCGGCGCAAGAACATCGGCATGGTGTTCCAGAAGTTCGCATTGTTTCCACACCGGACGGTATTGGAGAATGCGGAATACGGACTTGAGGTTCAGGGCGTAGATAAAAAGAAGAGAACTGAACGGGCCATGGAAGCATTGCATCTCGTTGGTTTAAAGGGCTGGGAGAATCATCGACCGGATCAACTCAGCGGAGGGATGCAGCAGCGTGTAGGATTAGCAAGAGGACTTGCTAATGACCCTGATATCCTGCTCATGGACGAAGCCTTTAGTGCACTGGATCCGCTGATCCGTAAAGACATGCAGCAGGAGCTGCTGGAATTGCAGTCCAGAGTGAAGAAGACGATTGTGTTCATCACTCATGATCTAGACGAAGCCCTGCGGATTGGTGATCGGATTGCACTGATGAAAGACGGTGTTATCGTGCAGATTGGTACACCGGAGGAGATTCTCATTCAACCTGCCAATAAATATGTAGAGCGGTTCGTGGAGGATGTGGACTTGTCCAAGGTGCTAACTGCAGCTCATGTGATGCGGCAACCGGAAACGGTTAGACCTGAGCGCGGACCACGTGTAGCACTTCAACTGATGCGCGACAGCGGTATATTCAGCCTGTATGTGGTAGACAAAGAAAACAAGCTCTTGGGTGTTATTACAGCTGAGGACGCAGCACAGGCACTAAAGGATAATAAATCCATCCTAGAGGTTACACGGCGGGAGATCCCTCGTGTATATCCAGAAACGCTGCTCAATGATTTCTTTGAACTAATATCTGAGACACATTTGCCTGTAGCCGTCGTAGATGAAGCGGATAAATTAAAGGGTATTGTGATTAAGGGAGCCGTTCTTTCCGCACTCGCGGGTAACGCGGTACCGGAAGGAGAAGGATCTTAATGGACATTCCAAAACTGCCTTTAGGAAAGGCCCTCGAGTGGTTGGAAAACTGGCTAACTACGTATTGTGGCCCCTTGTTTGACTTTATCGCTACGATAATCGGTGGGATGGTTTCTGCAATTGAAGGTGCGCTGACCTTCCTGCCTGCATTAGTGCTTATCGTACTTATTGCAGCTTTATCTTATTGGATTGGGAAATGGCGCATGGCTTTATTTGCGATAATCGGACTGCTCTTAATCGATAATCTCGGATTATGGGGACCTTCGATGCAATCTTTAGCCCTTGTTCTAACTGCCTCGATATTGGCTGTGGTAATCGGCGTACCGATTGGTATTTTGTGTGCGCAGAGAAATGCGGTTAGAAATACAGTTACGCCTATTTTGGATTTTATGCAGACGATGCCGGCATTTGTGTATTTATTGCCAGCGGTATCTTTTTTCTCACTTGGTGTAGTTCCAGGTGTAATTGCATCGATCATCTTTGCGATTCCACCGACAATTCGTTTGACCAATCTCGGTATTCGTCAAGTTTCAGAGGAGTTAGTGGAAGCAGCCGATGCTTTTGGTTCAACACCAACTCAGAAGCTGGTTAAATTGCAGCTGCCGATTGCACTGCCAACGATTATGGCAGGCGTCAATCAGACGATTATGTTATCACTCTCGATGGTTGTCATCTCATCTATGATTGGTGCGCAAGGTGTAGGAGCCTATGTATACCGTGCGGTATCGCAGGCTAAGACAGGAGATGGGTTCGAGGCGGGGATCGCTATTGTTATTATAGCTATTCTACTCGACCGTTTAACGCAGAACGCACTAAAACCAAAACAGAGATAGGGGTTTAAAAAAGAATGAAGAAAAAAAATATAGGGTTATTCCTGTTAGTGATTATGATGATTACTGTGATTGCTGGATGTTCATCCTCAAGCAACGAGAAAGTAAAACTGGCTTATGTAGCATGGGATTCGGAAATTGCGAGTACTTATGTAGTAAAGGAAGTACTTGAAACTAAGCTTGGAGCTACTGTTGAAATGCTGCAGGTAGATGCAGGTCCAATGTGGGCAGGAGTTGCTGACGGTAGTGCAGATGGAATGGTTGCAGCCTGGCTGCCAAGCACGCATGCTGCTTATTTAGAAAAGTATGGTGCGAAAATGGAAGATTTGGGTCCAAATCTGAACGGAACCAAGGTTGGTTTAGCGGTTCCAGCGTACATGGATATTAATTCTATTGAAGATTTGAAAAACAGTGACCTAGCTGGTAAATTGAACAATCGAATTATCGGGATTGAGCCGGGTGCTGGTATTATGACAACAACAGAAAAGGCTATAGCTGAATATGGCCTTACTGATTATACCCTTCTTGAAAGTTCATCAGCAGCGATGGCTCAAGAGCTGCAAAAAGCCTATGACAACAACGAGCCTATCGTTGTTACGGGTTGGACACCACACTGGATGTTCGCCAATATGGACCTGAAATATCTGGAAGATCCAAAAGGTGTATATGGTGCGGATGAGCAAATCCATACGATGGTTCGTCAAGGTCTGAAAGAAGACATGCCGAATGTCTATAAGTTCTTGGATCAATTTGAGTGGACAGCAGAAGATATGGCGAAAGTAATGGTTGAGGTTCAAGGTGGGAAATCACCAGAAGAAGCTGCTAAAACTTGGGTAGAAAACAACCCCGATAAAGTGAATGCGTGGATTCAAGGTGTAGAATTGTAAGTAGATAGAATTCTGTGGTATGATGTGAAGAATCAATGGATTACAAAAGTGTAACTTGTACGCTAACCACTGTTCTTTACAAATGCACTTCATAAGCAAACTCATTCAATAAAACACCCCGGAAGGGGTGTTTTTCTTGAGAATATAAGCAAAGTAATAAAAGGGATATCTATACTTTGCTTATATTTTAATGCTCACACTTATGCTTTAGCGAAGTAAATCAGGAGGCAGCTGCTGCAAGGAGTCAAGAGAGGAGACTGCTTCATGACAGAGACCATAAATACCTGGATAGATTGGCTGCTGCAAACGCTTGGCCTTAGTGGACCCTCTATTTTATTTGTGACGATTCCATTGGCGCTATTGCAGAGTATATTAGGATTTTTTCCGTTCGTAATTTTGATTGTACTCCATGTGTCTGTATTTAACGTTATTGGAGGTATGATAATCAGTTGGCTCGCTTGTAATCTGGGTGGAATACTGATGTACTTCCTCATTCGACGTTACCTTTACAATTGGTTTGATCGAAAATGGAGGTCCAAGCTGAAAAGGTATGACAAATGGCAGCGTTACTTGGATCGATATGGAATCTGGACGTTGGTACTTCTACGTACGATTCCTATTATTCCGAACAATGTAATCAACTTTATGTCCGCTGTTTCACCGATAAAAGCCTCATCCTTTGTTTGGGGGACCGTGCTTGGGAATCTGTCTTACATTTGGCTATTCGGTACGATCGGCTCAAGCTTAATCGTCCCTAGGGAAGAATGGAATGGATATATTACTTGGTATGCCGTGTTTATCGCTATTCTAATCGGGATCTTTATACGGCGGCACTGGGACCATTTGCAGGAAGATAAACGGAGTAGAATGCACTAATACTAATTAATCATCAAATGAATGAAGAACGTTTCTTTGGCATTATCTGCCGGAGGGAACGTTCTTCTTTTTTGTCTTCTTTGCGAATACCTTAAACTAAGTGGAGGTGGCTTGACCTCTACGTAAGGCGGGAGGGACTATCGCAATGGGGAGATTAAGAAAATGGGGGAACCGAGGGCTAAGATTACCTGATCTAGGTCAGTTTCGGCTGCCAAAAATAAATGGGGGCGGGACGCCGAGGTTCTCTGGAAGAAGCTCCGCGTTCAAGTCAAAACCTAGTAGGGCAGCGGCTAGACCACAGAGTGCACGCTTTGAAGCTAAGCGAAGTAGAAGTCATATGAGCTCATCGAGTAGGGCAGAAAGAAAGATGAACGTTACCGGTGGAAACACGCGTAAGCCAAGAAGCCGGCGTAAATTTTGGCTGATTGCATCCTTAGTATTGATTGTGCTTGTGCTACAGGCACTGCGATACGTGGAGCTGCACATGAAGCCACCTATTTTGCATTTAGCGCAAATTCGTGTGAAGCAAATCGCAACTGAGTCGATAAATAAAGCGATTACTTCACAAGTTGCGAACGGAGGAAATGCAGAGGAACTGATTGATTGGAAGACCGATAAGAACGGGAAAATATCAGGCTTTATGTTGAACTATGCGGAGCATATGCGTATTACTTCACAAGCAGCAGAGGTAATCCAGACCACGTTGCAGGATTTGCATAATCAGACAGAATATATTCCGCTCGGTCAGGCACTAGGTAGTCCTCTCATCGCCTCTTATGGGCCTGATATTCCGATCAAGATTGAACCGCAAGGTGCTGTTAAGGTTGAACTCAGCACTCGCCAGCAAAATGCCGGAATCAATATGATTTTAGTTGAGGTCTATATCCATATTGTTACGGAGGTAGCGGTGGTTATTCCTTTTGACATGGAACCCCAGGTAGTGGATACGGAAATTCCAGTGTCATATCTGATGGTCGTCGGAGACGTGCCAATGTATTACTACGATAATCAGGGTCAGCCTGTCGGTGCTAATGGCAGCAGTGCTCCAGGAATTGCTATTCCTGCACCGTCTGTAAGTGGAGATAAAAATGGAGTATCAGATCAGAGCAAGGATACTACTGGGAATAGCAAAGAGGATAGCAATTCATCGCCAGCTGCACCCAATTCTTCAAATACAGGCGCAGCTCATACAGAAGAAGGCGGCAAAGGCGTAAATGGAGGAAATTAAGGGATATCATGCTTAACCGCTCATAGACTATAGGTAGAATTGCTTTAAATAAATGGAGCGTGAGTCCTAATGTCACATGAATCGCTGAATATGGAACGCTTGGCAGGGAGATACGGTTTCCTTGAACGTGCCGGACTTCTACCCTTGCCTAGTGAAGATGGGATTTCTATTGTAGTTGAGCTTAGCCGTATGGAATGTGCTACGGTCTGTTTACCCCTGCTGCTGCTTCACTCGGGAGTGGCTGTGCGCATTATTGCTGTTTCAATGTCTCCCGACTTCCCCATGGAGGTATTAGCAGGACAGTTCTCGCCGGAGGAACCAGTGCTCTTCCTACCTTATGAGAAGGAGGAGTATATGCCCAACCTAGCTCTGGCCCATATTGAGACCACCTTTGCTATTCTGCTTGAAGATTCGATTATGGTATCGCCTGGCTGGTTAAGCGAGTTAATGTGGGCTTCCGTTGATGATGCATCCGTAAGAGTCATTGCTCCGCGTTCTTCTACCGAAAAGGGTGAAGGGAAGAAACGGCTTCACTTTGGTACTCATCATGAATTAACGGAGCATGTAAGCTACAGCCTTGGGCGGTATCAAGGCGAATGGCACGAGGTGGAAGTGCTAACCGGATCTTGTCTTTTATTCTCTAAGGAATTGGTTCAGCGAATTGGCGGTTTTGACACTTCGCTTCAAGCACGGCATCTCATGATAGCTGACTGGTGTCTTAGGGCGCGGCAGGTTGGAGTGAAACTGGCACTGAGTGAAGCTGTGTATGTTCATGCTATTCAGTCACTGGATAAATACCTTAGAACGAAGGACGAATCCAAACAAACGGACGGCTGGCAGACTTACTACAAGAAATGGGCACTTGAAAGCGGGATAGAGAACGAAGGACTTTTAGTACCCTATACTGAGTCCTTAAAATTTCCACAGCCGGTTATACCATTGGGCAGGATTCCCTTAGCATCTCCGTTGGTAACGGCCATAGTTTATTGTGATGAAGCTTGGGATTGTGATGAGCTGAAGGAGCGATGGGTAGCTGTACGGGAGCAGCAGAGCTACAAGTATATTCGCTGGATTTGGATTAGAGATACTTTGGTGGACGCTACGCTTGAGTTACCGGTTAGCGAACATGATGTAATGATAACAGTTCATGGTGAGGATGTATGGCAACGGGCGTTAAAGAACGCATCTGCATTATATGAGAGCGAGATCATTCTGTATTTGTCCACTTCTATCCAATATGAGAAACGTTATGTTGAGCGGGTAGTGAAGGCCATAACTCAAGGATCCGCAGATCTGATCGTAAGTTTATCGGCTGAAATGGAAGAAGCTGGGGTTCATTTGCTTGCAGGGGGAGATTCAGCGCTCGCTCTACCTCTTGAACGTGTTGCTTACAAAGGAGGGATCCTACCTGGGATGATTAGCAATGGGAAGTTTACTTCCCGTCAATTGCTGCTGCACCCTAATGCCTCTCTGGTAATTGGCTATATTGGGGATTTGTCCGATTCCAAGGAGGCACACCCATGAAATATTTAATTCTAAGCGGAGGTTCTTGGGAGGACTACGAATATAAAAGATTGCTAGAGCTTCTTCCCGATAGGGAAGGGGTCTGCTTTGCTGGACGAATGACTAGTGAGCAGCAGACTAACAATCAGATTAGGGCAGTTGCGGCTGCAGATATTTATTCTTTGAACATGAAGCAATACACGATTCTTGTCTCTTCTCCTTATTGGCTCACAGAGGTTCTCTCTTTGCAGGCAGCTTATGTAGTGGCTCTGCTAGAACGCTGTCCGGAAGAAGAAAAGAAGTGGTTATGGGATAAATACAGCAGTTTGCTTGGCGCAAAGGCTGACCTTGTAGCCACCCGATCTGAACGGATATATCTAGAGCAGAGCTTGCGCAGGGAAGATGTGCTCTATCTCGCCGGGGATCAGCAAGAATCCTATGGAGTTACCTTTCAGGGAGATCGGCTGTATTTTCTTACGGATTATGAGGTGCTGTGGAGAAAGGCAATTGCGAACTTGCGTCAGGATTCAGCGAGATCACCTGCCGATTGGGTTACTATACAGCTTGAGTTGCGGGCGGACTATTACATTTCCATGTGTGCTAAGCTGCCCAGTCAACCTGTTGTGCATTACTTGGCAGCTTCCTATCTGTACTTGTTGGGGGATTCCGTAGCAAACCGCTATCTGGCGCAATCCTTTGAGCTCATGGTGCTGTATGAATATTTAGATTGCCTTCATTCACATTTTCGCTTTTTTTCGGCTATAGAGGGTAAGACTGGGGATTTGGAAACAGCTGTTCAACAATATACGATTACGGCAGTTACAGCTGAGGAGAAGCAGGATGCGGAAAGGCTGCAGGGCTGGCTTCACTCCGGGCAGTACGAACTTGTCCGGGCAGAGCTGTTTCGCTTAAATGAGGATGAAGCTGAGGCAATACGGATTCTGAGTTCGCTTACCACCTCAGAGGCGAAGAGGTTATTGATTCAGAATTATATTCGGACCTTCCAATGGGAGAAAGCGCTAGAGCTTCAGCAAGATTTGGAGGGGAATGTTGATGGGATTATAGAAGGCACAATACACTTGCTACATGGCAGACGACATGAGGCTATGCGCAGCTTCTTGAATGCGGCAGGGCAAGACAATCAGGCGTGGCCGCTTTTATCAGAGATGGCAGATCTAGAAGAGGCCGTAAAACGATTGAAAAGGAGAGTGGAGGGATGAGTAGTCATAAATGGCCTCTCCGCAAAACAGCAGGTAACCGCTTGACCGCTATGATGCAGGTTCGTAACGAAGCTGGAAGGTATCTGGAGCAGGTACTTGAAGAACTGAGTGAGTTTGTGGATGATATTGTAGTTGTTGATGATGGAAGTACAGATCATACGGCACAGTTATGTCGTTCTTTTGCCAAGGTTACGAAGCTTGTGACACTGGAGACCTCCTTGTTTAATCGTGAGTGGGAGTTAAGACAGCTGTTATGGGATTTAGCGGTGTCTACGAATCCGGATTGGCTCCTGTCTGTAGACGCTGATGAGTTCTATGAAGAGGCAGCTAAACGGGAGATGAGACGGCTGATTGATCAGGATGTGTATGACTGGGTATCCTTCCGGCTATTTGATTTTTGGGGTGGCACCACCCATTATCGTGAAGATGAACATTGGAATATCCATACGAAGCATACTCGTACACTTGTCCGATACTTGCCGAATTTTCATTATTTCTTCCCGAAAATGGATCATCATGTTCCTAGGCTGCCGCTTTCTTACTCGGTATTGCCGGGTTTTCTTGCCGAACTGCGAGTGAAGCATTATGGATGGGCAGTTTCCCCGGAAGAGCTTCGACTTAAATATTCGCGTTATATGGAGCTTGATCCAGAGGGGCGCTGGGGGAGTCTGGAGCAGTACCAGTCCATTCTAGATGAGCAGCCCCATTTGATTGAATGGAAAGAATAGCTCTGAAATCCGAATCTGCCAGTCGGTTAGATCTGACTGGCAGATCTGACGAGCACCCCCCATGGGATATGACCTGAGGGTATTCCATGGGGGGAAGCTTTTGCAGCGAGCATAAGCTTATAGTATGAGAGTCCCACTGCAGCGGTAGTTCCTCCATTTCTGCGCACAGCCATTTCATCTGATAAAGCGATCTTTGGAGTTTCCCCACAGGAGCAAGCCATTGCCACATATAATAGCCATTCGGCGCAGTCCGTCGAAGCATTATAATGAGGGGGTTGACTGAGATAGATGGAACACCACTGTTTCTTTACGGGGATAGGAGCCTCAAGCAATCCATAGAATAAGGGCTGCGGCAGTTTGCACCATTGGAAGGAAGATCCCTCTGAATGACGATAGAGCGTTAATACACTGTCCCAAGCACCGACCTGAAGCAGCAATTGTGTAGCATAGCTCAGATCAGGAAGAGAAGGCTTAATGTCAGAACGACTTGTTAAAATATGATGAATCGTTAGGATCCCTGGTCTGTATGGTAATATGGAGACAACCCACTTCTTGGCTGATTCATTATCTCCAGCACGGCAAGACAAAGCCCAGAGATAACCGAGTATTGATGAATGTTCGGAAAGAAGAGATGGATTATGAAGGAGCTGCTCAAGGGGGGCGAGGGTGTGTTCCTCCTCTTGCTGCTGAGTACAAGCAAAGAAAGCCTGCACAATGGTTTGAACGGTTAGCGGTAGCTGCGAAGCAAAAGAGAGAGTGGTCAGCCATTCAAAATCACGAGCATTGAGCGCCGCGGGCACGAGATAGCCTAAAGTAATTGGTGAGAGAGTGTGGATATGATAGCGGGTCAATGCGATCATACTTAACCTCTCTCCAGATAGCAGGCTTAGTGGGACAAGCTGTTTCCACGCATCCGTATAATCTGGTTTAAACTGTATAGCAGCCTCGTAGTGTTTCCGCGCATTTGGATATAGAAATAACTTCTCGCATACTCTGCCCGCTAGTAGTTCTGTTCGATACGTTCCACTTCCCGAAGAAGATGGATATGAAAGTGCTGTATCCCCACTCTTCAGTGCTTGCTGCAAGAAGTGTCTAGCTTGGCTTAGCTGTCCTTGTTCGAGTAATAAAGCAGCATAGCCCTCTAATAAATCAGTGAAATCGGGAAACAATAAGCTCCCCGCATGAAAGACTTCCGCAGATTCCTGCTGCCTGTTACATCGTTGTAAAGCATAGGCAGTCTTTAGATAAATATCGGAGGCATACCCGGATTGGGTTGAAACATCAGCGAGTAATGGAAGAAGTACATCTGCAGCTGTATGATATTGTTCCTGTTGATAATGCTCTACCCCTAGCGCATAACGAAGAATTAGATGGTTCGGTTGAAGCTGCAGACCACTATTGATGAGAGCTAAATTGCGCTGATATTTATTTTTGCGCTGCAGTTCATCTTCTAAATAACCATAGTGATAAATACGCAATTCAGCGTAAGCAATCTCCCCTGCAGGAAGCTCCCAAATGCTGCTGGCCGTCTCCTCATGAATGATTCCACGAAAGATGATTCTTCTATCGTTTCTGAACAGGCGGCAGACATGATCGGTAACAAAATCCGCTTCAGGGGCGTCACCGGTATAGTGGATAATGGGTAGCCAATATCCGTGGATATGCGCTGCGTCCAGCAGGTGCTGGAGCTGCTCCTTCCTCCAATGATCTACAGCCTCATCGGCATCAAGTACCAGAATCCAAGGGGAAGTTGCATGCTTCAGACTTAGGTTTCGTGCTTTCGAGAAATCATTCTCCCAAGTCATATCGATGATCTTTGCACCGAACTTAAGTGCTATGTCTCTGCTATTATCCTCAGACCCGGTATCTACAATGATGATTTCTGATACGATTCCTTGCACAGAGGACAGGCATTTCTCCAAGTGGTTCGCCTCATTCTTAACGATCATACAAAGTGTGATCTCGGGTATAGTCATAGGAAACGTCCCTCCTATTCTGAAACTTTGTGTAGCGGAAGCGATAGGCGTGCTCTTTTGACTGCTGGAGAATAGGTAGCAGAAGAGGACAAGGAAGCAAGCAGACGATCCGCTAACAAAATCTGTGAACGCCCCTGCTCAGATGCTTGATTAAATGCCGCTTCTATAGAAATGGGCTGCTCTGTGGCATTTATCAGCTGTGCAGCTGCTTCATTACATCCCTCACTCTGTAATAATTCTAGGAGAATCCTGTTCTTAGTCACTGTGTAGTCTGGCAGATGAGCGAGGAACCAACCGTAAATTTCACTCTCGCGGCCTGCACATTTCAGGGCTCGTAGTAGCCGGGTAATGACGGGAGTCGGTTCGGGATGAAGCTGTGCGGTTTTGGTGTAACAAGCAATAGCTTCGGTCTCATCACCTATCTCTTCACATAATTGACCCAGCATATAATAGGTTAAATATGAACCAAATCCAGCCTCAGTATGGTAGCCAGGAGGAGCAGCTCCGATGACCAGAGCTTGTAACAACGCTACCTTGGCATCCGCAAAAGCTCCTAATTGTAATAGCAGGGCCCCTTTGAGATGGGCTAAGTCTGGATAATCCGGATGTGCGCTCATTCCACGATCACAGGCTGCGAGCGCCCCAGGGAAATCTTTTAATTCTGCAAGCGAGCGAATTTCATATTTGTGCAGCAGGTGGATGTAACTTGTATCAGGCGGTGCCTCTTCTAGTGATTGTTGGATATGATTTAGAGCAGGGTGATACTCCCCAAGACGCATATACTCAACAGCCATATTAAAATGGTGGAAAGGATCTTTAGGATTTAACCTTAGCTGTTCTTTCAGCAGCTCGACATTACGTTTGATTTTATCTTTCTTGATCACTACCCCTTCTGCGTAACCATAATGATGGATGACAACAGTGGTCAGATGCATCGGTGCCTGGGGTGTAGCTGTTATGATAGCCTCAGCAATCTGTTCGTGGATGATACCGCTAAACCGGTACTTAGGACGATTACGAAACATCCGAATAATCGGATTGACGGTGATCGTTTGTGAAGTGGGGGTTAGCCCTTTATGATTATGAATGCGTAGGAAAAATGCCTCGTACTCCATATGCTCAGCACATAGCAGTAATTCTCCCTTGCTCTCCTCACTTAATTCCTCATCTCCATCTAGAACGAGAATCCATTGTCCATGGGCCTGCTGGAGACCTGCGTTGCGGGCAGCAGCAAAGTCGCCGCTCCAAGGGTGCTGTATGATTTTAGCCCCGAAGTTTAGGGCAATTTGAACCGAAGCATCGGTGGATCCAGTATCGACTACAATGATCTCATCGACGACTCCCCGTACGCTTTTTAAACATTGGCTCAAGCTATCTCCTTCGTTCTTAACGATCATGCATAAGGAAATTAGCGGCTTTCTTCTTGAATGGTTCATAGGGAAGATCTCCCTTCGCTCTGACGTAAGCTCCACTGAGTGTGCCAAGATGTACGATTCAGCAAGGTAATGGATTTAAGGATAGCTCCGATATCCTCTTGCAATGGGCCATGAGCATGGGCATCATTTAAATTTTGTAGAGCATCTTCCATACTCAGCTTCGCTTGCTGAAGATAACAGAGGGATAAGCCGATCCTTGCGGATTCATGCTCAGGCTCTTGTTCCAGCGCTTGCTGAAACCATTCACTGGCCTCGGAATAATGCCCTTTGTCAAAGATCATCTCACCAATATAAAAAAGCACGTTTGCATCGGCGATCTTATCACGAACAAGTACAATAAATTCCTCTCCTGCAGCCTGCCAATCTCCTTCTTTATATAATGCTGTGGCAAATTCAGATCGATAAGCAGGGAACAGGTCTACTAAAGTATGACTAAGTGTGAGCTGATGCAGCTTTACGGATTGCCCGATGAGGTCGGAAAGGAATGAGGAATATAAGGGATCTACCTCTTTTTCTACCGGATATGCCACTTGTTGGCGTTGGGACCGCTCAATGTATTCCAGTCCAGAACGAAGTTCACCTGATGTATGGTTGAGCAAGTTCTTTTTAAATTCCCCATATCGTTCCCATTGGCAAATGGCCCAAAGAGTATACCACTGCTTTTGATGCTCTAAACCAAGGTGATCTTGGGAAACTAGTGAGGTCATCTGCCCAATAGCTGTACTCGCGTCTTCTAATTTGCCGGTGATGATGAGTGAAGAGATGATTGCATATGCAGTATCCAATTCCAATGGAAAAATATCTCGGGATAAGGTGGTTATGGTTTCATAAGCATTTATCTCATATAAACTGTCAATGATCGCGGATCTGCGGACTGAAGTAGTTGGGGGAACAAGTTGGATCAGTAAAGTGGCGATTTCCTCATCGGGTACAGCTAGACGTTGAAAAGCAGCAGCAATTCCCTGCAAGGCAGGCGTATATAAAGAATGGTGTTGAAGTGCACGATGAAAAAATCTTGCAGCATCCTCAAGAAGACCAAGCCGCTGTGAGATTAAACCCATCCGGTATAGGGGGCGAAAGGTGCTCATTCCTTGCTCACAGACATATTTTCCGCTAAGTATCTCATGTGCAGGAATGGACTCTGCATGTTGATAAGCTAATAGCGCTCGTTCCCAAAGTCCTTGGCTCTCTAAAGATTGGCCTAATAAAAAATGTAGATCAGGGTAGTCACCATAACGCTCCAGTTCAATCATCAGCAAGGGGTCAATCGCATTCATTTTTCCTTGCGCATGATAGATTTTGCAAAGATCCCTAATCATCGTAGGACGATAGGAGGCTTCAAGTGCTACATGGTGAAGGCCTTGGCGAAGCAACGTCTCAGCTTCCTGAAGACGACCTTCCTGACAGCAGTTTACTGCCAAATTATAGGAGTGGAAAGGATCGTCCGGATATTCGGTTAAAGCGAGGAGCAGCAGGTGCCTATTTCGATTGATTTTATCTTTTTGTGTCATGATTTCAGGTAAATATCCAAAGTGTATAATCTCAAGTGGACTGTGCTCAATTGCCGAGAGGTTATGTTTGCTAAGGATTGAAGTGTCAATTCCCTCATGAATTCTTCCGCTATATTGATAACCCTGTCCATTTCGGAATAAGCGAACTGCACTGTGTTTTACCTTATCTTCAGGTCGTACACCTACCCAATTATCAATGTTTACTGTAAAAGCCTGAGCTTGTGTATTCTGTAGAAGGCTGCGGAGTTCTGTAAGTGGGGTTTGTAAGCACTCATCGGCATCGAGGATAAGAATCCAATTCGTTGAGGCATGAACGAGCCCTTCATTCCGAGCAGCTGCGAAATCGTCTGTCCATTCCCGTTGGAAGACTCTAGCCCCGTGTGCTTCGGCAATAGCTATGGATTCGTCAGTAGAACCCGTATCGATCATCACAATTTCATCAGCACCAGCTACGCTTGCGAGACAGTGAGGCAGGAGATCAGCTTCATCTTTTACGATGAGGTGGACGCCAAGCGTAATATTATTCACGATTGTTCCTCCTTGGAAGGCATTATGTGGTTGATGCACATATGTATAGCTGCTGACACAAGCATAAACGCCTTCGGTGTCCTTATAGTTAAAGAAAAAGCACATGGATATCCATGTACTCTTTCTTGTTACAACATATGATGGTCATCTGGATTACGTGCCCTGAGCATTGAAACTTACATTGATCGTGGATGCAGAGCCTGAATTAGCTGATTGGTAGGATAGGCGGGTATATTTCAGGAATCTGGCTGGCACTATGACATCGATAGAACCTGCTGCTAAAGGATTATCCCCCGTGGTATCGACAAAATAGTTCGCTCCATCAGCACTGATTTCCACACGTGTGTTGACTGGATTTGCCCCAGTATTGTTAATGAAGAAGGAATACGTTCCCAGCACGCTCGTAGTAACGGCCGGTAGAGGGGTATAGGTATTAGCGGTCGCAATGCCTGTAGTCGTCTGTTCAATAAAGCTGCGTTGGGATATAGAAGTCACACTACTTAGTGTACCGGCAGTAATTGTAGCGCCGAGTACGCTGGTGATAGTTCCGTTAAGGATGTTGGTGACCGTACCTGCGGAAGAGAGAGTACCCGCTGTGATTGTAGCGCCAAGTACGCTGGTAATGGTGCCGTTTAAGATGTTGGTGACCGTACCTGCGGAAGACAGAGTACCGGCAGTAATTGTAGCACCGAGTACGCTGGTAATGGTGCCGTTTAAGATGTTTGTAACTGTACCAGCGGATGATAATGTACCTGCGGTGATCGTAGCGCCAAGTACGCTGGTAATGGTGCCGTTTAAGATGTTGGTGACCGTACCTGCGGAAGAGAGAGTACCGGCAGTAATTGTAGCACCGAGTACGCTGGTAATGGTGCCGTTTAAGATGTTGGTGACCGTACCTGCAGAAGAGAGAGTACCGGCAGTAATTGTAGCACCGAGTACGCTGGTAATGGTGCCGTTTAAGATGTTGGTGACCGTACCGGCGGATGATAATGTACCTGCGGTGATCGTAGCGCCGAGCACACTAGTGATTGTACCGGCTGTGATTGTAGCGCCAAGCACGCTGGTGATGGTACCCTCAAGAATGTTGGTAATGGTACCTGCGGAAGAGAGAGTACCGGCAGTAATTGTAGCACCGAGTACGCTGGTAATGGTGCCGTTTAAGATGTTTGTAACTGTACCGGCGGATGATAATGTACCTGCGGTGATCGTAGCGCCGAGCACACTAGTGATTGTACCGGCTGTGATCGTAGCGCCAAGCACGCTGGTAATAGTGCCGTTAAGAATGTTGGTGACTGTACCTGCTGAGGACAAAGTACCCGCAGTGATTGTAGCGCCAAGCACGCTAGTAATGGTGCCGTTAAGAATGTTTGTGACTGTACCTGC
>NZ_JARXWM010000017.1:0-129421 GCF_029893135.1 Paenibacillus sp. PastF-3 | reverse complement strand
CACCAACACCAACACCAACACCAACACCAACACCAACACCAACACCAACACCAACACCAACACCAACACCAACACCAACACCAACACCAACACCAGCGCCAACGCCTATTGTATCTCCATTACCAACTCCAATGCCGACATTTACGCCTGAAGTGACACCACCAGCACCAACAAGCACGCCGGGACCAGTGAATAATGTATTTGGAACAGTTACACGTGCAGATGGTCAGAAATTATTTAAAGAGGGCATTCTTTCTTTGAAAAAGGTTGAAAATGATATGAGTATTGGTTACGGAACAATGGTGATTGACGGGAAATTTAATATTAATTTACATGATGGAGATTATCTAATTACAGAGGTTTCTGATTTAAACTCATCGGAGCAGATTTCGTTATATTATATTTTCAAAGTATCTAATGGACAGCCTGACCCTAGTTCGCTTGATATTGTAATCCCAGAAGGACATCAAGGTAGTGTTAAGTTTCATGATGGTACTTCAGTAAGAAACGGTTCGTTAACTATTTCAAGGATAGAGCCCAATGTATCTGCTATTTTCAATGCACAAATAGTAGAAGGTGGATTTACTTTGTACTTACCGGATGGAACATATCTAGTTAATCAGATTAATAATGAAACCAAAGAGCAAATCTCACTAAATTATAAACTCAAGATTGTTAATGGTCAGATTGACCCAAGTCAACTTGCTATAATAATTCCTCCTAAGACTACTGGGACTATCGCTAGGGTAGATGGATCAGTAGTACCTTCAGGAACACTTATGGTGCATAGAACAGATAGTCCAGAGGTTCCAGGTTATTTCGCACAGGTTCTAGAGGGCGAGTATAGCCTGTATTTGTCTGACGGTAACTACCAGGCAGATAATTTTTTCGTCAATAATATCGCTAATAGAATTTCAATAGATTATAGGTTCACGGTGATTAACGGTAAGACGATCCCAAGTCCGTTGGCAATTACGATACCTAAAGCATATGTTGGTAGTGTTCAAAATGCGGATGGAAGTGTTATAACAAATGGATCTATAACCGTATATAAGACTAATGTAGATGGTTCCCAGTCCTTTTTCACTGCAGCTATTTACCAAGGAATATTTACCTTGTTTTTGCCTGAAGGTGCCTATCAATTAATTAATTTATCTAGCGGCATAGAGCAAATACGACTAAATTATTCTTTTATAATAGCAAATGACCAACCTGAACCGAATCTACTAAATATTATAGTGCCAAAGAAGTATACGGGGACAATTAGTTCTGAGGAGGGATCACAGGTAAATGGATGGCTCGGCCTTGTTAGCACTGGTTCCGAGAAGCCTGCTACTAAAAACTTCTTCCAAGTAAAAAATGGAGAATTTAACCTTTACTTACCGGAGGGGTCATATGAAGTTAATACATTTACTGATTTGAATCAAAATCAAACACCGCTAAGCTTTCCTATTACAATAGGGAAGGAGCAGACTAGTCCGGTTTCAATCCATATAGCATTACCTCAAAAAAATATTACAGGTACTTTAACCTATTCAGATGGATCGAACTTAGCAGACGGATTATTTTTTGTGATTAGTACGGAGTCGGGATCTACTTTTCAGTTAACTGTTTCAATGATTGATGGCAAATTTGATTTTTATTTACCTGATGGTAACTATAGAGTAATGTCCCATTTAAATCTAACGAACAAAATATCCACCTTTATCGGAACTAATTTCACGGTTATTGATGGGAAGTCTAACCCGGGTCCAGTCGTTATAATAGTGCCCTTACCAGAGTGGTAATAACATAACAACTAAAATGAAGAAGGCCCACAGAGCGCTGATGCTCTGTGGGCCTTCGTAAAGCTAACCCCTAAATAAACTTCCGCTGCACCTTCTTGCCATCATACGAAAACCTAGCCTTTTTGTCCTCCACAACGGTCTGTAGATGAACGGTCCGACCCCATAACGAATAGATATGCGGGAGCGTGCGCTCCAAATACTTCAGATCCAGCTCGATGCTTTCGTAGCGGTGGGTTATAAATAGCTCGCCATTCTTCTCGAAGTCGGCATCCTCTATAACTAAGTAAGGAGAGCCGCCGTTGACTCGAGCGAGCACCAGTTGATCCCGTACATTTTCCCATGCTTTGTCGGTGATTTTCCATTCCGGGCCTTTTTTCTCAAAAACATAAAGATCGAGGTCGTTCACCAGTTCCTTGGACAGATAGCTGCGGATAAAAGAAGTATCGGACTCCAACTCGCGAACCTCAAATATTTTCTCACGGTCCCAGCGGCGTTCGATGTCTTCGAAGATTTTTAGACCAAGATAGTATGGATTCAGGCTTTGCCGTGAAGGCTGCACGACGGAGGAATTTAGTTTAGCGTATTCTACGGTTTCCTCAACCGTTAGATCCAGTTCACGGACGATACGCTGATGCCAGTACGAAGCCCAGCCTTCGTTCATGATCTTCGTCTCCATTTGTGGCCAGAAGTAGAGCATTTCATCGTGGAGCATGGTCATAATGTCTCGCTGCCAATCCTCCAAGACGGTGGAATATTGCTGGATAAACCAGACGATATCTTTTTCCGGCTCAGGTGGGAACGCACGATTTCCGGATGATGCTTCCTGTGGTCCAGAATTGCTCTTGTCTAGATTCCATAACTCGTCGTACGGATTGGCTGGTTTGGAGCCACCCAGAGGGGCATCCTTGAGTTCCTTCATTTTGGCTTCCAGCAGATGGGTCTTACCCAGCTTGCGCGGCTGAATGAGGCTGGGATCTATATGCTCTTGAATGGCCAGCACCGAATCAATGAACTTCTCCACAGCATCGGTGCCGTAGGTCACTGAATAACCGGCGATTCGGTCCGCTGTAGCTGACATGCTCTCGACCATATCCCGGTTGGACATAGAGAATCGCATGTTATTTTTGAAAAAATCGCAGTGTGCCAGCACGTGAGCTACGATCAGTTTGTTCTGAATCAGCGAGTTCCCATCAAGCAGGAAGGCATAACAAGGGTTGGAGTTAATAACGAGCTCGTATATTTTACTCAGCCCGAAATCGTATTGGGATTTCATTTTGTGAAACGTCTTATTGAAACATAAATAAAATGAAAAAATGGGTTTAAATAAGCCATTCAATTTGGGGAGGCTGTCCTTTTACCAATGAAATAGATTTTATTAGTTTGCGGATAGCTATTTTTTTCTCGTCTTCGGTGAAGTGATCCCAGGCATGCCCAATTTGTTGGAACATTATCAAGGTTTTCTTTTCATCTGTTTTTTTGGGGTTAACATCGATAAGATCGTCTATATCCTCTTCCAAGATGTCGCGTTGTTCTTCGAGGCTTTTAATTCTGTTACTTACAGCCGAAGCTTTAATATCTCCGTTTTGTATTGCATCATATAAATTTTCAAGATTCGTGTTAACCTTTTTTAGTTGTTCTGTTAGAAGAGAATATTGCTCATTGAAACTAATTATTTCACTCTTTTTCTTTTTTGACTTTTCTAGTAGTCGATTTGGATTAATCGCAATTGCTTTAATCTGATCTATCACCGATTTTTCAACTACATCTCGCCGAATGTAACCCATTTTACAACCTTCTTTTTTGGTTCTTTCTTTCGGGCGTACATGTTGATCTTTACATGCGTAAAGTTCATAAATATATTCTTTATCTGCATGTTTCGATTTTCTTCTTACATGAACAATATTAACGCCACAAACACCGCATTTTAATAATCCGGTCAACAGGTATTCACCGATCGGTGTCATACCTTCTTTTCTTTTCTCAATTTCTATTTGTACGGCATCCCAAATATCTTGAGTAATTATAGCATCATGAGTTCCATCATAGATGTTACCTACATATCCAATATTTCCGGTGTATATCTGTCTGCATAATATCTCACGAACGACAGCATGATCAATCGTCCTACTGGGAGCTCTGGGAGCTGCCCACTCTGCAATTGATAGTCTGGAATGTCCATTGAGATAAAGATTATATATTTCTTGAATTACCCTTGCTTCTTCAGGGATGACTTCAAGTAATTGCAGTTCTTTATTCCAATTGTACCCAAATGGGACCCTTCCTCCATACCATTTACCTGTGCTGACCCGTTGTCTCCTACCAGCAGTTGTTCTTTCGATGATCATATCTCGATCTAACTGTGCAAATACCGCTAAAACACCAAGCATCGCCTTACCGAAAGCTGTAGATGTGTCGATTTTCTCAACAGAAGATGTAAATGAAGCACCGAAGCTCTCAAACTTATCTTCAATAAGTTCTAATATATCTCTTTGTTTTCGACTTAGACGATCTAGTTTGTAAACTAATACAGCTGTAACCTTCTTGTCCTCTATATTGCGAAGCATTCGCTTCAAAGCTGGACGATCCATATTTGTACCTGTATACCCATCGTCTATGTATAACTTATAGTCATCCCAGCCTTGAGATTTACAATAATGAATTAGTTTTTCTTTTTGGAAATCAATGGAATATCCCTGCTCTGCCTGTTCGTCTGTTGATACTCTTATGTATATCGCAACAGTCAATATCCTCACCTCTTAAAGTTTAATGATTATTCTTTTTAGTTTTCCGATTATTCTTATATCTTGATGGTCTGAAGCAGATTTTGTAATTTGAGGATATGTCGGATTTTCAGATTGCAATATAAGTAGTCCGTCATTTTTATATATTTTTTTAAGATACACTTCATCATCAATGAGTACGGCAGCAATCTCCCCATCTTCGATGTTTTCTTGTTTGCGTATTAAGAGGAGATCACCATCAAATATACGAGCGTTAATCATGCTGTCGCCAGAGGCTCTAAGGTAAAAGTATTCACCCCCATTAGTCCAGGAGCGAGGAGTTTCTTCATACCCATCGATATTTTCATAAGCTATTGTTCCGTTACCACATGATACACGACCAACTACTGGCAAAGATAACAATTCTGCCTTATCTTCATAAAGGTCCGATAAGCTCTTAGCTTCTTCAAATAATCGACTCTTTGATATATCAAAATATTCTGAGATTTTTTCAATAATGCCGGCTCTTGGATACTTTTTAGCCTTTTCCCAATCGGATACAGTGGAAATCCCAACGCCCAATATATCAGCGAGATCACCTTGAGTCATATTTTTGCTTTTCCTAAGTAAAAGCAGATTTGTTGAGAATATTTCTTGTAGATTTTTCTCTTCCACTGTCCGCACTCCTTTGAATATATTTACTTATTATTATATCGCTTTAAACGAAAAATACAACGGAATTGACGAAAATAATTCCGCTTAAAACGAAAAAAAGTATTTACATTTCGCTAAAAGCGTAATAATATAGTCACAAGGAGGTGATTACATATGAATGCGACCCCTGCATACCTCAAAAATACATTAAGATCGTTAAGAGTTAGGTTAGGTCTTTCTCAGAAAGATGCTGCTAAAATGCTGGGAATTAGCGATGCTACATTGCGAATATGGGAAGAGGACTCAACCAAAATTTCACAAAAAAAAGTATGGGAAATCGAGCGTATTTATTATACGAAGCAAGATTTCATTTTTTTTGGCCCTGAGTCCGCTTTTAGCGAAATTCTACAAAGACAAGCTGTTTTAGATAAAAATTAGGGTTGTCCTAAATCACATTCTTCATACACATATACAGGGAGGGGTGACAATGCATATCGAACAATTTCCACCTGATGTACAAGAATTTATCTATGACTTATGTGCTAAAGCGTTGGAAAGAGCGGCTAAGTTGATACCTATTGTCAGCGAAGAGGTTGAGGTTGGCTCGTAAGAGCCTCCATGAGTGGACAAGCCCCTAAGAAAAGAGAAAAAGATTTGAAAAAATATTGGATGGATTATTACAAAATCATAGTTTTCATAAAAAAAGACCGAAGAAATATAAGTCACCTCTTTGAAAGGAGAAAAACATTGCTCATTGATATCAGCAAAATCAAAGTTACGGAACGTATCCGGCAAGAATTCATCGGAATAGAGGAATTAGCACAGGACATCACGGAGAACGGTCTGATCAATCCCATTGTCGTAACATCGGATTATCAGTTAATTGCTGGAGAACGGCGCTTGAGAGCTCACCAGCATATGGGTATGGAGAAGGTCGAAGTTAACGTTATGGAGGTGAGAGATCGCGCACATCACCTACAACTTGAAATCAGTGAAAACGAACATCGAAGAGATTTCACTTTTTCTGAACGAATTGCTTATGGCAAGAAGATTGAGGAACTTGAACGAATCAAGGCTAAGGAGCGAATGTCTTCACCAGATAAGGAAAGTTTACCTGAGAGCGATAAGGGACAGGTCAGGGATATAGTTGCTGAACAAGCTGGATTTGGCAGTGGCCGTAACTACGATAAGGCGAAGTTCGTTGCTGAATATGCCACACCGGAAATCATTCAAGAACTTGATGCTGGACTTATAAGTACACATAAAGCCTTTACCCAAACAAAAGAACGAATGGAAGCAGCAGAAATAGCTGCTGTAGAAGCAAACGCTCGGGCTGAAGCCGCTGAAAAGGAGAAAGAAAACCTTCGGAGGCAATATAAAGACTCTATTCCTGCTGATCAACTCGAAGAGGCTGTCAACGCAGCCATAGAGCGTCAGCAAGAAGAGAATGAGGTATTTATCGCCCAGAAAGATAAGGAAGCTCAGGCGACTCTTAAAGCGCGTGATGCGAAGTGGAAAAAAGATATTGAAGCTGAAACTCAAAAGGTTAGGGATCTTGACGAAGGATATAAGCGAGTTAAAGAGGAGTTAGAAACATTAAAACTCCAGCAGCCTGATGACTTTGATGAACAACAACGTCAAGCTCAAATGAAGAAGCTACGTTATGAAGCAGATTCAAACACGATTAAATTAAGTATTCATGTGAAGCAGTTTCTTCAAAAGGCTGCGGTTTCAACACTCAATTTAGGGGCAGTAGCATCGGCTTCAACTAGTGAAAAGAAACGTTTTAACGAAAGTTTGGACATGCTTCAAACCTTCATTGATCAAATGCGTCCAGCAGTTAATGGGAGAAAGGTGGTTCAATAATGGAAACCCAAGAAATTCTCGCAGTTGTAGGTCAACAATTGCAGTTGTCAGAACAGCAGGGAGCAGCAGTGCGAATGTTGTTTGATGGAATGGTAGCGATTAAAACTGAAATGGCAGAAGACAAAGAAGAAATGAAAATGATGGTACAAGAGGTTCGCGACAGCGTCACGCTTATAGATGCTGAGTGCGATCAGATGCAACAAGCGGTAAGGGTAAAATCGAATGAGCTTACCAAGCATCGTTTTAAAGACTCTGATATGAAGTTCAAAGAAATGGTTGGGCGCTACCGTAGAATGATATGGAGCAAGTTAAAGGAGAACTTCAGTGTTGCGAAGTACAGTCACTTACGACGGATTGATTTTGATGATGCAATTGAGTTCGTTAGAAACTTTCAACCGGAGGATTATATATGACTCGTGAACGATCAAGACAACGACTTGAAGCTTGGCGGAGACTTACTGCCTTACGCCGAATTAGGACAAGCCCTGTAATCCTGGATGCTGCAAAAGATTGGTTAGACAAGGAAATCGAGGATCTTGAACTATTTTTGAAGATAAAACAAGTATCTTTGCGGAAAATGAACATAAAAATGACCGCGTTTTGGGGACGCGGTCAGATTAAACACATTTGAAAATATTATGATTTTAATTTATCACAAGCGATCTTTGATAGTCAATCATAATCGCAGCCACTAAGTCCTAGAAAGGGAGTTTGTGTGGAAATGGCTGAAATAAAATGGATCAAATTAAGTGTCAATATGTTTGATGATGAGAAAATCAAGCTCATCGAAACGATGCCAGAAGCAGATACGATCATAGTCATATGGGTAAAGCTGCTGGCTCTGGCTGGCAGATCCAATATGGGGGGCTACATCATGTTGACTGAGACCATTCCTTATACAGAGGACATGCTCATGTCAATTATGAATCGTCCCTTGTCAACAATCAGAATGGCTCTGGCTACATTTCAGAGATTCGGAATGTTTGAGCTTTCTGAGGACGGCGCTTTCTTCTTAACCAACTGGGAAAAGCATCAGAATGTTGACGGAATGGACAAGGTAAGGATACAGACTAATGCTAGAGTCAAGAAACACAGGGAGAGCAAAAAAGGATTGCTTTTACCTGAGACTGAGAAACGTTTCAGTAACGTTACAGTAACGGAATGTAACGCAACAGATATAGAAGTAGATTTAGAACTAGATAAAGATAAAGATAACTGCTGCTTTAAGGGTCCTGATGAATCAAAGCCAATTCAAACAGAACAAGATGCCGATCTTGCCGGGGATGCCGTCTCCCACCGGACAGATGAAGAATTGGATTATCGCAAACAGATTTCAAGCCTTTACCTTTCTCGAAGGGGTAAAGGCCTAGAGATAACAATGAAGGATGAAGTGGTTATTGACGATCTTCTTGCTAACAAGGTGCCGATCCAAATTGTGCTTGAAGGAATCAACAAGTCATTTGATCGATTCAAACCTAAACATAGTAAGCAAGAAATAAAGAGCCTTAGCTATTGCAGTGGAATGATCTATGATCTGCACGCTGCTGAAACTAGTAAGGAGAACGAGGGCGCGGCGATCTCAGACGAAAACGAAGACAAGATCACCTTATCGCAAGAAAACATCCCTTCCGAGGAAGAGGTGCAAGAAATGCTGGAACTGATGAGGTCTAAACGTGGAGGTGCCTGATTGAAAGGTATGGGGGAAGAGATTAAGAGGCTTCTACCGGATAGATTTTTGGAAAGAAAGGCCGCGTTGGTGGATCATTTAGCCAAACATCCTGAATTCCTGAGGTTGAAAAACCAATATCCTGAATTTGTGGACTTGAATAGGGACATAAGCAGCCTAGGAAATCACATATCTTGTTTTGATCATTGCCAGTCTTGCCCAGGGCTGAACGGATGTCTGAATGAATTCCCTGGACATAGCAGTCATGAAGAAGCGAGTGAGAAACAGAAGTCATTAGTATTCAGGCTTCGGAAATGTTCCAAACTGTTAGCAAATGAGAAGCGTATCGCTAATCAAAGCAGAATTAAGAGCCATAATATCCCGGCTCATATTGTTGAATCGACATTCGAGGATCTTGAGAGAGACCAAAGTCGAAGAGTTGCAATCGCAGAGTGCATTAACTTCTGTTTAGGATTTGAAAAAGGAATCACCTACAAAGGTCTATACTTACACGGTTCCTTGGGTGTGGGTAAAAGTAGGGTGGCTGGTGCGATTGCAAATGAATTAGCTGGAATGGGTGTTGATGTACTCATGGTGTACGTTCCAGATTATCTTGGAGAGGTTAAGGACTCTATCGCGACAAACGATGTACAAGCTAAAGTAGACGCTTTAAAATCGGTGGATGTTTTGATCTTGGATGATATAGGTGCTGAGACGTTATCATCATGGACAAGGGATGAAATAATGGGGCCTATATTGCAAAATCGAATGGAGACAAAGAGCACAATCTACACTTCAAATCTTAGTATGAAGGAATTATACAATCACTTTTTAAATGTAAGAGACTCGAAAGGTCCGATTGATCTTAAACAGCGTGAGCTAAAGGCTACGCGCATCATGGACAGGATTGAACCATTTGTTAAGGTGTTGCATGTAGGTGGACGAAATCGACGTAGAGATACTTCTCATAACACAGGAGGTTAGTCATGAAAATTTCAATTGATAAACATGTCTTAATCAAGCCTTTGGAACAGGCTAGTAAGTTTATTTCATCCAAAACACTAATCCCAATACTGGGAGAAATACTAATCCAAGCCACTTCAGAAGGTCTCTACTTAACAGGTGGTGATGATACACGAATATTGCGAACTAAGATAAGCGATGATGACTATCAATTAATAGAGCCTGGCTCAATTACTGTTTCGGGGAAACGAATCACTGAAATAGTAAAAATTATGAAAGGAGTTATAGATATTGAGTCAAAGGGGCTTGAAACTAAAATTTCCAACGGAAAAAGAGCTTATGATTTGCCAAGTATGAATTCGGATGAGTATCCAGCATTTATTGAAGACGCAGAAGGACCATCAGTGGAGTTTGACGGGAAAACGCTGAATGATTTAGTAGAGGAAACTGCCTTTGCTGCTTCTAAAGAAGAGAAGACGCCGATCCTGATGGGATTGCTTGTTAAATTTAGTGAAAACACAGTTCATGTAATAAGCACTGATCGACATAGGTTTTCATCTTCGGCTCGGACAGTTGAGAATATGCAGGATATACAGACTATCATTGAAGCCGCAACAATGAAGGAACTCATGAAGATAATTGCACCTACAGAAAAGCTGAAAATTAAGTTGCTAGATTCAAAACTTATCATTCAGACTTCTAGTTTCATATTTTGCTCACGGGTACTTGAAGGGGTTTATCCTGATACTAGTCGAATTGTACCGACAACATGGCTGTCTAAAACTAAAGTTGATCGACAACAATTTTTAGAGGCTCTGGAAAGTGTGTGGATCATTGCGGATGAGGAGAAGTCGAAAATAGTAAGAATGGTTGTCGGCGAAAACATTGAACTTAGAGCATCCGTTGAAGGCGTGGGCAAGACGAGTCAGTCTATTGATTTTATAGATTTCAGTGGTGAAGGGTTTAATCTCTCATTTAATTGCAAGTATGTTTTGGAAGCTGTGAAGTCAATAACTTCGAAAGAGTTAACGATTGCTTACACTGGGAAAATGTCGCCAATTATTTTCAGGGGAACTGACGATGAACGCAATTATAGGATTGTACTCCCATATCGAACTACGGAGGTGTAAGACATGTTAGAACAAGTGATTATAGAAATTGAAGACATTGAAAAGTATCTTGACGAACATGAGAAGAGTTTGTTATCGGGGTTACTTTGGAAAATTGAACAATTGAAAACTATTGAAAATGATCCTAATCAACTAAAACTAGATATCGTAGATCATCAACTGATAACTTTGGGGGATTTAACATCATGAGTGAAAAACTTAATCCTGGAGTTGTAGAAACGATAGATGGAGAGTATGGCGTATATAAAAGGTATTTCCTTGATAAAGATGAGCTTCAAAAATATCGAGAATTACCATCAGACACATATTGGGATCATCACGGACAGCCCATAATGCCACCAGATATGAAGCTAACTAAGGTAATAAAACATGAAAAAGGAGCATAGAGGAGTTATTCCTCTTGCTCCACTATAAATAATTCTTCAATAGTAACACCTAAAGCTTTAGCGATAGAAAATAAATGATTTGCTTCATGTCGAGAATTTTTATCAAACCGACTAATCGTTCCTTGTGGTACACCGGATTTATCAGATAAATCCATTTGAGTAAGTCCCATATCTTTTAATAATGGAGTTAGATTGGGTTTAACTATAACCATATTATCACCTCGTAAATTGATTATACGATAACGAATATTTTTTAGCAAGATCTATTGACTCGTTATGCGATATCGTATATTATTTAGTTACATAGTAAATATACGAAATGCGATAACGTATATAAATGTGAAGATTGGACATCGTTTCATTTTGAAGAATAGTAAGGAAAATTTTCCTCAGCGATGAAAGGAGCCATCATTAATGAATAAGAATCTCGATCTATCGAAATTAGATGAACAACCACAAGAAATCAGAGAGGCAATAGCATTCTATGCTGCTCACACAGTATTACCAATACATTTCACAGCAGCTGAGCGAGAACAGCATTATAGAACACTTGAACAAGCTGGTTATCTAGAACGAATCACATAAAATACGCAGCGTTACCGCATTAGCCAAGAACTAAAATCGAGTCATAGGAGGTGAGAATGAGCAATGGCACATCAGACATTTTGGAAACCTGAAAAGCAAGTTAAAGAAAAGAAATCCTACAGTAGTTTACATCAGCAAAAGACAAAAGCTAAGAAGGAAGTTCCAGAATGGAAGAAAGGTATCCTTGCTCATCACCAAAAAGGCAAAAGCTCAAAAGATCGTGGTGAGTTTAACGACGATGTACTTGCTGAAATCATCGCCGAATCAAGTGGAATTTGTCCTATATGTAATAGTGCTAATTCCGATACTACTCATCACGTAATGCCAAGAGGTCGGAAGGGGCGCGGCGTTAAGACTAACGGATTAAGATTGTGTTGGCCTTGCCACGACGCCGTTCAAACTAACGAAGAGGCTTTACAATACTGGATATCTGTTTTTCGAGACAAATACGGGGATCGATTCTGGTTTGACGAAAAGGATTGGGAAGAATTCAACCACAAACAGAATATCCAGCAGCAGAAAGAGCGTGAGAAGCAAGAACGACAAAATCAAATCAAGCCGGTTGTTGATCTACTAACTGCTGCCGCTGGAAGAAATCTCAAATCAAATGAATTGCGTCTACTACAGTCCTTTGAAGATAGTGATATGGCAGTATTCGCAAGCATGATGGCAGATGCGTTAGGAAGACCTGTAGAACCAGTGCCTGTATATAGTTATGGAGAACGCTTTGAAGATTAGGAGTGTGTAGAATGGCTAAGGTTCGAGACGCTGCTTATCGGCAGAATCTGACCAATAAAAGAGAAATGGCACCGATATTCGAATCACACGAGCTACAACTTTTCAGGAAGCTAGAAGAGGTAGATTATCTTATTGCTTGTATCTCCAGTGAGGCAACAACTTGTTGTGTGAGCTCGGATTACTGCCGTGAATATATTCGAATACACGTCACTGACATGATTGATCAAATAGCCGAGAAACGTGAAAAGGAATGGAAGTCTAAGTCGAGAAAAGCGAAGCGACGGACATCTTGATTCATATAACAACGTGAGGTGATTAGTTTAATGACCGAAACAGAACAGCGCAGACACTTCCAGCGAATCAAATCCTTGAGTACCAATAAGTTTTGGAAGTACATGAACGTACTGCATACCCGAGCTTATACCAAAGCCGAAAACCATTATCAAGAGGCTATGGATATCGTATTAACACCAAAGCAAAAAGCAGCAGTAATTGCTAAGGCTAATGAGATTCGAGAGTTATGGGATGGCATGCCATCAATCACGTTAGATGCTACAGAGGATGCAGAAATGCGGGAGTTGGGAGTTTAAAACAAAATCGGGTATAGCCCATAAGGAGAGATAAAGGATGGAATCCACATTACCACTCGATCAAATGTATGAAATGCAAAAGGCGCTAGATGCAAGGATCATCAAGGAAAAAGGATTGGAAGGTCAAGACCTGCTGCCTAACACAGTCCTGGCTCTACAGGTGGAGATTGCGGAATTGGCTAACGAATGGCGTGGCTTCAAGCACTGGAGCAACCGACAGAAACCGAAGATGTTCCCACTTGAAAAATGTAGTTATTGCGGAGAAGAAGTTAGCTATACGCGACCAACTCCGTTTATGGCTGATGCTGGCGCTGACATGTGTGAACATTGCTGGGAATCAACACGAGTGGAATATGCTGCAGCTCATGATGAACACATTGGAGAGTTTAAAGATTATCCGCACTTCCCGAAAAAACAACCACAAAAACTACTCGAAGAGTACGTAGACTGTCTACACTTCTTCCTGAGCATCGCGCGGCAGCTTAACCTTCCTGCGGATGACCTATACATCCCGGACGATGTAGCGGAATTGAAGACGGTTGTTCTATTTACGGAGATTTTGCACAATGTCGGAATGATCATCGGGGGCGAATTTTTGGTAGGAGGATACGAAAGATTCAAAGATGAGCAACGACACTTCTTCAGGGGAGCACTGGCTTGCTTTTACTCGCTCGGTGAACAGCGCCTTGGATTTACCTTCGAGCAGATTGCAGAAGCCTATACAGCCAAGAACAAAGTAAACCATGATCGTCAATCCAACGGATATTAGGAATGAGATCGGCTGAAGAAACACTTGAGTTGCTCCTGCAAGGTATGGATAAGCGGCGGCAGTATCTGCGCCGGAAGCTCCGTAGGATTGAGAAGCATGGTACGAAGCCGCGGCGCGGTGGAGGAAACGAACTGAACCGGCTTAAATACTCTGGGCGCGCCGGCATGCTATCCGAGCACGCAACAATCCTTTGCATGTTTGAGGATATACGCCACAGCCGCCAACACCCAGATAATCTATATAACGAGGAGGATGACACGGATGACGACTAAACGAGTTTCAGTAACTGTTGCTAGGCTGCCAGAAGAAGCTATTACTGAATTGGATGAACGTATTGGGGAATTGTGGCGTGAGGAGAACATAGATCACGATAACGACGAACTCATTTCTGATGACATGATGAACACATTCAACCTGCTTACTATCGGATATGATGCTGCATGGACTGAGGTAGAACGGTTATCGGCTGCACTAGAAGAGGCAGAAAAGGAAAAAGACAAAGCTATAGACCTGCTTGGCGACAACCTGGACGACAAAGCCGCATTAATCTGGAAGCCTAAAGTAGTCATTTGGGAAAATGTGAAAGGCGTGCTAGATCGTAGCGTGGTACCGATATTCAATGGGTATTTGCAAACGATGGCGAAATTGGGGTATACCAATTCGTTCGAAGTGTTAAATGCAATGGATTTTGGAATACCGCAAGCGAGAGAACGTGTTTTCTGTATTTCGATCTTTGGAAATGTAGCTTTCGATTTCACAAGATTAGAAAAACAACCATTGCGCCACATTAATGAATTTTTAGAGGACAAGATAACAGACGAACGCTACATGATTAATATTCCTTCGATGATTAGTCGCTTGAAGGACTTAGCTACACCAGAGCAGATTGATGCAGCTAAGAAAAAGCATCGCTTTATTGAAACTATTGATAGTTACTGTGCAACAATCACGGAACGTCAAGATCGTTGCCCAAATGCAGGCGTTGTTAAAGTGGGTGAAGCTCAATACCGCTATTTAACAGAACTTGAATGCTGGCGTTTAATGGGCTTTGATGATGAGGACTTTTATTTGATGCTTAAAGAGTTTCCAATGAAGCCTGGACTACGCAATGCAACGCTTTATGCTCTTGCTGGTAATAGCATCGTGGTCCAAGTACTTGAAGCGATATTTAAAGTAATTATCAACGAGGATTACGGAACTGATTTAATAGCCGATTCTACTGGACAGTTACAGCTAATCTACTAATGCGCAGATCATTAAGGGAGTAGGAGTATCCCTCCTCTCCCAAAGGAAGAGAAGACACATATAGCGAAGGAGTGGTTATTGTGAAAATGGAAGACTGGATAGCAAAGCGTATGGAGATTATCAGGGCGCAATTTGGGGATAAGCTCAATGATGGTGAGTATGAGTATATCGTTATGATTTTAGATTCTGCATGGAATCGAGGAAATAGCGAGGGAAGAAATGAAGCTTTTGAAATGATGAGAACTTGGAGAGCAGAAGAGAGAGGATGATTAAAGTGAGTTATTTTAAGGCAGAAAGAAAAGGAATTATTTATGTGTGTGAATCATCGGATTGCCTGGACGATACCTTTTTTAATGATCACAAGCAGCCACATGTGTTTTTTGTAGTTGATGCAGATACTGATTCATCATTGCAGGCTTGTCCTGTTTGTGGGTCGCAGGACAATATATATGAGCATGCAAGAGGTGTGCTTAACACTACGGAAGTGCTGAATGAGGATGAAGCTTAGTTCACAGTACGAAGATATAGCACAGAAAGAGGTATGAACCTATGCGTAAGATCATCTGCAAATTACTAGGACACAAAATCGTTAATAAACGCGGTCACTGGCATAGCTATTGCCTACGCTGCGGCAAAAACAAGGTTTGGGGAATGGATTAAAGATACAGGGACAGAGAGGGTTAATAGCCCTCCTCTCCCACAAGGAGGATATAAGAGATGAACGTATACAAGGTTAACGAGTACTGGATTGCTGCAAAAGACGCTGACGCAGCTTTCGGGCAGTATTTGGAGGAAACGGATAGTCTGGACAACATGATTGTAGCTGACCTAGTGGAAGGTGAAGAAACGGAAATAACCGTTAGCATAAAGCGATTAACAACGAAAGAAATTGAAACACAAACGGTTCCTTGCTGCGAGGATGGATGCGATCGTTGCGATGGGTTAAATGAACAACTTTTCGACACATATCAAGAGCTGTTGACGCAGAGAACGGATTTCCCGTGCGTCCTGGCAAAAGAACTTTAGGGGAGGAAGCCCAATGACACAAAGGGACTGGCAAAAGGATATGGAGATGTGTCAGGAAGAACAACTGAAAGAGGATTCCAACATTCAATCTCGGATGATGGGTGCGTTAGGTTCACATATTGCATCCTACTGGCTCCAAGAAGCCAAGATGCTTAAAGAAACGATAGAAATGGCAATGAACGAATATCACCTATGGCAGAGTGGAGATACCGCAGCTCCGATGATGTACGGAATTCTTCAAGAGGCTATGTCCACCCTTTACCCAGATACCCCAGCACCCACACCCACCAAGGAGGATGGACATGGAGCGTAAACCATTCTTCAAGGGGTATCATCCACAATTCTACTTCAGAACAAATCCGAAAGTAAAAGTTGACCAGTTGCTACTCGTTAGAATGAGAGACTTTACACCTGAAGAATCAGCAGATTATGAAGCATCGCTAAATAGACTATTCAAACCAACAGGACGGAATCTCTTTGATATCACCCCAGCACCCAAGGAGGGAACAGACTGGCTTAACGAAGAGTCTTGTGCTCGTTGTGGAAGAAACACTCCCGTTGAAGGATATGAATGGTGTTCAGAGTGCAGACCGGATTTGGAAGCCAAGGAGGAAATTCATGAAATTTAACTTTACAAAGCAGCAAGTGATTATCCCGGTCCCATTATTTTTAGATGAAAATGGGATCGATACAGATTCCGAGTTGGTGAGTGTAGAAATACAAGGCGACAAGGTGGTCATTACCTACAAGGATGGCGAACAGCAATGACAAGAAACGATCTGCCTAAATTTGAATCGTGGCTTAAGAAAAAAGGCTGGACGATTGGTTTCCCTGCTGGTAATTTCGTTGTCCTTCGCGCAAAGAAAGGAAAAGAGTTTGTGACTCTTTATGCGGGTACAAATCGGGATGATTTGAGTTGGACAAAGATACACGATGGAATTGTAAACGAATTTTTAGTTGAGGAAGGAGATAACCAATGACACTCAGCTGGGGCACACCATTAAAGCCAAAGTATCTATCATTCGTATTCGGTAGTGGATGGGAGAAAGGGGATTTCAGAATGTTTCAGGTTCGGAGAGTACCGTTAGGTTGGGATATGAATATCTGGCGCATATCAGTTTCTTATGACAATTACGGGAAGGTGAAGCCGCAATGACACTCACAAGGGAAGAGATACTGAACCAGTCATCAGGCAGAAAATTAGATCGGTGGATACAGGAGCACGTTTTTAATTGGATACCTTGGGCGGAACAGCGCGGTGATTATCTTATAGTCGCTTTTCAAAAGCCCGGAGAAAGTGAGCCTTATAAACGCTCACAAAATTGGAAGTCACAAATGGACCGTTACTCAGTGATCCAATATTCAGACCTTGATCCAATGAAACACGCTGTATATGGAGACAAGGACTGGTCAACAGACATATCCGCAGCATGGGAAGTGCTAGGAAAACACAAGACGCATCAGGTCACATTTAACTAAACTGGATTCTCTCACTCAGAATTAAAATATCGAGTTATCGTAGGCAAAAATCAAAATGTCGCCTATGCAAATGCTGCGCCTGAAGCCATATGTAAAGCAGCATTATTGGCTGTACTTAACTTATAAGGGGGCTGAGACCCCAATCAAAGGAGACGATACACGATGGGCAGAGAGAATAAATTTCGCGGTAGACGCAAAAACGGCGAGTGGATGTATGGCAGCTTAGTAATAAGCAGCGAGGGTGATACGCACATCATCGACCATAAAAGCTGGCACAAATGGCAGGTTGATCCGAAAACGGTCGGGCAATTCATCGGGCTTACTGACAAGAATGGACGAGAGGTTTACAGCCACGATCTGGTAGAAGACGAAAACGGAATTGGAGAAGTTGAATGGGTACAGGAACATTGCGCTTACTTGGTATTCACCCGGAATCCTAGCCAATACCACAGACTTGAATCAGACGGACAGTTGAGCCAAACCGTGGTAGTTGGTAACGCGATAGATAATCCAGAACTAATAGAGGTATAAGGGGGAGAAGAGGATGGGTATTCCAAATCAAGGACACGGCGAAGTGGTGCTAATGCAATGTGAGGGCGGTCACGTACAGTTGAGGGACGATTTAACCCGGTTCTGGTGCGCCTGTGGTCAGCCTGCAGTTGCTTGGACCGATGAGGTCCTACCGCAGTATAGCTTCAAATGCATCAAATGCAATCATCAGGCCGAAGGCCATCGAGACGCGACCGAATAGACCCAACGAAGTGGGGGCCGGGGTAAGGTTTACATAACTTCTGCTCCCCATAAAGAGAGGAACAAGACAAATGAACTGGATCAAGCAACTATTTTGCAGACATGACTATCAGCCACATACGAAACAATCAAAGTTTCAAAATCTCAGTGGAGATCGAATCTATCATATTTGCATCAAATGTGGAAAGCACAAGGGATCAGAGTTTAGAAAACATTAATCGAGAGAGGGGCAAAACAATATGAGTGAACGATTAATCTCAGCAGACAAACTCATGCAACACATACTAGATAATTGGCAAATGGAACGTCATGCAGGAACGGATGATTCAAGGATTCGTGCAGAGGTATGGGCAGAACTAAACGACTCATTGCAGTCCGGTATGTTTGAACCCACACCAGTACAGCAAGGAACAATCGATGTAGCGAAGTTTATAGAGTGGTTAAATAGCCCGGATTCTGAATATTTCCGTATTGGAAATGATGGTATGAACGAGTATAACATTTACGATGTTTTGGTAGATAAAATCAAATCGGGTGATCTCCAAGTGAGTGCCAATGGAAACTAAATCAGGAGACATATATCAAGCGCAGATAATGACCATTAAGAACAAGAAAGGCATTCCAACAGTAATTGCAATGGACGGTCGCATTTATACTATTCAGCCATCTTATCAACATAAGGAAGTGAATAAGAATGCCAAACGATGATATTAGTGATTTCAACTTGTTCGATGAAGACTTTGTAGAATTCCAGCGCCGAGGCATGGAGGCTTACGGCATAACAGAAGATCAATTATCCGTAGTAACACCGTATGAAATCCACTCTATACTGACAGTAAATATATAAGACAGCTGTAGAGAGGAGAATTATCCATGATTGAAGTATTACCAGTAATAGAGAGCGACTTTAATCCTAAGAATGATGTTGAATTGATTTCCCAAGTGTATCAGGTGCAGTTTTTCGAAAATGCAGATCATGAAGATATTCGAAAAACCATTTGGTTGCTGAACAGTTACCGGACAATAAAGGGATTAGTGGATAGTTATGAATTTGTACTTAAACAGCCGCAGGAGAATGGGCTAAACGATTTTGATATGGCTGGAGTTGAAGGTGCAGTCAAGAGACTTGGCTCAAGTGATTCGATATCAAATTTGCCAGCCAATGTGCTCATAGCCAAAGAAACACGTCATAATAACTATCTACTATATAAACGAGTTACAGAAGCTGTAGCGCACGCAGCTAATAACATCATCGATCCACATGAACATAAGATTGTACAACTACTCTTTATAGGAGAAAGAAAATATCGATACAAGGATGCTGTCGAGTACATGCGGAAGGGTTATAAAACTGTTGCATACGGCATCGAAGCTACTACATTTGCGGAAAAACGACGCAAGGTTATTGCATCCCTTGCAAATACGCTGCTATTCAATGGAACATTGGATTACGTTACTATCGATTATGGAAGAGGACGAAACAAAGAAGGTGAAATAGGATTGAGACAGCTAAACATCCGCGAAGGGTAGATACCTTGAGCGGTATTTTTTTACCTATCAACATTATAAGGTTAGAATTCCGTAGCGTATCAGCAACAAGCCCCAAATATAATAAAGATACCGAGGCGAGAGCTTCCGTACTACTCCATATCTGGTTGCGGCAATCTGTGACGGGACATCACACCGCAGCTCATACCCGAACACCTCCTGGGCAACCGTGATCTCAGCGGCTAAAGATATGGATCGAGAACGTGAACCGGATACGTAAATAAATAACCGGGTCGAACTACTAATTGGAGACAGTGCACAGAGGGGAATACCCCGAAGCGTTAAAGGTGCACATTGTTGCCCAAGCCGGGGCATGGCGGATTAGCGGTAGCCGCGTGATATAAATTACCGCCTAACAACATAAGCTAGCGCTCAGTATGCATGGGCGCATAATAAAAACAGTCGATGGCCTTCTACAGAGGCACGTGCTAAGGGGACACTCCTGATATGAGTGTTAGACCAAGCATTTTCGACTGTTTTTATGATTTTTATATGAAGAATGAAGGTGAAATTAACATAACTACATATTCAATAACTTCTAATAATTTCATAAATATTATATAATTTGTACATTCCAAATATAGGGAGTGTGGCTTTTTTTGAAGAGGGAAGCAGTGTATCGCATGTTATCAGTGGTTGGAATAGCGGCAGTTATGCTTGGTTATAGAGAGTATAAAGATTATCGTGATCATCAGAATTTCCTTAATAATATACAGAAGGCTAAATCAAATGAAACACTAAGCTCACAGAAAAACGAATCGGAATTCGGAAGTAAAGAGGTAAAAAATATTGAGGGAAATAACACATTGTTAACTCAGGTACAAAGTACTAATTCGGGAGATGGTACTAATATAAATGGAGGGGATTTAGATACATTAAATTACAAAGCGGAAGTGACAGTATTAGAAGCTTATGCGGAGTTTCAATTTTCAGGAGAGAATGACCAGATTACAATACTGTTTAAGGTTAATATAGAACATACTGGATCTGATAGGAAGTGGGGTGTTAATTCAAGAGACTTTACATTATCTGATGAACATGGTGAAACGTCGTTAGAACATGACTACTCAAGAGTGATTGATGGAGAAAGAGAAAAGAATTTGGATTTAATAAGTCTATTACCTGGTCAAAGTGCGACTGGATGGATAGGATTTGATGCAAACAGATCCCATAAATATACTCTTTCGTATGAATATGACGGTCAATATATTCAGTTTCCTATTGAGTTTCCGGAAATGGATGGCACGCAATCTATTGATGTCTCCCTTTCGAAAACTATAAAGTATATACCGTGAATCATATTTACGCACTATTGTCGCAATAATCAAGTGATACGATGTACATATAACAAATTTATCTTCACCCAGGAGCGCCCTATGAGGCGCTTTTTCTTATTGCCCAGGAAAACTTTCCTTAACTCTAAAATGGAGGTGATGAAATGAAATTTGTACAACCAATACGAGATCCCAAAAAACTAGATGCTATGAAAAAGTACTTATATTTCAAGAACATCCGTGACTTCATTATGTTTTTTGTAGGAATTAACACAGGATTTCGTATTTCGGACATTCTTCCCCTGACAGTCCGGGATGTAAAGGGGACGCATATTACAATAACTGAAAAAAAGACCAAGAAGGTAAAGAGCGTGCTTATCCGCAAATCACTTCGGAAGGCACTTGATGCCTACATCAAAGACAAAGCGGATTTCGAATATTTGTTCCCCAGTAGGAAGCGTAAAAGAGGTAAGGCATACCCGATTTCACCAAACATGGCTTACAAAATTATTAGAGGCGCTGCTAAAGAGCTTGATCTTGAAGAGATCGGTACCCACTCAATGAGAAAGACATTCGGATATAGATTATACCTCGAAACGAAAGACATAGCGTTACTAATGGATCACTTTAACCACTCAGAAGAAAAGATAACTTTGAGGTATGTCGGACTACTCCAAGACACTTTAGACGATGCTTTAGAGGACTTTGAGCTCTAATGAATTCACTATAATAGGGCGATGATGAATTCAATTTGGGGAATAAAGAACAAAACAAATCACATCAAGGGAAATCCGCACTTTACGAATGACATACAATATATACTGTAGTGAATTCAAATACCAATTATTAGTAAAATATAACTATTTCTGAAGCCTGAGAAAAATCTGAGGCTTATTTTCATTAGCAACGTTTGACCAATTTAGACCTTTGATGTGAATTCCAACTCAAATACGTAGTAGAGCCGAGGTGAATAAAGGTGACAAGAGAGAAAAGTCCGAATCGTGAGAAAGCGTTGAAAATATGGTTGAAAAGTGGAAGAGAGAAAAAACTGAGTGAAATTGCAGCTGAACTCGGACTCAATCCTTCGATGGTTCGCAAGTGGAAAAGCGTAGATAAGTGGGCTGATATACCGGAAACAGGAAGACCGCGAGGAGCTAAGAAGGGTAATCAGAATGCCAAAGGAAATAAAGGCGGTAAGGGTGGCCCCCCCGGCAATGACAAGGCTGTTACACACGGAATGTTTAGGAAGTTTGAACCGCAAGACCCCGAATATCTCGAAATCTTGGAGATGGCTCAGCAGATGGAACCTATCGACATGATTTGGTACAACATAACGAAAGGATTCCAAAAGATCGTATGGGCTCAACGCATCTTCTTTGTTCAGGATAAAGACGATAAGACAAAAGAGCTTAAAAAATCTAAGTTGGCTACTTCTGACAAGATGGATGTTGAAGAAACTGAATGGGAGATTCAATTCGCTTGGGATAAGCATGCCGCAGCAATGAAGGCCGAGGCAGTTATCATGCGTGAAATACGCGGAGCAATCAAACAGTTTCTTGCAATTGCTCCTGAGAACGATGAACGGCGTCTGAAGCTTGAACAGATGCAAGCAGATGTCGAGAAAACCAAGATGCAGATTGAAGAGTTGAAAAACGGGGAAAACGACAAGCCAACTGAGATCAATGTAAAGAGGTGGTCCAATGTCACTCGCCCTTGATCTAGACCCCTTTGATGGCTGGGCTCCTCACGCCAAGCAAATAGAGGTTATGGAAAGTCAAGTTCGCAACAATGTATTAAACTGCGGACGGCGCGGAGGTAAGACCAACGTAGGAGCGCGGAAATTCTTCGATAACATTCTTGATGATATTGAGCGTGGCAAAGGCATGCCTTATAAGCCACCAAAGAACCTCAAAAAAATGAAGAAGCCCAAGCCTAAGCTGGAATATTGGTGTGTATCTCCGACCTACGCAATGTCTGAAATCCAACAAGAAGAACTATCAGATGTTCTTCCCGAAGAAATGATTGAATCATGGGACCTATCCAAGAACCGAGTCTGGTTAAAGGGATGGGTCCTTATTCAGTTTAAGTCAGCTGACAATCCTAAATCACTAGTTGGTAAGGGGTTAGACGGAGTGTGGCTAGATGAGGCTAGTAAGATGAAGGCTGAAACTTGGACAGGTTATCTATCCTATGCATTAGCTGACAAGGGCGGTTGGAGCGTATGGACTACAACTCCAGAAGGAATCAACTGGTTTGCTGAGGATATTGTTTTAAGAGGTCAATTTATCGATGCAGGGTTAGAAGAGGAACAGTATCTGAATGATCCAGAATGGCGTAATTTCTATTGGACTTCACTCGATAATCCTATACCCGAGCTGCAACGAAACATTCAGCGGATGATTGAGACTTACCCCGAACGATATGTAGATCGAGAAATCAGAGCGAAGTTCAACGTATTCCACGGACAAGTATATGATGAATTCAAACGTACAACCCACGTAGTTGATATGCGTTGTCTTGATCAAAGCATTCATCTTTACGAAGTGACTTATCCAGATGGGAGCACAAAAGATATAACCTTTAGTAGATTTATCGGAGGAATGGACCACGGATGGAATGATCCAGCTGTTTTGCTTGCTATAGGCTGCATAGGCGAGGACTATTACATTGTTGAGGAGGCTTATGCTCAACATGTCAATGTACTTGTAGTAGGAAATGACGGTGTATTAGAAGATTGTCTTGTTAAGCGGTATAAGGAAATGCATGACAGATACAGTTTCGATGAAATATGGGCTGACCCATCAGAACCGGAATACATCAGCACATATCGGAATTATGATCTTCCTGTTAGAGAGGCTAACAACACAATAGGACCAGGTATCCGCGAGGTATCCACACTCTATAAGGTCAAGTGTGGTACAGGAAGACCAAACATATATGTTAACCGCGAGTGCAAGAATGAAATAAAAGAAACTGAAAACTACAAATGGAAAGAGAAGGCGGGTCAACATACTGAGGAACCTGAGGATAAGAACAACCATACTCAGGATTCAAAGCGTTATGCGATTTATAACGATCGTGAATGTGACAACGGATATTCTTTTGGATCTATTTCCACTTAATCACTTAAAATATCATATCCTTCAACTCTCAAATATAGTATATTCATGTATAAATGAGGGAAAGGAGGGATCTTTTATGAATCAAAATACGAGATCGGCCGTTGCATATATAGCAGCGAGACTAATCACTGGGAAAAAATCTAGTTCTGTTTATGATTATAACCGTTCAAAGCATGTAAGTATTGATGGTAAAGTGGAAAATGGTAGTGTAGATGTATACGACTACGAAATAAGGGCATCTATTTCTGGAAGTTCATCTAACACTAATTACAATCTATATCACTATGGTTACAAACACCATATTGAATTGAATATAAAAGGTAAAAAGTTCGAAGGGTATGATTACGGAGAACGATGCCACTTTAATGGTGATGTTAATGGAACAAGTATATCATTTTATGATTACGGTGAAAGTAAATGGTACAACTATAGTATATAGATCTACGTAATAGTTCGGATGTTACGATAAAATGAACTTAATCTAAATTTAATAAGAGGTGATTCTTAATGTGGATTAATTATTGCGAAGAAGACGGAGATTGTTTTTATCAAGAGAAGAGAGAAGATTATGCTGACATCATTACCGTATTAACTTCTGGAAAGCCTGAAGTTGATGTTAAGATATCTTCACAAGAGTTTCAGTTTACCGGAAAGTATATGAAACATATCTTTTCACTCCAAGAGTTAAAAGAAGAAGGGATTCTAGAGGGCAATCTATACATCTTTTTCAAGAAAAAAGAACCAAACTTCTCATTTGGTTAAACGCAAATCCCGTAGTAACACCGAATAAAACCAATGGTATTCTTAATTCATAGAAGTATGAGCGAAATCAGAAGGTCAGGAAACATTTCCTGCCTTCTTTTTATTGTCCAAGAAAGGAGGTAAAACCTTGGGTATAAGACAAATCCTAATAGATTGGCTTGCAGCTGGTCGAACAAAGAATGAACCGGATCGGCAAACTGAGGCGTACTCACAGTCATATGGATGGTGGACACGTAGTGGAAATGCTCAGCCAGTTCCAAAACGAACTCCAACAAACCTCAGAACATTGAGTGAGTCTCCAATACCACGTAGAGCAATCAATGTGATAAAGAACGGCATCACTAAGCTGAACTGGACTGTGGCAGCTATAGATGAGAATGACACTGAGAAGTATAAAGATATATGCAAGACAATCGAACGATCATTACTCAAGCCAAACTCTGGAGACTCCTTTCGTTCATGGCTAGAGCAAATCGTTGAAGACATGCTTGTAGGCAGTGCAGGAAGTTCTGAAATACAAAGGGCAGGAGATCCGCTGAGACCATTTAGGATGTATCCAGTAGATACCTTTACAGTAGAACTCTTTCCACAATGGGACGGAAAGCCAAATTCATATCGATTTGCTCAACGAGTTAGCGGTAATACGATTCCTTTGAAAGCATCTGAAATGATGTATATCAGAATGAATCCTCGGACTAATACACCATTTGGTCTTTCTCCACTTGAGGTAGTATGGGAGTCGGCAACCAATTTTATTGAAACGCATCGTTCTGGAGGGAAACAAACCAAGTCAACATTTATGAGAAAGCTACTGAACCTCGGTAAGAGCTCAAGTCCAAAGGCTGCTGATGCGTTTATGGATTTCTGGGCTAATGAAGTTATGGGCCAAGGGAAGATGCCGATAGTAAGTGGGTTTGAAGGTACTAGCGTTCTTGACTTGGGAGCAACTGATGATAAGGCGCTTTTCATCGAATGGCAGCGCTTCTTAATCGAAATTGTGGCTTTAGCTTTTGATATATCACCCAAAAAATTAGGTCAAACCAAGGATGTTAATCGCAGCACAGCAGACAGTGAAGATGAAGATACTGAATCTACTGTACAATCTATAGCTGAAAACATAGTTGAACACATAAACAACCAGATCATTGATGGGATGTTTGGGATGGGTGACGTTCTAGAGTTTAAATTCCATTATGCTACATCCCTAAAAGACCTGAAGACCCAAGCGGACATAGACGCTATTTATTTAGATCGAAGAGTAGATACCCCAGATGAAGTAAGAGACAAACGAGGTAAGAAAGCACTTCCAAATCAACACGGCGAGGTGTTATTACAGCCAAGTAAACTGGAAGTTATTGATATCAACTCAACACAGGAAGAACTCGCAGCTACGAAAGATCCGCCGCCAGAACCTCCAGAAGCCAAACCTAACAAAGAAGAAACAAACACCGAGCAAACGTAACGGTGTTTTTATTATGCCCTGAAGGGGGGTGAGAACCAAAATGCTTAAGACATTGAAAATGAGTAACTCGAAAATGCGCGTTCAGGATTTCAAGTTATCTGATTCTGGCGGACATCCCAACAAGGTGCCATTCAAATGCGTATTATTCACGGTTGATCAACCGAGTGACGGTTCGCCCTCAGGGGCAGGCGGTAAACTGATTCGCATCTCTTCAAGTGTCTGTGACCAATACCTTCAAACATTTGTAGGAATGGCACTAAACATCGATTACGCAACAGGAATGGCTGACCATGAACCACGTTTCAAAGTGGCCGTGATCGATAAGGCTTACCGTTCCATGGAAGGATGCGCCTGGGTCGAGGGATACATTTACGGTAAAGACTTCCCGGATGTTGTAGCGACAATTCGTTACTACAATGGGTTAGCGGCTGAATACAACTGGAGCGAATACAAATTCGGCGCTTCGCTTGAAATGGAAGCTTCGGTTCAAAACGCTACAGACATGGAAAACGTGCTTGATGTCATGGAGTTCTGCGGTACTGGCGCTGCGATTCTATTCGCCGATGCTGCCGCTTATAAAACAACTAGTTTTGCAGCAAGAAACAATAAATCCATAGAGGAGGATGTTGAAATGACACCCGAACAAATCAAAGCCATGGAAGATGGCATGAAATCATTGCAGGAAGCAATGGGAGGCATTACAGCCAGTGTGCAAAGCGTTGTGACTGAAGTAGGTACTATCAAAACTGATCTGGCGAGCATGAAAGCAGCTAGTAGTGAGGCAGATCAGAAAACTGAAGAAGAAAAAGCTGCTGCTGATCTTAAAGCGGCAAAAGATGAGGCTGAATTATTGAAGCAAGAACTAGCCGAACTCAAAGCAAAGGGGGCGCCTCCAGCAGAGCCAGAGCGCAAAACCTTTTCGGCTTCACAGTTGCTTTCTAAATATGGGAAGGAACTACAGGAGGGAGAAGGCACAGACCATGCCTCTTTCTGCGCGACAGTTGATCGTATGAATCTAAGTGCTTCGGAATCGATTGTACTGAAAATGAAGCATCGTGAAATGAACACACAGTCCTAAATTATCAATTCTTAAATCGAATTAAAAACCATTTGTAATTATAAGGAGAGTGTAAAAATGAGTGTTTCTCAAACTCAATGGATCGACTTGGCGGCAGCAGCACAGATTATTGCCCCAGGTTCAATTGTTGTAGACGAATATCAAAAGGAAATTACTGATGCAATGAAGCGGAACTCCATTCTCGATGGACGAATTAACTACGTTCCGGCTACAGGCGACTTTACGGCTTACTTCGAGCAAACAGAATTGAATGGCGGTGCTTTTACTGATCCGCGAAACCCCACCTCTACAGCGACTAGCAATGCAAGAGTACCAAGATCAGCTAAAGTAAAAGCTCTCACCAACGCCACTAACTTTGGTCATTACGACATCACCTTGGGTCAACAACAAGGAAACTTCACCGAATTGCAAGCCAAAGATGTTAACGATATGATCAACGGAATTACATTAGCACACGGCAAAGGATTATGGAGAGGTAATGATACTGCTCTAGCAACACCTACTACGTTTCAATATGTAGGTCTTCAAAAGCAAATCACCAATACCTTTGAAATTCTTCCTGATGCCTCCATCATAGCGGGTATTCGTGCTAAAGTAGCGGCTATGGTTGGTTCTGAGAAATTCGAGTTACGTCCAACGGCGATCTATATTGACCCGATTGCACACTACTACTTGGAAGAAGAAGAACGTGAAGCAGCAAACAACAATACCCAAATCGCTGGATTAAGCAAAACAGTAGTCGCTGGGCTGGAAGTCAGAGCTGTAATGACATCAGCAGGAATCTTGCCAATTATCCCGGAACCATTCATCACCTCGTCAGTTAATTCAACTGATGCAACTAAAACAGATTATGGCATTGTCATTGTGACAGAGCCGATGCTTGAATATCACTATGTAGGCAAAAAAGACGCGTATGTCTTCCAACTCGGTACGACATCTGACCTACAGATGAAATTCGTAGGTATTAAATATGGTTGCCCGATTGCAAAGGGTGCTTCTTATGCGCATGCAGCTGGAAAAATCATTCGTCCAACGATTGCAACTATCGGCTAGTAGCTACTAAATTCAAATGGCGGCCCTTGTGGTCGCCTATTTTACTCTAAAAGGAGCTGATAAACGTGCCAAAACAAAAACCTCAAGACGAAGTTAATAAAGGAACTGAACAAAAAAATGAAGAATCTTCTGCTGGAGAACTGAGTAGTGGAGATCAATCATTATCAGACGCAGCGGCATCTCAAACAACCGAAACAACGCCAACTACCGAATCGATAAAACCAACTACAGAAAAATCAGACGTTGATGAAGATAAACTTGAACCAGAAGTTGTTACATTGAAAGGTTGGGAAGCTGGACGAGAAGGGACCCATAGTGTACACACTAAAAAGGGTGTATTTAATTTCGTTAATGGCAAAGCGTCCTTCTCTTCTGTAACAGCAACTGAACTGCGGGAAGCTGGTTATATTGAATGAGCCAATATCTAACTGTAGAAGACACCGACTACGTACCCGCAGGAGTGGTTCTGACCCTCCCTTTAATTATTAGAGCATCAGCTATCATTGACGGACGCTGTAAGCGTGAGATCGGCGTTAAGAGCTACAACGAGCGAATACCATTGACGAATCAACGAGGACATTTATCATTTTACCCAGTGAAAGATATCACCGAAGTTAAAGGTAGAGCTGCTTACGGTATAACAGGTGACAATTTCTTTGGTGCTCCAGGGTTTGTAGAAACCGATCTAAGCGTCTTGGACGTTGATAAAGAGATCGGTTCTTTGACATGTGGTAATTCAGAGTTTGGTGCACCATATGCGGAAATTGAGGTTACTTACACCAGTGGATGGGACCCTATTCCCGACAAAGTAAAAGTAGCTTGTGGTTTGATAATTGCTCAGTTATCTGCCAATGCAAACACTAACGTTAAGTTAAAAAAAGACGTTGACTCCACGATTGAATACTTCGGAAACAATATGATCACTCCAGAGATAGCTGATCTACTGTCAGAGTATCAGTATTGTTCATTCAGGTAGGTGAGTGTATGTTTCATGATTTCTCGCACCGACATACTCCTTGTACAGTGAACGGACTGCCGGAAGCAGTAATACTGTCTCGCGGATCAAGCGGATCTTCTCAATTTGGTAGAGAATCAGACTATATTGGTCGATTTGCTCCTGAATCGTCAGTTGTGTCAGGAGCATTGATAGAAACAGGAGAAACATTCCTTGTCTGTTCACAACGACCAACGCCAGAACGTGATAAATATTGTGGGATGGTAAAGACGAATATGATTGTCAAAATTCAGCGGTATAGTCAGAAATATGATGGGAATTACAATCCTATCGGCGACCCTGACTTTCTGGACATTGAAACGGGAGTGCATTCATTCGTTCGTTATGTAAATGGACAACTAAGACAAGAAGACCCCGGACTATTACCGACTTCAACGCATCTAGTGCGTTTGCAAAATACGGTTGATGTTCGTCGTCCTGATGATCCCAAATTGCTCAAACCAGATCGCATTGTATTTAATGGACGCCCATATCAGGTGGATGATATCAACGATATTCAATTTCCTGGGCTTTACCAGATACAGTTATCGGAGGATATGCGATGATTACCGGATATGATGCTGCAAGAGCTACTAAGGACCTTGAGAGCAAACTTGCTATTGAGATTACCGGACTTACTAAGTTAGTCTTGCTTACTGCCAAAGGTGGCATACGCTACTACCCAGCGGTACGTGACAAGCTGCAAATGGAAATGTTCGTACTTGCTAATCAAATGATCTCAGGAGATATTACAGCTGATTACTGGCAGGCTTGGTTAGAGCAGTTCGGCAAAGGATCTTTGATGGCTGATGTTACTCAGAACCCCGGATTAGTTACCTATATGAACAGTGATGCGTGGAACCGATTGAGATCACGAAGCAGCAAAGTTGTTGTTGGACGAGGACAAGGGAACTATAAAAGCATTGATGGCACAATGCGGTTCTCAGGTGGTGGTTATGCGGGAGTCGATTTAGAAGAATTGGCTGAACGCGGTGACATAGACCCAAAGTTTAAGCCATCGCCACCAACGTTTTTCCTACGAGTGGCAATTCAGTCAAATAGGAATCGAATTCTTCAAGGCATTGCTGAAGTAATCGAAAACTTTCCTTACCATCGTTACTTTACGGAGGTGAATGATTGAGTCTACAACTGATTGACGCTATTCAGAATACGCACATGGCTGATAGTGAATTCATGGCGCTATTGAAGCTTACTCTTTCGCCTACCCCTGAAGAAGTAGTCAAGCGCTTTACTAAGGGCGTAGAGCCCGAGATAACGGTCACGAAAGAGACCGTGCCACATCTATGCCAATACATCATGCCAGGGCAGTTCGCCTCCCAAAACCACCTAGTGTTTCAAGGGAAGTTCTGCATCGACTTTTACGGCAAGACAGGGTATGAGGCGAAACTGCTATTTGAGCGGTCGTTCAAACTCCTTCACGATGAGAAGATTGTTCAACCGGGGTTTCATTCCTTCCTTTGTGTACTTGCCTATGACGGTGATTTTGCAACAGGAATCAGCGGCGTTAAAGGTTATAAAGGTATATACGATATTGACTATATCCGCATGAATTAGGGAGCGATCATGAACAAAGGCACTGTTAAGCTATTACATGAGGTAGTGCAACACACAGCAGGAACAGGTGAAGTAATCGGCAAGGCTTGGAAAAGAGCCCTTCAAGAATTGAGGTGAGTAACTTGACCGTACAAAATAAATTAAAGAAAGAACCATCAGAATTGGAAGCACTAGTGAAGGAAAAAGTAACGTTGGCAAGTAAGTTAGGTTTGATGGGTGAGGGTGCACAACCGATTGAAGGTTATGAAGAAACAGAAGAGTACAAGCGTATCAACGAAATAGATTTGCGATTATGGGAATTAGTCAAATAATCTGACTGGTTCTTTTTTTATGCCATAAGGAGGCTAAATTAATCATGAGACCATTAGTATTTGATGGTGTGGGTACAGTTTCCGTTTATCAAACGGATGGAACATTGAAATACTTGGATGATAAAATTTCTAAAGTATCACTTCAACTTCAACTGGATTGGCAGAAGGTTATGGGCGGCGAATCGGGGTATGCTTTCCATTACACAGCACAGGATTTGGCGGATAAGGCTAGTATCGAAATACCGCGGTTCTCTACGATTCTGGCTGAAATCTCTCAAGGCGCTGAAACTGAACGCGGAACTGTAAAATTCAATGAAACTGAAACGGGTGTTCTAGTCGCTACCGATGGATACACAGTTAAAGCACCTGTAAAATACGGCGGGGTATTTGTTGCGGATAGCGATAAAGTGTTTTTGAAGGATGCGGACACCGGAGAACTAGTGCCTTTAACACGAGCTGCAACAGCCCCTACTGCAACTCAATACTCTATTACTGCAGCTGGAAAAATTACAACTGATGCCACAAACAACGGAAAAGTTGTAGTTGTTACATTTTCATGGACGAAAGAGGACTCCACGAAGAGCAAGTTGAGCGGCAAGCGCCGACCTAAGCCTTTTAAATTGGTCCATAGATTTGAACTTATTGATGATGCAAGTGGGAATCCAGTGCCATGCCAACTTACAATTTGGAAAGCACTAGGCGGTGGAACACTGGACGTTTCCCAGGAACGTAAAAAGCCGACATCAAACACTATGACTCTTGAAATCATGGAACCAGACATTTCAGCGGATAACCCAGATGGTGTTGCAGTAGAATTGATCTTTGGTATTTAATCTTAATTACCATATCAAAATTGAATCCCTCGCTCATAGGTGAGGGATTTTCATTTATAGGAGGAATACTCATGGATAGTCAAATTGATGAAACGCTTAATATTGGTTCAGAAGTACGATTAGCTGAAGATATTGTTAAAAATGTAAAAATCGGTAGTATTGGGTTGATTCGTAATGTACGACAAGTAATGAAGATAACACCATACAAGTTTTCCACTTCGATCGGACGAGACAAATGGCCAGCGACAGAAGATCGTAATGAGGTAGATTGGCCTGCCATTGAAGCGGCTTATCGTGAGGCTTTTAATCTGGTTTTGGTAGACGGTCTATCAGAGGACGAATATGAGCGAGTAGATGATAAAGGCATCAAGGAGTTGGATACTCTCCTAGATCGATTTCTATAATGAGTCCTTTCCTCCAGATCCAGATGCAGAAGATGAAGAGGAAAACGACGAAGTTGAAGAGGAAGAAAAAGAAACTAATTGGCTTGATTTATGGGCTTTGTGCGTAAGTAATGGGATATCAGATAGCGAATGGATTAACATGACGATCCCAAAAATTCGTGCACTTATGAAAGCAAAGAATAAAAATAGAGAATTCGAAGTCATTCTGCACGGTGGGGAAGTTGGAATCAAAAAGCCGAAGCAGGCCAAGTATCTTTCAGACTTAGGGTTCTTTCCAAAAAAATAAATAAGAGACCTCCGTTTATCAGCGGCAGGTCTTTTTTTCTGTATATATGGCATGTCACTAGTTCAGGAAAAATTTCCTGACCACCAATAAGGGGTGAAAATACATTGACAGATATGAATAAAGATGTTGTTGGGGCGAAGCTTAGTCTTGATACTTCGAAGATGCTCCCAGCCTTTCAGGCCATTGACCGAGGAGCAAAAGGCAACGCCGAGACATTCAAGGTATTGAATTCAGAGATTACCGTAACTACAAAGAACTATACTGCTTTAGCCGCAGCAGCAGACAAGATGGCTCTGACATCCGAAGATCGACGTAAAAAGATTATGGCTGAGTCAGAGGCATTAATTAAACAACGTACGGCACAAGCTGAATTGCTTAACACCAAGAAGAACCAACTTGATCAAGCGAATCAGATCGTAAATGCGAAGCTTGCTGCTCAGGAAGCAATTATTAAGAAGAGATATGATGCCATAGAACATCAAGAGCTTGAACATCAAAAGCGGATGGAAATCCTTCAGAATAAAGCGTATGCCAGTGCTCTTAAGGTAACAACTACAAGAGGTTCCAATACTTCAGACAGAACTAGAGAACGAGTTTTAATGGAAGAGCAGTCTATTCGCCAAAAGCTCATGCAGTTAGCAGAGAGAGAAGGACAACAGGCAAAGCAACAGGCAGCAGAATATGAGCAGTTTTGGATTAAGGCACTAAGAACTCGGGAAATCAAAGCAGAACAGATGCGTGAGAAAGTATTACAGGAAGAGCAGAAGATTCGTCGCGCAATACAACAAACTGCTACACAGTCAAATGGATCGTCAAGTTCTATATTTGACACTTCTGGAGAAATGAATTCTGCCACATCAGGGTGGGCATCGAGATTACAACAAATGGCAGCCCATGCCGTGGTCTTTAACACAGTTTATCGTGGTATCCATGAAGTTCAAGCTGCCATGAAAGTAGGCTTAGTGGATATCGAGTCTAATATGGCTGGATATGTTCAGACAAATGAAAAGTACTTCCTTGAACATAAAAATGGCACTGAAGAAATGGTTATGAATACTCAAATCCTCAACGAAGAAACTACTAAATTTCTCCACACTGCACACAATCTTGGTTCAGAGATTACAGATGTAACCGAATCAGCGCGTCTGTGGGGACGGATGTACAAGGATGCTGCTGTTGTTCAGGAAATGGTGCGGAAGTCCACCATGCTATCTACAGTAGATATGGTGAGTCTTGAAGATGCTACAAAGAGTATGGAGTCTACCTTAGCGCAATACGGAGTGCAGATTAATAACGCTAATGATGCAATGGTATTAGGTGGGCGCATATTGGATTCCTGGTCTAAGGTAGCACATGATACCATGGCACCAGCGAAAGACCTTGGAGCAGCATACGAACGTACGGGTAAGATTGCTGCTGAGACAGGCGTTTCATTTGATGTTATGAATGGACTGATATCATCGGGTGTTAGAAACACTGCTCTTTCGGGTGAAAACCTCGGGAACATGTGGAAAACGGTCCTTGGTACAATCCGAACAGATAAAGCGGTAGCAGAAATTGAAAACTTAGGTGTTGCAACGAAAGAAATTGTAGATGGGAAAGAGCAATGGCGTAGAGCAGATGATATCTTACTGGATCTCTCTACTAAAGTCATCGATAAGAATTATGACTTAACTAAATCCTATGCAGATATATCACGCGGGGTATATCAATACGCAAAATTAGCAGCATCACTTAATGCGGGTGACATTTTACTTGGCACTGCCGCGTCCATTGGATCTACTGGATCAACTCTGGAATACCTCAAGGTACAGATGGATACAATCTCACGGAAAGCAGCTCAAACCAAAACATCGCTACTAGAGATATTCAACCAAGCTGGAGATGATGGCCTGCGTTCAGCCATTAAGAATTCCTTGGATGTAATAGATCAATTATTAATTGGACTAACCAAGATTCCCAAGGGAGCGGTAGGAGCTACTGCCTCTATTGCAGGCCTCATTGCGTTATACAAGCTTATGTCACCATTACTAACCCAGTGGAAGACAGCTCAGACTGCCTTGAGTACGGCTATTGCTATGAACACGACACTACAAACAGCAGCTACAGCAGAAATGGTTGCTTTTACAGCAGCAGCAAGAGCGGCCATGTTGACAACAGCGGCATGGACAGCTGGGATCACTCTCATTGTTGGGGCTATTGCTTTATTCGTCTTTCAAAGTGGTAAAGCGGAGAAAGCGACCAGAGAGCATGCCCAGGCAATGAAGGACCAAGATTCTTCCAGCCAGCAAATAATTAGCCAATATGAACGTCAAATTGAATTGCTTCCTAAATTGGTTAACGCTCATAAGTCTTTAGAACAATCCATGAATTCTGGAAATATGTCAGCTGAGAAGCAATCAACAGTAAAAAAACAATTGGATGATGTTACTAAAGCTCTGATCATTACTCTTGGAGAAGAGGGAGCTAAGCAACTAGAAGCCGCCAATTACACAGACGAAGCTGTTAAAATCCAAGTTAACGCGCTAAATCAACTGATTACAAAACAGAATGAAGCTAGAAAGAATGTATTGCTTGATAGTAAATCATCTTTGGAAGGGCAATTAGCAGAGAATTCCGAAAAACTGTCTAATGCCCGAGAAAAACTTAGTAAAGCAGAAGAAAAACTTACTCGTCTCCGTGAGGATGGAGTTGGGGTATCTTTTAAGGTAACTAATGCTGAAAAAGATGCTCAAACAAAGGTGGAGGAACTAACTACTGCTCATAACAAGTTGCAAGAATCATTAGCGGATACTAATGTACAATTGGGCCAACTAACAGTAGATGGTCTTGATCAACTCGCGGGGAAGGCTGGTGTATCTTCTGAGAGCCTTAATGACATGGGGGCAGTACTTGCAGACCTCCGAGAACAGATAGATGGAAATGGGACGGCTATCAGTGAAATGAATAGCATCTTGAATGAACTTTCTGGAGAGCAATCTTTAAATGCATCTGCTGCCGCAGAATTAATCTTAAAATATCCGCAATTAGCTACTGAAATATACAAGACTGCAGATGGATGGGAGTTTGAAAAGGGAGCACTTGAGAAATTAAGAAAAGAAAAAGTCGCTAAGGCAATAAGTGATCTAGAAGCTGAAAAGACATCTGCTTTTAATACTAAAATAGCTACCGAAGATAGACTTGCTGCTTATGGAATAGAAGCCGCAGCAATCAAGAGTCTTGCTGATCTGAAGGCTAAAGTGAACGGTTCTAAGGTAATCACAGCAGATAATGTAACCACAACAGGAGATGACTTAAAGTACTTTAAGTCAGAGTTTAAGCAGCAAGGATTGGATCAGGCAAAGGCTGAAAGTGAATTAGACGGATTGTTTGCTGAATACGATGCCGAGGCGAAATCTTATGATGAAAAAATAAAAGCTTTAGGTGCTCTTTATAAAGATCCTGATTTTGGAGTAAGTTCGACCAAGGATAGTAAGAAAAGTAAAAGCAAAAGTGCTGCTGATAAATCTGCTGAAAAAGCAGCAAAGGATGCAGCAGCGGCTAGGAAAGAAGCGTATCAGAACGATCTTGATAACTTTAAGTATGTTGCGGAACGCCAAAATTGGACCATAGACCAACAAGTATCTGGATATGAAAAATTAAAGAAACGGCACGCGCAGTTCTTGTCGGAGGACAAAGATGCGCTAAAGCAATGGAGTAGGGACGTCGTAGCTTTAAGTGATGCAAGGTACACCGAAGATGTGGCCAACTTAGAAAAGAAGACTGAGCGCATGCGGCAAGCCAACCTTCAGGAAATCGAAATGGTTAAAGCTTCTCTTGATTTTTATACCAAGGAACAAAACAAGACCTACCTGACTACGGAACAAAAGACTGAAGCACAAAAACAAGTCTATGATTTGACAAAGCAATATAATGAGATGCGATATGTTAACTCCACGAACTGGATCGATAAAGAATCCACAAAGATGGAGATGGCTGGGAAGAAAAAAGCTGAGATTGCACAAATGGAACTAGATGCATATAAACGCATGTCTCTAGACAAATCACGAACTGCTGAACAAAACTTCGCATTAGAGAAAAAAATCTATGAAAAGAAAAAGAGTTTAGTTGAAGAAGAATTCTCGCAATTTCAGAAGAATGTAAATCACAAGAAAAACATCGGGGAACTAACTACAAAAGAGGAACTAAATGAGTGGATCAAGATCCAGAGTATGTATAGAGAAGGAACTGATCAGCGAATGGAAGCGGATGAACAAGTATACTCCCTTCGCAAGAAACTCATAGAAGAGGAAACGAAGATTGTTGATGAACTCGGAAAGAACTACAAGAAAAAGTTAGAGGATTCTAAAAACGCAGCTATAAAAGCAATAGAAGCAGAGCGGGACGCTTATATTGCCGCGAAGGACGCTGAAATAAAGGCTATTGATGATTTACTTAGCAAACAACAGGAATTAAATGAAGATCAGGATTACGAAAGTGCGTTGGCAGAAAAACAAGCTAGATTAGCTTTACTTGCTTCAGCTGTGGGACCGGATGGAATCGCAGAACGAAAACAGGTTCAAAAGGACATCGAGAAACTGCAACTCGATCATGAGCGTACCTTAGCTAAGAGAAGTTTGGAAGAACAAAAGCAAGCCCTACAGGATGAAAAGGACGCCAAGAAGGAATCTTTTGACAAAGATATCGAATCTACAAAAACGCATTACGATGAGTTACTTCAAGCGTTAGAAAGTTTTTCATCAGATACCGCTAATCGTTCGGAGATTATGAAAAACATTCAAGTTCTTAAGGAAGCTGAGAAGAACGCCGAGATATTGGCTCAGCTAGATCAATTTATCTCAGACTACCAGCATAAGATGAGCGCGATCAATTCTTTAACACCAACTGTAGGTGGCTCTTTATCTTCCATTACAACAATGACAACATCTAAGAAGGATTTGGATTTAATCGAGTACAATTCTAACAAGGATGCATGGGATGCGGCAAAAGCGGCTGGTAAAAAATCAGAAATGGAGCGTTTAGCGGCAAGAAATGAGGAGTTGCGTAATAAATACGGCATTGATAAAGACACTGGAAAACTTCAAAGCTTTTCTGAAGGCGGTAAAGTTAAGGGACCCCGTGGAGCAGCCACATTGATTGAAGCACATGCAAGTGAAATTGTTGTGAATGAGCGACAACAGGACAACTTACTCAAACTGATGAACTTTAGAGTGCCTTCATTCAGCTTCGCAATGCCTAGCACATCAGCAACAAATTCTTTTGGTGGATCAAATCCGCAGCAAATCCACAACCATTTCGAATTATCCTCAGGAGATAATTATTTTGAGAATAAATCAGATATTAATGTTTTTTGGAACGAAAGAGACAACTTTGTGCGGAGGGCACAATCCAGAACGGGGGCGAAATAATTGGTTGTAGCAACAGCTGACGGTGTATCCTTTGAGAGTATAGGCTTGGGGCTTAAATCTCATAACATCCCTGTATTACCACCAACAAAAGATAATACACTAGAACTCGCAGATCGAGATGGAGCCATAGATTTTGGCAGCACTTACGGACCACGAACATTTAACCTCGAATGCATCGTTATGGCTGATGATTCGACAATAGACTATCACAACAGAGTCGCCCAAGTGGCGGCTCTTTTTAATATCCGTAAGGGGGATATTGTATTTACGTTCTCAGATCGACCAGGCAAACGTTATAGGGGTCGGTATGCTGGAACAATGGATATTACCAAAATTATCTTCGATGGGGAATTAATGATCCCTATAACCATGGCTGAGAATCCATTCCCAGAAAGTGAAGAAAAAATCCTCGAAACAACAATTACCATTTCTCCAGAAGTTTTTTTTGTTAGCTCTGATGGTGATGAAAAATCAGAACCAGTTATCACTCTTACGAATATCGGAAGCAATTCAATACGAAATTTCAAATTAACCAATGAATATTTTTTAAACTAACATTAGGAGATGATCAAATTGGCAATGCAAATATCGAATTGGCTATCTGCAGCATTTCTGAATGCAGCATTTAGAAACGTAGCATTAGGCGCTCCACCAACAGTGTACTTGGCGCTATATACGTCAGATCCAACGCAAGCAGATACTGGAATCGAAGTTACTGGTGGAGGATATGAGCGTCAACCTATTACATTCTCGGTTGCCGCACTAGAGAATGGGAAAATGACGGTCAGATCTGCAATTGACGTTAGTTTCCCTATCGCATCTGCTGATTGGGGGATGGTGACACACGTAGCCTTAAGAACGGCGGCAACGGGGGGCAACTTGATGTCTTCACAACCATTACAAGACGTAAATGGAAAACCAGCAAGTAGATCAATCCTCATAGGGGATAAAGCGAAGTTTTACGCTGGGTCAACTCTAGTGAGATTCTCACAATAGCATTCACTTTTAGGAAAGGAGGGTATGGAAAATGGCACAACAGCCAATGTACCCAGCTGTAGCGAACAGTATAATAACGGAGTTGGCAGCGGATGTTACAAATTCATCAATAACGATAACAGTAGTTAATGGAGCATCTCTCCCAGCAGGACCGAATTTGATAACAATAGGTTGGGATGAAACAGCAGAGACGGTTCTTTATACAGCAAAGAGTGGAAACACACTAACTGGTTGTACTCGTGGTTTTGGAGGAACGATAGCTAGACCTTGGGGAACATCATCAAGAGTGGCACGATATTTTACGGCAGCAGATCATGAGTCATTTCGGAAAAACATCTTAGATGTTGCGGGAGAGGTTGAAACAGCCCGAACAGGAGCGGGTCCAGACTATATTGGATATGACTCATTGCCTGAGAGACTAGAAGCCGAGAAGGCAGAAATTGACTCTCGGATCGATGCTGCTAATGCGCAGTTGGCGGATATAGCGAAATTTCAGTTTGTTGAGGATATAGTTAATACGACTTATAAAGCGGGTAAAAAAATTGATCTAAACTACGTACAATCTCAACAGGCTATTTTGCTAGCTAAATTTTATCAAAAATTACGAAATGGATTAGAAACAAAAATTATTTGTAAAGGCGATTCTTTAACTTATGGCTATGATTTAATAAGTTCTGATATTCGACCTGGAATAAACGGGAGCACAACTACCATAGCAAGTGCAACATATCCAGAAAAGCTACAGGAGTATTTAAATCAAATCTACAATAACAAGGTTACGGTACTAAATCGAGGGTATAGTGGAGATTGGGTTAAACAAGGGTTTTACAGATGGCAAACTTACCAGGCTTCTGATTTAACCATTTGCATGTATGGTACAAATGATTATAATGCAAGCTGGGTTCCTGATGACATACGAGGCAATATCGAACAATATTTATATTGGTATGAGCAATTTATAGTGCGTGAAATTTTATGGGGGAAAGCCGTTATTATTTTAACTTCTCCTAAGATGCAAAGCGCTGCAGCAAATGCCCTTGATGTATTTAGAAACTCACTATATTTGTTAGGGGAAAAATATGGCGTCCCTGTTATTGATGCAGAAAAATTTTCAAAGAACTATCCTATTTCTATTTATTCAGACACGGTACATTTTAATGGCGCTGGTTACTCTGTTTTTGCTGCACGTTTGGCAAGTGTTTTTATAGGTGAAGGTCTCAAAAATATAAATTTTGTGGGTAATGGATCTAAACTTTTAAGTAGACCAACTATGGATAATATTGTTTATTTTAACGGGTCTAGCTTTACAGTAAATAGTCCAACTAACACACCTAATGAAACGGATGCAAGCAAAGGAATAGTAGCGAGTATTCCCAATGGAGCAGGAATTATTTATAGCTTTTATGCTGAAAAGGATGACCTGGTTGTCCTTCCTTATGCTTATTTAACTGGCGGATCTATGATTTTAGAATTGGATTTCGGCGTAATCCAACCACAGAATAGTATTGATGGTGCACTATTTAGTCCATATGGTTCAGAATTAGAACCAAGTTCTATTACGTATCTTAAACTGGCAAATGATTATTCTAAGCGCATGATTTTAAAAAATAATTTAGCTACATTAAGAATAGTGAGTGATGGATGGCATACATTGAAAATTAAATCAGCAGGTGGGACCACTATCTTCAATGGTGTAGAATTTATCTCAAAAGAAAGTTTCATCGATTTACCAAAGAAAAGCTCTTATTTGGGAAGAACGTCAGATACCTATACTTCAGACGTCATAACAGAGACAAGAATAAACTTAGATGATCTAGTTATTTCTTTGGGATTAAGAGATGTATTTATTGAGACATCACAGTATTGGAAACATCCAGCTATTGAAATAACAGTGTCGAATTATACACAATCTGTGATTAAGTATCAGTATATACAAGGTTCCATGAGTGATAACTCCGGTAGTGCTTTTTTAGGTGAAATTAGTAGGAAAAATATTGCCGCTACGCCAGTAGAAAGAACTATATCAAATGTCACCTATAACACACAGACCAACGAATTTGTAATCACATGGAGTGGAGCTACGAATAAACCTGCCGTATTTAGTGTTAGGTTAGCGTAAACAAAGACAATATGACCATACTGCGGCTAGATTGTCTCTTAGATATGAGGAAAGTAGATGTCTAAATCCTGAGAATTTATAAAAGTCGGTGTTTACACCAAGTATCTTGTGATAATGTTGATATAAGAAGCTGGGAAATCAACAGCTCCGCAGACTATGATCCCCTCAGGCCTCAGTGATTTGAAACAGTTGGTAATTGAAATGGGACTTATTCTTCTACAATTACAAGGTCAGAACTTGAAATTTGATTCTGAGCTCCACAGTCATCACACTTCATAACAATAGTGTTCGAATTTGCTAAATGAATCGTCATTTGAGGATTTCCTTCAACGACAATTCCTTGATATGTTTGAGTATTTCCACATGTTTTACATCTATATTTTACCGATTCCATTATTCCACCCCCTTTACATAAATATATTCTACTGGGAAAGTGAGGATATGGGTAGGTGAAAAGTAGCATCCACACAGAAGGGTCATACAACTTATCCCAATTCTAATGTAAATAAACTAATTGCAAGAAAGTTCATTGCTGTATTGAAAGAAACTAGTCAGTTTTATAGTCTGAATCGGATTCTTTTCTACTATAGTAGGTGAAAATCAACCACATGAGGTTATTAAGTGGTATATATGTTATAATATCCCTGAATTTAAGTCATGGAGGCGATCTCATGTTTGATATGTTCGCGTTGGACCGGACTATTGACTACGGAGGAATTATTTATCAAGTAATAGAGGTATTAAAAAGTGACATGTTGCTAGTTGTAGAGAAAGCTGTCTTCGATCGCCGTGAATTTCCTATGCCGACATTTATCATCCCTGGTCAATAGAATCTACGGGTAACCTTTAATTATTGAAAAATAGGACCATACTGTTCACTAGTGTGTATTGATGTGTATTGATATTCACCTGTGTATATTGGACAATATTACCATGCTTGTAGGAGGTGGTAATGCTGGTCACATCGAGACACAACATCACGGTTGAAGATGAAGTCTATGAAGAGTTCTGTCGGTTCGCCGGGAAGAAGGGCATTAAGATTTCAACTTGGGTAACGCAGAAAATGAAAGAGTTCATCGAAGAAGAACAGATGATCGAGGAGTTCAGAAAGAAGCGCTCATAATGGGTGCTTCTTTTATTTTGTACAAACCAAAATAGGAGAGTGAAGAAGATGAGTAAAAATAAAATCACTGTAGCAGATGTTGAAGCGATCTATGAAAACTCGGAGATTAAAGTTTCTAAAGAATTTGGTAAAACCACGGTAGTCAGTTGTAAGCTGCCCAATGGCTTTGTGATTGTCGAGTCCTCATCCTGTGTAGATCCTATCAACTTCGATGCAGCTATGGGGATGGAGATCTGCAAACAACGCATAGTTAATAAGATTTGGGAGCTTGAAGGCTATAAATTGCAGTGTGAACTTGCTGCGCAGTAGTAGATATTAACCCTTATAAATGCCTATAAATGCTGATAAATCAACGTTTATGGATATATCGGAGCCAAGGACCATACTGCGCACTAGTGTAAGTGTACTTGATAGCAATAAAACCCTATCAGTTACCGCCGATAGGGTTTGGAACGATTATGAAAATTGTAGTTTTGCTTCAGAAACAAGATTTTTAAGATAATCGTAATAAATCGTGCACAAGTTTAGAATTGAGGTATCTTCATATGGGAGATCCTCAGGCAATCCGATTAATGAAAGCTGAACATCAAGTGCTTCCTTGCCAATCGTAATGTAGAACTTCTCTTCTTCGCCGAACTCGTTCTTAATCGTCCAGCCCGAACCTCCATTTTCATCAACCATAAAGAATCCTGTGTGGTTTGGTGGTTTCGGCATATACTGTAAAAATAAAGTACTAAAATAGGCAATGTTTGCTGATACACCTGTATCGAGTTTACCTTCATGAATAATCTGGTTTCGAACTTCATTAAAATATTTGAAAAGAGGGTTTGCAATCATTTCTTGTTGTTTTGGCTTGTACCAAGTTTCAAAATCATCAACGTGCGATTTTAGTTTTTGAATCGCAAAAGTGACGGTACGCCCAAAAGTAATAATGTTTCTAATTGAAGCATGTCTGCGTTCTGGTAAATCATTCTTTAAATCTTTTAGAGCAATTTCGACTGTTTTTAGTGTATCATCGATATTCTTAAATACTGCTTGTTTGGATGACATTCCTCTCCTCCTGGCATATAATAAGAGTGTGTGGTTGCATCGCACGAACACCGAAGAGCGAACGATTGCGAACCAGGCTAGAGCTAGTAGGTGTCCACGCACTTAGGTTTAATCGCAAAATCCTCCTTCCCTTTAAATGGCGACGACATGTCCATTCTATAGGGATTGGGGATTTTTTACTATTAAAAAAAGATAATGACCACACTATTCACTACTGGACAACTGAAAATGTGGATTAAAAAAGAGCTGCCGGATCACTCCAGCGGCTCTTTTCTATATTCAATAATATCTGATAATTCACAGTCCAATTCAACGCATATCTTATCCAGGTTCTCTACTGGTAGTGATTTGACTTTGTTCAAACACATTTCACTGATGGTAGGATGCCGGATTCCGGTCCTTCTTGCGAATTCTCTTTGAGAGATATTCTTTTCCTTAAGCAAACTAACCAGTTTGATAATTATCACTTGTATCGCCTCCTTAAAGTTGTTACGAAGATAGTACCATTATCCTATTGTTACGTAAATAGTAACGTTGTATTATGGATATATGATAACGAAATTCGTAACAATAGGAGGTCATCATGAATAATGTTAGTGAACAACTATTGTCCGATGTCGTGGCCGTGATCTATGAGTCCTTTCCTGAGTTAGAGGTTGAACGCACAAAATCCATATTGTCCGCCGTAGTGGCTAGATACCATATTCAAAAGATCGAAGAAGATGAACCACATCCAGACTCAGATGAGAAAATTAAGATGTTCCTCTCTTCTAAACGTTTGGAGGGGCTGAGCCCTCTAACGCTGGATGGATACGCCTTGGACCTGCACATATTCTTTAAGCATGTACGCAAGCGCACAGACGCTGTAACGGCAGCCGATATTCGAGCTTACCTGGGACAGTTTGATAAACTGAAAATGAGTACAATCGGCAAGAAGTTGTCTGTACTTAAAAGCTTCTTCGGTTGGCTAACATCTGAAGAGATCCTGCCCCGTGACCCATCAGCCAAGCTGAAAACGCCGAAACTCGAAAAGCGCATGCCGAAGGCACTGACTATTCCAGAACTTGAAATGCTTCGGGAAGCTTGTAAAACAGTTCGGCAACGTGCCTTTATCGAGGTAATGTATGCTACTGGTTGTCGGTTATCAGAAGTCTATGGCATGGATCGTGATGCAATCAATCATCAATCTATGAGTTGCCGTGTAATCGGTAAAGGTAATAAAGAGCGTGAGGTATATTTTAGTTTTAAGGCTATGTATCATCTAATGAAATATCTGAAAATCCGCACAGACGATTGCGAAGCACTCATGGTTACTGAGCGTAAACCTCATCGTCGCCTGACTAAACGTGGTATACAACGGGAGATTTCTGTTATCGCTCGGTCGGCTGGGTTGCAGGATAAAGTCAGTCCGCATGTGCTACGGCACACTTTCGCCACGCTTACACTGAATAATGGAGCAGAGCTTGTTGCAGTGCAGGAGCTCATGGGTCATTCGGATCCGCAAACAACTCTTCGTTATGCTCGTATCACTGAAGATCGCAAAAGAGAACAACATAAGAGATATCTGGTTCAATAATACAGATAGTCACACCCTCGGACATTATAGCCGAGGGTTTTTATTAAGTAAGGAAACTTTTCCTGACCTAAGGAGGTGAAATGATGTTCGGAGGCGCGTTTAACCGTATTGTATTTGATGGAGGATACATTCCAGAACTAACATTCGGAGCTGATTTTGAGGTTAAGACTGAATTCGACTCTAGAATGAATTTAGACATGGCTATAACCGCAATGTTTGAGTTTATTTCGGAATTCGAAGCTACAATGGTTCGTGAACAAACATATAATGCTGATTTCCAATTTATGACTGGGCTTGAAGCAACGATGGTGAGAGAGCGTTCCATGGTTGCCTTGTTCGAATTCAAGACTGAACTAAAGGCTGGAGTCAGATATACACATACGGATGAATTTACGTTCACTGGAGAGTTTAATCCCTCAGAGCGAATTGTAATCGACACTAAGAAAATGAAAATCACTAAGAATGGACAAAACGTTTTTCACTTACACGGTGGTGAATTTTTAGAAATAGCTTTCGGGGAAAACACAATCACGTATACAGATTCAGAAGGTTCTAGAGCTGTTTTGACACGAGTTACTCATAAAGACAAATACCTTTATTAGAAGTGGGTGATATTTTTGAATGATTATCTACTGTCTTATGACAAAAACATGAAGCCACTTGGGGCTTTAGTAGATGTATTAAGGAACGAAATTCAGCGCAAACGACGCATTAATTCTGATTATGAGCTGTCATTCACAGTGCCGATGATTTCTGAAGATTACAGAGATTTAATTAAGCTTAAGGGTCATATCAAAGATGAACGCGGCCAATTTTACGTAATTAACAGTCGATCTAGGGTAAGAGAAGATCGCAAATTGACAGCATCAATCATGTGTACTCACATAATGTTCAAGCTTGCAGATTATAAATTCCCATATGCTGGCTATATCGATGAAGCATATGGCGTTCATATTTCTCAGTTAACAAATTTGATTTCCTTAGCAACTGGCGAACGATTCACTTTTTCGATTGATGATACGTTTGATTTGGTTGATGTCAAAGATTTCGGGCGGGGGAATTGTCTTCAGGCACTTAATAAAATTATTGAGATGTATGTGTGTGAAGTAGATCCAGATAATTTTGTAATACACTTAAAGAAAAAAATAGGGAAAGATGATGGAGTACAATACAGAATAAAAAAGAACATTATTTCAGACCAGTTCAAAGATGATACAACTTCTCTTGTGACTAGGCTGTTTTGCGAAATGAAGGATGGTGTCACTTGGATAGGACAACCGGCTTCAATTCTCTCGAATGAGGAAAGGTTCCTGCTAGAGGCAGTTCCTGGGGCAATTGTCGATGGGCTATTGCGAGTAAACTATCTTATTTCTCCATATACTTCTGTTTGGTCTAGTGACTCCGTTCCTTTTTATGATGGAGAATTAACAGAACAAGATATTGATGCAAGTGTTGACCTACCAAAAGCAGTTTCTCAACTATTGGAAGCAGCTAGACGTACACTAAGGGAAAAAGAAATCCCTGCTTTTGAAGTAACTGCAGATGGCGCTGATCTTTATAAGATCGACAATGAAGAGCCGAAACCTGGATTGGGAGATATAGCTTATTGTCATGACCCTGATATGGAGATAGTAAAATTAAAAGCGCGGATTACGGAACTGACGGAATATCCATACACAAAAGAAAAACACGCTCAAGCGACTATCTCTAATATTATGCCAAGTGATATGGATGATCTCATTGCGGACTTAGATAAAAGCAAAACGATAGTAGATAACATTTTCAGTGGTGGAAGAGTTCGAGCAGCTATTTTCGAAGAATTCGCTAGATTAGCCGTACACGATATCAATAACTCTAAAACGGAACTTATTTATCCACCTGAAGGTGGCATCCTTGCACAAGACAAAAATAATCCATTACGTCAGGTACGATTGACTTCAGCAGGGCTCGGTATATCTACAGATGGATGGAACACCTTACGAGCAGCAATAACAGCTGATGGTGTGATGGCAGAACAGGTCATAGGACAATTTGGTAACTTTGTATCCATGTTAATTGGAGAAGGCAACAACGTGGTGCAAATAAACACGCATGGAATGGCAGCAGGTCATGCCAATTTCAATGAAGCTAAGTTTCAAGTAAATATGGCAGGAGACGTAATAGCCAGATCCATAAAACTCACAGGAGAAATTGAACAATCTACGATGATATCTTCTTTAGTTCAGGCTAGTCGATTTGTAGGAAATGAAATTGAAGGTGGAGTAATAACAGGTTCTTTTATAAGGACTGCTGCTTCCGGACAGCGGGTTGAAATGGATGTTAACAGTTTCAGATCCGTAGATGCATCTGGAAAGATAAGAGTATCGATCTCACAAAATGGTAAGTACGGTGTTGCTGGAACAGAGTACTTTGATGATCACGAAATATTCAAAGGTGGTGTTTATGGTATTGATGACGGATTGTACATTGAGGCTCCAAGCTATATGAATTTATACAGTCCTATTATTGCGTTTAACGGAGAGATTAGATTTGGCAATGCATCTGTAAAAGGAATTCAAATTGGATCAATCGAAGGACTACAAGCAGAAATAAATGCTTTATGGTCTGCATTGAGCGGAAAGTCAAATTTAGGTCATAGTCACTCATACAGCGTCTCGATTCCGAATCATAACCATGGAAATCCTGCAAATGTTAACAGTGGCGGGGGGACATTCCCAGTTACTTAATATAATGACACTCTCCTATTAGGATGTTATGATTATAATAATACCAATATCGGGGAGTGTGAAATTGATGAAGAAGTGGACATACATGTTAAGTGGTATTGTAATAGGGGCCGTTCTCATGGCTTCTTCTAATGTATTTGCAGATCAAATAAAATCATTAGTCGGTAAAACAGTGGCAGGGGAATATACAGTGAATGTTAACGGTAAAGTATTGAGTGACAAGGCTATTGTAGTTGACAGTAAGTCACATATTCCCTTGCGTGCTATTTCTGACTCATTGGGGGCTACGATAAAAGTGGAAGGAAAAACTATTGAAGTGACTACAAATGTAGAAGAGGCAGGCGCTGTCACCATTGCAGATACTATAACCAAATCTTCAAATCCATATTTAGGTCAGTCTAAAGAGAGTTTGCAAGAGTCCAGAAACATATTTATGAACAAAATAATCATCCCATCTCAAAAATACAAGCTTCAACTAGAAGAAAAGATGGTTATCAATCAAAAAAATTTGGAACTAGCAGAGAAAGATAGTGGGACGAAGTTTAAAGAAGCTGTTCTTGATTCCATTACAACTACTAAAAATGAACTAAACACTATGAATCAAGATATTCAGAATGCTGAAGCTCAAGTAAAGTTAATTGATGAAGCTCTTACTCTATTGCAAAATTAAAGGTTAATCAATAACCGTAGCAATACAGTATACAAATTACAATATCCTATAACTAAGAAGGTCTCTCCTATGGAGGGGCCTTTATTTATTCGAACGAATCCTATCTAAAGGGATTTCTTTGGATAGAGCGAATATTTATAGGTGAGGTGTTGAAATGGATAATTTACTTGGAACTATTGTATTTATACTACCAGGATTTCTAATGTACTTTTGGCTGCAATCTTTTGGAATCAATCCAGTCGTTAAACATACACCTGGAGAATTCACAGCAATTTCGGCGCTTCTATGGTTGCCTGCGTCATTTTCAACTCTTTTACTTTACAACGGAGTAGTGGGCCTATCAAAGAAAATATCAAAGGCCGAAGCGATCTGGTCAATTCAAGGTTTAAAGGATAAGTCGGGCAGTCTGACATTCCTCATTATGTTTTTACTCATGAGTTCAGTGGTTACGTTTGTATTGTGCGTAATTTGGGCTAAGTGGCTTTATCCGATACAGATGAAGATAATTAACAGAATTCGAAAATGGCGAGGTATAGCCAATTTTTCAAAAACGCCTTCTGTTTGGGATGAAATATTCACAAATAGCGACCCTCAAGTCGTTGAAATTGGGAAGATAGATAAAATGGGCAAGGAAGATGGATCAATAATTGGATGCATAAATAAAGCGTCCCGGACTTTTGAACCGGAACGCTATCTAAACCTTAACGATGTTGAATTTTTCACTGATTTAATTAAAAGACATAAGATCGAGGTTTCTCAGATTTTTTACGATACAAAGTCTGGCACCTATGTAAAAATATTTGATCCAGTTGAAATTAAAGAAGCCCAACTAAGGGATATTAGCGCTACTTCTTCGGAGGTGTCGGCTGAATAATACGTGCTGAACCTTTATCTACGGAATTATTATGTTTTGTAGGAGAACTTACCGTAGGTTTTTGAGATGTAGTGCTTGATGGTTTATTTTTGTTCATTATTCTTTTCTCCTTTCGAAGTACCACCTGCGCTTTGAGTTGGCACGCTCTTAGCGCTGGATAGTGGTAACTGAGTTATTCTTGCAGACAATTTGTCAACGGACCCTTTTAACGAAATCCATTTTTGTTCCTTGCTGTTTTCGGTCATTTAATACCTCCTTATGTTTACTGAAATTCTACATTAAGAAATAATATCCTTCAAAGACATTGATAGGATCGGTAAAGCTACTAGACATTATTTTTTCTCGATTGTGCTTGAGGAACTAATTCTTGCTGAGCTTTTATCTACTGAATATCTTCTGGTAGGTGGCATTGGACTACCTCTAACAGAGCCTTTGTGCTGGTAAATACCCTTATCGGATCGTTTGGTTCTTAATGTAATGTCACTACTGGTGTTTTTAATTTTCCGCACTTGAAACTCCTTTCACAACTCTTCGAACAGGGACAGAAGATGTGGATCGCGGTATAGGGACAAAACTGCCTTTAATTCTTGCTGATGGTTTATCGACAGATCGGTTTAGATAATTTTTAGTTCTGTTGATCTTGTTATTAGCCATGAGTAATCCCTCCCGTTATTTGTCCCAAAGTTCGACGTTTATGTATAAAATACCTTTATTATATCAGTAGTAAATCAGAATCATTTAATATGTATGATTAATATAAGAAAGCCTCTCCAAATTTTGGAGGGGCTTTTACTTTTGTCTGGAAGGAGGGACATAGTTGGTAATTATAAAAAAACTTGAATTAGCACTTGATCTGACGAGACCAGCTGAAGAGTTAGTTGAAGCGATCGTAACAGTATTAGAATTTTACCCCGGGCGACAATTTGAGATATTGCAGCAAGTTGATCATATAGTTGGTGAGATGTTAGCGGCATTGCAACCAATGGTCGGGGAAGAATCAGAACCTGAAGCGAAGGAAAACGATGATATTCCATAGAGATAAAGGAGAATCGTGATAATGGAAGTATCGACAATTGTACCGATCATATCCGTTGCAGCAGCTCTAAGTGGTATCGCTCTTGGTTGGATTGGCCGCACTAAGGCATTTAAACAAGAGGTAGCACAAGAAGCTGGAAATGGAGCTGTACTGCGGACTGACGTTGAGTACATCAAACGCGGGGTCGATGATATACGGGCAGATGTTAGAGTACAGGGGCAAAGAACCGATGCACTGGTTGAACGCGTAACGCGTGTTGAGGAATCCGCCAAGCAGGCGCACAAGCGGCTAGACAAAATCGAAGAATAGAAAGGGTGGTTTGTTATGGAATGGAGTGCAGTAGCTAATTTTATCAATCCTGAGTTGTTACTTGTTGTCACTGTCTGCTGGGTGATCGGATACATACTTAAGCAGACACCGCGCGTACAGGACTGGACAATCATTTATATTGTAACAGTAATGGCTATTATTATCGTGGTTTTGACACGCGGATTTACCCCGGAAAGCATCTTGCAAGCAATCTTGTGTGCTGCTGTAGCTGTCTACGGAAATCAACTAGTTAAGCAGACCCTAAAAGGGGGGAGTAATAATGATGACGCTGGATCAAGTAAAGAATAAATCATCTGCGAGAATGATAGGCTTGCACCCAGTGGTACTAGATGCTACTACAGTTTTAATTGAACGCTGTTACACTCGGGGAGTACCTATTTTGATAACTCAAGGATTAAGAACTATCGCGGAACAAGATGCTCTTTACGCACAAGGTCGTACCAAGCCTGGAGCAGTTGTCACCAATGCGCGGGGCGGGTATAGCTATCATAATTTTGGCTTGGCTGTAGATTTTGCTCTTTTGCTGCCAAATGGCTCAAGTGTGTCGTGGGATATGCGCTTGGATGGTAATAACAATCAGATTGCAGATTGGCAGGAGGTTGTAAAAGAGGCCAAGGCACTTGGATTCGAATGGGGCGGTGATTGGACTAGCTTTAAGGACTACCCTCATTTTCAAATGGTCTTTGGCTTAACGCTTACTCAGCTGAGAACTGGTATTAAGCCATCAGAGATCGCTATGGCAAAAGCAACAGCTGTTATAGATCGACTAAAAGAGGAGGTGAATGAAGACATGAGTAAAATCGAGGAACTGGAACAAGTAATTGCGAAACAAGATGGACGGATAGCAGCCCTAGAGAAGCGCTTAAATATCTCGGGAAAGGAAACATATGCGAAGGACTATGAAAAGGAAATACTGGCCGCCAAGGATGCCGGAATTATTACTTCTTCAGCAGAAAAGTCTAAGCTCGAATTGAACGTAATAACTATGCTGGTTAATGCGGGACTGGCGAATAAAGCTCTTATTTCTTTCTTCAAAAACTTTAAGGCTGATGTGAAATGATATTTATTTAATATTTATAAATTTACCCACCCACAATAATTTTGAATTACATCGGAAGCGCCGATCAGCGTAGTCGGAAAGAATCAGCAAATACCCCATCAACCTTAATTGGTCGGCGGGGTATTTTATTTATCTGTTTCACCTTCCACCCTCAGTCGTACCACGCGCGAAATACTCTCCACATCATTTATTTGTACCCATACTGGCCCATCAATCGCATTGATCTTCACTCGCTCTGGGTCGGTAGCCACTTCCGCGATTCCCTTTATCTTCTCCCCACTTAAGAGCCATATAACAATTAATTCACGTCTCACGGCTGCGACCTTCAAACTTTGTTTAAGCTTCTTATCCATAAGACACCTCTATGTTTTTAGATCAGTATAAATTATCATGACCAAAGAAGCGACCTCTGCAATCTTTTTCCATTGCCAAATATTGAGCATTGGGTATATAATACAAACAAATGTTCTTATTTTCTGTGGGTTGATTTTAAATTTCTTTAAGGAGCTGATCAGCATTAGTGAATTAACTAAAAGAGAAAACGATGCTCTGAATGCAATTAATAATTTATATGACCGTTTAAAATATTCACCGACTGTACAAGAGATTGCGGATGAGATGGGGCTATCTTCTAAATCTACAGCCTTCAGGTATATACAGGTGCTGGAGGAAAAAGGATTTATTGAGCGTAAGGAGAGTTCTCCAAGGGCATTGAGAGTGATAAGGCATGTTAAGTGATACTGCGCGGAAATTACTTATGATTATGACTCACTCAGCAAATCATCACGCTCATATGCCAAGTTTACCGGAGTTAGAGCGGCTAAGTGGTCGCATGCCGGTACCGATTAAAGCAGCTCTAAAGGAGTTAGTTGAGGAAAACTATATTGAGTGGAATTCAAACACGCCGCCTGAGATGGCGATAATAATTGAAGGTTGGGAAAGGGCAGACCCGCGATTCAAAAGAGTTGAGACAGCGACACATGAGATACATTGGGGCATGGACGGAAGTAACACTGATTACTGGACGATGTATTAGGAGGACTTTATATGGCTAGAAAAAAACTTGAAGGTAATGGACTTTGGGAGGGAAGTCGGATGATTATGCCAGAGCATAAACAACGCATACTTAATGATTCACTAATGGAGGTGGTACGTAACAAGCCTGATTTAGATTCTCAAGCGATAGCTGAGATATCACAGGTTTTAGCTCAATCGCTAGAAGATTGTAGTCCGGTTACACTTACAGTATTTGGGGAATATGAGGACATATCCATCCATGGAATAGTCATGAGAGTAGATCAGCAGCTTAAACAGATTAAGTTCCGTCATGGCGATGATTTGGACTGGATAAAGTTAGCGGATATTATTAATGCTGAGGTCTAGTAATGCGACTTATTAGGGGGCATAGTTAGCCCCATTTATACATAGGTATATAGTAAAAATAAACTTTCAGCTGAGAACCGCAGCGGCAAGCCGCAAGGAAGCGGAAGCGAAAGTTAAGAGCATGACCAAATAGGGAAAGTATACAAAAAGTCTACAAATCCCAAAATTGATCGGCCCGGACAGAGGAATCAACCTCTCGAAGGGCCTTTAATATTTTCTTCATAACGGCAGGTGATGGAATGTAATCCTTATCTGAACATGACTTACTGATTGTATTTCGGCTTACTTTTGACAGCCTAACTAAATCCTCTTGATTATAACCCGTTCTGTCCAACCACTTTCCTAACGGACTCCTTTTTTTACCTAAACCCCACAAAAGAATCACTCCCTTTATGGTTTATTTTGTCCAAGCTTCGCAAATTTATACGAATCTTTCACAATTTTTTGCGAATATTGACCAAGCAGTGTTCAGTATGCTCTTGTATACCAACGTTTACAGGAGGTAAACAAGATGAACGATCCAATTACATTTCGACTTCGGAAGGATCTCGACGCAGATATAAAAGAGGCTGTAAAAGACATGGATAAGAAAACTGTGAGCAGCTTGTCTAGAGATGGATTGCGTTTGATGCTAGGGATTAGGACTACTAAAAGCGCAACGGTTACTGAACGGCCATTGGTTGTACCTGATAGGCCTCTGGTTGTGTCTGATCGAGCATTGCCATGGTTAACTGCAGAGACTAAAGGCAAGCCAGTAACAAGTAAACCTGCTGTATACATCCCTAATAGGAGATGATTAACATGTCGAAGTTGCAAACAGTAAGTTGGGGTGAATTTTTCATTGAGAAAAAACAATTGAAGGAGTCTTTCATATTCATTGATTTGGATGAAATCCGTGAAAAGATCACCAAATCCGTTATGAAAAAAGAGACACTGATCAAGGTTGCGGGAATAACTTTGCTTCTGCTTATAGGTTTACCAGGAACGTCTCACGCTGCAACCGGTATAGATGCAGTAGCAGACAAGTTGTATAAGAAACTACTCAACGTTGGAAAATGGATAATCATCATGAAAGGCGGTATCGATACAATACAGAGTGCTATTCAAGGAGATGTTCAATCTGCTAAGAAAAACTTCTTGGGATATTTACTTGTATACGTTGTTCTATGGGCGCTGCCTTGGGGATTAAAGCAGGTAGATGTTGTGTTTGCTGATATGGGAGCGTGAGATGATGAATCCTTTTATAGATGGGCTAAAGGAGCACTCACGGGAAGCAGTGAAGGAGATTGTAATAGGGGCTCTTAGTGGATTAAAGGATGTAGCAGTAGATCTATCGTACTCTATTGCACTGGTTGGTGGAGGCTTATCTATTATTTTATACGTGGCTGGTTGGGAAAAGGGGAAACGATGGACCAGTTTGTTAGTTGTTGGTTACACGCTAATTAAGTATCTAGTGGGGTGATCGTATGAAGGCAATCAAGTTTAGAGAAGTCCTGCGAATAATCAAACCTGAATATGTGTACTTGCGGCTGAAGCCCAGTAATAGTATTCGAAATAATAACACTCACAAGCTGGCTCGGGTTATAGGGTGCCTATATAAGAATGTTTTTGAGTCAATCCGGATGGAAGATGAACGGGTTATACATGTGCTAGGTCAACGATTATCTGTTCCTGTTTCAATGTCGTACTCCTTGCCAGCTAAGGTCGGGTACTTTATTTATCTAGAAAAACAAAAAGTAGAGTTTTACTTTATTATTCCTCGGCAGCATTTAGGGTTGATGAAAGAAAAGATGGGCGATTCTTGGCAAGGTGTTACGATCGAGGAAGTTTTTGAACTTCCTAAGTTTGAATCTGGAACTGCAAAGTATCATTTGAGTTATAAGAAAGAAGATGCTCTTAGTCTCACTGTGGATCGGAGAAATAATGACTGGCTAAACTCATCACTAAATGTTATTGAAGCGTTAGAGGATGGAGATCGAGCAGGAATACTATTTAACCTTATGCCGACCTCTCAATTTAGCTGGCGTAGCACATATAAGGCAACAATTGATAAAGTTCGAAGAGGGATGCCAGTAGATCGTAATAAGGTAGGGATTGGGTACTTACTACGGATGGCAGTATCTATGCTCGCTGGCATCGCTGGTGAGGTTAGCGAGCTGATAGGGGGTGAACGTAAGGCTGCGCGAGAGAATACGTTTGATGGGCTCCTACTTCGTCTGAATGGGGGCGGAAAAACTAGCTCTAGCACAGAACAAAAGGAAACAGCAACAATACTTAATACACAAATAATAGTAATGAGTGAGAGCTCAGATGGGTTACGTCAGAGGAATAATGGGCGAAGTCTTACGCATAGCTTCGATGTTGTTAGTGGAGACAACGAGCTTACTTCTCGATTACTCAGGAGTAAACCTAGATATAATGATTTTTATTTTCGTGGAGCTGCGGTAAATAAGGTGGGTGAAGAAGAACTACAGAATTTTATAGCACTAGCTGGGCGTGACATTTTGGAACGATATGATTTTATAGATAAGGTCGAAACACAAGAAACCGAGGTTCCTGAGGATCTGCAGCAGGGGGCTATTCGGATTGGTACCAATTTGTATAGAGGTAAAGAACAGGCGGCTTATATCAGTAATGACAGTGAGTATAAAAATTTAACTCTTGTTTTGATCGGGCCAACACGCGCCGGGAAATCGGCATTGATCGGAAACATGAGTAAAGACGCAATTGCAGCTGGCGAATGCGTAGTCATTTTTGATTATATTAAAAACTGTGAATTGAGTTCAGAAGTAGCTGCTTCATTTCCGGGAAATCAAACTCTTACAATTAACTGCGGTGATGTAAAAACAATACAGGGATTGGGATATAACGAGGTGGGCACTAGTACTGATCCATTTATCCAATATGACAATGCAAAAAAGCAGACTACGCAGCTTATGACACTGATCAATAGTATTAACTCTGATGATACGCGCCTCAGCGCCAAGATGGAGCGATACCTAACCAGTGCATCCCTTGTAGTCTTTGTGTCTACAGGAAGTATACGGGATGTATTCAGCGTCCTACAGGACCATGTGGCGCGTCATACATTTATTGATAAAGTCCCGAGACAACAGCAAGAAAACCTTTCTGAGTATATCAACAGCCTTTGTGAACTAGATGAGTACAAGGATATAAAGCTTAAAGAGGATGGGGTAACTACATCAATTTCGCAACTGATCGGAACAAAAGAACATCTTATCACTGGTGTAATTGATCGTTTAAATAAACTTAAAGCTAATACTTACATGGAGATGATGCTTAAAAAATCAACGGCTGGCAATATCGATCTAGCCAAGGAGCTACAAAAGAACCAACTGATTACAATTCGGATGCCAGAAACCATGTTTAGTACTGACGGTGAACGGGATGTATACACAACGTATTGGATTACAAAACTTTGGCTGGCTCTCCAGGTACGTGGGCAACATATCCCAGATCGTAATAAGCTTACAAAAGTAAATATCGTGTTCGATGAATTGTATCAGGTTCAGAATACAGAAAAGTTCTTGACCGAAAAGCTCAGCCGTCTTGCAAAGTTTGCAGCTAAGCCCATTATTAGTTGTCATTATTTAAACCAACTAAAATATATCCGTGAAGAGCTTAGAAGTGCTAATGCTTCATATATGCTCATAAGTGGATGCGATAAGAAAAACTTCAATGAGCTGAAGGATGAACTATCACCATTTGAACTAGAGGATCTTCTACGACTTCCACGTTTTCGTAGTTTGAACCTTCTTAAGAATAAAAATGGTTATGCCAGATTTATCACTAGTCTACCTAAGCCCATACAATAATTAAACCCCGTCGGTGATTATACTGACGGGGGATTCTCATTTCTATTCTTTATCTTTCTTTGCAAACCATAACTCTGGGCAATCATGTACCCCGAAATAAACAGGCTGAAGAAAATAGTAGGCTTCATACATTTTTTCAATTTCTCCAAGAAGCTCTGTCTCAGAAAAATCTGACTTGCCCATTTTATTCGCTTGAATTAGCATCCCAATCTCGACACACATGCGCGCACCGAGTTGATCAGCATCTTTCGGAGCATACTTAAGGCTTTCTGTCATTAAACAGTGTTTCCACTCTTCAATTGTCTTTTCCACAATTATCGTTCCTCCTTATATTCAATGATCTCAGCGATATCTTTAATTCCAAGTGCCACCATAACCTTTTCAAGATGTTCCCGGTTAATAGAAGTTCTGATGTTATTACATAATTCGCTTATAGTTGTCGGTCTAAGTTTTGTTATTTCAGATAGTTCCTTCTGCGTTATTCCTCGTGCGTCAATGATATTTTGCAGTCTTATGTGGATCATTTAGGGCAAACCTCCTTTATATAATAAATTACCACCAAAACATAAATAACGCAATATCGTTATTTATGTTGACAATAAAAAAGGTAAAGTGTATATTGAATGTAACAGAATAACCATATAACGATATTTGGTTATTGTAATTATACCGACGGGGATATGTGGGAGGGAAAAGGATTTTAGAAATCTATAGATGGGAGGGAAGAAGCAAGTATATGCAATCAATAACGTAACCGCCTGAATGTGAAAAACTACTATTTCTTTAAAAGATCTCCTTTATAATAAATCATGTATAACATACTAACTCAGGCGGTGTTTATCTATGTTGGATACATTAACTTATATTTTACTAGGTATTTTCGATGCTACAGCTGCGGTACTTTTAATTTTGAAACTTTATATGCTACCAGTTAAAGAATATCGTTTTAAAATTATCTCATTTGCAATATTCATTGCCCTTTTTTCATATTTAATGCGAATGCTTTTGAATGTTCCTAAGATTGACTTACCGTCACAATATATTTTGTTTGTTTTATTTTTAAGATTTGGAATGCAGGTAAAGACACATATTGCATCTTTCATTGCTGGGGCAGGTATATGTGCATACGCGATAATTCAAATGACCATCTTTTATGTTTATGATTGGATGGATCTGATTCATGTTGGTATTCTAAGTGAAAACAACGGTCTTTACCTATATTTTTTCCAGACATCATGTATTGCAATTACACTGTTGCTATCTATCTTGTTGAGTAAGTTCAATTTTGGGTTCTCCTTTATTATAAAACCACCACATGATTTTTTTTCAAAAGAAAACTATCTTACGAGAAGAAATGTGATGCTCCTTTTAGGAAGTATAGTTTCATTGTTAACTGTTTCTGTCACAGTGCTTCTTTTATACAGTTCCAATCCATTAGGATTACTAATAATTGCAGCAATTTCCTTTATAATTTCATTTTACTTTTCAGGTCGGAGTGATAAAGATGATATTAGAAAAGCTATCGAGGCATATAGCGATAAAAATAAAGTCGGCTGATCCACAAGGTCCAGGGTCAGTTGAAGTATTAGAATATGGTATTGGAATCAAACTTAATCTCTATTTCGGTATCATTTCCACAGTAATCTTCGGTTATATTTTTAGTAACGTATTGAGTTCGATGATAGCACTTCTATCATTTATGGCACTTCGGAAGTTTTCAGGGGGGGTTCACCTTCCAATCACTCTATGTTCTCTCGTAACGGGTCTAGCTGCAGGACTCATACCTTTGGCTGAAATTAGTCAACCAGTTCAATATTCCATAGGATTAATTTCACTAGTCATAATGTGGATGTACGCCCCGAATGATTATGAGGATATAAATGCGGTCGGATTCAATGAACATTGGTCAAAATTAACTTCTATTGCAATAGTGATAGTCAGCCTGTGTTTTTCGAATTCAATAGTAACAATCTCTTTCTTTGTTCAAGCTATTTTGATACTGCCTATATACCCTAGGAAAGGGGGTGTGTGAATTGAAGAAATCTACAGCACGCATTTTGTCTAAACTGACAACTGATTTTGCGTTAAAGGCTGCTAAAGGCAGAAAGACAATTGTCGGAGCAATGCCGGTTCCTAAAGAACTGCGTAAAAGTGAGTAGTTTTTATGGATCATCATAATCGTTTAGTTGTTGGTGTCGCAGTCGGTAATGGTAGAGGAAACTCTCAACACCATTTTTCGGAAAAAGATATCATGAGCGTAGAAATGTGGAAACCGAAAAGCAACTACAACACACCATTGTTCCATACAATAAATGGTTCATTTACCATCTTGACGACTATGGAAGAATGCGTAGCTGCTTTTCCGGATTTCTGTTCTCTCGATGGAAATAATCTGGTGAATATAAGGAATGTTAGTCGTTTTAAGACCGGAAGTTACGGCGGGATAGCATATTTTAGAAACTCTGAATTGAGTACAGGTATTAATATTAAAACCGTGTCGAGTTTGGATGATATCGTTGAACAAGCGAAAAGAAGGAAACTGGATACCAGATCTATTTTGGTAGCACCTATACTGAACTTAAATACGTTGGGTGAGGGAGAATTTATATCTGTTAGCGATGTGTTTTACATAGATATGTGGGAGCCGAAGAAAAATTATAATGTTCCGCGTTTCTACACTAAAACAGGTGTTTATACTGTAGGCTTAACCCTTCAGAAGTGCAAAGATGCTATTCCTTACTTTTATCCGGCATACAATGGTAATATTATAAATCTGGATTTAATTGATCAGGTAGACAAAGATATGTTCGGGTATACCGTAAGGTTTAGAGGTACTGAATTTACATCACCAATAGCAAGAAATAGAGCGGAATATCTGTTACCTCTATTGAAAAAAAGATCCTAACTAGATAGTTATGCTAGTTAGGATCTTTTTTTGTTCATACATTACTGTAAAAGTCAAGAAAAATCCGTACTAGGATCACGCATAAAGTTTCGATATTATTCGACATATTACACATTGTGGTAATGTTACAATAGTTATGAAGAATAACTAATGATGTATAAGAAGTGAGGTGATTAGTATTCTTTTTCGGTACTTATAGGTACCGAAAATATCCGAGAGGGGCGGCGTTTGCCGCAACCTACTTCATTTTCCATTCATATAAATATTCCATATGAATGCCGAGTACTCTCGATATAATGTACATCGCACTAGTACTCATTGGTCTAGATCCCGAACAATAAAAGGATATCATCCTAGCGGCGTAACCAGTTCTTCTGGATAATTCAGCCTGAGACATTCCTTTTAGATCTAACCAGTCCTGAAGTAGACATCTCCCTCTGGAGACTTTAACCACAGTTCTATCTCCTTTGGTTAGGAGTGATTACGTAAAGAATTATATCATAAAAAATGGAACAAGGACTTACCGGGTAGGGTAAGTCCTTGAGAGAAACTAATTAATAAAAACTCTATATTTACTTTACCACATTTATCTACATTTGATTACAGTGTTTATACGGCGAATTTATATTGACAAGATGTTTACTGCACTGCATATGGCATAATTAACGTTAGTCACTTAAGTTAGCTATTACAGAATAGGGAGAGATACAACATGGAGAACATATTTTTGTGGCTTGAACCTAGTATAGATAAAAGAGTGTCGGAAATAAGTGACGATATACTTGTGAGTGAAAAAGAAAATGGATACATAGCATTCATGGATCTTCTGCGAACAAAAGTTAACATTCCACCCGAAATAATTATGGAATTAGGGGATATCTTTATTTCTCACACGCAAGAGACGGTTGAAGAAAGCTACAAAAAAGGTGTGATGGAGATGTTGATTATAAAGTCCTGAAAAATAAGCTCAGTCGCTCCTTTAAGTGGGCGCGACTGAGCTTAAATCATTGGTGTATAAGGGTTATCGCTTTTTCATTATTATTGTTGATTGTCTTTCCGAAGCTCCAGTGACCAAATCGTGTTGGCATTCCATAAGCGCCGAATGTATAAATAATATCTGCTGGGCATATTTCATAACGCATGGGATAAAAATCCAAGCCGAAGCCAGTAGCTATTTCAGTAATTTCAGCAATCGCCCGCTCCAACGCATTAATTTCTTCGCTTGGCATGATTCTGTGCTCCCTCCTATAATTCTGTAGATCCAACCTGAATAAACCCTCACGAAATGGGGTTTGGCTTCATATAGATGGGTCGATCAATGTAGTTCATATTATATATATGGGTAGGGGAAGGGCAATATGACGACTCTTCCTCGTTGTCCCTATGGCACAAAGACTTTTGAATGTCGGGAGAATATCACTCCATCAAGATAAGTAGCTTCTTGTTAAGCAATCCATTCTCCAGTGTGAATTTCTCAACATGAAAGCTACAGCATTGCAGATTTAATTTAATTAAATATAAATAAGTTTATATGAATACCGTTTCGGTATTTACAATCGCCAATGCATGTGCTAATTTAGCGATGTAACCGTATTCATATGTAGATTTGTTAAATGATTAACAAAAACATAAATCTTGTTTGGAGCATTCCTTATTCAGCCTAAATTTAACAAGTGGGAGTGATAAGATTGGAAATCCTCGGTTGACGATGTTGAGATACAGGAAGGAGCAGATGAACATAGTATAGCTGCACATCCCAGTGGTACTCCTCAGTGATTATGATTATGGAGGTAAAAATGCGTAAATTTAAAATAAATATTTTATGGAAATTTCTACTTTCATATATTATTGTCTTGTTGCTGCCGCTTTCTGTTATTATCTTTTATTACTATCCATATTCCAATTCAATTGTGAAGAATAAAATATTGGACTGGAATACACATATTACCGAGCAAGTAGCCAGCAGTATGGATCTGTTTATGCGGCCAATCTATTCTCTCCCCACTTCGATTGTAGCTAATCCTGAAATCAAATTATCCTTATTAAAAAATGATGCATACCAGCGATACGTCGTGGCTAATGAGATGAAGAAATACAAAACAACAGATACCCTCTTGAATGATACTTTCTTATATATCAAACAAAGTGGGTATCTGTTCTCAAGTACAGGGTATATCTATGAGTTGGAGCGCTTTATGAATCCTAAGAATGGTTATGTATATACGTCTTGGAGTCAAGAGCAGTTCAACCAAGAGATCAATGTAATCAACTCTATTCAAGTTCGCCCTTCAGAGGATGTTGCCATTCTTGGCGAAGGACGCGTTAAGATGATTACGGTGATGATTCCTCTTCCTCTAGGTGTCGACCAATCCGAAGGCTGCGTCATCTATATGATCAGGCATGATACGATCGAGCGAATGATGAAGTCAGTGTCTAATAGCTATACAGGAGATTTCATCATTCTTGATCAACATAACACCCCTATCTTTTCACTCAACCATCGTGATGATTTGCATGAGGCGAATTTCAAGCAATTTATTCAGCAGCTGCAAGCATCACCATCAGGCGGTGAAATGGATTATGACGGAGATGCTTATATTGCCTCCCAGACCGTTTCCAAGCAGAATGGCTGGAAATACATAAGCATGAATCCGCTGGAATCGGTACTAATGGAGACGAAGGAAACGCAGCGCAACACAATTATTCTCGTTATATCCATCCTGCTTACTGAGATTATTATCATCTATTTATCCATCCGTAATAATTATGCCCCGATTAAGTCCCTTGTCCAATTCTCCAGGCATGCATTTAAAGGCAACACGGAAAGTGGCGGCAATGAGTTTGATATTATACGCTCCACGATCCAGAACCTGTTTCAGTCAAAAGAGCAATTAGACCGGAATGTCCAAAGTATCGTTCCGAAGTTACGTGATAATATTCTGTATGAAATCATAAGTGGACAGTACTCTTCACTTCAAGACATGCTGCTTGAGGCAAAGTCCTATGGCATCACCTTTACGTATGCGAAATGCACGACTGTGGTCATCAATGTGATTGGAGATATCGAGCAAGTATTTGAAATTGTGAAGAGCGTTAAATTACAGCCCGAGGACGCAATGGAAGGGTATTTTATTCGGAGTATTCATAATGATGATATTCTATTTATTTCCACACACACAGCGGAGCAAGCATTACGGGAGATGTTCATGAAGCTGCAGGCTGAGATTGAATTGGTTACCGGCGCTAAGCTTGTGATCGGAATAGGAAATACCGTTGATAACCCAGGCGAATTTCATGCATCTTATATTAATGCGCTTAGAACAGTCGAACATTTACGCATCAAGAATGAAGATTCCATCCTGTCCTTTCATGATCTGATGCAGCAGCGGAATGAGCCTGTACCTTATCCGGCTGAAACGATTCAATCGCTGGAATTGTTCATCATGACGGGTGATGTCACCGAAGTGCAGAAAACAGTTCAACGACTCATTGAGTTTCTACAACATGATCGAACGCCTCCCTATATGATTCGGGCTGTATTTGTAAATATCTCGACCATTATATTAAACAATCTGATTCGTTTAAAGCATCAGGAGAATATGGAGCAGCTTGGGATTACATCGTTTCACAATCGTATTACGGTAGCCCAGATCACTGAGATTTTAGAGAAAAGTGCGGATATATTATGTGAATTGATGGCTAGTACGCATACTTCCTCTAAGGCGGCTACATTGGATGAAGTGCTTAAATATATTCAAGAGAATCAGTTCGATATCAACTTCTCACTACAAGCTATTGCCGATCACTTTGGGATGTCGGTGTCGAATTTTAGCCACTATTTCAAGAAGAACGCCGGACAGAACTTTAAAGACTTTATGGATGGGCGCCGAATCAATCATTCGAAGCAGCTGCTTATTCATTCCGATGAAACTATTGATTGGATTGCAGGCAGGGTAGGCTACACTAACCCTTCCAGCTTTATTCGCGCCTTCAAAAAACATGTAGGAGTCACACCTGGGCAATTCAGATTGTTTAACAAGTGAATATCTTCTTGTCTATTGCAGATATAAGCTACGGGGGGATTCAATATGCGAGGAATGAGACGATGGGTTATATGTGTATGTATGCTACCGGTGATTATACTGCTCCAGGGATGCAGTGCGAATAATGAGTCTGAACATACTACAGAGCGCAATGTAGAGCCGCTAGACAGGGTACAGATTAGCGTGATGACACCTACACATCAGCTATCCAAGAATCTTCAGGATATTCCTTATTTGAATCGCATCGCTTCTGATGCAAAAATTCATGTGAACTGGATGCAGAAACGTAACGGATGGGAAGAAGCGAAAAGCACTGCTCTGACAAGCGGAGAATTGCCTGATGCTTTTTTGGCTGGATTGACCGATCAGGATATCATCGCGAATAAAGATAAATTCGTAGACCTTAGTGAATATATCGATAAATATGCCCCGAATATCAAGAGAATGTTTGAAGAAGTTCCCGAAACCAAGCGGGTGAGTACATTTCCGGATGGGAAGATGTATTCTCTTCCCGGTGTAAGACCGATTAATACAGATAGCTATAATGTCTTGATGATTAATAAGAAATGGCTGGATAAGCTTGGACTGACAGAACCGACTACGCTGGAAGAATTGCGCGAGGTATTAACCGCCTTTCGCAATGGAGATCCCAATGGCAACGGGAAGCAGGATGAGCTTGGAATGGACTGGTGGGCAGGTGCTGGAGGAAGTCTGGGGAGCAGAGGTCTATTTAGTGTGACCAGTTTACTAGGGGCTTATGGAGTGACAGATAATTTCACCGAGGAGATGATCGGAGTGACGAAAGGGCAGATCCGATTTTTGTTCGAGAGTGATGAATATAAGAGCTTAGTCTCTTACCTGGCAGAGCTCTGGAAGGAAAAGCTGATCAACCCTGACGTGTTCACGCAAGATTATTCAGGAATGAAAGCAAGTGCGCAACAAGATGATGTGGCAACGGTTGGTGTGACCTTCGGCTGGTCATTAACAGATCGCGTTGGTAAATGGGCCGATGAATATGTGGCTTTGCCACCGCTGCGCAGCAGTAGTAATGTGGCGCCATTATGGCCAATGAGTCCTTCTCGCGTAAGAATAACAACCAATCTGTTTAGCATGACAACAGCTAATCCGCATCCTGTTGAGACCATTCAATGGATTGATCAATTCTACTCTGAGGAAAATTCGATCCAAGGCTATTACGGCTCCATGCCTGATTATGTGGCTAAGGAACCTGGCGGCATATATACCATAGTACCCGCTCCAGAAGGTGATCAGGATACACAGCAATGGACGAATGCTCTCGTGGATAATGGTCCGCTTTACTTTTCGCAATCATTGGAGAACAAAACGATTGTTCCTCCTGCGGTAACGATACGAAGAGAATTGGACAGCATCTATAAAGCTTATGAACCTAAACCAGTGGACATCTATCCGATGATTAAATTTTCGTCAGAGGCGCTTAATGAAATGGCCTTGGCGAAATCAGATATATTTAAACTGGTCGATGAGAAATTTGCGGAATGGATTATGAATTCAACTATAGATAAAGAATGGGATCAGTATATTAATCAGCTGAAACAAATGGGACTGCCAGTACTGTACAGAATATATCAACAGGGGTATGAGGATTATTATGCTCAACCAAATTTGAACGTCAACAATAATTGAAAACGAATTCAAAAAACACGCGAAATCATAAAGTTGTTAACGCTTTCAAATATTGCGAATACTTAAATTCTTGTTCGTATACAACCGCCTCAACCCCGGGTTAAAGTTGCGATGTGGCCGTCATGTAAAGCGCGAGCAGCAAGAAGCAATAAATTATATTCCAATTGCTCGCCTCACAGCTTGAACGTGCGCGTTAAACCAAAAAGGGAGGTTCGTTGTATGAGGGGATATTTGTCAAAGGTAATGAAGCCCGTATTAGCACTTAGCCTATTTGGAACAATTCTTGCGGGGTGTGGAGGCGGGAGTAATGAGGGTGCCTCTTCTTCTAATTCAAGTTCGTCCACGAATTCTACAACCGGTACAGTCAAACTAAAAGGGATCATGCTGAAGCATCCTCTTACGCAAGAGTTCGCCAAAATGGAATGGTTGGCCAAGGTTGAGGAGCAAGTGGGGGTAGATATTGAGTGGCAAGAAATTTCAGCGGACTGGGATCAGAAAAAAGGCGCTTTGTTAGCCGGAGGAGATATTCCGGATATCCTTATAGGACCGAATGTGATCACGGATGCTGATTTTGCCCAGTTCACCGGACTGTTTCAGGATTTAACCGAGCTCATTTCAACAGGCGGCCCTAACATTCAACAGATGTTTACAGAAAAGCCGGAGACCAAATTAATTGCTACACAGCTGGATGGCAAAATATACGGTTTACCGAAATATCAACGATTCTGGCCGGATACGGTAAGCCGGCAATATATCAATAAACAATGGCTAGACAATTTAGGTCTCAAGGAACCGACTAATTGGGATGAATTATATAATGTGCTCCTGGCGTTCAAAGAGAAGGATGCCAATGGAGATGGTGATGTAAATGATGAAATTCCTATGGATTTCGCTCCGGTGGGGACGACTGGATTTGGTTATTTTCAGCCACAAATATTGCTTGGCAGTTTAGGTATTACATTAACGGATAGTAGTGGTCAGGGATATTTCACTGAGGGTGGCCAGATTAAAAATTACTTTGTGGATGATCGATACAAGCAGTTCGTGGAATTCATGAATAAGTGCTGGCAGGCTGGCTTAATTAACCCGGAAGCCTTCACGCAGGATTATTCCAAATTCCAATCGGTTGCGCGCGGCAGCGGGGACAAAGCGAAGGTTGGCTTTTCATGGGGCTGGGAAGTAACGGACCGCTTCGGCAACACCTTGGCTCCACAATATGAGTCGATCGCTCCGCTTAAAGTCTCGGCAGATTCAACGATTAAGCAGTCCTATGACTATGACGGCTACTCACTGAATTTCGGCGGTAATATGGTCGTCATGTCTGCTAAGTCCAAGAATAAAGAAGCGGCAATGAAATTTATTAATGAGCTGTATAATCCTACAGTTAGTATGCAGGTACTATTCGGTTCACTTGGTACGAACATTAAAGATAATGGAGATGGAAGCTACGCGGTCCTGCCACCTGCTGACAGCCAAATGGACCCAGGCACATGGAAGTGGACATCAACCTGGGCGGATAATGGACCTACCTTTATCTCTGATTCATTGAAGCTGACACTTGGAACTGATATGCAATCTGTTGGCAAACAGACAGAACCCCTGCAGGCGGTCCTCAGTGGGATTGACAAGGATAACGATATTTTACCAAGCATGTTCATTAAATATAACCCGGAAGACAACAATGCCATGGTGTTAGTGAATACGAATATGATTAATCTGGCGATGTCTAAGTTCTCGCAGTGGGTTACCAAAGGGGGAGTTACCAAGGAATGGGACTCCTATGTGAGTAACATTAAGCAGATGGGGCTGGATAACAACTTGTCCACTATGCAGAAATACTATGATGATTACAAAAGTAAGAAATAAGCTGTAAAGATTTATAGAACATCTGGAGACGGCTTTTCTTTACAGGATGAAGAGAAGCTGTCTCCTTATTAAGGAGGCTTATGATGTCCTCAATAACTCCCAATAAACATAGAAGAAATCTAATGGAGCTTAAACGCGACTATCAATTATGGATTATGATTATTCCGGCGATCGTTGTAGTTATCATCTTTAACTATATTCCAATGTATGGAATTCAGCTTGCCTTCAGGGATTATGATTTCTCGCGTGGATTGGCAGGCGGGGCCTGGCGCGGTCTGCATTATTTCTCACAATTCATCAATAACTATCAGTTTTGGGATTTGATGAGAAATACTGTGATTATCAGCATCACAACAATCGTTCTTGGATTTCCGGCACCGATCATACTAGCGCTTATACTGAATCAGGTGAAATGGTTCCGCACTAAGAAGCTGCTGCAGACCATCGTATATATGCCTCATTTTATCTCAATTGTAGTTATGGTTGGATTGCTGAATGTTCTCCTGTCACCGAATACAGGAATCCTTGGTCAACTGATCTCCAAGCTTGGCGATGCAGACATTAATTTGCTCGCCTCCACGAATTCATTCGTCCCGGTGTTTGTGATTTCGGATATTTGGCAGCATGCTGGATGGAATAGTATTATTTATCTGGCCGCATTATCAACAGTGAGTCCAAGTCTCTATGATGCTGCCAAGATTGACGGAGCAAACAAATGGAAGATGATTCTGCATATCGATATCCCTGCCTTGGTTCCGACAATCATCATATTATTTATTCTGAGTATGGGGAATGTACTGGGAACCGGATTCGAGAAGGTATTCTTGATGCAGAATTCATTGAACCTTCCCGTATCAGAGGTCATTTCCACCTATGTTTATAAAATTGGTATTCTTTCCAATCAATTCAGTTATTCGTCAGCTATCGGATTATTTAATACCGTCATCAATTTTTTCTTTTTGGTTACCATGAACTGGATTTCCAAACGCAACTCAGATATTAGCCTCTGGTAAATGGAAAGAACATCGAAAGGTGATGCTTATGCAGGCGACAACTATTCACAAGCGCAGCACGGGTGAGATTCTATTTGATATTTTGATCATTATCTTATGTGTTCTAATTTTCCTGATCGTCGCTTATCCCTTGTACTTTGTGATTATTGCTTCTGTCAGTGACCAGACACTGGTTTCCACAGGCAAGGTTACTCTATTTCCCAGAGGAGTCAGTTTCTTTGGCTACGAGCAAATTTTTCAGGATATGCGTATTTGGATAGGGTACAAGAATACCGTTATTTATACAGTTTTGGGAACACTGTTTAATCTGCTTCTTACAATTCCTGCAGCGTATGCACTATCCAGACAAGAGTTCCGTGCACGCCGATTACTGATGTTTTTCTTCGTCTTCACATTGTTCTTTAATGGTGGACTAATTCCAACATATATCCTGATGAAGGATTTATCCTTGACCAATTCGATGTGGGTTTTTATTATTCCCTTTGCAGTGAATGTGTTTAATCTCATCATCGCACGCACGTTCTTTGAAGCTTCACTGCCTAAAGAAATTTATGAATCTGCAGCATTGGATGGATGTACTCATTTTAAATTTTTCTTCTATATTGCGATTCCTTTATCTAAGTCCGTCATATCGGTCATTGCGCTGTATTATCTGGTAGCACATTGGAATGATTTCTTTACTGGGCTTATCTATATTCATTCTAATGACCTGCAGCCGTTACAAATCATTCTGCGTGATATTCTATTATCCAACCAGGTTTTCTCCCAAGGCGGAGGCTCGGGCGGCAGTGCAGGCGGATATGCTCAGCAATTTGCTGACCAGGTTAAGTATGGAGTTATTATTGTATCTACTTTACCGATTCTCATTGTGTATCCGTTTATTCAGAAATATTTTGAAAAAGGTGTTATGATCGGTTCGATAAAGGGCTAGGAGAACAAACAAACACAATCAGCCGGCGAGATATATTCTCGGCCGGTTATTTTTGTTCTTCAGATTTAAGCCCTGCATCGCATGATTCCGTCTTTGTTGAAAACAGTGGGGGTATTTTCTGAAATTTCCATTGACGCGTATTAAGTTTTCAAGGTATATTAATCATTGTTTTAAACGCTGTTTAAATGTATGTAGAGTTGAGGAGAGTTATATGACGAAGGAGAAGATTTTGGACGCCACATTGCAATTGATTAAGTCTGAAGGGATTGATAGTGTCACCATTCGGAAAATTGCTAGTGAAGCGGGCACTAATGTAGCGCTGATTAATTATTATTTCGGGTCGAAAGAAAAGCTTATTCATGAAGCAATGAAGATGATTCTGGAAACATTCCGCTCAGCGTTTGACATATTTGATGTTGTGGAGCATCCGCCAATCGAACGGTTGAAACAATTCATTTTGACGTACGCTTCATTTCTTCAAGACTATCCTGATTTGCTTAAGCGAATTCTTGGCCATGATCCATTGTTTGAATCGGTGGCCGAATATGTACATTTTATGAAGCAACAAGGGTTCGAAAAATTAAGAGCAGTCATGACAGAAGTGACAGGTATAACAGATCCAAAGACTTTATTGTTGATGACACAGCATATGTTTGCTGCCATTATGTCACCGTTCACCAAAGTTAATCCTGCTGCTAAATGTCAGCCGAACGATCGCATTCAATCGTCTCTACTCGATATCCCTTTATCGATTGAGGAGAGCATCGACTTGTTTTTCGAGCATTATTTTCACAAATATTCAGTCAAAATTTAGAAAGCAGAGGTATCACAATGACATCAAATGCTGCAACAAAACCCCTTACGCAGGAAGGCGACACATTCTCCCTAAAAGCTATTCTGCCACCTCTGCTTGCGATTATCGTTGGTATGATTATGGTTATTCTGGATAGTACAGTTGTTAATAATGCAATTCCCAAATTAGTGGAATATTTCAATACAGATCTAAAGACGATTCAATGGGCAATAACGGGGTACACATTAGCACTATCCGCAGTCATTCCACTTGCCGGGTGGATGACAGATAAATTTGGCGCAAAGCGAATTTTCCTTATAACGATTGTGATGTTCACTTTAGGGTCACTTCTATGCGGCTTAGCACAATCACCCGAGCAACTGATTTTATTCCGTATTATTCAAGGTCTAGGCGGCGGTATGGTTGCACCGATCGGAATGGCGATGGTATTCAAATTAGCTCCACCTGAACGTCGCGGTTCTATTATGGGTGTTCTTGGGATTCCAATGTTGATGGCACCAGCTTTTGGTCCTGTAATTTCCGGTTATCTTGTCGATTATGTGAGCTGGCACTGGATCTTCATTATCAATTTGCCAATTGGCATCTTGGCCTTTATTCTGGGTAAGAAATATTTACCGAAGACTGAGCCTCAGAAGTCAACACATCTTGATATTCTCGGGATGTGTCTTGCGCCAATCGCGTTCGCTATGCTTGCTTATGGTGTGAGCGAAGGGGGAACAGATTGGTCTTCAACCGGTGCGATTACAGGCTTAACCATCGGTGGTATCGCATTAATCTTGTTCATTATAGTGGAGCTTAGACAGAAGTATCCATTGCTCGAACTGAAGGTGTTTAAATCATCTGATTTCACACGTGGGATTATTCTTACTTGGATCGTACAGATGGCATTGTTCGGAGCTACACTGATGATTCCTTTGTATTTACAGAATATTAAAGGTTATACCGCACTTCATACCGGTTGGATCGTGATGCCGCAAGCGTTGTGCGCGGGTCTGATGATGCCGATTAGTGGTCGGTTGTTTGATAAAATTGGAGCTCGTCCATTAGCATTCTGTGGGTTGAGTGTTATCGCCGCTGCGATGTTTATACTCTCGACGGTAAATGTGGATACACCGATTTGGATGGTTATTGTCGCGGTGTGTGTGATGGGGTTAGGTATGGGGTCAACCATGATGCCACTCAATACACATGTATTAAACTCAGCTCCACGTGATTTGGTTAGCCGTGTGACGCCGTTGACCTCAGCAGCTCAACAGGTTGTCGTGTCGTTTGCAGTAACAGGTCTTACAGCTTATCTGACATCTCATATTAATACTCACATGGCGACAATCGGAAAAACAGGCGATCCACAAACGGCCTTAGTAGCTGGATTTGGAGATACATTTTTCCTGACCGCTTGTATCGTAAGTGTTGGTATCGTTATGTCGCTAATTCTTCGCAAGCCGAAGATGCAGCAAATTGAAAAAATCAGTGAAGAGGTAGATCCAGCGATGATGATGGGTCACTAATCTTATAAAGACCCTCAAGAAGGTCACTTTGTCTAAAGTGTCTTTCTTGGGGGTCTTTCTTTACAGTGACTTTCTATTTCCTCCAAATATCTAATTGCTTTTGGATTTCCTTACGTACTTTATCAATACCTGCTTCATACAGCTCATGGTTGAATTTCGGGAGAATGGTATCGACATCGACACTGCCTGTCATAAGACTTGGATAATATTTGCGCCAGACAATCTCAATGTTGTCAATTTGTTCATCGACCTCTGACAGATCGGGAGTAAAGCCCAGTACTTCGGACTCCACAACCTGGGAGTTGTAGATGCGGAATTGTTCCCACTTGTTTAATGGGTCAGGGTAGCTTCCACCTAATGTATTTAAGATAAACCAGTTTCCCTGAGTGTATTGTATGCCAGTGTAGCCGCCGTTCGCCTTAGGAAGCGGATTTCCTTGACTGTCTTTTGTCGAAATTAGGATAACCTGATCATTCTGATCCAGCGTATAATGAACGCCTTCAATGCCGTATTGAAATAAGTTACGCAGTTCAGGATCGGTATTCAATAGGTTTAGAAATTTGATGCTCTCCACAGGATGCTTCGTATTTGCATTCACAACCATCATCCCTCCGCGCACGGCTTCCGTAGTTGCCACCTCGGGTGTTACTGGATTGGTTACAATTTTATACCCCAGATCGTCACTCCAGACGCTCTCAGAGAGTGGACCGCCACTACCAGATTCCCAAAATACCTTAAGACCACGTTTCAAACTTCCTGGTTCTCTTAAGGCGGCATCTTGATTAATGAACCCTAATTGGTAATAACGTCTTAGCGTATCTAATATATGCTTGGCTTCACGGGTTTCGAAGATATTGACAACGGGAGCTGTAGGATCCAGAGATTGGATCATTAATGGGAGTCTGTTGTCCCCTATATATTCGTAGCCGTACATAGCAAAAAAATTGTGTGAGTCTCGATCAAGCTCCATGGGTAAATAATCGGGTTCATTTTTTTGTATCATGCGAAGCAAAGGTTCCAGCGATTCCAGTGTGTTATATTGGTTAACTTCGACGTGATATTTTTTGACCAAAGAATCAGGATACATCCAATGCTCACGCACAGCCAATTCTTTGTTAGTGGGGACACCATAGATAAACCCGTCATCCATCTTGGCCCCTTTCCAAAAGATGGGGTCAATCGCAAGGTACATTTCTTTGGCTAGATTCGTGAAATAGTCATCTAATTTAAGCCATACTCCACGATTTGCGTATTTGGCATAATCAGGAGCAAACGCAATATCAAAAGGGCTGTCAGAGGAGATCATTGTATTCATGCGATCATCATATTCCTGCCAACCAATTTTATTGTAAGTTATGGTAATTCCAATTTTCTTCATTAATATCTCGTTAATTTTGTTGTTGACAAGGGCAAGATCCTTATCAGGATCACCGATTGTATAATAAATCAGATTTACAGTGGGTTCTGCATTAAAGTTCGCAGCGTTCAAATTCTGCTTGGTGCAGCCAGTTAACAATGTAATGAACAGCAGAATAATGCCACAGATGAAGCAGCTATATCTATTCATGACACGGCCCCCTAAATCACTTTGCAATATAGATCCAGCCTTAACTTTTCATCCGTAAACTTGAGGGAGAGGTACCAAAATGATTTTGAAATTGTGTATAAAAATAGTTCAGGTTGTTATAACCAACAGAAAGGGCAATCCAGTGTATTTTCTCATTAGTCGTTTGGATGAGCTCCTGTGCACGATGCATGCGATAGCTCATTAAATACTCTGAGAACTTCATACTTGTTTCTTTAATGAAGATTTGTCCCAGATAGGTGCTGTTCATTTGAAACCGGTCTGCGACGGATTTTAATGAAATATTATGAGCAAATTCTGTTTTAATCATAATTAATATACGATTGACCAGCTTTGAGAAGGCATCGTAATGCATTCCCAGTACTGGATCAATACTCATAGAGTCAGCATTCACATCTTTAATCGTGCCATGTAAATCTTCGATTATTATTTTTTCAATGACCTCCTGCAGCTTGATTCGATCCACAGGCTTTAATAGGTAATCCTTTACTCCGCAACGAATGGCCTGTTGGGCATATTGAAAGTCACTATAGCCGCTTATAATAATATATTTGGTTGGAAGGTTCACTTCATTTAGCTTGTGGATAGCATCATATCCTAGATTTTTGCCAATACACACATCGATAATAGCGATATCAGGCACTAAATCTACAGCTTTAAATACGGCATCTTCAGTGGAATCACTGGTTTCTATTTGTTTAAATCCGTAATGCTCCCAATCCAGAATACGTTTCATACCTTCCAAAATCTGAGGTTCATCATCCACAATCAAAAGTTTGTACAAATCTAATCACCTCTCTTAGAAATCTGTACAGAGATTTTGACACCAGCTTCATCGTTGTTTTCAATACTAATCGAGAAATCGTCTTGATAGAAAAAATTAAGCCGGGCATAGACATTATATAATCCAATGCTTTTGGTGGCATGGTCATGATTACTCGAGAGGATTTGTCTGATGGCAGTTAACCGTTCTTCATCAATTCGTACGCCATTGTCAATGAAATCCAGTCTATAGAAGTCTTCATCTTCCCAACCAGACACGATAAATAAATTAAATTCCTTATTTATATCAAACCCATGGACAAAGAAGTTTTCTGCCAAGGGCTGCATCCAGAACTTCACAGTAGAAAGAGCAAGAATAGTATCTTCAACATCAATTTGGTAAAAAAAGTGCTCAGGATATTTAAACTCCATAATTTGCAGGTATTTTCGTAACAGCTCTAGTTCACTGCCTATTGAAATAATATTTTCTTTCTTAACAATTTCTCGATACAACGCTCCCAAGGTTGCAATCGCATCTGCGGTAGGCTCATTCTGATGAACCAATGCAGTAGATCGAATAACCTCCAAGGTATTATAAAGAAAATGTGGGTTGATTTGATGTTGAAGCGCTTTCATTTCTGCTTCCTGCTGTTTTAACTTAAGTAAGTATTCATTTCGAATATATTTGTCTAATTGGTGTATCATATCGTCGACTTCTCGGGCAATCATACCATATTCATTCATACGATAACGTGCAGGCTTATTTGGGGTGAAGTCAGCAGTTTTCGCACGTTTGATTGACTGTATAATACGGTGCAGAAATCGCGAATCATCACGAAGGTTGTAGACTACGAGCAGGAGTACACAGATCATAGCGGTAAAGACGATCATAAATATATTGAGCAACACCGTGCTATGCTGACTTATTAGTGCAGCCAAGTCTACTGTACTAATAAATCGATAATTGTATTTGGTAGATGTAAAGGTAACATAGAAAATGGGAATATATCCTTTATATACGATAAAGCCATGATTATTATTATTCGCAACCGCTTGTTGGGTGATTTCTTCCGTCATGGATTTATTATTACCAATATTGAATATCTCCCCGGTAGAGGGGTTGATTATAGCCGCATTACCGAGTTGATAATTATTTACGATACTGAATATTCGCTTGCTACTGATCTGGAAGTGGATTTCCCCTGGTTCTGTAGCACTTTGATTTAGTTTTTTGCGAGAGACGAAGCCCTTTTGTATACTTTCATCAAAGATTTCGTCAGAATTTGGAACGCCAAACTGGAAGCTAGGAATACCAAAACTATTAAAATAGATAACATTTCCGTAGTCCTTGGTATGAACGCTGATTTGAGTAATATCTCCCTGGGCCCAGCTGTAAAGATATGTTTTAGTATCCTCAGGAAAAGAGAGCAGTGATTGTGATGAATAAGGACTATTCTTCAATCTTTTAGTCAGATACCCTTCTACGGAAGGGCTCATAAAATAACGGACGTCTTTCATCAGATCCTGATTGGAATACAATCTTTGCATGTAAGCTTCAATCCGGTCGGCATCATTCTGAAAGTTGTTCTCAATACGGGAAAAGGCATTCGCAGCTTCAATCCGTGCGTTTCCGATCCATTGATTAATAAGAATAGCGCTGGTCATAGTGCCCAGTGTTAACCCGATGGTTACAATGAAGATCAGGTATGCCCAAAATTTATTACGATATATTTTAATGTGAAAAAAAGAACTCCTCCAAAACCTCATTTGTAATGCCCCCTAAGGTCAGACACATAATATAGAGGAATAAAGTCTCTCGTTGCTGTGGTTGAGAGAGCATATAATTCACTGTAAATATATATGAAGCGTAACTTTAGTTCAAATAAATTTTAAAGTATGAAAGGAAAATACATGGTATATCAGCGCTGATATACCATGTGAGTTCGATAAGCTTTACTTAAAGTAATTGTTGATTTGTTCTTGAGCAACCTGCATGATTTTGTCCATTCCTGCATTTTTCAGCTCAGACAGCAATTTAGGAATTACCTTCTCAGGATCAGAAGCGCCTGTAAGCAGTTCATATCTATATTTATCATATACAGCTTGGCAGTTAGCAACCTCAGTCTGCAACTCACCAATATCAAGTGCGAAGCCCAATACGCTAGAGGATGCCGCTTGTTCGTTCAGTTTTTTTACTTGTTCCCACTGATCTAGAGGAGCTCCCTTCGTAACCGCAAGATTGAAGAAGGTACCTTGGGAGTACGCTGCCAAAGGCCATGTATCACTGATCCGCTCAATGGATTTCTCTCCGTCAATGTTCATATAATCGACGCCTAATTCACCAAATGCAAGCATGTTTCTTAATTTAGGATCTGTATTCACTAATTGCAAATATTTCATAGCTTCCACTTTGTATTTGGAATTTGCCGAGATTACATTCATGGAGCCTTGAATTGTACTAGTTGTATACAAAGGCCCAAAAATTTGAGTCATGACGTATTTGTCTATCCCTGCGGTGATTTGCCAGCCAGCTTCTGCGCCAGGGAAGGCTTGTGCGGAGAAGAATGCTCTGTATTTGTCGCCTTCAGTTTTAGTTGGTGCATCCGGGTTAACAATACCATCTTTATACCACTGATGTAGCAGCTTTAAGTTAGTCATAACTTCCGGTTGTTCAAACACGGACACGACTTTCCTGGAAGCATCCTCAACGTTTACTCCAATAGGATTGAAACCTAAAGTCATATCATCATAATTGTTTAAAATGCCCGGGAAGCCTTCGCCTTGGATCAACTGCAACGGGTAGAAGCTTTTGCCTTCACCAGCTTTCATATCATGGAATGGTTTGTCTAAATCTTGCATCGTTTTAATGTTTTGGTAATCGATATTATATTTTTGTACAAGCTTGTCATCGAATACCCAATATTGAGTTAATGAAGAATCCTTATACGTCGGTACAGCGAAATATTTTCCGCCAATTTTCACACCATCCCATACTTTGGTAGGGATAGACTTGTAAAGTTCAGGGGCCTCACTTTGTACCAGATCCGTAATGTCCGCGAACGCTCCCATAGCGACCTGCTTACTGTACTTTGTGTTGTTGGTAAACATCATATCAAAGGGTTCACCCGTATTCACAATGGTGTTGATTTTTGTATCCCATTCTCCCCAGCTGGCCACTTTGATGTCCACTTTGACACCGATTTTCTCAGCGGTGTATTCGTTCATTTGCTCAACGGCTTTACTAAAATTCTCAGGAACCTGTCCGCCGATCAGCCACCATACCAATGTAGGAATTTCCTTGGTGGTTGGTGCATCAGTAGCAGTTGTGCCACTCTCGTTTTCATTGGTTGCTGTGGACGCCGCTGGCTTTGAGCTGCCACATGCAGCAAGCAGGGACAGCATTAATGCGAGAATACACAATGTTGAGGCGAACTTTAGGGTGTTCTTCACTTTAACTCCTCCTAGTGTTGAATGATGAATAGTACCGCAGTAAAAGTACGGTTATATATCATAAACCAAGCTTGGCTTGGCTTATTTCGGGACTAGCCTTTGACTGCGCCAATGGTAAGGCCGGTAATGAAGTATCTCTGGAAGAAGGGATACGCGCAGGCAACAGGCAACACGATGAGAATAGCAACAGCCATACGGGCAGATTCTTTAGGCATTGTTGCGACCAGCTCAGCAAAGCTGATACCCATGCTTATTGAGTTTCGGGCGAGCGCATCGGCATTGGACATTAAGCTGTTAAGTAACGCTTGTAGCGAATAGAGATTCTGATTATCGATATACAGCATCGATTGAAACCAGTCGTTCCAGTAACCGAAGCAGAGGAACAGTCCAATCGTAGCTAGTACAGGCAAGGAGATCGGGAGAATGATTGAGAAGAAGGTGCGAAACTGACTAGCCCCGTCAATTTCAGCAGATTCGATTAAGCCATCAGGGATCGTGCTCCTGAAAAAGGTTTTACAAATAATAACGTTAAAGGAGGATACTGCGAGCGGCAGGATGAGTGCCCAAACGCTGTTTTTGAGTCCCAAGAAATTTGTGTTGATAAAGTAACTGGAGACAAGCCCCCCGTTAAATACCATCGGGATGAATACAACCCAGGTGAGAAAGTTCTTGAGCTTGTAAGCCGGGCGTGAAATGACATATCCCATTGTTGTGGTGAGCAGCACGCCAAGTGCAGTACCTACGACAGTTACAAGTAGGGATACACCTAGCGCCCGCAGAATCATCGTTCCTTGCTTGGCGATATAAGAGTAAGCATCTCCGGATAGAGCGGTTGGAAAAATGCTGTATCCTGTTTCACGAATATAGGATTCATCGGTAAGCGAAATGGATAACACGACGATCACAGGCACGACACAGGCAATGGCCAGCAGAATAAAAATTAGGGTGAACAAAGCATTGATGCCGTTACTTGTGCGGTTGAATTTCTCCAAACCAGATTGATAGGTGGGTGTCTTTGCCATAATCTCTCCTCCTAGATCATTGCACTGTCGGAATCGATTTTTTTAACGATCCAGTTAGCACTTAGAATGGTAATACAGCCCAGCATCGATTGGACGAAAGCGGCAGCGGATGCCATTCCTACGGTGGCGGTCTTTAGCTGTTTATAAACTAGGACATCAACTGTTGTGGCCACATTGAAGAGGGAATTGGAGTCTCGTGTGACCTGATAGAATAGTCCGAAATCCGTGTAAAAAATACGACCTACTGACAGGATGAACATCATGACAATGACCAGCTTTAGCATGGGTAAGGTAATGAAGCGTGTCTGCTGCCAGATTGAAGCTCCATCAATAACTGCAGCCTCATAATAGGTGCTGTCGATTCCCGTGATGGTTGCCAGATAAATAATCATGCCATAACCAATGCTCTTCCAGATGTTTAAAAAGATAAGAATGTAGGGCCAATATTGCGGTTCCATATACCAATTCACTGCATCATGCCCAATACCCACAAGAAATTGATTGAGGATGCCTTTATCAAAGCTGAAGAAGGCCCAGCCTACAGCAGAGACAACTACCCATGACAGAAAGTAGGGCAGAAACATCATGGTCTGATAAACCTTGCTTGCTTTGCGGCTATGCAGCAGGCTGATCATAATGGCGAACATTACCGGTAACACGATGCCAAGAATAATGAAAATGATGTTATACCCTATCGTGTTACGAAGAATGATCCAGGCATCATTTGATTTGAATAAGAATTCAAAGTTTTTGAAGCCGACCCATGAACTATTTATTACGTTGCTAATAAAGTTGCCGCTGATTTTGAAATTTTTAAAAGCAATAATCATACCGAACATCGGTAAGAAAGAAAATAAGATATACCAGATGAATGTCGGCAAGGCGAGCAGGGTTAACTCGGAATCTTGCTTTCGCCAGTGTATGCGCTTTCTAATTTTGCTGCGTTCAAGTTTAGTGCTCATATCATCCGCTCCTTCATGTGTTTCATACATGCTGCCATTTGTAACCGCTTTCCCTGAATTAATTTTATAAAGTACAGTGAGATGCTTCCAGTTAAGAAACATGATACTTCAGTCAACAAACGTTAGATTTAGGATGAATTCCCTTTAAATGCGCAAAAAAAACATGTTCTATGGAGATTTATACACATTGCCTCTGTGAGCAGCTTTGGCATTGTAATACAACGGAATGATGAGCGAAAAGCGCAAGAATGACACATTTCTAGAACATCAACATAGCGGTGAAACGTATATCATCCCGCAGTACAACACGAAATTCTTGATAAGCGAGAATGACATATTTACGATTCGCTCGATTCTATATAGTGTAAATGTAAGCGCTAGCATTAATGCGATTGATAACAATTCGATAGATAATGATGCTCACTCGATGATCAGAATGTTCTCATCATTACCTATAAGGAGGGGATGTCGCGATGCATGAAACAGGAAGCGTACATATGCGAACTGTGAATTCAGCACCGAAAGAAAAGCGTAAGGGCAGAAACGAGACATGGAAGAAGATTTGTCAGAATTGGGAGCTTTACATTTTTATCGCACCCGCATTCTTTTACTTCCTCATTTTCAGCTATGGACCGATGTATGGGATTCAGATTGCTTTTAAGAACTACATTCCGTCAAAGGGCTATTTTGGCAGTGAATGGGTAGGCTTTGATCATTTCATTCGATTTTTTAACTCGTACTATTTCTGGGATTTGCTGTGGAACACGCTCAGTATTAGCTTGTATGAATTAGCCATTGGATTCCCAATCCCAATTATTCTGGCGCTTGCGTTTAACGAAGTGAAGGATGGCTTCTTCAAGCGACTTGTTCAGACCGTTACGTATGCACCTCATTTCATTTCTGTCGTTGTTATGGCGGGGATGATTATTACCTTCTTGTCTCCATCGAACGGTATGATTATTCATGCCATTGAAGGTTTAGGCTTTAGTGCACCGCAGTTTCTGACAAGCCCTGGTTGGTTTAAGACGATGTATGTATTCTCAGGCGTGTGGCAGAGTGCGGGTTGGGGGACGATTATTTATTTGGCGGCACTCTCGGGTGTAGACCCAGGCTTACATGAAGCGGCAATCATTGACGGGGCCTCTCGCTTCCAACGTGTTCGCTACATCAATATACCAGCGCTTATACCGACCATGACCATTCTATTAATTCTGAATATGGGTGGCTTGTTAAGTGTAGGTTTTGAGAAAATATTACTTCTGCAAAATTCGTTAAATATGTCAAGCTCTGATGTGATTTCAACCTTTGTCTATCGATCTGGTCTTGTCGATGCGCAATATAGCTTCTCAACAGCTGTTGGTTTATTTAACTCCATTGTCAATTGCATCCTGCTCATTACGGTGAATCAGATTGTCCGCCGTACGAGCGAGAACAGTCTATGGTAGAAGGAGGTTGGAATTTATGGTATCAGGTATAAAGCTATCTAAGCGAGACCGAATATTCCTAATTTGCATCTATACGTATGTGGCAATAGCATTGCTGTTAGTCGCATATCCCATCTTATATATTATTAGCGCATCCATCAGTGATCCGAAGATGGTTGCTTCCGGTGAAATGTGGCTCTTTCCAAAAGGAATTACCTTTAAGGGGTATGAGATTGTATTTCAGAACTCGAAGATTTGGACGGGGTATGGAAATACGATTTTGTATACATTGCTAGGCACAACGATTAACTTGGTCGTTACGATGCCAGCGGCATATGCACTCAGTCGTAAGGACTTTGTAGGCCGTGGGTTTTTCATGGGGATGTTCATGGTAACGATGTTCATTGGAGGCGGTCTCGTCCCTACATACATGTTGGTAAAAGGGCTAGGCATGGTCAACACGATGTGGGCACTGGTAATTCCTGGCGCAGCGTCAATCTGGAATATTATCGTCTCTCGTACCTTCTTCGCGAACTCCATTCCAGCTGAGCTTCAAGATGCGGCTCAAATCGATGGCGCGACGAATATTCGATTATTCCTGCGGATTGTTCTCCCGTTATCGATGCCAATTATCGCAGTTATGGCCTTATTCTACGGGGTAGGGCATTGGAACAGCTATTTCGGCGCCATGATCTACCTGAATGATGATGCGAAATATCCATTACAGCTTGTGCTTCGTCAGATTCTCGTTCTTCAGGAAATGCAATCTCAAGTAGGTGGCATTATCGATGCGACAGCTGCAGCAGCCCAGAACAACAAGGCAGAAATTGCTTCACTTGTGAAGTATGGGGTCATTATCGTATCTACGCTTCCGATTATTGCTGTCTATCCATTCTTGCAACGTTATTTCGTGCAAGGTGTCATGATTGGCTCTGTTAAGGGTTGATCTTAAGATACAAGTAAAAAAGGGGAGGTTTTTGTATGATGAATTATCGTAAAACTGGACTCATGTTGTTATGTCTTTCCATGTCAATTTCTATTTTTACTGCATGTGGATCGAGTGGCGATAAGGGGACGGCAAGCACAGAAAGCTCAGACACAGCCGCAGAGGTTCATAAGACGGGCTTTCCTATCGTGGATGATCCGATTGAGCTTTCTATTATGGCACCGGATGTAGGGCGTCAGGATTGGAACAAGATGCCTGTTATTCAGGAATACGAGAAGATGACGAATATTAAGTTAAAGATTCAAAACGCCCCACAAGACAGCTTTGAGACGAAAAAGAATTTGGTATTTGCAAGCGGTACGCTTCCCGATATTTTTTATGCGGCGGATCTAAAAGGATCGGATCAAGTTACCTACGGAAGTCAAGGATTGTTGCTGCCTTTAGAAAAATACATTGATGAGGGCTACGCACCTAATTTAAAAAAAATTCTCGATGCAAATCCGGATATTCGCAAATCAATGACAACACCAGATGGACATATCTATGCACTACGCAATATTCAGCCATCTGCGGTATGGTATCGTGGACCGATGTGGTATAACGGGAAGTTCTTGAAGAAGTTCGGCATGGAGAACAAATTACCGCAGACAACAGAAGAGCTATACAACTATTTGAAGAAGGTTAAAGAGGAAGATGCGAACGGAAACGGTAAAGACGATGAGGTTCCTCTATCCTCTGTGAAATTAGATGATTTACGGATGTTCTTCCTCGGATTCTGGGGGATGTATAACGAGGATATCTACGTAGATAAGGAGAACAAAGTACACTTTCCACAAGCTGAACCAGCCTACAAAGAATATTTAACCTTCTTGAATCGCTTATGGAACGAGAATTTGCTGGATCATGAAACATTCTCTCAAACCGATGAGCAGAAGAAAGCAAAAGGGAAAAACAATCAAGTGGCCTTATTCTCCGATTATTTTCCATACTTCACGCTTGGTGGTGAACCGAGTGAAGATAACCCGATGATGCAGCCTGTATCTAGTGATATTGCTGGAACACCTGTATACGGCAAGCATCCTGGTATTAACACCATTGGCGGTTTCGCGATTTCTAACACGAACCCGAACCCGGAAGCAAGTATGCGCTGGATTGATTACCAATTTAGCGAAGAAGGGTATTCCTTCTGGGCATATGGACCTGAAGGTACGTTATTTAAATACAAAGATAAAGCAACAGGCGAGAAAGAATGGCTGCCAGTTCCAGATGGTACGGATCGTGAAGAATACCGCGGTACAATCACGCCAAACTACGGGATTAATACACCAGGTTCCTATGAGAACAGCTATGTTTTAGGTCTTCGTACTAGCTTTGATGACTGGATTGACAAAGAAACAGCTACAAAGCTTACACCTATTGCAAAGGCTCCCTTCCCATCGGTATTCCTGACGGTAGACCAACAGACGGAAATCAAAACACTCCGTTCCGATTTGGATAAATACGTGAAGGAAATGGAAGCAAAATTCGTTACAGGCGCAGAGCCATTAACCAATTGGGATAAATATATCGCTCAAATGAAAAAAATGGGGTATGAGAAGCTCGAATCAACGTATCAACAAGCATACGATACATGGGCTGCTAGCAAATAATTTGTGAAGCTTATACATTCTCATATTTTGAAAAACTTTCCGGTCATGCTAGGCATGACCGGAAAGTTATGATGAACCCTAACCGAGAAAGGATTATACGGTATCGTTAGGCTCAGTATTGGGATGATTACTATTCATCTGTCGATACTGGCCCGGGGTATAACCGGTTTCCTTTTTGAATTTTCGAATAAAGTTTGGTGTGTCGAGGTAGCCGACGCGCTGGATAATATCTTTTAACGGATCACTTGTTATTACGAGCTGTTCCTTGACCTTATCTAATCGTTTTTGCCAAATATATTGGACGAAGTTGATGCCGACCTTATCCTTGAATGAACGACTGAGATGGGAAGGTGAAATCGTAAACGCAGCAGAAACAGATTCAAGGCTAAGTGAATGATCAACATAGTGCTGGTCGATAAAAGCAACGATATGATCCATAAGTGAATGTTCTTCTTTTTTATGCGTCTGCTCTACCTGTGTACAAATCTGAGTGGCTAAACGGTAGAAATTCTGCTCTATAAGATGGACGGGACCATTCATGAAATGGGGAGAAGCAGACTGCATCATGTTATCCATCTTTAGCTCAACTGCAGTTTTGAGCATGGTATTCAGCAGGTCGAACAATACGCATCGCATCAGCAGGGTAGATCGTTGTTTATTATCAAGCCCATGGATGGCTGTGTGAATAATTTGATTGGCGACTTCGTAGTTGCCCTGCTTCAAGCTTTGTGCAAGCTTTAATAGCTCGTTACTAGGGAGTAACACCGTTTGATCATGGGCACTGGATAGCTTTTCAAAATACACGGTGGTTCCATGCTCGGTCGATTTACGTAATTCGAAGGCGGAGCAAGCCTCAACAAAGGATTGATTAAGCTGCTGAGGGCTCTCATAACATTTGCCTACACCGATCATCGGGTGGATATCCATTATGCCTAATGTATATTCACGGATCGCATCCACGATATGAACGATTTGTGCAGCGAGTGCCTCATCATCTTCGAGCTGTAAGCTCACAATGAGTGCGAGCTGATCCAATTGCGGGAGCTCTACACCGTATACTTGTGCAGCAAGCGCTGGAAATTCAATATACGCAAGCTTGCGATGTACTTCTTGTCGCGCCTGAAGATGCTGCTGTTCTAAGTCATCCCAGCCCATCATCATGACAAAATGATGACTTTGCTCGAAGTGCAGATGAAAGGTATCGAATATTCCATGCGTCATCATTTGTGCATGTCCATGCTTTAATAGCATGGAGAGAACATGGTTGCGTGCATAGGGCTCTTGGAGATCAACCTTGGAGCTATACTGCTGTAATGTTGATCGTATATACTCGAGCTCATTTCCGGAGGCCGGTGTATCTGTTTTTTTGTTCGTGAAGCGAACGAGCTCAGCAATCGGAAGATATTGCATCCGAGCGAATAATAGAGCGATGGCCGTTCCTACAATGGCGATCACAATGAATAAAATAATGATGAAGCTCCGAACATTAAGCACGCTACTGAAAAATTGATTACTCGCCATTAAAGTCACATATGACCAGCCATTGACATCCGATGTGACGGAAATAACCGAATGATCTTCGTTGTTTATCGATAGATTATGTATGCCGGGTGGAAGCTCTGATAACCGTTGGATATCCTGTTGGCTAACTGTATCTCCATGGCCACTATAGGATAAAACACGTCCATGATTATCAAAAATATACGTTAATCCTCGATAGTTACCGAGAACGGAATCGATCAGATATGCCAACTCTTTCTCTTTAATGAGGTACATGACAGAAGCATATGGATCTGAGGTGTTGGGAATGATCGGCAGGATATAGGTTAATACAGATTGCTCGAGTGGTGAATTTTGATTCAGCATGTTCGTAAGTCGAATGGATGGAAATTTGGACGAGTTTAAAGCAGTCACAAGTTCATCATTCTTCCAGCTTCCAAACTGATAGGAGCTACGAAATACATCCAGGCTATACATGCCATGATTGGAATAAATATTAGGGTCATGATGATAGTACAGAAATATATCCTCCACAATGGAATTGGAAGATTTGTAGCTATCTAGTGCCGCTATCGCGTCACGACTTTCATAAGGATCCAGTATGCGATAATGAGCGAGACGAGCGTCGTATGACATCCGTGACGCCATATCTCTTAAATCATTCATGCGTCCATCCACTACCGTTTTAATTTGGGTGAGCTGATTAAAGTGAGCATTTTCAATCTCCTTTTGTAAATTATCGGTAGCATTTCGGTAAATGAAAACGATTACAAATATAAGCGGAATAAGAAGGATAAGTAGATACGAACCGGTGAATTTCAGAAACAATTTCGATTTGAAATAGTTATAGTTCAAAGTGGTTTCCCCCTTTTTATGGAGTATACATGGAGATGTTTCTATCAAGCTTTGAATACAGCAAGATATAGATCGGCGCTTGAATACTTATTTATATTCCATAATAGGATGTTTATAGCGGATATTTATTTTTATGTCAAATGTTTTTTTGAAAATATATCATACTAAATCAATAGAATCGCAGCCTCAGAAGAGCTGCATGGAGGTCGTGCAAATGAGTGACGCTAATGTTGTCGAGGAGCAAATTGTTGTTGAAGGAGTTCACAATTACAGCACAGAGGAGGAGTACGTTAAGCCGGAGGATTCGCAGCTATTAGATCAGCTGGAATGGTTCAAGGATCAGAAGCTGGGCTTGATGATGCACTGGGGACCTTATTCGCAGCTTGGACTTGTTGAATCGTGGGCGCTTAGTGATAAAGATGGAGATTGGTCACGGGACGATATTGATTGGGGGGTTGATTCGACGGAGCTGAAGCGGCAATACTTCGGGCTGAATAAAACCTTTAATCCGCTCCGTTTTGAGCCTGAGAAGTGGGCAGAGGTTGCTGCAGAAGGTGGCTTCAAATATTTAAATTTCACAACGAAGCATCACGATGGCTTCTGTATGTGGGATACGCAAACAACAGATTATCGCATCACGGGTAAGGATTGTCCTTTCCATGCACATAAGTACGCGGATATTTGTAAGAACGTATTTGATGCTTTTCGGGCCAAGGGACTTGGGATCTCTGCCTACTTCTCCAAAGCGGATTGGCACACACCAACATACTGGGCCCCAGGTATGGAGACGGGGACGTTCATGAATCGAGGTCCTTCGTATCCAACACAAGATTATCCATGGCTATGGGAGCAATTCGTACAGTACACACATGATCAGATCATGGAATTGATGACGAAATATGGTCGGATTGAAATGCTCTGGTTGGATGCGGGATGGGTGTGTCCACAGAATAAGAATAATCCACAGGATATTCGGTTGGGTGAAGTGGTGGAGAAGGCACGTCAGCATCAGCCATGGCTACTAAGTGCAGACCGTACCGTTGGCGGACCTTATGAGAATGTCGTTACACCAGAGCAAACGTTGCCCGCGCGTCCCCTGCATATCCCATGGGAAAGCTGTATTACGATGGGGACTGCGTTCTCTTATCGGTATGAGGATCATTACAAGACGACACGTCAATTAATTCATTTGCTCGTTGAAGTTGTAGCCAAAGGTGGTAACCTGGCACTTAATGTCGCACCACAACCAGATGGCCGCTTGTCAAGAGTAGCGATGGATCGGATGAAAGGAATGGGCAGTTGGCTCAAAGTCCATGGTGAGGCGATTTATGGAACACGCATATGTGCGCCATACTCCGTTGGAAATACACATTTCACGAAAAAAGGCGATGTCATCTATGCTATCCATCTGTACTCAAAGGAGCAGGAACTCGTGATCAGTGAGATTTGTATTTCACTCGAGCAGGCTGTGACGCAAATAGATCTTGTTGGCGGACAAGAGAATCTAACATTTGAACGAACAACAACTGGATTGATCGTTCATTTACCAGAGAGCGAGCTTACGGGAATTGCCCCAATTGCACATGTATTTCGCATAAAATAACGAGTTAACTATGGGAGGAAGAGCAGATGCAGAAGTGGTTCACCGATGCAAAGCTAGGAATTTTCATTCACTATGGGATTTATGCGGTACAAGGAGTTGCAGAATCATGGTCTTTCTATAACGGGAGAATGTCTTATGAGGACTATATGAAGCAATTGAATGGCTTTACGGCCTCTAAATTTGATGCGAAGTATTGGGCAGAGCTGATTGCGAAGTCAGGAGCCAAGTATTCTGTTCTAACGACGAAGCATCATGACGGAGTAGCCTTATTTGATACGAAGTTCAGTGATTTGAGCGTTATGAAGGCGACACCTGCCAAGAGAGATATTATTAAGGAGTGGTCTGAGGCGATTCGAGATCAGGGTCTTCGCGTAGGGATGTATTACTCCCTCATTGACTGGTCTCATCCTGATTATCCATCAGTGTATGAGAAAGGCGTCGTACCAGATGACTTGAGTCAGGTAAATCGTTATTCAAGTCCGATGGATGGTGTCCAAGATCCAGAGCGATGGGAGAGATTTCTGGCATTTAACTGTAACCAACTGGGAGAAGTGTTAACGGAATATGGTCAGGTTGATCTGTTATGGTTCGATGGGGATTGGGAACGAAGCGCAGAGCAGTGGGGATTGCCAGCATTCAAAGATTATCTGAAATCATTTAATCCTGATCTTATTATAAACTCACGCTTGCAAGGGTATGGGGATTATAAGACGCCCGAGCAAGGTCTTCCCATTACGCGTCCGGAAGGTCCGTGGGAATTCTGCACGACGATAAATACGTCATGGGGTTATGTGCATACAGACCACAATTATAAATCATTGAATCAAATGATCCGAATGTTCTGTGATTGTATCAGCATGGGCGGGAATATGCTGTTAGATATTGGGCCCATGGAGGATGGAACGATTGATCCTAGGCAGGAAGCGATCTTGCTCGGACTAGGTGATTGGATACGTACACATGAAGAAGCCATCTATGGAACACAAGAGGGTATTATGACACGCTATTATTTAGGTGGCAGTACATTGTCTCCGGATAAGAAGAACTTGTACCTCTTCGTTTACGATACACCTAGGGAGAACATTTGCCTCAAAGGGCTGTGTAATCCCATTACAAAGATTACGGTGCTTCACTCAGGCAAGGAGCTCACCCATGAAATTCACGGTGGTGTGCCGTGGTTTCACATACCAGGTACAACTTGGATTCATATAACACCTGAAGAAATGCATGATCAAGTGACAGTGCTTAAATTGGAATTCGATGAAGAAATTGAGATGTACGGCGGCTCAGGCGCAGTTGTAACGCACAACTAAAGTACATTAACGGATAGAGGAGCATTCACATGGTAAATCGAAGTGGAGTACCAGCGCCTCACATGGTTTCATACGCCCCCAAGCATTATCTGTGCAGACGAGCGACGGAGTCGCTTGTCTTGGATGGGAAGCTAGATAAGCCCTTTTGGCAGCATGCAGCATGGACAGAAAAGTTTGTGGATATTGAAGGAGATCTGCGTCCGATGCCAGGAAAGGATACGAGAGTAAAGATGCTGTGGGATGATGAGTATTTTTACTTTGGTGCAGAGCTGATGGAAGATCAGATCTGGGGAACGCTGACAGAACGTGATTCCGTTATTTTTTACGACAATGATTTTGAGATTTTTATAGATCCGACAGGAGATTCCCATCAGTATTACGAGTTTGAGATTAACGCCTTGAACACGGTATGGGACTTACTCCTTGTGAAACCTTATCGTGACGGAGGTCCTCCAATCAACGGTTGGGATATCCAAGGCTTGAAGACGGCTGTTCATATCGAAGGTGAGTTAAATAACCCGCACGCTGACAATCGGAAATGGACGGTTGAAGTTGCAATACCATGGAATAGTTTAAAAGAATGTGCCACGGATCGACGATTACCATACGCTGGGGAGTTTTGGCGTGTTAATTTTTCACGTGTTGAATGGCAGACCGAGGTTGTCGATGATAAGTATCTTAAGCTTCACAACCCCGACACAGGAAAGCCTTATCCTGAGGATAATTGGGTGTGGTCACCACAAGGAATCATTAATATGCATTATCCAGAACTGTGGGGCTATGTTGTATTCGTGAATGAAGCGGGTCCATATCACTTCGACATCCCTCGGGATGAACATATCAAATGGGAATTACGGAAGCTCTATTATCGTGAGCGGAACTATTACGAAACACACGGCATGTTCACAACCGATTTTATTACATTATGTGAAGAGGATACATGGACCATTGAACCAAGCATTGAAACGACGACTAAAACTTTTATAATATCTGCATCAACATCAGATAAGACGTCCCGTCTTTACATTCGCGAGGACGGGTTTCTGTGGAAGGAGTGATTGGATATGGAAATGATTGAACGTAAGTTTCAGGAGAAGAAGATTTTGGCCAAGAGACGTGCAACGCAGTTATTTCAAATCTTTGAACAGGACTTGACGGAAGAAGAAATAATTGCACTTAAGTATCTCTATGCGTATATGCCAGTGAATGATTTGGCGGATTACAGTGGAGAGCTTTTCTTGAATCATGTGAGAACGACACTTAAGATTCGCCGAGATATGCCATGGCAAGTACCGGATCATATATTTTTACATTTCGTGCTGCCCTATCGTGTTAATACCGAAAACATTGAAGATCACCGCCATATTCTTCATAAGCAATTAGAGAAGCGAACTAGTAAGTTGACTATGACGGAAGCTATTCTTGAGACGAATTACTGGTGTCATGAAATGGCAACGTACATTGGGAGTGATTTGCGGACGATTTCGCCATTAACGATGATTCGAAATGCACGTGGGCGTTGCGGTGAAGAATCCACACTAGCTGTGGCAGCCCTTCGCAGTATAGGTATACCTGCACGTCAAGTGTATACGCCACGTTGGGCTCATTGTGATGATAACCACGCATGGGTGGAGGCATGGGCAGACGGTGAATGGTATTTTATTGGGGCTTGCGAACCGGAAGCCCGTCCTAATCAAGGGTGGTTTGGACCTCCAGCGCGTAGAGCGATGTTAATTAACACACGTATTCTCGCTAACTATCAAGGTCCAGAAGAGATTACGCTTGCAGATGAGTGGTTCACTGAAATTAATGTATTGGAAAATTACGCATCCACACGGATAATTACGGTTCATGTGAAGGATGAATTCGAGCAGCCTGTGCAGGATGCAGAAGTACAGTTCCAAGTGTATAACATGGCCGAATTTTACCCGATAGCCGTCCTATCTACCAATGCTCAAGGGGAAGCCACCTTCAAAACAGGTCTCGGTGACCTCATGATTCGTGCGGCAAAGAGTGGGAAGTGGGGGGAAGTGAAAATTTCAGTCGCGGCCTGTGATTGTGTTGAGCTTGTGTTGGATCAAGAAAATCAGCCCGATGCAGGCACGGTGGTCGATTATGATATGGTACCGCCTCCAGCGTGTGAAGGTGAGGTCATAGAGGAACTGTCTGAAACTCGTATCCAGCGACATCATGAACGTTTGGAGGAAGGGATCTCGATTCGAGCGAAATATGAAGTGACTTTTGTGACAGAAGAAGCAGCGAGGAGGCTCGGGATAACACTGGGTCTCCCGGAAGATCGTGTATGGACAGTGCTTCAGAAGGCACGTGGTAACAGTGTAGAGATAGCCGCCTTTTTGGAAGCAGCCACATCCGTGTATGGAGAATGGGTATTACGGTTATTAGAGTGTTGTAATGACAAGGATTTAATCGACACATTCATTCCAACCCTTACAGATCATGTGGCTGGTGCACTTGCTGTACGTGGTGAACTCACGGATGAAGTGTTCGTTCCCTACATTCTGCGTCCTCGTGTACATTCCGAGATGATTACACCGTATCGTACATTTTTCCAACAAGCTTTCACTTCAGATGAGGTGGCATTGTTCCTTCAGGACCCAACGAAGCTAGTCCAATTCATAGATGAAACGTGGGATATATGGACAGACCTTCCGAATCTGAAAGGGAAGGGAACGGCAGTGGGTACCTTTGAATTGCGCGTAGGTGATCGCAGTTCCCTGGATATCATGTTCGTATCCATTTGTCGTAGTTTAGGAATCCCAGCGCGATTGCATCCCATTGAATCCAAGCCGCAATTTATGGTGGATAATATTTTCGTGGATGCTCAATTTACTAAAGGCGTTGTTGGAGGCGGGATAGAATTAGCGAACGGCACTCTCATCCTTCATCGTGATCAAGGTGCAGGGACAGTCCAACCAACGGCTTCCTACTATGAGAATTTCACCTTAGCTCGGCTGGAGAACGGTTTTTATAAAACCTTATGTTACCCGCATGGCGCAAATGACCTATATGATACACCCCTTGAGGTTGAGCAGGGAGCATACCGTCTGACGACAGGCGTACGATTAAAGGATGGCACCGTGCTTATAAAGTTCACTTATTTCCATATTGCAGAAGGGGAAGAGACGAAGCTGGTCATGAAATATCGTCAATCTACATTAGAAATTCCAGTGTACGGCAAGGTGGAACGACTTAAGCAGCTGACCTCATGGGCAGGAGTAGAACAGTCTTTCGCAGATCTTATTGGTGGAAAGGGCGCCTATGTCGCTTGGCTGGAGCCGGAACGAGAGCCTTCAAAGCATTTGCTTCGTGAACTCTCTGAGTTGAAGCAAGAGTTTAATGCGCTAGGTGCTCCCATCATTCTTATTGTTGGTGACAAGCAATGGGCAGCTTCGTTTCGTCCCGAGGACTATCCCGATCTTCCGACAAATACAGTGTTTGTTCGTGATTCAACATATAATCTATTACCTGAATTCTTTGCATCTTCCCAAGCGAGTGAAGCGGGCTTTCCCCATCTTATCATTGTGGACCGTGAAGATCAGATTCGGTACATGTCATCAGGATATAAGATTGCAGCGAGCAAGGAAGCGATTCAAATCTTAACTAGGGTGTGAAGGGATGGATCAACAAATGATTGTAGCAGGCTACGTGAGTGACTCCAAACTATCTGAGTTAACGCATGACCATTTGATGAAGTTAACGCATCTCAACGTTGCATTTGGTTATGTGAAGGATGAGCAGATTACAACAGCGCATTTGCAATGCACGAACCAGCTACAAGAGATGAAAGCGATATATCCGAATCTGACGCTGCTGCTCTCCGTTGGCGGATGGGGGAATGGGGGCTTCTCTGAGGCTGCCTATACCGAAGAAGGACGTCAGAAATTCGCAGCGTCGGCTGTGCAAGTGATAACAGATTTCCCGTTCGATGGAATCGATTTGGATTGGGAATACCCTTGTTACAGTGAAGCAGATATTGAATCTTCGCCGGATGATAAATGCAATTTCACACTGCTATTAAAGGCGATTCGAGATGCACTAGATGTGAAAGGTACAGCGGATGGCAGGCATTACTTGCTTACAATTGCGGCAGGTGCTGATCAGTATTACATTGATGGCACCGAGATGGATCAAGTACAGCGATATTTGGATTTTATACAGTTGATGACCTACGATATGCGTGGCGGATTCCAGATTCTAACGGGACATCATACGAATTTATTTCATACGACAGGAGATTTGTATCGTATCAGTACAGAGGCATCGGTGAATATGTTCATTCAGGCAGGCGTCCCCCGAGAGAAAATCGTCATTGGCGTGGCGTTCTATTCCCGAATGTGGAAGCAGGTGCCGAATAAGAATCATGGATTTCTACAAATGGCCGGCACAACAGGTGGCTATGGCCCAGAATATACAGAACTGTTTGCTAATTACATCAATCAGAATGGCTACACACGGCATTGGGACGATGAGGCGAAAGCACCGTTTTTATTTAATGGAGACACGTTTATTTCCTATGATGACGTGGATTCGATCACACATAAATGTGAGTATGTCAAACGTGAAAGACTTGCGGGCGCCATGTTCTGGGAATATAGCTGTGATAAGACACACACGCTGCTTGATGCACTGTATAGAGGCTTAAATGAGAGCGTGAAGTGATGCTACCTGTTCAATTAGTTAAGAAACATGATACTTCAGTCAACAAACGTTAGATTCAGGATGAATTCCCTTTTAATGCGCTTTATTATGATTTAAAGTAGGGGTGCAAGCAGGGTTAGACATCCTGATAACGTTGTTGCAGATCACAATTGTACACATGAAAGGAGTTTATGAAATGAGCAAAATTATTGGTGAAGCACTATCAAATATTCCTTGGCAGGATAAGCCGAGTGGCTATAACGCTCCAGTGTGGCGATATACCCATAATCCGATTATTCAGCGAGATGCACAATTAAACTCGAACAGTATTTTTAATTCCGCAGTTATTCCTTTTGAAGAGGGATATGCAGGGGTATTCCGTTGTGACTCCAGATCTGTAAGTATGGACATATTCGCTGGCTTCAGTCAGGACGGGCTTCAATGGGAGATTAATGAGAATCCGATTCAATTCGAAGGCGACGAATATGTAACAAAGCGGGAGTATCGTTACGATCCACGCGTCTGCAAAATCGAGGATAAATATTATCTTTCTTGGTGTAATGGATACCATGGTCCTACCATTGGTCTCGCATATACGTATGATTTCAAAACCTTTCACCAATTAGAAAACGCTTTCCTGCCATACAACCGGAATGGTGTATTATTTCCGCGCAAAATAAATGGAAAATATGCGATGTTAAGCCGTCCAAGTGATACAGGGCATACACCATTTGGAGATATCTTTTTTAGTGAGAGCCCTGACCTGACGTACTGGGGAAAGCATCGTTACGTGATGGGTACGATCAACTCGGACGCTTCTGCATGGCAATCGAAGAAAATTGGTCCAGGGCCGGTTCCAATCGAAACAGATCGCGGATGGTTGTTAATCTATCATGGTGTAATAAATACATGTAACGGGTTCGTTTATCGGATGGGTGTTGCTTTATTAGATTTGCATGAGCCATGGAAGGTGTTAGGACGCTCACGGAACTATATTCTTGGACCAGAGACATTGTATGAATGTGTAGGAGATGTGCCGAATGTCACCTTCCCTTGCGCAGCACTTTCCGATGGTGATACAGGCCGAATTGCAATTTACTATGGCTGTGCTGATACGGTAACAGGGGTTGCGTTCACAACTGTAGATGAGTTGTTCGACTATATGGATAAGTACCCGCTAGAGAATTAGTAGAGAAAGCGCAGCATCATGGCTAGTTAGAATAACTATAGGGAGAGATCGAGATGTCCGTTAAACGACCTTGGAAAATATACGCAATCCATCATTCTCATACAGATATCGGGTATACAGAGCGTCAGGAGAAAATTCAGCAGTATCATGTTAATTTCATTCGCCAGGTCCTGCATATTTTACGTGAAAGCAAATCGGGACGCCGTCCGGAATGGCAAGGATTTAAGTGGGTTTGTGAGACATTTTGGCCGATTGAAACCTTTCTGATGCAGGCGACAGAGCAAGAGAAGATAGAGTTCGCTGAAGGCGTGAGTCAGGGAGCTATCGGGTTGTCGGGGACTTATCTAAATATGACAGAATTAATTGGTAAAGAGCTGTTCCAATCGATGATTGCGCGGGTGTGTGATTACGGACAGTCCATAAAAATTCCTGTAACCTCGGCAATGACAGCAGATATCAACGGTTTCAGCTGGGGGTATGGTCAGGTCCTGCTGGATGCTGGGATCCAGAATCTGTCCACCTGTATTCATACGCATCACGGAATGTTCCCTTGCTGGAAGAAGCAGCAGCCGTTCTGGTGGGAGATGCCTTCAGGGGATCGCCTGTTGACGTGGAGCGGAGAGCATTATGTGTTCGGAAATGATCTGGGGCTTGTACCTGGCATGGGCGGTAAATATACGATTAAAGATGAGTTTGATATGAGCAAGGGCGCGGATTTTGAAATAGCTGAACAACGGATCGGGCGTTATATCGATCGTCTGACAGAGGATGGCTATGCATTTGATTTCTTTCCGGCAATGTTCTCAGGCTTGCCTACGGATAATAACCCGCCAAATGCGGCGGCCATAGAGTTTATCCAGCAATGGAACGAGAAGCATGGGGAGCGTATTGTAATTCAAATGGCTACGCTAGATGACTTCTTTGCAGAGGTCCGTGCCCATGCAGTACAGCACCCGGAAGATATTCCTGTCTATCGCGGAGATTGGCCCGATTGGTGGACGGATGGGGTTGGCTCGACACCAAAGCATGTACAAGTATTCCGTGAGGCACAGCGGGTGTATCAAAAGGTAAGAAGACTGGATCCTAATTATGACATCATATCCCCGGAAGCTATTAAAGAAATGGAATATCAATTAACGATGTTCGCTGAGCACACATGGGGCTATCATTCTTCGATTTCAGAGCCTTGGAACCCGTTTGTTCAAGAGTTAGGGCTGCGCAAGGAAGCGTTCGCTGCAAATGCGAGCACCGCTGCACATCGTGCGTTGTATGAAATCCTTGAAGCCAAGGGAGATGCCCTGCTTGCACCGGGTCGGCCGATGAAGTTCAAAATTTGCAATCCCTACAGCTATGTTCAGGAGGATCATGCTCATCTTATTCTTGAGGGTTGGTATTACGAGCAGATTAAAGAAGGGTTTGAGGTGCGTGATTTCAATACAGGTGAGGTGCTCCCATCTCAACTGCGTCTTGCGCATCGCGGGGTGATTGTAACCATTCCGGTCATGCTGGAGCCCCGGGAAGAAAAAGTGCTTCATATCGTAGCGGTTAAGCCAACAATCAAAACCGCATATATGAACGATTATGTGGCGTCGGATCGTGTATTGGATTTGGATGTTTCCCATGAAGTAAAGGACTTCCATGTGACATCCACCTATGCTGAAACACCATTTGTACGCATTGAATGGAAGAAGGGTGAAGGAATCACCTCTTGGAAGGATAAGCAGACTGGGCAGGAGCTGCTGCGTGCTGACCGGAATCATCATGCATTCACGCCGGTATATGATGTTACGCCAGCCACAAAGGTGGTCGAGATGACGGAGGTTCGCCGTCTTATGGGCCGTAATCGGAAAGGTCCGGATGCGATTGTATCTACAGGTATGTTGACAAGTGCAGTGATTGTTGGACAGGGAGAGCTTTATAGCATGATTCAATTAACCTATGAAGTTTCTGGTTGCGAGCATTATTCCTTGTTCTTAACCGTGTATGCGGATCGTCCGCGTGTGGACGTGGCGGTACGTATGCATAAGGAGAGTGTGTGGAAGCCTGAGAATTTGTATATTTCACTTCCGTTTGGCGGCGCATTGACAACTCCAGCGCAGGATCTGTGGGTGGATAAGATGGATGCATTAACTCGACTGCGTAAGGATCAATTGCCAGGTAGCTTGGCTGATTATACGGCTGTTGGTGAAGGTGCTGCGTATATTTCGAAGGAGCAAGGTATTGTGATTGCGATGCCAGACACTCCATTGATTCAACTAGGCTCCTTGGAGCATAAATATCGTCTCCTGAATGGCGATGCCAGACTGGAACAGGACCCTGCACACTTGTACGCCTGGGTGATGAATAACTATTGGGAAACCAACTTTGCAGCTACGCTTGGCGGCTTCTATGAATTCCGCTATTACATTACATGGGGTGAGAAGTTTAACAACCCTGAAGTATCGTTCGACATGTGTCGGGGGATGAATGCAGGAATCCTGGCGTGGAGACAATTCTAGTTCATGTGAACGGGAGGAATTGTAAGCTATGAGATATAAAGATTCATCCTTGCCGATTCATGAGCGTGCTATAGATTTATTGGTTCAAATGACGCTGGAGGAGAAGATCGGGCAGCTCCTCCAGCCCTTTGGCTGGAAGGCGTATGAGAAATCAGAAGGCAAGATTCAATTGACAGAAGTATTTAAGGAAGCAATTGCAAACGGTGGCGTGGGTTCTTTGTATGGTGTGCTGCGTGCAGATCCTTGGACAGAGGTAACATTGGAAACGGGGTTGTCACCTTTGGAAGGCGCAGAAGTAACGAATCTGATCCAGCAATATGCGATTGAGCATACACGTCTGGGTATTCCGATTCTGCTGGGCGAGGAATGCTCTCATGGTCATATGGCGATTGGCAACACCGTCTTTCCCGTACCGCTTGCCATGGGAAGTACATGGAATAGGGAATTATTCCGGCAGATCTGCCAAGCAGTGGCTGCAGAGACTCGGGCTGGGGGAGGGGCAGCCACCTACTCCCCAGTACTAGATATTGTACGTGATCCGCGCTGGGGGCGAACAGAAGAATGCTTTGGGGAAGATCCATATTTGAATAGTGAAATGGCAGTTGCTGCAGTGAGGGGCTTACAAGGCGATTCATTAAATACAGACCATTCGATCCTGGCAACACTAAAGCATTTCGTCGCGTATGGCAGCTCGGATGGTGGTCGTAATGCTGACACCGTGCGGATGGGAAAACGCGAGTTAATGGAGAAGGATTTGCTGCCTTTCCAGAGGGCAATTGAAGCTGGGGCCAAATCTGTTATGACAGCTTACAATGAGATCGATGGTGTTCCTTGTACCTCGAACAAGGCATTGTTAACAGATGTACTTCGTGAGCAATGGGGCTTTGACGGCTTCGTCATTACGGATTGTGGTGCGATCAGCCAGCTTAAACACGGTCACCAGATTTGTGAGACCGAAGAAGAGGCAGCATCACTTGCACTTAAAGCTGGTGTGGATATGGAGATGTCTGGTGAAACATTTGGCAGATGTCTAATGAATGCATTGCGGTTAAAGCTGATTGACATTTCCGATGTTGATCTCGCAGTCGAACGAATTCTGCATGTGAAGTTTGAATTGGGATTGTTTGAACGTCCCTTTGTTGATCCGGCTACAGCACAGCGTGTCGTTGGACAACAGTTGCATTTAGAGATGGCGCGACAAGCTGCACGTGAAAGCATTATTCTTTTGAAGAATCATGATAAGGCTCTGCCGCTTTCTCCGTCCCTTGGTAAGATTGCTGTTATTGGGCCGAATGCCAACAATATTTATAATCAATTGGGTGACTATACTTCACCACAGGAGCGTCATCACATTATTACCGTTTTGGACGGGGTTCGTGCTAAATGTGCAGGACTCAGCGAAGTGCTGTATGCTCCGGGCTGCCGCGTGAAAGATCCATCGAAAGCAGGCTTTGAGCTGGCAATGGAGGCGGCGTCAGCAGCGGATACCATTATTGCGGTTGTCGGGGGATCAAGTGCCCGTGATTTCGGTGAAGGTACGATTAATTTGAAGACAGGGGCTGCCGTCATTACGGATCAATTTAGTCTTAGTGATATGGATTGTGGGGAAGGTTTCGATCGTGCAGAGCTGAACTTATGCGGTGTGCAACTTGATCTGCTGCAGGAGCTGCACAGCTTGAACAAAAAACTGATTGTTGTCTATATCAATGGTCGTCCCATTGTCGAGCCATGGGTAGATGAGCATGCGGATGCCATTCTGGAGGCTTGGTACCCGGGACAGCAGGGCGGGCATGCGATTGCTGATATTTTGTACGGGGACTATAATCCATCCGGCCGGCTTACACTATCCATTCCAAAGCATCCAGGGCAATTACCGATTTACTACAATAAGAAACGCTCCAGAGGTCATCGCTATCTCGAGGTGGACTTTCATCCGCAATATGTGTTTGGTTATGGACTAAGCTATACAAGCTATCAATACGAGCATATTCGCTTGGATCAGACACAAATAGAGTTGGATGATTCTTGTACTGTATCCGTGGAGGTTACGAATATTGGCGAAGTAGCTGGACATGAGGTTGTTCAACTATATATAAAAGATTGCACTAGCACAATCACACGCCCGGAACGAGAATTAAAAGGATTTCAGAAGATTTATATTGAGCCTGGTGAGATGCGTACCGTTCAATTTCATATTACTCCGCGGGAGCTGCAGTTTGTCGGTTCTGATTTGCAGTGGACGGTTGAGCCCGGCAAATTTGAGATCATGATTGGATCGAACGTAGGAAATACCATTTCAACAAGCTTAGAGGTTGTTCCTCGTAACTTGAGATAGTAATCACAGGAGGGTTACCAAATTATGAAAGAGCATCGTTTACCTACTATTGAAATTAATAAGTTCCCTCTGCCTCAGGCGGTTCAGCAAGTCATGAAGGACGCTAGTGAACGTCTGGCTCATCGTCCGAAGCTGCGTCAATTATTTCAGAATTGTTTTCCAAATACACTAGAAACAACTACTAAGCTGTTGGATGACGGAACAACATTTGTGTTAACTGGCGATATTCCGGCGATGTGGCTGCGTGACTCTGTTGAGCAGGTTATTCATTATGTTCCTTTTGCCAAGGAAGATGCTGAGCTTGGGCGGATTCTAGAAGGCTTAATACGCCGTCATATGTTTTATATTCAAATTGATCCTTATGCGAATGCCTTTAACGAGTCAGCAAATGATTGGCACTGGAATGCAACGGATGAGACAGACAGCTCACCTTGGGTATGGGAGCGTAAATTTGAGCTGGATTCCATGTGCTTCTCATTCCGCTTGGCATATCTATATTGGAAAGAAACTGGACGCACCGGGATCTTTGATGAAGTTTTCCGAACCTCACTACTGAAGATGTTGAACGTATGGCAGATTGAGCAGGAGCACAAGGAGCAGTCAACCTACCGCTTTCAACGTCACAACGGCATCATGATAGATACATTACGTAAGAACGGTTTGGGGATGCCGGTAAATAATGTTGGACTGATCTGGTCAGGCTTCCGCCCCAGTGACGATGCGTGTGACTTTCACTTCAATATTCCATCGAATATGTTCGCCGCTGTAACGCTTCGACAATTGCAGGAAATTGCTCAATATGTATATAGAGATTCAAAGCTTGTAGCCCGAATGTCGGCAATGGAAGAAGAAATCCGGCATGCCATTGAGCTTTATGGAATCATTGACCATTCCAAATACGGCAAGATGTATGCGTTCGAAACGGATGGTTTCGGTAACCATTTATTGATGGACGATGCAGGTACTCCGAGCTTAATGTCAGCGCCCTATCTAGGTTACTGTGCGCCAGACGATCCGATATATTTGAATACCCGCAAATTTGCTCTGAGTGAGGATAATCCCTATTTCTTCAAAGGCGAGAAGCTCAGCGGCATTGGCAGTCCGCATACTAGCACGGGATTCGTATGGCATCTTGCTTATACGATGCAGGGCTTAACCGCAGTTGATCCGCAAGAGATGCTCGAGATGATTGAAATCTGTGAGTCGACAGATGCTGGTACTGGATTTATGCATGAGGGATTTGATGTCAATGATTCAACCCAATTTACACGTGAGTGGTTCGCTTGGTCGAACAGCCAGTTCGCACAGCTTGTGTGGAAGGCATTGGAATCAGGCATATTGCCCTAAAATAAATCACTATGAGCGGGATAGAGCTCACTAACTGTATAGGAGTGACAACTATGTTCGAGAAAAGACCTATTAACCCTATTCGGTATACTCAACAAATCAAGCCAGATACAGTTACGCCATATGCAAAAGCCGGAGTCCAGCGAGGTTTTGAGGCAATACTATCCCCGCTCCTACAACAAGCTGCGATGAATTCCACTAGTATTATTAATGTAGCTATTGACGGAACGCATGGTGCCCGATATCAGCACGTCCTGGCAAGGATCATAGATGTATTGGAACAAGAGGGGTATAAGACAGTTCTCATCGGAACCAATAGCTTTATGAAGACTAGTGAAGAGCTGCGCAAGTTCTTTGAAGCGAATATTACAGATAATCGTGCATTTGGTTATTTTTCGGATGCTAAGATTACAGATTATTTCATTCCAGAAGCACAAGATAAGATAGACAACTTCAAAAAACAGATTCAATTACCTGTCGACCAAACAACCTTCATCATCACGTTCGGACCAGGGGCTTATTGGCTCGGGAACGGCAACTACGATATTACCTACTTCTTGGATGTATCTCGTGAGTATCAGCAATTGGAACATAAAGCACATTTATTGAATTTCGGCTTTAGTTGGAACCGAGATGTGGTGGAGAAGTATAAAATCTGTCTATTTGTGGAATGGCCAGTGCTGGAAACTTACCGAAAAGAAGTATTGGATTCGATCCACTATTACGTGGATATGAATGAGCCAGAGTGTCCCAAGCTAACGACGGTCTTCACCCTACGCCAGATAATTGCAGATATCGCCAAGTCCCCTATGCGTGTGAAACCATTCTTCGCGCCAGGGATATGGGGCGGTCAATATTTGAAGAAATTCGCGGAGCTTCCGAAGGAGTGGGCCAACTGCGCATGGAGCTTTGAGCCGATTGCACCGGAGAACTCTATTTTGCTGAAATACAACGACGAAATAATCGAGGTACCCTTCCTCATAGTCATGCATTATGAGCATCCGGCCATTCTCGGGAATCGTATTGTCGGGCTGTTTGGTGATTATTTTCCGATTCGCTTCGACTACCTTGATACCATCGACGGAGATAGCTTGTCATGCCAGGTACATCCGAAGCAGGAGTATATTCGTGAGACATTTAATGAATTTATGGCACAACAAGAATCGTATTATATCATGGAGAATTTAGAGAATACATCAGTGTTCTTGGGACTGACCGAACAATGTACGAAGGAGGAATTCTTTAACGCGGTACACGATGCACAAGAAACTGGTGAACCGATTCAGATCACTGACTTCGTTAATCAATATGAAGCGAATAAGGGGGATTTATTCTTAATTCCTACAGGGACCGTTCATGCCTCTGGAAAGAATAACTTAGTGCTCGAAATATCCTCTACGACATGGTGGTTTACGTTCAAAATCTACGATTTTCTTCGTAAAGGAATGGATGGCAAGCCACGTCCTATTAATATTGAACATGCTTTTGACAATATTGATTTCGATAAAAAAACGGCATGGGTTGAGGACAATTTGATTCCTAAGCCAAGCTTGCTGAAAAAGCAGGGCATGAACGAAGAGTATGTTCTTGGACAGCGTGAAGATCTACTGTTTTATGTTCATCGTGTGCACTTACATGATACATGGGAGGACCATACAAATAACGAAATGGTAATGTATAACTTGGTTGAGGGAGAAAAGGTCCGTATAGTATCCTGTGCAGATGAATCTATATATATCGAGTTACAATATGCTGAATCATATATCCTCCCAGCCGTGTTTGGTGCCTACAAAATAATAAATATCGGAAACAAACCATGTAAGCTTGTGAAGGCTGGCGTATCCAAGGCATGGGATGTGAGTCTCCTTTGAAGCCTAAAGTCGTGATCGCTTTAGACGTGGGAGGAACCTTCATTAAGTCTGGTGTGGTCGTGGATGGAGAATTGCTACAGGCTAGCTGCAAGCAACATCCTTCCTTCGCTGACCAAGATGCCGATGTGATTATAGACCAATTTATTTCTATATTCGAAGATCAATATCAGTTCTATAGCGTTACACTAGGAAAATCCGTAGATTGTATTTGGAATATCGGTCTTGCCTTTCCCGGGCCCTTTGATTATCAGCATGGTATCTGTTATATTCAGGGGCTTAGTAAATATGAGGCGTTGTATGGTAAGAATGTACGAGAAGTATTATATACCCGGTTCAATACCTTACAACATAAGGAATGGGCGAAGCACCTGCTGCAGGCAGATATTCGATTTGAGAATGATGCGAAGCTGTTTGCTTTAGGCGTAAGCAGGTTATTTCCAAATGAACGATATATTTCGTTAACTTTAGGGACAGGGTTAGGCTCTGCATTTATTGATCATGCATCGCTCCTGAACGAAGGACCAGGTGTTCCCAAGGACGGTTGGCTCTATGATAAGCCTTTCCTAGAGAGCTCCATAGACGATGCCTTCTCACGTCGCGGAATTCTTCGCTTGGCTGAGCAGATGGGAGCTCTAGAAAAAGGAATGGACGTGAAGGAACTCGCAGAGCAAGCAAAAGATGGTAATAGCTTGTGCTGTAAGGTGTTTGAAGAATTCGGTACACGATTGGCTGAGATGCTAAAGTCCTATGTTATAGACTATCAGCCAACTCGCATCGTTATCGGCGGACAGATTGCCAAGAGCATCGATTTATTTGGTCCCGCCCTCCAGAAGGGATTGGCTGATTCATCTATGGGTATATTTACTTCAGTAAATGTGTTCGAACACACGCTTATCGGAATATCAAGATTATTTGACTGATCTCTTGGATTCAATTGCAACTTAACAATAATTAGGGCTGATTGGATATCCAATCGGCTTTTTTTGCTATCTGGTTTAAATTTCTATCAATCTCTCTATCATCAGATATCCCTCTGGAGGGATACCCAGCCCCCGTTATTATTGGTATACTTTAACAAATGATTCTACTTATGGAGTGTTTAAGGAGGTTATGATCGATGAGATCGAGCGGTATTCTTCTGATTTTTATAGCGCTTATAGTAACCGGTTGCTTTAACCAGCCATCCAATGGAGAAGACAAATTCACAACTACCATTAATGAACAAGAAGATGTGATAAACAGCCATGGAATGATTGTTAAGAATCTTAAGAAGCTGGATGCTTTTATCCAAAATAAAGCGGGTACGCAGCGTGTGGTTCATTACACAATTGAAGGTGATCCGATCTTTAATGACTTGAAATATACTGACCAAGGGATTGAAATGCGGCATGATAATTCCGAAGATACGTTTGGTAGTCCCCAAGTAATCACATACACTTGTCAGAACCTTGTTAGAAACGAAACGGATAAACTTCTGTCGTATACCTTAACGGGCTGCGAGGGCGAACAAGCAAAGATCGAGCTGCTACAGATTCCTTTTGACGTAACGAAACAAGATAAGTTTGAGTTTGTTTTAAAGTATGGTGTGAACCAAAAGAACGAAATTAATACGATAGAGAAGAAGTTGGTCAAAGATCTCCAGAATGGGGAAGTAGTCGAGGTTAGCGATTTTGAGCTTTCTGAACAGGAACGAGGACAAATCTATAAAGAAATGGTACTAGCGAATTACCTAGATGAAAAAGAATTATCTACCGAGTGTAATCGAAAACCTGCTGTAAGTTACGATTTATCGGTTCAGATTAATAGTGGAGAGCGTCATTATCAGTGGACGGAATGCCAGAATACTGAGGATGACGGTCAGATGACTGAACTAGCCCAAACGATCATTAAAATCGTGCAGGCTGGGAGCATTTATAAGCAACTTCCTGAGGTTAAGGGGCATTACGAATAATTTAAATAAATTGAACTAAAACATTCTAAAAAGGAAGAGTGGCGGAGGGGAAGTTTGGAACTGTAGGAGCGATAGCGTTCGCCTGAAAGCTTTCCGTAGGAAAGCTCGCTTCGGAAGCATAGGCTCACCGGACTTCAACCGTGAAACACGGTATATAATCAAGAAATCTGGGGACAACAACGGCCGGAAGTCCAAACATTCCCCGCAGTCACGTGTACCTTAAAGAAATACCTTAAGTTTTTAACTAATTTTCATTCTCAAATCATTGGAGGCAGTATTCATGCACCGTATATTATTAATTGAAGATGACGAAGCAATTAGTGAAATGGTTAGGTCCTATTTAGTAAAAGAGGGCTATGAAGTGGAAACGGCGTTTGATGGTGAAGTAGCGGAAAGAACATTCCGTACTAGTAATCCTTTTGATCTTGTATTATTAGACCTCATGCTGCCCAAGCGCAGTGGGACGGATATTCTCCAGACGATCCGTGCGAAAAGTCTAGTTCCTGTGTTGATCATGTCGGCCAAGGACAGTGATGTGGATAAAGCACTTGGACTTGGCTTTGGGGCAGACGATTATATTACCAAGCCATTTTCAATGATCGAATTAGCTGCAAGAGTGAAGGCTGCGATTCGAAGAGCGGGTTATGTTACTCCCACCATCCAACCGGAAGCTCCAATTCCTGCGAAGCAAAAGATTTCCATTGGTGGCCTGACTGTGGATTTGGATAATTTCTCTGCGCTAAAAAACGGGGAAGAAGTGAAGTTAACGTCTAAGGAATTTCATATTCTTAAGCTGTTCGTTACGCATCCGGGCAGAGTCTTCACCAAAGCGCAGATTTATGCTAGCGTATGGGCAGATGATTATTTCGGAGATGAGAACGTTATTAATGTACATATGAGAAGATTACGTGAAAAAATAGAAGATGATCCCTCCCATCCAGAGTTCATCAAGACATTATGGGGGATCGGGTATAAGCTGGGAGAACAGCTATAATGAGTATGGCGCTTAGTGTGATCATTGTACTCCTGCTCGTCGTCATTGGATGGCAATATCAGCATTCGCGTAAAGCTTCAAAAGACCTGAAATATATTCATGACAAACTAAGTAGCATCATGGCCGAAGGTTCACACGAGAGACTGCTGTTATTTAGTAGTAATTTAGAGCTGCAAAGTGTGCTAATTGATCTAAACCGGCTGCTCGACGTTAACCATAAAGGAAGCATTGAGCGCGTGATGCTGGAGAAATCCATGCGTAATATGCTGTCGAATATTTCCCACGATCTAAAGACTCCGCTAACGGTAGTACTCGGTTATATTGAAACAATTCTGCAGGATGAGCATATGCCAGCCGAGGAACGGGAACGTATGATGAACACAATTCACCAAAAAGCGAATGAAGTGATCCATCTGATGAACAAGTTTTTTGATTTGGCCAAGCTGGAATCGGGGGATCGGGAAATCAATCTTTCACGTGTGGAGGCAGGCGAGGTGTGCAGACGTAATATTCTCTCTTTCTATGATATCCTTAGCGCCAAGGGCAGTGAGGTAGAAATAGAGATCCCTGATGACTCGCTTTATTTCATGGGAAACGAAGAGGCGCTTGACCGGATACTGACCAATTTGTTATCGAATGCGATTACTTACGGGGATGCCGGAGGCGTATTAGGTTTGAAACTCTATAGTGATAAGAACAAAGTATACATAGATGTTTGGGACAAGGGAAAAGGCATTAGTGAAGTTCACCAGGATAAAGTATTCGAACGGCTCTATACACTGGAGGACTCGAGAAATCGATCATATCAAGGGAGTGGTCTGGGTCTGACGATTACCAAAAGATTAACAGAGCAGATGAATGGAACCATTACACTGGTTAGTCAACCGTTTGTGAGAACGGTATTTACCCTTTCTTTTCGCAGACTAAGCTTCTAAGGAGTGAAATTGTGTACAGCTTAAGATTTTCGTAAGAATCGAGTAATAAAAAAGAAAATTCTGCTGTGTACAATAAGAACTAAGGAAGACGAGACGAAAACAAAGGGGAGCACGGAAATGACTACGATACTTCGAACAAGAAATTTAACAAAAACCTACCAAGGCAAAGAAGCTGTCAGCAATGTAAATATGAATATTAAACAAGGTGAAATTTATGGTTTTCTTGGACCGAACGGTGCCGGCAAAACAACGGTCATGAAAATGATCACGAATCTCGTTAAACCGACGAGTGGCGAGATTGAGTTTTTTAATGAAAAAATGACAAATCATTCGTATGAAATGCTCAAACGGATGGGCTGCATCATTGAATATCCAGTGTTCTATGATAAGCTGACAGCCAAAGAAAACTTGATCCTGCATGGAGAATACATGGGCTATTATGATCCGCAAGCGATTGGCGAAGCACTGGAGCTGGTAAAGCTTACAGGTATCGATAAAAAGCCGGTGAAGCAATTTTCGCTTGGGATGAAGCAGCGCCTTGGTATTGCCAGAGCCTTTATGACGAAACCGGAGCTACTCATTCTGGATGAGCCGATTAATGGACTAGACCCTGTGGGAATCAAAGAGATGCGTGAAGTGTTCAGGATGCTCAGCCGTGAATATGGAATGACGTTACTTGTATCTAGTCATATTCTGGGGGAAATCGAGCAGATTGCTGATACGATCGGTGTGATCCGGCAGGGTGCTCTGGTAGAAGAGGTGGCGATGGATTCCATTCGCGGTCAAAATACAGAGTATATCGAAGTGGTTACGAATGAGATTAATAAAGCAGTGTACGTGCTCAAGCAAAAGCTTGGCCTCAATAATTTCAAAGTGCTGGACCATATTACAATAAGAATATATGACGGCGGAATCTCACAACGTGATCTGAATAAGGCGTTAGTGCTAGCAGACGTGGAGATTGAAAGCATCAGCAAGAAACAACATACACTGGAAGATTATTTTTTACAATTGATTGGGGGTGAGGGCGTTGCTTAAATTAATATCTTTGGAGATTCGGAAGAATAAGCTAAAGACGCTTCTTACAGGAGCAGCAATTGTCAATCTCGCTATCCTTGCATTTATGATTATGGTTTTATTCGTGGATCGAAATGAGAATGAACCGTCATTCGCTTCTTATGCAGATATGTTTGAGGGTGTGTTCGTTTTTGTTAAGGCTGCTTACATTATTTTCGCTTCCGTTATTATTAGCAGGCTGGTGATTGATGAGTATAAGAACAACACGATTACTCTTCTCTTCATGTATCCTATCTCACGTAAAAAGCTAATGACGGCGAAAATATTGATAGTGTTCGCCTTCACATTTGTTGCTATCATTGTGTCAGACATTGTAGTTGGCGCTATGCTAATAGGATTTAATTCGTTTGTAGGACTTATTCCTGGTGAGTTAAACCTTCCTATGATTACTTCAGAACTGTTTAAGTTGGGTGCAAACGCATTTTATGCAGCGGGTATCGCTCTGATCCCATTGTACTTTGGAATGAAGAAAAAATCAGTTCCAGCCACCATCGTCTCGGCTGTGTTAGTTACGTCCCTAATTTCTGGTGGATTTGATCAAGCGCGCTTAGGTAATTTAGCGGCGGTGTCGATCTCGCTTGGATTGCTAGGAGCAGGTATTGCCTATATGGCCATTCGCAATATTGACCATAAAGATATAGCCTAAAATATTTACAGAAATCCCTCTTAAGAATCTCAGTACGATGTGTAAGTCATCGTGGTTGGGTTCTAAAGGGGGATTTAGTGTTTATTTGCGACCGATTAAAGTATATTTGCTATAATGATCAAAATAGAAGAATTTAAAATTTAAGATGATTTCCGTTCATTTTAGGGTAATGATAATGGATGAGAGAGCCTGAGGTGAAATGAATTGTGGATAAAGACTGGACGTCCATTCTAACACGATTGCTTTCGGAAGAGAGCGCTTATAAATCGTTATATGACCATCATCCTAATTTGATATTTGTGTTGGATCGGCAAGGTCGCTGCGTAGGAACGAATCGTACGTTCTATCTAGAATCCAGTGCAGAAGCATCGTTCCGAGATATAGGTCTGACAGCACATAAAAGATTATACCTTGTTGATGTAGCTAGCTTTGAGGCTGCCCTGCAAGGAAATCCCTCTAGCTTTGAATTGCAAGATTTGAACAATCCCAAAGCAGACGCCGTGAGGGGGGATTTTATTCCTATAACGATAGATGAGGGAATTGTCGGGGTATTCGCGATCATACAAGTGGATAATAGCAACTATCATCATTATTCGGAAGGGCTGCATGACTGGCTAAATGCATTGGCAGATTCTTTTCATGCTAAATTATCGGATAAGGTAGAACTTGAGTCTAACTTCAAACCTACTTTTGCTGCTGAAGTCGAGAATAAGAGAGCGAATCTTATTCTGAACTCCGTCTCAGCTGGAATATTTGTACTAGATCATTTGGGACGAACGCTCTTTATTAACCGTGAGGGAGCGGATATGTTAGGTTACCAGCCTACAGAATTGGTTGGCCTGAAGCTGATGGAATATATTCATCAAATCCAAGGCGATGGCTCACGTTATTCAACCCCTGATTGTCAGATCAGTCTTACGATTGCAGATGGAATTATCCGCAGGAAAGACGATGAGATCTTCTGGCGTAAGGATGGAACGAGCCTCTTCGTTAATTATCGGGTGGCGCCGCTTATGGATGGAGGGATGATCTCAGGAGCAGTTATTGCTTTTAGTGATATCACGAATGCAAAAGAAATCATTCGCGCTAAAGAATCTGCAGAGCAGGCGGCGCAAGCCAAATCGGATTTCTTAGCAATGATGAGTCATGAAATTCGGACACCGATGAATGGAATGATAGGGATGTCAGACCTTTTACTTGAAACCGATCTTGGAGAAGAACAGCGGGGGTATGTCGAGATTTTACGAAGCAGTAGTTACACGCTTTTACAGATCTTGAATGACATTCTTGATTTCAGCAAGATGGAAGCGGGTAAAATGCCGCTGCAAACCGAATCGTTTGAACTTCGAGAGATGATATCGGACATCATTGATTTATTTACGCCTAAAGCCGAAGAGAAGAAGCTGGCCTTGCGGTGGTGGGCGGATACGAGTGTTCCAACAACGTTACTGGCTGATCCGATCCGTTTGCGGCAGATTATTGTTAATCTGGTAGGGAATGCTCTGAAATTCACAGAGCATGGGAGCGTTACACTATCGGTTAAGAACATTCCACTTTCGGATTCAAAAGAATATTTGCTAGAATTCTCTGTACGTGATACAGGTGTTGGGATTGCCGATAATAAACTCAATTTATTATTTCAATCCTTCTCACAGCTGCACCCGACCATCAACCGTAAATATGGCGGTACAGGGCTGGGACTCGCGATTTGTAAGCAGCTGGTTGAGCTGATGGGTGGGACAATTTTTGTAGAAAGCGAAGAGAATAAAGGTTCAACGTTCCGGTTTATGTTACCCTTCATAAAAAAAGAGGTTGAGTAAAATTCAGCTTCAAATCAGAAGGGGTAAACGCACAAATCCCCGGTCCATTGACTTACGAAGCAATGGCCGGAGATTTGCATGAGATGATTAATCTTGAAGCATATACATGAGACCTACAGTATGTGGACCACAATGGCTACCAATAACACAACCTGCGTTGAGGATAGCGATTTCATTCACTTGAGTTTTCTCTCGTATCGCTGTCTCTAGATAGCGAGCATCTTCTTCCGCTAAGGTATGAACAACGATGAGCAGCTCTCTATCCATCCGATCGACGTTAACCAAGGCGTTCTGGAGCATTTGTTCCACGGCTTTTTCTTTTTTGCCACGAATTTTACTAGTAGGTACGATGCTGCCGTCTACAAGTCTAAGAACAGGACGAATTTTTAGCAGACTACCGATGAAATTCTGCATACCTGAACAGCGTCCACCCATATATAAGTAATCTAGCGTATCTACCACGAATTCTGTTTCTACAAGATTGCGACTCTGCTTCAGCATAGCTGCAATCTCAATGACACTGTGACCTTTTTCAGCGGCTCTGACAGCTTTCATAACGAGAAGAGCAATGCCTCCACATAAGGTCTGTGAATCAATAACCTGTACACGACCCTCAGGGAATTCCCCAGCAGCCAAAAGTGCATTCTGATATGTAGAGGATAGTGACGAGGAGAGACTGATATATACAATATCATCTCCACGGTTAATTACCGGATGAAAAGCGGCGATAAAGTCAGCTGGCGAAGGCGCGGCAGTCTTTGGCAATACTCCGCTTGCGGCTACACGGCGATACACTTCCTCTGGTGTGATATCTTCACCATCTTTGTAGGTTCCTTCTTCAAACACTACGTAAAGGGGAACGATGCCGATATTAAAAGTATCCTTCCAGCCTTGAGGCAAATCGGAAGTGCTGTCTGAAAATATTTTTACAGTAGACATGAATTTCTCCTTCACCGATAATCGGACGACAATAGTCATTATTGAATCACATAATCTATTTATTATACCAAGATTAAGCCGATTCTCAAAATGAAATCGTAGAAATTCTGAAAGAAAGAAAGACTATCCGGAATTCCGAATAGTCTTAGTAAGCTTTAATTTTTTTTCATAACCGGTATCCAGATCTCGCAGCGATAATCCTCTGCATCAGGTCTTCCCGGAAGGTATAACTCAAACTCGGGTCCTCCTGTATGCTCATAGCCTGTTGCAGGGAACCATTCCTGAAAGATCCGTGACCATGCTTGCTGAATAGCATTCGGCATTGGCCCAACTGAGGTGAACACAGCCCAGCTCGCAGCTGGTATCGTCGTAGAAGCAAAGCCCTGAGCATCTGTCTCTGGAGACGCTTCGACAGCAATCCAATAGGAGAAGGTTTCTTTTTCGTGATTGAAATCTTTACAAATCCCAAGGATGTCCTTATCAACACCGATCTCAATTAGCTTATCCGACGTACCATTTTCGTTAGCTTCAATCCACAGCTGGGGGATACGGCGTAAATTCTCCCCATCTTTCGTTGTCATTTCCTCAACTAGTCCGATAACATTAAAAGCTTCTCTTGTCTCAATTCTGTAGTCCATTTCTTTATCTCCCTTCAGTGATAGATGGAAGGAGAGTCTAGGGAAGGCTTTGAGCTGTACCCCTGACTCCCGCGCAGCAGAAGGAGTAATTCCATGTGCTTTGCGGAATGCTTTGGCAAACGACTCGGGAGAGTCATATCCGTATTTTAATGAGACATCTAGCACCTTAACTTTAGAAATAGCGAGTTCCTGTGCCGCCAGAGTTAGTTTCCGTTTACGGATATAGTCTTTGACTGATACTCCGGTAAGCATGTAGAACATACGCTGGAAGTGAAAAGGGGAGGAATAAGCCACCTTTGCTATATCTTCTATATTAAAGGTTTCCTCCATTTTACTCTCCATATAATCTAAAGCTTCTTTCATGCGGATAAGCCATTCCAAGCCTGCCATCTCCCTTGAGTTCATACTATCATGCCACCATTTGCAAATCCTGTTATTCCTTGCTCTCTAATGACAGGTTGCTGATGGAAGAATGATCTTAACAAAATCATCCTATATAGTATAACTCAGGAAGACGGAGAGAGTCAGCTTTGTAATCTGTACACTCTTGCTTCGTAAGGACGCAGAATTTCTCGTGTGGGTGAATCATCCGGATAATTTCCAATGATTAAATCAGTCACGGTGCTCAGCTCTGCGGAGAGATCAACGGTTTGAGGAGCTTCGCTGAAGTTCAGCAGGATCAGCCATTGTTCATCATCTAAAGTTCTGGTATAGGCATAGATGTTCTCATGTTCAGGCAGTAGCAGCTTATATTCTCCATATACCATAATCGGATTTTTTTTGCGCAAAGCAATTAATTCCTGGTAGTAGTAGAAGATTGAATCAGAATCCGCCAATGCTTGCTCTACATTAATTTCCTTATAAATCGGATTTACTTTAAGCCATGGTTCTCCCTCTGAAAATCCAGCATTAGCTGATGCATCCCATTGCATTGGGGTACGGGCGTTGTCTCGGCCTTTGACATGGATAGCGTTCAGAATCGTCTCATGATCTGCGCCACCCTCAGTTACTTTTTCACGGTACATATTCAAAATTTCGATGTCTTTATAATCTTCCAGCGTTGTGAATTTTACATTCGTCATCCCAATTTCTTCACCTTGGTAAATATAGGGGGTACCTTTAAGTGTATGTAGTAAGGTAGCGAGCATTTTGGCAGATATTATGCGATACTTCCCATCATCACCAAATCGTGAAACCATACGCGGCTGGTCATGATTGTTCAAGTACAGACTGTTCCAACCCTTGTCAGCCAGACCGACCTGCCATTTATGAAGTATGTCGCGCAGTTTAGTTAATGTCCATGGGGCTACATCCCATTTGCCTCCTGGACCGGAATCTACGTCCATATGCTCGAATTGGAATACCATCTGAAGCTCTTCACGATCTTCGTCTGTGTAAAGAACGGCATCCTCTACCGAAGCCCCTGGCGTTTCCCCGACGGTCATAATGTCATAGCCCGAAAGAACCTTTTGGTTCATTTCATGTAAAAACTCATGGACCCGGGGGCCATTCATAAAGTAATCGCCACCCCAAGCAAGTTCCTCTGGCACCTCGCCCTCGATTTGAAAGGAAGGCAGTCCTTCCGCTTTAGAAATCAAATTAATGACGTCCATCCGTAATCCATCCACACCCTTGTCAAGCCAGAAGGTAATCATCTTGTACAATTCCTCGCGCAGCTTTGGATTGTCCCAGTTGAGATCCGGTTGCTTGCGTGAGAACAGGTGTAGATAGTATTCGCCAGTAGTCTCATCTAGCTCCCAAGCCGGACCGCTGAATATGGAGCTCCAATTGTTAGGGCGTTCGCCATTCGGTCCACCTGGACGCCATATGTAGTAATCACGGTAGGGATTATCTTTTGACGAACGGGACTCTACGAACCAATGATGTTCATCAGAAGAGTGGTTGATTACAAGATCCATCATTAGTTTTATACCACGATCATGCAGTCCGGTCAGTAGTTCCTCCCAGTCTTTTAGCGTGCCGAACTCATCCATAATATCTTCGTAATCGCTGATGTCATAACCATTATCATCATTTGGCGATTTATATACTGGTGACAACCAAACTACATCGACACCGAGCTTCTGCAAATAATCCAGACGTGAAATGATACCTTGCAGATCTCCAATACCGTCACCATTACTATCTTGAAAGCTGCGTGGATAGATTTGATAAACGACAGCTTCCTTCCAAAAGGTTCTTTTCATTAATAATCACTCCTTATATAAGTTATCCATTTAGGAAAAAATTAAAGAGACCCTAAAAAGCTATTGGCTTCAAGGGTCTCTTGTGGTGTCGGTTTATACAGTGACGGATTTGCTGTCAGCAGTGATGCTGCTTAGGCCGTTCACGGTATATTCTTTGTCATAGATAGTAATAGAAGCTGGGATATCCGTTTCATTCGTAACCGTAACTTGTGCATCCGACACGCTTACTTTTAGTCGGGAGCCACGGAACATGATTTTGAATGAGTATGCACTCCAGTGACCTGGGTTCGATGGGTTCAGAGTCAGTCGGCCATCATGCACACGTAATCCGCCGAAGCCATGTACGATTGACATCCAAGTACCGGCCATACTAGTGCTGTGTAAGCCGTCTTCGGTATCATTGTTATAGTTATCAAGATCCAGTCTTGAAGTACGCAAGTACATTTCATAAGCCTTATCCTTATATCCTAGTTCGCTGGCTAGAATAGAGTGGATACAAGGGGATAGGGAGGACTCATGAACAGTAATCGGCTCGTAAAAGTCGAAATTCCGTTTTTTGGTATCCAGATCGTAACGGTCCCCTAGGAAATACAATCCCTGCAGAACGTCCGCTTGTTTAATGAAGCAAGAACGAAGGATACGATCCCAAGACCATTTTTGGTTTAGTGGCAGGTTCTCAGCTGCCAGATCCTTAACTTGAATAATCTCTTTGTCTAGGAAGCCATCTTGCTGCAAGAAGATACCCAGTTCTTCATCCGCAGGATAATACATCTTAGCGATGATATCATTCCATTTAGCGGTTTCGCTCTCTTGGAGCCCTAATTTATCAACTAGTTCTGCATAGCGCGTGGATTCATTCTTTTTCAGATAATCCAGTGCTTCTAAGGTATATTCCATAGTCCAGGAAGCCATCCGGTTGGTGTACCAGTTATTATTTACGTTATTTTCATATTCATTAGGGCCTGTTACGCCAAGCATCACGTATTTGTCTTTACGATTTGCATAGTGAACTCGTTCTTCCCAGAAGCGGGAGATTTCCACAAGGACTTCAAGACCATATTGACCCAGATAAGCTTTGTCTCCAGTGTAGTTCACATAGTTGTAAATCGCATAAGCAATGGCTCCATTACGGTGAATTTCTTCAAAAGTAATTTCCCACTCGTTGTGGCACTCTTCACCGTTCATTGTAACCATTGGGTACAACGCACCTTTTGCAAAACCAAGCTTACGAGCATTTTCTTTAGCCTTCTCCAAGTGCTTGTAACGGTAGATTAACAGGTTGCGGGCAATAGAGGAGTCCGCTGTACTGAGATAGAAGGGAACGCAATACGCCTCTGTATCCCAGTAAGTGCTGCCGCCGTATTTTTCACCTGTAAAGCCTTTAGGTCCAATGTTCAGACGGTCATCTTCACCATTGTAGGTTTGGTTTAGCTGGAAAATATTGAAACGAATCGCTTGCTGAGCCGAAACGTCACCTTCAATAATGATGTCGCTTTCTTTCCATTTCTCTCTCCAAGCTTCTATTTGTTCGTTCAGAAGGGTTATAAAACCAGCTTCCTTAGCAGCTTGTAAAGCCGTTTGAGCGGCATCGACCAGTTGTCCAAGACCATGATTACGCGAGGTTACGTTAGCAACATATTTATAAATGACGATGTGATCGCCAGTTTGTACGGAGACATTGATTTTGCTAGCTACATATTTCTCTTGTTCAATCGCTTCAGCCTCAGTGTTGACCTTCTCACCATTGACTTGGATATCAAAAGCCATTGCAGAGGTTACATGAAAATCGAGCTTTTTAGTCTTAAGAGTAAGATGCCCGCCTTCAGTGCCTGCTTGTTTCTCAACTTCATTCCAGAATTTCTCGTCATAGTTGGAATCTTTGTTCTTTACATCGCCGTCGAGATAAGGAGTAATTGTAATCTTGCCTGAGAAATTAACAGGAGTGATGGAGTAACGAATAGCCCCAATTTCTTGACGAGTCATGCTGACAAAACGGATACTCTCAACTTTTACTTCCTTACCATCTTCAAGCGTGGCAGTAAAGCAGCGGGAAAGCGTACCTTCCTTCATGTTAAGAACACGACGGAAATCGGAAACCGTACATTTTGCCAAGTCTAAAGGAGTGCCCTCAATGTCGATGTTAATACCGATCCAGTTCGTGCTGTTCAGTACTTTAGCGAAATATTCGGGATAGCCGTTCTTCCACCAGCCGACCCGTGTTTTGTCAGGATAGTATACGCCAGCCATGTAGCTGCCTTGCAGGCTGCTTCCACTATATTGCTCTTCAAAATTAGCTCGACCACCCATAAATCCGTTGCCAAGGCTAAATACACTTTCAGAGATTTCTTGTGTCTGTGGATCAAAGGATTCTTCAATAATGGACCATTCATCAATTGTTAAATATTGTTTCACGATAACCGGCTCCTTTAAATATGTTGTGGGGATATATAATGAACAAATCATTCTTCCATTAAAATTCCGGTGGTATAAGTGCGACTGCGAGGAATCTTTGGACTTTCGATCGCTGTTATAATCAGATTTCTATATTTTAGCCGCGTTTTGCGGATGAAATCTGATTATAAAGGCGAACGCTACGCTTCTACAGTTCCAAAATTCCTCTCCGTCCCCTCATCACCAGAAATCTAATGATTAATACTTAGTTCATTTGATTGTAGGTTAGATGTAGCAGGGCGAATCACATTAACACTTTCAGTTGATTAATGTTCGTTAGACTTTAAGCAAAAGATTTTTTGAGTTGTGACACACTCATATGAGCGAGCGATGGAACGACGATGTTCGCCGCATTGAGCGTTTCCGGTGACCCAATACCAACGCTGAACATTCCAGCACGAGTTGCAGCTTCAATTCCTGCTTCTGCATCTTCGAAGACAACACAGTGTTTAGGATCAGCGCCAAGTGCTTTAGCACCTAAAAGAAAAACTTCCGGATCAGGTTTAGCAGCACTTGTGTGTGTGCCATCGATGATTGCATCAAAGTAAGGGGTCAATCCGGTATTATTTAATATCGTCATTGCATTCTTACTAGCAGAACCGAGGGCAACTTTGATGCCATTCTCACGGCACTCTTTCAGAAAATCAAGCGCACCTGGCAAAATCTCTGAGCTGTCCATCTTCGCAATATATTCGACATATCGATTATTCTTCTGTTCTGCAAGCTTAGCTTTCTCTTCTTCATCGATAGTTAGTCCGCCGATTTCCAGTAAAATGTTTAGCGAGGCCGTTCTGCTGACTCCTTTAAGGCGTTCGTTATCTTGTTCAGTGAAGAGAAACCCTAATCCATCTGCAAGCTCTTTCCATGCGATATAATGGTATTTGGCAGTGTCAACGATAACACCATCCAAATCGAACAAGCAGGCTTTAATTTCCGTCATTGTGGTACCTCCTAAAATTTGTGACAGTATCGTGATCCATTGGGGAATTGTATCTGAATTGCTTTTAATTTGTATAAGCTGTTCTTAAGAGTTATCTTAACCTCAGATTCGAATATTCACCCTGAAAAGAACTGGATCAAGAAGTTTTAGTAATTTAGCGCAAACGTTTGTACAGATTTTCAAAAAATAAATGAAGCGTTGATCGCTTCACTTATTCATTCGGTTTTGTTCTTAGCATGAGCGTACATGGATGACTCTCTCACAATCAGGCGATGTGGAATAACAAATCGGTTTGTATAACCAGCATCGTGGTTCGGACTCTTGATATTCTGGATAAGTACCTGAGATGCCGTGTAGCCAAGATGATAAATTCCAATATCAATACTACTGATCGGAGGGCTGGATAATTCAGATAATGGAATATTGTTAAAGCTTACAATAGCGAGATCGTCAGGCACTTTGTATTTCAGTTCATTCAATCCGCGTAAAATTCCGAACGATACCATATCATCCACTGCAACTAAAGCAGTAGGCCGATTAGGCAAATTCATGAAAAAAGACATCGCTCTATATCCGCTATCCTGTAGAAATTCACCTTCTACAATCCATTCATCACGCATTTCAAGACCGCTATTCAGCAATGCTTTACGGTATCCTGCGAGACGATCGCGAGAAACAATTAGATTCGGTGGTCCGCTTACGAAGCCAATACGTTCATGACCCATTGCAATGAGGTGGTTTGTAGCATCATATGCTGCCATCACATTATCGTTATCGACAGATAAAATATTCTCATACCGATCACTTCGGCCTACCAGTACGAATGGATAATCGTTACTCTCTAGAAAATCAATAACAGCATCATCTGTACGAGAGTAAAGCAGTATAACACCATCAACTCGACGACCCTTTAGAAGTCTTGAAACGGCTTCCAATTCTTCCTTCTCGTTTGCTCCAGAACTAATTAACACGTCGTAGCCGGAACGGCTAGCTTGTGTAACGATCCCCCGGATTAATTCCATAAAAAATAGATTTGAGAACAGCTCTTCAGCTGGTTTAGGAAGACTGAAGCATATACTGTTTGTAGTTTTCGACACTAGACTCTTAGCCATCATGTTAGGTGTATAGCCCATATCTTCCATAATAGCTTTGACCTTGCGGGAAGTTTCCAGGCTGATTCTGGGGTGATTGGACAATACCCGGGATACCGTGGAGGGAGATACTCCCGCTTTCTTGGCCACATCCTTAATGGTAACTGTCATAGAAACCTCCTTATGGAACCGTTTGCTTTACACAGTAATATTAATCTAAGAGTTCTAAATTGTAAATAGATAAAGTCATTTGGAAGGGCAATATTGCTACTTTTGGAAAGAGTATTAGAAATTCATGTGTAAAATTGTTTGTTTTCACCAAGAAAGTATGAATGATTTAGCAAGATTGATCTTAATATGTATAAAAGATATCCAATTTCTTTGAGAGGAGTATTTCGTAAATGCAAACGTGTGGCTTAAATTTTTTGGAACCATTCGATTCGAGGAATGCAATTAGAGAGATATTCAAAAAAACGGATAAATCCTAAATGGGATTATCAGGTTTACTTTTCTTTATTTTTACTTTTATGATAATTCGAGTTCGTTCAACACATAAAAATACTGGTTGACAATACCATAAATACAGCATTAGTATGTAAATCAAAATATAGCAAGCGTTTACATTGGCTGAAATTGGGTTTAGAATTCGTTGTACTAAAGAATGAGTTTTATTTACTTAGTTTTGTGCACGAGCTTTTGCAAACGTTTGCACTAGATTGTTTTCTGTTGATCTTTTACTTTGAAAAGGAGGGTGATGCTGTTAATCCGGTTTGACGATCCGCACACATAGACTTTCTCCAACTACAGAAGGAAGACATATGATTTCATAACCTCAGAATAATTGGCGGGGTTCGAGAAATTATGTATCCGCTTGCACAAAAGCAATTCATAATTATGGGAGGTTTTACAAAAATGAAAATAAATTTATGGGGTAAGAGGACGTTCGCGATCTTCATGATCGTTGCTCTTGTGTTCTCCAGTCTTGGCTTACACCCTGTTAAGGTTTCTGCAGAAACGACAAAGGTAGTTTTGGTCGGTGATTTGCAATCACAGTTTATTTCTACTGGGGCGGAAAATCCCGGCAAGGATTGGGATGAGAGATCAGTAGTCACCCAAATGACTTACTCAGACAATGGTCTGTATTCTTTTACTGGGACTCTACCAGCGGGGGAATATAATTACAAGGTTGCTCTGAATGATAGTTGGGATGAGAACTATGGCTTTGCAAAGTATACAAACCCTCAAGGGAAAAATGATGGAGAGAATATCCACATAAAGTTTGAAGAAGAAACGACTGTAACTTTTTATTACAATGACATCACTCATAAGATAGCTGATTCTACGTACTACACGCCAATTGCTGCGGATAAGCTGCCAAGATTAACAGGAAACCTGCCAGCAGAGGCGTTGTCCACGTTATCAGATCCGGATTTTGATGGTGTCTACAGTACAGTTGTTACTGTGCCGCAGGGAGATTACACATATAAGGTTTCTGTTCCAGGAGCCACAGAAGCAGAGGATATGTCTTATCCAGAAAGCGATCTAGCGTTGAGCCTACCGTTAGATATTAAGGTAACCTTCAAGTACAATACTGCAGATCACAGTGTGACCGCAGAATATAAAATCCCTACTGAACCTGTAGAGGTTACACCTGTTCCAGCAGGGCATATTCGTGTCCACTATCAATCTAGTGATTACACCGATAAGGGATTGTGGTTATGGGGTGATGTTGTAAGCCCTTCTGATGGTTGGGCAATGGGTGCAACTCCCTTTCCTGAAGGACAATTGGATTCCTATGGAGCATATGTAGATGTGCCGATAAAGGACGGGGCCAAGACAATTTCATTCATCGCATTAAAGCGTGCTAGTGGTGACAAAGATGGAGGAGATAAGAACTTCGCGATTAATACTCCACAAACCAATGAAGTGTGGATCAAAGAAGGCTCTGATGTAGTTACGCCTTATGAACCGGTTAAGCTTCCGGCAAATACCGTTCGGATCCACTATATGAGATCAGATTCCAATCAAAGTCAGTATGGATTATGGTTGTGGGATGATGTGGCAGTTTCACTTAAGGATTGGCCTAAAGATGCAGTTCCATTCCAAGCAGATCAAGTAGGACGCTTTGGAGCCTATATTGATATTCCATTGAAAGAAGCTGCAAAAAAAATAGGCTTTCTCGTAGTGAACCCGTTAAATGGTGATAATAAAGACGGCGGTGACAAAGGATTTACTCTACTGGATCGTTACAACCAGCTGTGGATAAAAGAAGGAGACAACAATGTATATGTTTCACCGTTTGGTGAAACGCCTATCGGTTTAGTTTCCGCAGAGGTGTTGTCAACTAGCAAAATCCTTCTTGGATTTACGCTAACTGACGGCTTGGATGCAGCAGCATTGAAGAATGAGATTACCGTTAAAGATAAAGACGGTGTTGCTATTCCTGTATCGGCTGTAACCATTACTAGCAAAACTTCAATTGAAGTTGATACAAAAGCTTTTGATCTGGATAAAGTTCCACTTAGCGTTACTTATTCAGGTAAAACGGTCTCTGCGGCTAGTGGTTGGAGAATGCTTGATGAAATGTACAATTATACAGGAGATGATCTAGGGGCAACGTACAACGCTGACAAAACAGCCACGTTAAAATTGTGGGCACCTAAAGCTAGTTCGGTTGTCGTCAATGTATACGATAAGAACGACTCCAATGTACTAGTGGGTAGTGTGGACTTAACGAGTGGAGAGCAAGGGGTTTGGTCGGTCAAGTTAAAACCAAATGACCTGACAGGCACTACCACAAATGATGTAAGAGGATTCTTTTATCAATACGAAGTAACAAATGACGGTGTAACTAATAAGGTTCTAGATCCTTATGCTAAATCAATGGCGGTATTTACTGTGGATACTACAGGTGCTGCTGGTGTCGGCGGTGATACTGTCGGTAAAGCGGCTATCGTTGATTTAAGCCAAACGAACCCGGATTCCTTTGGTTATGCTGACATTACAGGTTATGAAAAGCGAGAGGACGCTATCATTTATGAAGTCCATGTCAGAGACTTTACATCCGATGTATCCATTCAAGATAGCCTGAGCGGCGAAAGATGGGGCTCTTATAGCGCTTTTGAAAAGAAGCTCGATTATATTAAATCTCTTGGTGTGACTCATATTCAATTACTTCCTGTAATGGCTTGGTATTACGGGGATGAAACAAAGATGGGGACTAGAGAGACAGATTATTCCGCCAAAAACAATGAATATAACTGGGGTTATGATCCTCACAGCTACTTCTCTCCAGACGGTGCTTATTCTCAGAAACCTGCCGATCCTGAAGAGCGAATTAAAGAGTTAAAGGGTTTAATTGACGCCGTACATGAAGCTGGAATGGGTGTCGTTCTGGATGTAGTGTACACACATATGGCTAAAAAAGAATTCTTAAACGACATCGTACCTAATTACTATGCGTTCCAAGATGCAACGGGCAACTTTATCGGAGGTTTCGGAAACAATCTGGCCACCAACCACAAAATGGCTGAGAAACTAATGGTAGATTCCGTGAAATACTGGTTTGAAGAGTACAAGATTGATGGGATGCGCTGGGATATGATGGGCGATGCGACAGCAGAGTCTGTGCAGCATGCTTATGATGCCGCGGCAGCAATTAATCCGAAGGCTCTTTTTATTGGTGAAGGTTGGAGAACATTTGGCGGTGCTGCAGCTGATCCTTCCCTTGCTGGGAAAGGTGCAGATCAGGACTGGATGGATAAAACGGATAGCGTCGGTGTTTTCTCTGATGAGTTCCGTAATGAATTGAAATCTGGTTATGGCTCTGAAGGTCAGCCTAGATTTATTACGGGCGGTGCGCGTCCAATCACGACAATCTTTAACAATATTAAAGCACAACCATCAAATACGCCCGCTGATGATCCAGGGGATATCGTTCCGTACATCGAAGCACATGATAACTTGACGCTGCATGATGTGATTGCACAAACGATCAAGAAGGATCCTACAATTGCAGAGAATGAGCTTGAAATCCAGAAGCGGATTAGACTTGGCAACATGCTTGTTCTAACCTCTCAGGGAACAGCTTTCATTCATGCGGGCCAGGAATATGGACGTACTAAGCAGTGGAAGGATACTACGGTTCCTCAGGATAAATACACTGAAATGTTTGATAGCGAAGGAAAATCCTTCGGTTATTTCATTCATGATTCGTATGATTCTTCGGATGCGGTCAACATGTTTGACTGGACGAAAGCAACGGATGAATCACAATTCCCTGTCCAGAACACGACAAGAAAATATTCTTCGGGTCTAATGGAACTGAGAAAGTCCACGGACGCATTCCGATTGGGAGACAAGGATCTGGTTAATTCCAATGTTAACCTAATTCCTGCTCCAGAAATGAAGACAGATGATCTTGTTATTGGTTATTCAAACAAAGCTACTGATGGCACAGGTATCTATTATGTCTTCATGAATGGCGATAGCACAGCTAGAACACTGACCCTTTCAGACGATTTGACGAGTGGTCAGGTGCTTGTCGACAATGATGAAGCTGGTGTCACTGCAATTCCGGTTGGTCAATGGAGTGGCTTCTCCTTAACCGCAAATTCAATTACACTAGACCCTTTAACTGCTGTAATTATCAAAATGGAAGCTGAAGCCGCTTCGCTTACTTCTTTGGAAACCGATAATGCGAGCTATACGCTGGCAGCAGGCAACACGCATCAAACTTCTGTTTTTGCAAAATATGATGACAACAGTAGAAGAAATGTTACGCCATTGGCTACGTACACTTCCAATAAACCTGAAGTGGCTACAGTAACCAATAAAGGTCAAGTGAAGGCGATTGGCAATGGAACAGCTGTAATTACCATCACTTATGGCGGTATTTCTACATCTGTTACCGTTAAGGTTACGGATAAGAGATATGTTCTGTTCACCTATACTCGTAGTGATAAGGATTATAAGGATTGGAACATCTGGGTTTGGAATACGGGAGTTAAAAATGACCAGATTGATTTTACTACCTTTAAGGATGGTAAAGCGAGTGTCCTAATTGAGGTTGCTGAGAATGCGACAAAAGTAGGGTTCGTCATTCGTAAAGGTACCGATTGGTCGATTAAGGATCCTTACGGGGATGATCGTGAAATTCCATTGACGCCGGGTGAAGGGTTCACTAAAGTGAACGTAACTAGCGGGGTTAAAGAGTTTGATATTAAGCCAAGTATTAACGGTCCAATTCTAAAAGATGGAACGCTTACGTTTAGATACCGCGATGATGCCTTATTCCGTAATGATAATATGGCTGCGATTACAACTGCTAAAGTAAAAGTAAATGGCATTTCGTATCCGATGACTTACGATTCCGCTAATGAGTGGTTCACTTATACGTTGACTGATTTAGTAGAAGGTACGTATAAGTATACGTTCTTGATCACGAAGAATGGGGTCACTACTGAATTGACGGATCCTAAGAATACGGTGAATGATGAATCTGTTGTTGTGTATCACATGCCTGACGTTACGATTACGACATCAGTAAGTCCAGAAGCAGTTACATCAAATCAGAATGCGGTTGTAACGATCAATGCATCTTCTTCAGACGATGTAACGTATTCGGAAGGATATATGGATTTAACTAACCTTGGAGGACCAAGCAAGGTCAAGTTAGATACAGAATTGATGAAACAGACGGTTGCTGTAAAGGACACGGTGTCTGCGGGAATCAAGAATATTCCGATCACGCTCGTGGACCAGTATGGCAATGCGCATAAGCAAAATGCAACAATCGAGGTTAAAGCTAGAACCTATACAGGTGATAAGCTTGATTTTGATTGGGATGAGGCTCGTATTTACTTCGCGCTTACTGACCGATTTAAGGATGGAGATCCAACGAATAACGAGAATGTAGATAAAGATCATCTAGAAGCTTATCATGGTGGGGATTTCCGAGGCATGATCGAGAATTTAGATTACTTACAAGAACTCGGTATTAACACACTTTGGATCACACCAATCGTAGATAATATTGATTTTAACAAAGGCGTTGGCTTCGGAGGTAAACAGTACGGATACCATGGCTACTGGGCAAAAGACTTTACGAAGCTCGATGAGCATCTTGGCGACATGGCGACCTTCAAGGAATTGATCGAGAAGGCACATGACAAAGGCATCAAGATCATGGTCGACGTTGTACTCAATCATACGGGCTACGGTCTAAAGGCTGAGGATGATTATCCGACGATTACAGCGGAGGATAAAGCGCGTTTTGAAGGAATGCTTCGTACGGATGGTGTATCCGCAGATACAGATCCAATCAAAGGCGAGCTTGCAGGCCTGCCGGATTTCAAAACGGAAGATCCAGCCGTACGCAAACAAATTATCGATTGGCAAACAGGCTGGTTAGATAACGCTCGTACGGAACGTGGGGATACGATTGACTACTTCCGCGTGGATACTGTCAAACATGTGGAAGATACGACTTGGAAAGCATTTAAAAATGCATTGACTGCCATCGATCCAAATTTCAAAATGACGGGTGAATATTTCGGCGGAACCATTGATAGTAATGGTGGAATGCTCGAAACAGGTCAAATGGACGGTCTGCTTGATTTTGGATTTAAGACAGCAGCGAAGGATTTTACCGATGGCAAAATAAACAGTGTGGATTCCTATCTACAGGTACGTGAGACGAAGCTAGACAATACAAAGGTGATGGCTCAATTCCTAAGTAGTCATGATGAGGATGGCTTCTTGTCCAATTATGTAGATGGAGACAAAGGCAAGCTGAAAATCGCAGCCGCTCTGCAAATCACAGCTAAGGGGCAGCCGGTCATTTACTACGGAGAAGAACTAGGGAAATCGGGAAAAAATGCAGGAGACATGTCTAAAGGTGAGTTCAGTGAGAACCGTAAAGATATGCCGTGGGATCAGTTGACTGCAGAAAAGCCACTCCATGATCATTATCAGAAGCTGTTGAATATCCGTGCAAAATACTCCAAAGTGTATTCTAAGGGGACTCGCACGAAGCTGGCAGGTTCAGATGATTTAGGTTATCTAGCTTTCAATAAATCTTATGAAGATGAGAACGTTGTAACGGTTATCAACACTAAGACTACCGAGGAATCCGCAAAGATTCCAGTACCGTTTGCCGCCAATTCAACTGTGAAAGACGAGTACAGCGGTAAGACCTACACGGTTACCGAAGATCAAAAAGTAACCATTGATCTACCAGGCAGAGATGATGGGGGAACGGTTATTCTAGCTGCGGTATCTAATGTAACACCGACACCAACTCCAGAAGTAACGCCGACACCAACGGTGACGCCAGAAGTAACGCCTACACCAACGGTGACACCAGAAGCAACGCCGACACCAACGGTGACACCAGAAGCAACGCCGACACCAACGGTGAAGCCAGAAGCAACGCCGACACCAACGGTGAAGCCAGAAGCAACGCCGACACCAACGGTGAAGCCAGAAGCAACGCCGACACCAACGGTGACACCAGAAGCAACGCCGACTCCGTCGCCAGAACCAACTTATGGACCCGTTGTTGTTAGCCCAACAACTCCTGCTGACACTCAAGTGGTCAGTGAGGACAGTTTGAAGAATGGTAAAGATGGAAAGGCGCAAATCGATGTTGCTGCTGGTAAGACAGCAGTGTTGTTACCGTTGCAAGTTGCACAAACATTGGGATCTAATGATCTAGTATTTAAAGTGGGCGATCTGTTAATTACGATCCCTAATAAACTGTTAAGTTCAATTCCAAGTTTAGCTTCAGGAACTGATGCGGAAGGTTCGCGAATCTTGCTGGATTTGAGTCCTCTGGTTGAGAATGCTGCGAAAGCTTTAGTCGATGGTTTGAACAAAGAGGGGGCAACCGTGACATCGCTTTCCGATGTGTTTGAATTGAGACTTAGCATTCTGAAGAAAGATGGTACCCGAATTGTTGTTAAGAAGTTCGAAGAGCCGATTACGATTTCGTTTAAAATTAAAGGTCAATTCAATAATGATTTATTGGGCATCTACTATTTAGGCGATAATGGCGAGTTTGAGTATGTAGGAGGACAGTTGAATGGAGACGTGATATCTGCACAAGTCACGCACTTTAGCAAATATGGTGTACTAGAGATTGTGAAGTCGTTTAAGGATGTTCCAAATACCTATTGGGCATTTAATGTAATTCAGTCTCTTGCGGCCAAACAAATTGTTTCAGGGGTTACAACAACCGAGTTTAATCCGAAAAGCAATGTTAGCCGTGCGGAATTTACCGCATTACTAGTCCGTGCACTAGGATTAAATGCTGAAGGCCAGGTTCAATTTACTGATATCAGGTCAGATGCATGGTATTCATCATACGTAGCAACAGCTTCTAAGCTGGGTATTGTGAGTGGTCGCAGCAAGGATACCTTTGCTCCGAATGCTTCCATTACCCGTGAGGAAATGGCTGTCATGGTGATTCGTGCGCTTGAAGTGAAGTCTGGTAAGAAGATCGAACCTGTAGCGGGTTCTAAGGTGTTTGCAGATGCTTCTAGCATTGGCAAGTGGGCAGACAGCTATGTAAAGGCTGCAGCAGAGCTGGGATTGCTTCAGGGCAGAGAGAACAATCAATTTGCTCCAAAAGGGTGGATGACCCGCGCCGAAAGCGCACAGATTATTTATACGCTACTGAGCAAGTGAACTGGACTTCGGTGTGCTGATTGTTAGTGCACCGAAGTATTAGTAGTTGGCTATTAATGTGTAAGTCATGCCTAGTAATCTCTAATAGAAAACAGGGTATCCCACAGCTATCTTAGCTAGTGAGATACCCTGTTTTGTTATGTTTTATACGGTCAAAGATATTTAAATCTAGTTGATTGCTTTAAGTATAGCGAAGCCATAAGCAGGCATCTTCACGTTCAGCTTGCCACGCTCAGCACGGATTGTATCGGCCGTGAATAAGTTCTCCCAATTTTGCTCGTCTACGTCAACACGGAACGTTTGAGCGGTCTCTTCGCTATTGATCAGTACAACTATAGTCTCAAGATCCAATCGGCGCTCATAGGCTATCTTACTGCCTTGTCGACCTGCCTCCAAGAAAGTAAATGTCCCCGTACGAAGTGCAGGTTGCTCATTGCGTATTTGAATGAGCTGACGGTAGAATTCGAACAGATCACGATCCTGCTTCTCAGGGTTCCACTCCATGCATTTACGACAACCTGGGTCACCCTCACCATCCATTCCGAACTCGTCGCCATAATAGATACAAGGAGTACCCATAAAGGTGAACTGGAATAGTGCAGCTAATCGCATTTTATTTTTGTCGCCCGCAGCCAGCGTAAGTAAGCGTGGCGTGTCATGACTATCTAACAGATTGAAGGCAACTTCACTTGCCTGCAGTGGGTAACGCGATAACTGTCTGCCGATAGAGTTGGCAAATCCCTCTGCATCAAGGTTACCGTGAACAAAAAAGTCTAAGACGGCATCAGTGAAGGGATAGTTCATGACAGCATCGAATTTATCACCCTCCAGCCACGGAGCAGATTCATGCCAGATTTCTCCAAGGATGTAGGCCTCAGGATTAGCGCGCTTTACCACCTTGCGGAATTCACGCCAGAAATCATGGTCTACTTCATTGGCTACATCAAGGCGCCAACCATCGATTCCAACTTCTGTAATCCAGAATTCAGCGACCTTCAGTAAGTACTCTTTAACTTCAGGATGTTCAGTATTAAGCTTTGGCATATGTGGTTCAAAGGCAAAAGTATCATAAGTAGGAATGCCGTTTACAACCTTAAGCGGAAACTCACGAATATGGAACCAGTCTTTGTAAATGGAGTCTTCTCCCTTTTCCTGAACATCTAAAAATGGAGCGAAGGTTCCACCGGAGTGGTTGAATACAGCGTCTAGCAGCACACGAATTCCACGTTTATGGCAGAGGTCGACGAGTTTTTTTAACGTTGCAATATCCCCGAAATGCGGATCAACTTTCATGTAATCTTCTGTATCGTATTTATGATTAGTAGTTGCAGTGAAGAGTGGTGTGAAATAAATAGCATTGATGCCAAGCTCGTTAAGATGATCCAGATGATCAATAACCCCTTGCAGGTCGCCGCCAAAAAAATTGGTTGGTGTTGGCTCTGCTCCCCATGGCTGAACATCTTTTGGATCAAGGCTAGGGTCACCATTTGCAAATCGTTCAGGGAAGATCTGATAGAAAACAGCGTCCTTTACCCAGGCAGGTGGAGTGAACACATCAACGGGGTTAATAAATGGGAACTCGAAAAGCTTGTTTGGATTTTCTGGGCGATTCGTTTGAAAATCATTTTCGGTCATCCAAACTTTCTCGTTATCCTTTTGCAGTAAGAATCCGTATTTCAATCGGCGATAGATGGGAACTGAAGCACATTCCCAATAATCGAACATAGCATCAGAAGTGAAGAGGGTCATGGGAATTAGCTCTTTCGTGGTATCCCAAGTGTACTTATCCCCTGCAAAAGCAAATACTTCTGTTAAATCCCCTTTTTTAGCGCGGAGACGCAAGTGAATCGTACTCTCATTATAGGCATAAGACCAATTTAACCGCGGGCGATGGTACACAGCTTCCAGTAACATGAATAAGTCCTCCTAAAGTTTTGTAAGCGATACTTCCCTGACCAGCTTCGGCAAAACTACTTCGAAAGCATACGCTTAGTTTTGTAAGCGATACTTCCCTGACCAGCTTCGGCAAAACTACTTCGAAAGCATACGCTTAGTTTTGTAAGCGATACTTCCCTGACCAGCTTCG
>NZ_JARXWM010000016.1:0-135453 GCF_029893135.1 Paenibacillus sp. PastF-3 | reverse complement strand
TAACGAAGATACCTCAGCTCTGATGATGCGAGCTGAGGTATCTAAACTAACTAGTTTTTGTTTTTTACACTGTACACTTGACAGGGAGCACTTCAAGGTTGATAAGCCTGTCTCTTGCTGTTTTTTTGTGATGCACCGGTATGGCTTACCCGTTGCCACCGCATGCCGCTGCAGGATCGGCGTGGTGCTGCGCGCTAACCGCCGCCAGCGGCGAGAGCACCCGCAGCGTTCCTGGCTCGCAGCGTACGGCAAGCGGCCCTTTGCCGAAGCTCTCGCCATCGCCGATCGCCGGCCGGGCCTCTGCGAAGTTGACGGCTACGCTACGTCCACGCAGCATGGACACGAAGGGCAACGCTACATGCTTGCCCTTCAGTACCGTGGGGAACAGCCGCAGCAGTTGCCCGCGGCTGCACCCATGCACGACGCAGACGTCGAGCTGGCCGTCATCGGCCTTCGCCTGCGGGCAGATCAACAGCCCGCCGCCGTAGCTGGGCAGGTTGCAGACCGAGACCAGCCATGCCTTCTCAAAGACGTGCTCCGTCCCGTCGCACGCAACACTCACCCGGCATGGCTTAAACGTCATCAGCGTATGCAATATGCCGATGATATAAGCCAGTTGGCCTGCGCCAATGGCATTGCACAGCCGTTTGTAACGGCTGGCATTCACATTCTCGGCCACCTGAGCATCAAAGCCGTTGGCAACGGCTGTTAAAGTCAGTCCGTTTGCGCCTGAGATCAGATCGGCTTCGATATGCCGATCGCTAAGTGCAGCTTCCAGCGCGGCTTCAGTCGAAAGCGGAATGCCGAAGCCGCGTGCGGAGTCGTTACCGGAGCCGGCAGGGATGATTGCCAAGGGAATGTCCTTGCCACGAAGGGCACCTAAAATGCTGTGCAGCGTGCCATCGCCGCCGATTACAATCGCGGCTTTCCAGTCCTCGCGGTGTTTAATTGTATTTAGAACAAGGGCTTCTGCACCCTCTTCGCTATGCGTAAACAAGGTCATATATGGCAGCATCCGCTCTTTTATGAGCGCCTCTACAGTATGCCAGGTCCGTCCTCCTGCGCCCCCGCCGGAGCGTGGGTTTATGATGATTAGATACATTTAAATTCCTCCAGCCTGTAGAATTCCGTGATGCCCGTCTTTCCATTGTAAGGAGTGGATGGGCAAAAGGGAATACTTTTCAGCGATTAGAGGTGTTCCTTCAGTGGTGTTTATAGATGTCGAATCTGACTTTCCGCTACATCCCCAACCCAAGGAAGCTTATACCATCTGCTACTTAAAGCTTGATAGATCATAAGTAGCCATATAGCAAAGCTGCAAAGAGAAAGGATTGCACTCATTAGGGCGCCAAGGAAAGGGATAAATCCGGTTAGAACATGGAGAATCATCAGCACGCCGAACGTAAGCAGTGATTGCAACGCGTGGAACAGCACGAAGCGGTTGCGTTTCTCCAGAGCGAGAAAGACCACGCCGCCGATAAAAGGGAAAAAATAGCACAGCGCGCCCGCAATATTATCGGGCAATCCGGTGGATGATTTGAAAGGGGACAAAGGGCTCACTCTCCTTCTACTTGGAGAAGAAGGGGGTTAGTTCACTACTCCTTCTTCCTTAAAAGCCTATGACTTGTCAGGAAAAAGTATGTTTAGCTCATCGTGGGTATAATATACTTTTCGAGCAGCTTGCGGGGGCTCTTCCAATTGTTTGTCTTACTCTCTGCTGTAAAGACCACAACCGCATCTAACTTAGGTAGGAGAAGGATTTGCTGTCCACCATGACCGTGGGCAAGCTTGTAGGGTTGGCCGCTCATCGTACCCACCCAGAACTGATATCCGTAATCTCCAAAAGCCGGGTATCCGGTAGTGTGTGCGGTTAGTGCTTCTTGGAGCCAATACTTCGGAATGATCTGCTGCTTCGCAAATAACCCGTTATTAAGCAGACAGATTCCAAATTTAGCCATATCTCTTGAGTTCAAGTACAGACCAATATGTCCCATACTATGACCTTCGGGACTCGGTAACCAAGCCGTGTGAGTCATTCGGAGAGGGCTAAATAAATGCTCAGCAGCATAAGTAAACGCATCTTGACCTGTAGATTCACTTAAAATCATCGAAATCAAATGGGAGTCGATACTACGGTATTGAAATTGACCGATATGTTCCGGAATTATGTTCATACTAAGAGCAAAGGAACCCCAGCGGCGACTACGATGGAGATTCCGGACGAAGGGCTCCCCAAGCTTCTTGCCCGTGATCCAGCTAAATCCGGAAGTCATGGTAAGCAGATGACGGAGAGTGATTTTTGATAAATGAGGGGAGTGTAGGTATGGAACATGTTTACGAAGTACCTTGGAAACCGAGACATCGATATCAGGGATATCTCCCCGATCGATAGCGATTTCGGTAATTGTGCTGATAAAGCTTTTAGTCGCAGATCGAAGATCATTTAATGCCCCGGCATGATGGTTTCCGTAATAACGTTCAAAGATGAGCTTGCCATGGCGAGCAATAAGCATACTATGCATCTTTGGATATTCTTTCTGAATAGCATAATCAGCTTGTTCAAGGCCTTCACGGCGCGTTGCAGTTTCCTCAGGTAGCGCGATAGTCATCGCGGGAACTACGTTATAGGATGAAGTCAGTAATGGTGTGGGTTGGCCCATAGGATCTCTCCTTTTCTTGCTGTGGTATGTGTTAGGTGTGGCCTGCTATAGAGCATAATGTATTTTAACCCGACACGAGCAATATGACTTACGAAGAACATTATAAAAAATAAAAATTTTCCAATTAGCACATTTTACAAGGAAAGGTGGAAGTTGGACCGGAATATGATACAATATAACGATAAGGCCCGAAAGGGGTGATTCAGTAAGTGGCTCTTCGGGTAATAAAAGTGTCAAGGAGCTTTCGTTCAACAGGCGTCCTTACTCTCAGCCCAAATCACGACGAACCTGCTTCACCGGCGAACCAGTATCTCAAGGCTTTGAAGCTTTGAATTTTACGTTTTGGCGGATAATGCAAGCCACGTATGTGTAATGGTTACTTCACTTGCATTCGAGGTTACGGCGTACTTTTCATCATGCATTCTCTACAACGGAGCATTCATTTTCAATGTTTTGGGAGGGAACGATCATGGCAAGTAAAGGTCATAACGAAGTCAAGGAAAGTTTACGGGAAATGACACGTATTTTCCGGCCCAAAGATCCCAAGAAATTCGTAAAGGAGTACGTCCGAAAATATCGGATTACCGGAGGCTATGAAGAAGAACTGACCATGGTCGTGGAGCATGAGCTGGTAAAGATGAATTCATCCGTCTCCTAGCTAACAGATACGAGTGTCACTTACTTTTGACATCATTTTGAGTAATAACATCCACGAGGATTCTTATAAACCGTGCCCGAGCAGCGTTTGTTGCAGGAATCGGTTTTTTTTGTATGTACATTTATGAATAAGAAATATCGTCTCTCATAAAATAGTCAAATGAATTAATAGACACATTTCGTAATGAATGTGCTTTAATGATCATTTTTTATTTGATTGCGTTTTCAAAAAATGCGCATAAATGCAGGTAGGACAAGGAATTATTATGTCGAAAATTACAATGTGAACTAGTTGTGAACGATTGACAAAACTTTCCCTTAAACTTATATTAATAGTGATTGTTATAATTGACAGAAAAAAACAGGAACCTACGAAATCGGGAAAAGCGGGGTAGATCAATGATGAAAACGTGGCAGGCTGTAAAGCGACTCCTTCCCATGACCGCTATGTTTGGTCTCTTTCTTGCCGGGTGCGGCCGTGAGGACTTGTCAGTACTCAGACCACAGGGTCCTCAGGCGGAAATGTCTTATGGATTAATGGAGCTGTCGATCAGTATTATGATCGTCGTGTTGCTGATTGTCTTTACGATTGCAGCTTATGTACTGATCCGTTTCCGTCGAAAGCCGGGTCAGAATGAAATCCCTGAGCAGGTTGAGGGTAGCATCAAGCTTGAGATTCTCTGGACGGTCATTCCGCTTATCCTCGTAGTGGTACTGGCAGTTCCAACGGTGAAAGCAGTGTTCGCCGCAGGAGATGATCATGCCAATGACAAGGATGCGATTAAGGTTAAAGTAACCGGCCATCAATATTGGTGGGAGTTTGAGTATACCGATTACAAGGTGACTACAGCGCAGGATCTGATTATTCCAGTAGGCAAAGATATTGCTTTTGAACTGGAGACTAAAGACGTGCTGCACTCCTTCTGGGTCCCTTCTCTTTCCGGTAAAATCGACACCAACCCAGCCGGGACGATTAACCGCTTCAGCTTCAGTGCACCTAATGAAGGCGTTTACCGTGGCAAATGTGCGGAACTATGCGGGCCGTCTCATGGATTCATGGAGTTTAAGGTAAAATCGGTTAGTGAACAAGATTTTCAGAAGTGGATAGATTCGATGAAAGCACCCGTAGCTGTGCTGCCAGAGGATCCTGCTTTAGCTGAGAAGTTCAAAGCGGCGTGTCTGACTTGCCACGCTGTAGGTGATCAAGGGATTAATAATGCGCCGAACTTGACCGGAATTGGTTCTCGGGAGTCGATTGCAGGAATCCTGCTCAACGACGACACGAGGGAGGATGGTGCACCAATTGAGGAGAATCTCAAAACATGGCTGCATGATCCACAATCCGTAAAACCGGGCAATCTGATGCCTAACCCCAAAGATCTAGGCCTAAGTGATGCGGAGATTGATGGCATTGCTGAGTATCTGGCCAACTATAAGCTGGACTAATGCCTTAGCCTAAAGGCGGGCGGAACTTTCGAAAAAGGGGGTACGAACTTTGGCTCAAGCAGCGCATACCTTGAATTCATCCAAGCCTCTGGGGCATGGCCACAGTGTGAAGCGCCATACAGGACTTATGGATTGGCTAACAACCGTCGATCATAAAAAAATCGCAATTTTGTACCTATGGGCCGGAGGATTATTTTTTGGTATCGGTGGAATTGAAGCACTTCTGATTCGCTGGCAACTCATCAAACCAATGAATAATTTTTTGGATGCCCAAACGTTTAATGAACTTATTACCATGCATGGTACGACGATGATATTCCTCGGCGTCATGCCAATCATCTTCGCCTTAATGAATGCTGTCATACCGCTACAGATCGGTGCACGTGATGTAGCCTTTCCTTTTCTAAATGCACTTGGCTTCTGGACCTTCCTGTTCGGCGGAATTCTACTGAATCTCAGCTGGATAATGGGTGGCGCTCCTGATGCCGGATGGACCTCCTACACCCCACTATCTACGAGTACATACAGCACTACACACGGTGTAGACTTTTATACGATTGGTCTTCAAATTGCCGGATTAGGTACCCTCATCGGGGGGATTAACTTTCTAGCCACGATCATTACGATGCGCGCGCCGGGAATGACCTACATGCGGATGCCGATGTTTGCTTGGACTACATTTATTACTTCCGCAATTATTTTGTTTGCATTTCCGGCAGTTACAGTAGGATTAGTACTGCTGACATTCGACCGGATACTTGGAGCCAATTTCTTCGAGGTTGGGGCTGGCGGTAATCCGGTGCTCTGGCAACATATCTTCTGGATATTTGGGCATCCAGAAGTATATATTCTCATTCTGCCTGCCTTCGGAATTATATCGGAGGTTATCCCGACTTTTTCGCGGAAGCGACTGTTCGGGTATAGCTCAATGGTGTTCGCTACCATCCTGATTGCCTTCCTGGGCTTCATGGTTTGGGCTCACCATATGTTCACTACCGGACTTGGACCAGTAGCTAATGCGTTGTTCTCTGTATCGACGATGTTGATTGCGGTTCCGACCGGAATCAAGATTTTTAACTGGTTGTTCACGATGTGGGGCGGGCAAGTGCGTTTCACGACACCAAACCTGTTCGCGGCAGGATTCATTCCTACCTTTACGATGGGTGGCGTCACTGGCGTCATGCTGGCTTCTGCGCCTGCTGACTTTCAGTTCCATGATACGTATTTTGTTGTAGCGCATTTCCACTACGTTATTGTGGGTGGATTGGTGCTTGGCCTGTTTGCTGGTCTGCATTACTGGTGGCCGAAGATGTTTGGTCGGATGCTAAGTGAAAAGCTGGGCAAATGGACCTTCTGGACATTTATTATCGGATTCCATCTGACATTCTTTGTACAGCATTTCCTTGGACTTATGGGGATGCAGCGCCGGGTATTCACGTATTTGCCGAATCAGCAATTCGATTTGCTGAATTTAGTCAGTACAATCGGTGCTGGATTGATGAGTGTTGGCATGATTATCTTCTTGGTCAACATCTTCCTGACTTCAAGAAAGCCGGCGGATGCAGCAAATGATCCGTGGGAGGATGGACGTACACTAGAATGGACGATTCCTTCGCCGCCACCGGAATATAACTTCAAGCAAACCCCGCTTATCCGTGGGATTGATGCATTCTGGAAAGAAAAAATGGCAGGAAATAAAGGCATGACTCCGGCAGAACCGGTCGGCTCGATCCATATGCCGTCTGCAACTATATTGCCGTTTACTATGTCTGTTGGGATTTTCATCGCTGGACTTGGCTTCATGTTCAGTCGGGACGACTTCGGCAACGCCTTTATGAGCTTTATGTTTAATAATTATATCGTTACAGCCATCGGTCTTATCATTACGTTTGGATCCATGCTGTTGCGTTCGCTGTATGATGATCATGGATGGCATATTGAACCTGAAGAGCTGGAAGGAAGTGAGCGGACATGACAACGGCACATGCAGAAGCTTCTAAGGAAGAATTTCCTCACGAGCCGGAAAAAGCTACGCTCGAAGGACGAAACAAGGTTCTTGCCTTTTGGTTGTTTCTAGGTGGGGAAGCGGTATTGTTCGGCACGTTGTTCGCTACGTTCCTCGCATTGCGTAATCAGACGAATGAGGGGCCATCGGCGAATGAACTGTTTCACTTGCCGCTTGTAGCTGCTGCGACATTCATTCTTTTGGTAAGCAGTTTGACGAGTGTGTTCGCTATTCAAGCGATGCATAGAAACCGTCCGGCTGTGCTTCGTAACTGGCTTTTGGTCACTGTAGCCTTAGGGCTTGGTTTCCTGATTCTGGAGATCTATGAGTTTACTCAATATGTGAGACACGAAGACTTCGGAATGACTACAAGTGCATTCAGTTCGGCATTCTATACATTAGTAGGATTCCACGGTGCGCACGTAGCTTTCGGGATTGCATGGATCTCCATCCTGATCGGGCAACTCATGCGTAAAGGATTAACCGTAGTTACTGCACCAAAAGTGTATGTGTCAGCCATGTACTGGCATTTTATTGATGTGGTATGGGTCTTCATCTTTACGGTTGTATACCTACTTGGAAAGGTGGGCTAGACACTATGACGACAGATCAGCATGTGCCGGAGAACGACGGGTATAAGCATCGCCATCGGCATGAAGGGCCACAGAGGCATATTGTTGTCTTTATACTGTCCATTGTCTTGACCTTAATTGCTTTCGCCGCTGTTGCGGCTGGAGGCGTGAATGCCACCTTTGCGGTTATTCTACTACTGGTGATGGCAGTCATTCAGGTTATTGTGCAGATGGGCTTCTGGATGCACCTGAAAGATAAAGGACATCTAATCCCGATTATTTTCATGCTGGGTGGTTTTTTTACCGCTGGTACCTGTATTATTATGTCGCTGTATTGGGTTTGGTGGAATTAACGGACTATAAAGAAAGAGGCGGGCTGCGATGCCCCCTCTTTTTGGTGTTTAACTAGATCCTGCGCTAGGAGGGGTTAGGGTTATGCTCGGATTACAATATTTTAGCTTTGCAGAACTATGGAGCCCGCTTTTTCTGGCGGTTATGCTGCTGCTGACGGCGGGTTATTTCGTTTGGATTGGTCCGATTGCTGGACGTTATGCAGATTCAGTTCCGGTTCCGTTCTGGCGAAGAGCACTATTTGTGTGCGGAATGCTTGCGCTTTATCTGGCACAAGGCGGTCCTGTTAGCTTATTAGGACATATGATGTTTTCATTCCACATGGTTAGTATGGCCTTATCATACCTAGTGGCAGTGCCGCTAATTATGCTGGGGATTCCAGATTTTATGTGGCGCAGCCTATTGAAAGTAAATCCCTTTCGTCGGCTGTCTTTCTTAGCTCGACCGGTGGTAGCTGCTCTTATGTTTAATGGACTATTTTCCTTGTACCATATTCCTGTTATCCATGATTATGTGATGCTGCATTTTACCGTTCACCGAATCTACTATATTGTTTTATTCCTAACCGCTGCCTTAATGTGGTGGACATTGATCAATCCGCTACCGGAGCGCCGAATGGCGAGTGGACTGGGCAAGATTGGGTTTATTTTTCTAAATATGGTATTGTTGACACCAGCATGCGGACTGATTATTTTTGCAGATCAACCGCTCTATGCTACTTACAGTGATCCGGAGACTTGGGCACTTGCCATGGGCTACTGTATATCGGGTGATCCTTCTGCCTTACTTCAGAATTTTGGGGGTCCTGCGTTCTTTGAATTGTTGTCACCAAAGGTGGATCAGCAGGTGGGAGGGATCGCGATGAAGTTCATTCAGGAATTTATTTTTGCCTCTATGCTTGCTTATGTGTTCTATCATTGGTATAAAAAAGAGAACGGACAAGAGAGCGATGAATTATCGACGCCTTCCTCAGCACTCGAGGAGAGCACCTTGACCCGTGCATAACTGGTAGACTGCCAAGGAGGAGAATCATGGATATTTTTACGGTGTTTCCAACGATTAGCACATCGTTCATCGTGCTTAGTGCGGTGCTCGTAGCTATTGGCTGGTGGCTCATCATTAAGGGCAAACGCGAGGCGCACAAGAAGACGATGATTGCTGCCGCAATCGCTGCGCTCCTGTTTTTTATTGTTTATGTCTCTAGAACGTTGTTCGTGGGGAACACCTCATGGGGCGGACCGGATGAACTACAGACGATTTATCAAGTGTTTCTGATCTTCCATATCGTGCTGGCAACGGTAGCTGCGGTATTCGGACTTACTACATTAACTCTTGGATTTAAAGCGAAGTACTCCAAGCACCGTAAGTGGGGCAGAGTGACATCTATAATCTGGTTCATTACTGCGATTACTGGCGTTATGGTGTATGTGCTGCTTTATGTTCTGTATCCAGGTGGACACACCAAGCCGGTGTGGGAAGTTATTTTGGGCGCGTAGGTTAGCTGTGTGAATAGAGCTTGTGGATTGGCGTGTGAAAAGAGCATGTGAATATGCGTGCGAATCGTACGTGAATTTGTGTGAATAGTAATGAAGTAAGCCTGTGTATCTGCTTGTTCCTAAATAGGGATAGTGGATGCCAGGCTTATTTTTAGGGAAAACCTCCCTGAAAAGAGATAAGTTTTGATCTCGAAAACGATAATTAGGGAATTTCTCCCTGTATTTTAACCGTTTTAGCTCTAAAACGTAGAATTGGGTGAATTATTAGGGAGAAATTCCCTAAAAACGTTGATTTCAGGCAAAATCCAAGTAATTTGAGGGAGATTTTCCCTAATTGTTGATCTACTTCACATGATGTCATACCTCAGATTGATCTGACCCAGCTCGCCTTCACCCCTCGCAGTTGCATCTGGCAGTTACACCCACCGAGCGATCCCATCCACCCAGTAGTAGCACCCGCCAAGCAGTCGCACCCACCGAGTCTTCGTATCTAACCACAAATCGCATCTACTCAACACCCCTCCACGAAGGAGCAACAGCCCCCGCATCCTGCAACCTACAACTTATAGGCGAAGCAACAATGAGGTAATCTCACTCCGCATTCTTCGCATACATTAAACCTTTCCACATGCAATCCTTAACCCTCTGATTAGTTAATCCCAATAATGATCAGCCCTCATGCGTGTAAGGTCTTCTCCAAAGGAAGGGGAGCGAATACCTCCTAATCTCTTTGAATATTTACCATTTACAGGATTGACAATGGTAAATTAGGGACATATACTGTGTATATAGATATATACAGTAAGCACAGGGATATGAACACCTGCTTCCCGAAGACGCTGAAGACATTGTAAAGCGAGGTTAGCATTTATGAGAACAATAAGGGATTCGTGGTTTATCGTCTGCTCTGATTTTAGAGGAGACAAATTAAAAGTATTTGGAACACTCATAACCACAATTATTTTTATGGGTTATCTGGCTGGAATGATGAGTTTGGTAACAAATGACGTGCTAGCTAATCAAGATCGGACAATGTTAGCAGATTTTTTACTTCTCTCATTAATGCCGTTAATCGGAGTCTCATTCTCCCGTCGTTCTATGAAATATTGGAGTGAAGACTCCTACACAAGAATGTTGGCTTACTTACGAGCTTTACCGATTCCTGTGACAGTGGTATTAACTCGGAGAAAGTTTCAGGCGATAGGGTCCTTTACTGTGAATGGTGTATTGTTCTTCGGAATTGTCTATATGCTCGGTGAGAACTACCGCAAGGGGATGACATTACCGGCGTTTATTGCTTTTGCTATAACTTGGATCGGTGTAGGACTCATTGTTTCAGGCTTATATATTTTTATCGAATATCTATTTAGCGGAAAAGTTTATCTAGGGCTAACCGTGCTAATCGTAGTGGCATCTTGGGCAATATCGTTCCTGGTTATGCTAGGGGGAGGCAACCTATTCTTGTATAGCATCTCGCTTTCTAAGGAATGGGGGCTGCTATCCCCGATCATGTGGGGCACACTTCTGCTAGGGACAATATCCGTGCAATTATTCTCTAAATGGACTATCCATCGACTCAAGAGTCGCGATCTTGTATGAACAATCTGAAATGGCAAGGACGGCGCTCTAGCAAGCTAGAGTGGAAGGCGAGGTGTAAACATGTGGATACCCGTACAAATCAACGAAAATAGTGCTGAACCCCTCTACCATCAGATAGAGACTCAGCTTAGATCATTAATCATAAGTGGTGTTATTACAGAAGGTACGCTGCTCCCCTCGATTCGTGAGTTTGCTGGAGACCTGAAATGTAGTGTGATTACGGTGCGACGCGTGTATCAGGATCTAGAGAACGAAGGGTTGCTACGAACAAGACAAGGAACAGGTACCTTTGTATCCCATGTAGGTGCCTCTGCGATGGAGGAATATAAGCGAGAGACGATCAGCAAAGCGCTTGAGAGTGCAGTAGACATCGGTCGATCGGTACATTGCAGCAAGGAAGAGCTTGAACAGATTTTTCTGGAAATTGTAGAACGTAAATATAGAGAACAGGAATGAAAGGTGGGCGCTTACTCAGATGGTACAGATGGCGATAGAATTGCGGAATGTACGTAAACAGCGGCGTAGCAAGACAATTGGACCGCTAAACCTGAATCTGCCTCAAGGATATATCACAGCTTTGGTAGGTCAGAATGGATCTGGTAAAAGCACGTTACTGAATCTACTTCTACAGCTGTCGAACCCAGAGGAAGGCGATATTTATTGGTTTGAGAACAAGTATGATAACGAGCTGCCTATAGAGCTGCGACAATCTATTGCTTACGTCCCTGAGAATCCGATTTCAGAAGAGAATCACTGGAATGCGGAACAAGCGTCCCGATTTCGAAAGCATTGGTTTCCAAACTGGGATGAGTCGTATTTTCAGGATCTGATGGATCGCTTTGAAGTTCCGTATCATATGAGGCTCTCGAAGATGTCTAAAGGTGAGCGTCGGAAATTTGAAATTGCCGCAGCTCTTGCGTCACGCCCACGTCTGTTATTACTGGATGAGCCCTCTTCTGGCCTTGATCCTTTTGCCTGGAAGATTATGATGGAGACGCTTCAAAAGTATATGGAAGAGACGGATGCAACGATGATTATCTCTACTCACATTGTGGAAGAGGTACGGCGGCTGGCAGATTATATCGTACTTATGCATAGAGGTGAACTGCTGGGTATGGCCGAAAAAGACAGTCTATTCGGTGCTTGGACTGAAGTGTGGGTGAATATTGCAGATGAAGAGGAGCTTGCTGAGTTATCAGCGGAATTACCGGGAGGCATAAACTTTGCCATGGATACACCGGGTGTAGCTTCGTTTATCATAGAACAATTTTCTAAGAACGAGAAACGCATTCATGACTTGGGCGTAAAAGTTATCAAGAGTCGCAGTTTGGAATTGGACGAAATATTGGGTTTATGGACACAGGGATACCGTCCTATCCTGATTGATCACAAGAGAGGGGACTAGAGAAATGGAAGCCTTAAAGCTGGAAAGTGTAATGAAGCAATATGGAGAAAAAACCGCTGTAAACGGAATTAATTTAACGGTAGGCAAGGGGGAAATTTACGGATTACTGGGGGCAAATGGTGCTGGAAAAACAACCACAATGCGTATGGTGCTTGGCCTAATTTACCCTGATGGCGGGAATATTTTATATAATGGAAAGCCTTATAACAGCGAACTCCAGCAAATCATGGGCTATCTGCCCGAAGAAAGAGGATTATATCCAAAGGTAAAGGTAAGCGATCAAATCGTCTACTTGGCACGTCTGCGCGGGATGTCGGCTAGTGATGCAGATAAGAGCCTTCGCTACTGGCTTGATCGGTTTGAGGTTCCGGATTATTACAATAAGAAGATTGAAGAGCTCTCCAAAGGGAATCAGCAGAAAATGGGCTTTATCGCCGCAGTTGTTCATAAGCCGCAAATTCTGATCCTTGATGAAGCCTTCAGTGGTTTGGACCCTGTTAACGTGGAACTACTGAAAGATACGGTAAAAGAATTGCGTGATCAAGGAACAAGTATCTTATTCTCTACTCACCGGATGGAGCATGTTGAAGAGCTTTGCCGTAATATTACGATTTTGGATCGTTCCAATACTGTCGTGCAGGGCGATATTCGTACGATTAAGAGTGGGTATCCTCGTGAACAAGTATTGTTGCGTACGGATAACGAAGTGACCGGTCTAGAATCAATTGCAGGTGTAACAGCAGTACAGCGACAGGAGAGAGGTTATCTGTTGTCAATCAGTGAGATCGGCGCAGCACAACGTATCCTACAGCAGGCGATGGCGCAGGGTGAAGTGGAGCATTTTGAAATTAAGGAACCAACGTTAAATCAAATCTTTATCAGAGCGGTGGGTGAATCTCATGAATAAGATGGGGACAATTATTGGCTTTACCTTTAAAAATAAAGTAAGAACGAAATCATTCATGATTACTACGTTAATTCTAGTGTTGCTGCTCAGCATCGGGATGAATCTTCCGTATATCATCGATCAGTTTAAGGGTGATTCTAAAACAAACGCAGAGACTCAAATTGCTGTGATCGCGGAAGATGGAAATCAGGCTGCAGAGTTGTTGAAGGCATATACTTCACCTGAAGGAATGCCGCAGGCGAAAGTTGTGCAATATACTTCTGCCGATGATGCGGAGCTAAAGAAAGCTTTAGATGAAGGGACTGTAGAGGGGTATGTTACTTTTGCAGAATCGACTGGTGAAGGACTTCCACCCGTTACTTATTATAGTGAAAGTGGTGAATTGAAGGGCGATGTACAAATCTATCTCCAAAATGCCCTTCAGCAGGCCAACACCCAGTTCGTTGTTGGCGACAAGCTGACACAGGAGCAGATTGCTGCTATGTCAACACCGGTACAGATAGCTACTCAGCAGCTCAACCCTGATGGGACTGCGGGAGATAAAGATGCGTCGCAGGAATCCGCTCCAGCTATTAATTACGTTATTGTATACGCCATGCTTATGCTGTTCTTCATGTCTATCATGATGACTGGTAATATGATCGCAGCTGAGATTACTTCGGAGAAGAGCTCACGGATCATGGAGATTCTGATTACTAGTGCCTCACCGTTAGCGCAAATGTTCGGTAAAGTTATCGGAGTCTTCTTAGTAGGATTATTACAAATTGGCGTCATTATCGCAGCGGTAGTCGTCAATCTTAAGCTTCCGCATAATGCAACGATTTTGAAAGATTTAGACCTGGATTTAGGCCAGCTTAATATTAACTTGTTGCTTTATGGGATTGTTCTTTATGTACTGGGTTATTTCCTCTATGCCTTGATGTATGCAGCTGTAGGTTCAATTGTCAGCCGTACAGAGGATCTTGGCCAAGCGGTTATGCCGATTATGATGTTAGGCTTCGTAGCATTCTATGTTCCACTATTCAGTATCTCCAATGCGGATACTCTGCTGGTTAAGGTAGCGAGTTATGTGCCGTTCACCTCTCCATTGACCATGCTGCTCAGAATTGGTGTCGGTGAAGTAGCGATTTGGCAAGTTATTGTGTCATTAGCCATCCTGCTTGTTACCACGTTCATCTTTGGATGGTTGGCTGCCAAGATTTATCGCACGGGCGTATTGATGTACGGTAAACGTCCAAGTATTAAAGAGATCAGAAAAGCGATGAAGGCTTACAAGATCTAAGTGGCTTCATATAACTTTTAAGGAGTGGCAATCATGACTAAAAGTGAACAATATAATATGATGCTTTTAATGAGTTCGGTATTTCTGGCAACGGTTAGTAGAATGCTCCCGACAGATGGATCCATTTTAATGGATTTCACTCAAGGTGTATTAACTGGTATCGCCATGGTAGGGATGATTGCAGGATTGCGGATGTACGGTAAGGCGCGTAAGAGCAAAGCGTAATAGTAGGAAATAAGGAAGCCGCGGCAGATGCCGTGGCTTTTTTGTATACATATCGTAAAAGTTATGTAGCCGCGGCTTGTCCTTTGTTGATATTCATTATGAAGGAGTAGATCTAATCTTAGCTACATCCGGACTCAGCAGGCGTTATTTGCGAGTAAACCGCCTTTGGAAGATAGTTGCGGACTCCAGTGCAGCTGTTCGATATGGATGGGGGGTTAGTTGGTGTTTTTGATCCAATAAGGTCCATGAAGTTCGCAAACTTACCAAATGTCTTTTCCCTTTAGGAGACTATACAACGGATAGATTACCACTAGGCAGCAAATCCTCTTGAACAGTCAGTTGCTCCCGCACATGTCTAAGCTGCGCTTTTAGTACAGGAACACTCTTTTGCAGGATGATGCTTATTTGAGGTAAAGATAGCTTTAGGCCATACCACATCGTTTTTACAAGCTGTTCCTCCCAAGGCAATGCCTTGGCAGATAGGAGAGACCGGCGCGTGTAATAATCAGCGCATTGTCGGATACAAAAGCGGTAAGCTTCGATAGAGAATAGCTGGCTGTCGAAGCTTTTTTGACGGAATATTTTATGAAGCTCTTTAAAAGTACGGATAGTAACCTTCTCGGCTTCTGCTGATTGTTGTAACAACATAGAACTGAGCGCATAGATATCATTCGTACACTTTTGAACACACTCTGCAAATATAGCTCTACGGAGTGATTCAGCAGGTAAGGGGTCAGGCATGATAAACACGATCCTTTCAGAAGGGGTTATGGGATGAACCTATAATATAGAAAAGTAAGAAATGGATTTGTTGATAAGCTCGGCGGTATCAGGTTCTGGATAACTATGTTTTTGAAGCGCAACACTGGATGGTTTATAATATAGCCGCCCTCCTCTGGAATCTCTCCCACCAGCAACAGCTCTGTACAGACGACCTTGCTCAATGTGCCCTGCCAAGGATTTACCCTGCAGCTTGGCTTTTAAATCTTGTAAAGCACCTTGCACTAGCTCAAACTGAGTCTGATCCCACTCTGAACCATGGGTACGTACTTTATCTATCGCTTCCTCAAGCCGGCAATGGTATATCATTCTGAGAAAAGAACTCCATTTAATAAGGTCGAAGGTTTGGGTATTGGCAGAGATAAGACATGCCCCCCAGCTGCTACCTCCTTTACAGGTAAGTTTCAGGATGCCATACCGGCTGCCTTGATGAGCCTCCATTCCATAGTGAATAGGCTCAGGTGAATCAAAGACAAATACTTCTATGCGAGATAGTCTTCGCTGGTCCATGACAGGTTTCTCTTCCTTAGGTTTGTAAAAGCTTAAGCTCAACATGGTGAGCGACGTTAGCCCTCTCTATATAGGCGAGCATTTCAGCTTCATTCTCACAGACTGCGGCATGCTCCAGCCATAATCGGAATTTCTGTTTTCGTATAACGGATAAATGTAAGGGAAAGGTGTTGCGGGATCTCATTACGTACCAACCGACTTCAACATCTTTCCACGGTTCCTTAAAAGCGGTGAGCCACGGAAATCGTTGGTGTGCTGACCAATCCTGCAGCTGTTGCTTTTCTCGGATATTTTTATATATTTCGTATATAATTGTTCGGTCCATACAGTATTCACAGGTAGATGGGCTGCTGAAATGGCGAAGTGATTCAATCTGCTTCTGACCAAAAGCATAGCCGACAATAGTTCTGTGATGATCCTCTTCGAACCACAACGCTCCAAAGCAAACATAATTTAGACTTATCGGCTCCAGTAGCCCTTGCTGAGTTCCCCAATAATAGTGTTTCATTCCTTTCACCCCGTCCAGCATGCTATCACCCTATAGATTCAGGTAACGCAAAAACCGCAGCAAGAGGAGGACCTCTGCTGCGGTTTTGGAATACAGGTATACACACACCTGTGCCAAAGCGTGGCGGATCAAGGGTCTCTCTCTTTACGCTTACGAGGTTAGCTGTCGGATTCGGACGGTGAGAGTCGCCCTACCTATGTGAGACTTGAACAGTCTCCTTCGGATTCACCCCAAGTAGGCCATGTGGCCTGATGGTTCCCCCGTTCCCTGCAAAGGCAGGAACTCAGCGTTGAATGTATTTTGTGAAATAGATTCAACCCGAATCATACTCTTTTCAAGGTGTTTCTGTAAAAACAGAAAGTGTTCTTTTGAGCGCGATTTTATCCATATCCTGCCGACTGCGACGAAAAAGGGAACCAAATAGGTATTTATTGCGAGTTATCGAGCCTCTTGCTCGCTTAATCTCGCTTTCTTATTTCCTTACCTATAAAGGCGATTTTTGGGGATTCGTCCAATCGTAGTGAATAAAATCACGTGGTACGCCCGTATTTCGCTAATCGATTCAAATTCGAGTAAACAAGAGATATAGAGAGATTGGATATCAAGTAAGCGCTCTCCAATGCGAAAATAGTTTTTAATTTGCATTATTTTGGCATCAATCAGGTTTTACAATACTTCCTGCATAAGGGTATGATTACTCCTGTTTCAATACAACAATCGAATATTTGATCCGCTTAATTTCCGATAAGGAAAGCGGGGGAACCAACAATCGGCAGACGATGTGAGAGTCGGAAGCCGGTTATGGGGTGAATCCTGTAGAGGATGCGAGTGTGCTCGCATCCTCTACAGGTAGGGCGACTCTCACCGCCCGAATCCGACAGCTAACCTCGTAAGCGTATGGAGAGAGGATGAGTGCAATGTGACCGCTAGCGAGCCACAGAGGAGAATCCTTTGTGGCTTTTTGCTGTGCTTTTTTAAGCAAAGCATTTATGGAAAACCTCACAAAGAGGTCGTTATATTCATCATTAGCGGTAGCTTTTCTTTCAAGACCAGGGTGATCAAGCTCTGATCTTACAAGCAAAGCATTTGAGGAGAATAAGAGATGACAGATCAGAATGAATATGTACTGGTATGTGCGCCAACGAAGGCAGGAGAACATTTTATTAAGCTTCTAAAATTCAGAGGCATTAAGATGGCCGGATTGACCAACAACTTGCCTGAGAAGTCCCTACTTGAAGAGATGGGGATTGAGCAAGTTGTTCTAGTAGATACCCGCCATCAGAATACTTGGTTTCGCCCGCCGTTCCCGGTAGGCCGGGTATATCTGTTCGAGAGCAGCTTTACGTTATGCTGCCGCTATATTCAGATGTGCCGCACTTGGACGACACAGCCGATTTTTGTAATCACAAGCTCAATAAATCCTAGATTGGTCTATAAAAGACTTGGCGCAAGTTATGTAATCTATTCCCACAGTGGTGATGCTGATTTTCTGATCGATAAATCACCTCATTAAGGATAAAAGAAGGAGTGCGGGAGATATGATGGATCTGTATATGGTGGCTTCATTAGCTGTAATTTACGGGTTATTTTATGGATTTATGCGCTGGTGCGCTAGTGTAGTTGACGATACAGGGAGGGATAAGCTGTGATTCTAGTCATCACTGTTACCCTACTGCTATTTGTATACCTGGTTTACGCATTGATTCATCCGGAGAAATTTTAAGGAGGGGCATTCATGGGCATTTTACAAATTGTTGCTGTAATTGTGATTCTCATCTTGCTGGTTAAGCCGATGGGCACATATTTATATCATGTATTTTCTAATGAACCGAACCGTACGGATCGATGGTTTGGAGGTATGGAAAAAGGAATTTATAAGCTGATCGGCCTGAAACAACGGGACGGTATGACCTGGAAGAAGTATGCGCTCAGCTTTGTTTTAACGAATATCGTACTCGTTACTTTCAGTTATATTGTTCTTAGATTACAGCGAGGATTACCGCTAAATCCGAATGGAATTACAGATATGGAACAGACGCTTTCATTCAATACGGTGATCAGCTTTATGACCAATACGAACCTGCAGCATTATAGCGGGGAGACGGGTCTTTCGTATTTTTCACAAATGGCTGTCATCACGATGATGATGTTTACGTCTGCAGCGAGCGGATTTTCTGTTGCGGTTGCTTTTGTCAGAGGGATCACAGGCCAGAAATCAGTCGGGAACTTCTTCGAGGATTTCGTCAAAGCACATATTCGTGTGTTCATTCCACTAGCTTTGTTAGTTTCATTGGTGCTGGTAGGCTTGCATGTGCCGCAAACGCTAAAGCCTTCGCTTGAGGTCACTACTCTGGAAGGGCAAACCCAACAAATTGCTATCGGGCCAGTCGCTTCTTTGGAATCGATCAAACATTTGGGCACGAATGGGGGCGGCTTCTTCGGGGCTAATTCCTCACATCCTTTTGAGAACCCTAATCCACTTACGAATGTTCTGGAGATTCTCTCCATGTGGATGCTGCCGGCTTCGCTACCTTATATGTACGGATTGTTTGCGAAGAACAAACGTCAGGGCTGGGTGATTTTTACTGCGATGATGACCTTGTTCGTACTGCTATTAAGCCTGAACTTTTATGCAGAATCAAAGGGCAACCCTGCGATCAATGCACTGGGAATTGAATCTTCACAAGGTAGTATGGAAGGGAAAGAGGTACGCTTTGGCATACCGCAGTCTTCCTTGTTTACTTCAGTAACAACCGCAGCTACAACAGGTAGTGTTAACAATATGCATGATACGCTGACGCCACTGGGAGGCATTACGCCTCTTGCACTGATGATGCTCAACAATGTTTTCGGTGGGAAAGGTGTCGGACTAATTAATATGCTGATGTATGCCATCATGGGAGTCTTCCTATGTGGATTGATGGTTGGTAGAACACCGGAGTTTCTCGGACGGAAGATAGAGGCCAAGGAGATGAAGCTGATTGCCATTGCGATCCTTGTTCATCCATTCATTATCCTTGTGCCAACCGCAGGTGCATTCCTGACCGATTTGGGGCAAGGAGCGATTACGAACACTGGATTCCATGGGCTCAGTCAAGTGTTATATGAATATGTCTCTTCTGCCGCGAACAATGGTTCAGGCTTTGAGGGACTTGCGGACAACACAACCTTTTGGAATGTTACAACCGGGATTGTCATGCTGCTAGGTCGTTATGTCTCTATTATCGCAATGCTGGCGGTAGCAGGTTCTCTGCTTAAGAAGAAGCCGGTTCCTGAGACGATTGGCACGTTCCGCACAGACAATGGACTGTTTACGGGAATTCTGATTGGTACCGTAGTGATTATTGGTGCGTTGACGTTCCTGCCGGTCATTGTACTCGGTCCCATTGCAGAATATCTAACCTTACGGTAGGAAGAGGGAGAATAAGATGAGTACTGTAAAAAGAAAAAAGCTGCTGACGGGACCCATACTCCTTAGCGCTGTAAAGGATAGTTTTATAAAGCTTAACCCAGTAACGCTAATCAAAAATCCAGTCATGTTCGTGGTAGAGGTCGGTACGATCATTGTCCTCCTCATGGTGCTGGCTCCTGGATATTTTAATGCAGAGCAATCGATAGGCTTTAATATCACTGTGTTGTTCATTCTGCTATTCACAGTGCTATTTGCGAACTTCGCTGAAGCATTGGCGGAAGGCCGGGGTAAAGCCCAAGCCGATTCGCTCAAAAAAACAAAACAAGATATCACAGCTAACAAACTGGTTGGAGGAGCGGTGAAGACAGTCTCTTCCTCCGAGCTGCGTAAAGGAGATATTGTCATCGTCAGTCAGGGAGAACTCATCCCTGGTGACGGTGAAGTGATTGAAGGGCTAGCTTCCGTAGATGAATCAGCGATTACAGGTGAATCTGCACCTGTAATCAAGGAGGCTGGTGGGGACTTTGGATCCGTTACAGGTGGTACACGGGTCGTCAGTGATGAGATTACAGTCAGAATTACAAGTGATCCTGGTGAGTCGTTTCTAGATCGAATGATCTCCCTTGTTGAAGGGGCGAAACGTCAGAAGACACCGAATGAAATCGCACTAAATACGCTTTTGATCAGTTTGACGCTGATTTTCCTGATTGTAGTAGTGACCTTGCGGCCAATTGCAACTTATCTAGGTGTTGATCTTGATATTCCCGTGATGATCGCTTTGTTGGTCTGTCTGATTCCGACTACCATCGGGGGACTACTCTCGGCAATCGGAATAGCGGGTATGGACCGGGTGACACAGTTTAATGTACTTGCGATGTCGGGTAAGGCAGTCGAGGCTGCTGGCGATATTAATACGATGATCCTAGATAAGACTGGTACGATTACCTTTGGGAACCGGATGGCGAGTGAATTTGTAACTGTTGGAAATGAATTGGAAGCGGAGCTTACGGCATGGGCGGCCATCAGTTCTTTAAAGGATGAGACGCCTGAGGGACGCTCTGTGATTGAACTGGCTAAGAAGCTGGAACGCAGCTATGACAACAAGCTTGCTGAAGGCGGGGAATTCGTAGAGTTTAAAGCGGAAACTCGGATGAGTGGTATTGATCTCCAAGATGGACGCTGCGTACGTAAGGGTGCGGTAGACTCCGTGAAGAAATGGGTGCAGTCGAAAGGCGGGGTCATTCCCGCGAATCTGGACAGTAATTCTGATGCCATCGCCCGAATGGGGGGAACCCCGTTAGCGGTTGCAGTAGACAACCGGATCTATGGACTTATTTATTTGAAGGATACCGTTAAGCCAGGCATGAAAGAGCGGTTTGATGAGCTGCGGAAAATGGGGATCAAGACCATCATGTGTACGGGCGACAATCCGCTGACCGCAGCTACAATTGCCCGCGAAGCGGGTGTAGATGATTTTATCGCTGAAAGTACTCCTGAGGATAAAATAGCAGTCATTCGCCGCGAACAGAACGAAGGCAAGCTGGTTGCGATGACAGGGGATGGTACCAATGATGCCCCTGCCCTTGCACAAGCTGATGTGGGCTTAGCCATGAACAGCGGTACGACAGCCGCTAAGGAAGCGGCAAATATGGTTGATTTGGATTCTGACCCTTCGAAGATTATTGAGGTCGTTGCGATTGGTAAACAGCTATTGATGACGCGGGGCGCGTTGACAACTTTCAGTATTGCGAATGATATTGCGAAGTATTTCGCTATTATTCCGGCGATGTTCATGCTAGCCATTCCGGAAATGGAAGCTCTGAATGTAATGGGGCTAGGCTCACCAAGCTCGGCTATTATATCGGCATTAATATTTAATGCGATTATTATTCCGCTGCTCATCCCACTGGCTATGAAGGGTGTCTCGTATAAAGCTATGAGCTCTACGAAGCTGCTCGGACGTAATATTTTTATCTATGGGCTAGGCGGAGTTGTTGTTCCTTTTGCGGGCATCAAGCTCATTGATATGATCGTAAGTGTATGGATTTAATGACGTGTTGACTAATCATTGAAAGGGTGAGAGCATCGTGAATAAAGTAAACGCTATGGTGGACACTGAAGAGCAGTTATCATCATCGAAAGGTGCTTATTTCTTTATTATTGTACGACTAAGTCTAATATTTATTGTTCTCTGCGGAGTGATCTATCCTCTGACGACTACAGCGCTTGCCCAGGTTCTGATGCCGTCGCAAGCGAACGGTAGCTTGCTTAAGGATGATGCTGGAGTAGTCGTTGGCTCGGAGCTCATCGGGCAGAACTTTACGAACCCGGCTTTATTTCATGGTCGTGTATCTAGTATTGAGTATAAAGCAGAAGCTTCAGGCTCCAATAACTACGCTCCATCCAATCCGGATATGCTGCAGCGGACCAAGGATTTCATTACGCAGTGGCAGCTCGATAACCCGGATGTGCCTGTGAATAAATTACCAGTGGCACTGGTAACCAACTCGGGTTCGGGGCTGGATCCGCATATTACACCTGCTTCGGCTATTGTGCAGATTCCTCGAATTAGCAACTTAACCGGTGTTCCTGCCTCACAGCTGGAAGAGCTCGTGAATAAGCATACTGAGGGTCGGGACTTGGGGCTGTTCGGTGAAGAACGGGTAAATGTGTTGAAGCTGAACATGGAGCTTCTGAAATTATCGAACCAATAAATATAGTAAATGTCCCTGCCAGATCATTAGAATCGGGCAGGGATATCTTGCTTTCTAAAATATAAGAAAGTATAAGTTTCACATATTCATCATCCTTATATTTCTACGAGAAACGGCTGTCATCTTTGAAGGACGACAACGTCGTTTCTTCTTGGAACAGAAGAGTACATGCATGATCGGGGTTATTAAGGAGTGGTCTGGATGGGAACATACCGGAGGAAGACGCCGGAGGAACTGCTGCTCTCTATCTATGAGCTGCATCGGGGACGTCTTAAGATCTATATAGGAGCAGTTAGTGGTTCGGGCAAGACGTATCAGATGCTGCGTGAGGGCCAGGCACTTAAAGCGCAGGGAATTGATGTCGTGATCTGTGCAGTTTCAACGAATCAAAGCCCAGAAACTAAGGATCAGCTGGGCGATTTGGAACGGATTCCAAGTATTCATTGGTTCCAGAAGGAGTTCGAGAAGAAGGATCTTGATGTGGAAGCTATTGTGGCTCGTAATCCTGAGGTTGTGCTGACCGATGGCCTGGCCCACCAGAATCGCGAGGGTGCGGAAAGATCTGGAAGACTGGACGATATCAAATACTTAATGAGCAATGGGATAAGTGTTATCACAACTGTAAACGTATACGAACTGGAGGGTGCTGCGGATTTAGTGCGGAAATGGACCGGAATTGAGGTAGAGCATTCCCTTCCTGTTGAGGTGCTTACCCTTGCTGATGATATCGTTCTAATTGATGTGACGCCGGAGAAGATACTTCAGCGCTTGTCCGACGGCCATTTAAGTAAACATCAGCAAAGATCGCTTTTTAACAAGGGGAATATAAGCAAGCTGCGGGAACTGGCACTTAGAATGGTTGCTGAAGATGTTAATGATTCACTGGAGAAACACAGAGAAGAACAGGGGCTGCTGGGAGCTTCAGGGATCGCAGAAAAGGTGTTGGTATCGGCACAGTATTATTGGAATGGCTCGATCCATATCCGCCGTGGACAGCAGATTGCCAAGCGGTTAAATGGGGATCTTTCAGTGGTGTCATTCTCGAAGCAGGGTCTCACCCTTTCTAAAGAAGCAGCAACCTTTAAGCGCTCCCTCTGGAAGCTGACCGAGAAGATTGGTGCCTCTATGGAAGAGATAACTTTTCGCTCGAAAAGGGAGATCCCTCATCTGTTGGTAAAATACGCAACCCGGCACAACATTACCCGGATCGTTATGGGACACTCCAACCAGACCGCTTGGCAGGAGTTATGGAAAGGTTCGATCGCCAATTCGTTACTGAAGCAAATCAGAGGTGTGGATGTGTTCTTCGTGGCGGATCGCGCAGACCGAGAGGGAGAACGTGTACTTCCAACCCGGCAGCGTCGTAATGAACGGAAAGCGGATGCCTATCACAGATTAAGCAGCCAGGAAGTAAAGGATAAAATCGATGCGATTCACGGAGGAACCTTTAAGGTATACATTGGGGCTGCTCCCGGTGTGGGCAAGACTTACAAGATGCTGCGTGAAGGGAACGATCTCTTGAAGAGAGGGATTGATGTTGTGATCGGACTTCTTGAAACGCATGGCCGCCAAGAAACCCTTGAACAAATCGGTGATCTGGAGATCCTACCACGTCTACGTATAGAGTACCGAGGGACTGTCCTTGAGGAGATGGATACGGCAGCTATCATACAGCGTAATCCAGAAGTCGTCCTAGTGGATGAACTCGCCCATACCAATATGCCAGGCAGCAAACATAAGAAACGGTATATGGATGTTATGGAGCTGCTCGATGCGGGAATATCTGTGATCTCTACTGTGAATGTGCAGCATTTAGAAAGCCTGAATGATGCCGTAGAGCAAATTACAGGAGTTAGAGTAAGAGAGACCTTTCCGGACAGCATTCTACAGCGGGCTAACGAGGTAGAACTTATTGATGTATCACCCAAGACGCTTCAAGAACGAATGAAGGATGGGAAAATATATGCCATGGCCAAGGTGGATCAGGCGCTGGGGGCTTTTTTCAAAATCGGGAATTTGATCGCCCTTCGGGAGCTGGCGTTGCGGGAAATTGCTGACGATGTGGATGAGCGGCTGGAATCCTGGGAACGTGTCGGTTCGTTACGGGGGCCTTGGCGGCGTGAGGAAGTCATTTATGTGTGTATCACCTTGGGGGATCATGCGGAGCGCTTAATTCGGCGTGGTTTTCGGATCGCATATCGTCTAAAAGCTTGCTGGTATGTTACGTATGTGCAGGAATTTAAACAGCATGGACCCGTTTATGATAAACGAATAACTGATTTAAAGGAATTGACGGAACGACTGGGTGGGACGTTTAAGATGATTGAGAGCGCGCTTCCTGCCCGAGTGGCGTCCTTGCTGCTTGAAAGATCTCAAGCTTTGCAGAGCACTCAGATTATTATCGGTCAATCACAACGCTCCTGGCTGCGAAAAAGTATTCACGGCGATGTTACCAAGCAGATTCTGCGTTCTGCCAGAAACGTGGATGTGCTGGTCGTGGCAGATCTCATACGTGTGGAAGCATAGACTAAGACTAACAAATAAAAACGCCTTCGCCGTCCCTAAAGGACGGTAAGCGTTTATGCGAGAAATACAAGGATAATGTATAGCGTGAAAATTATAGATTCTTATATTTTGAAAAAGGGTACCTTCAAGCCGATTGGCTATGAGGATACCCTTTTTTTACAGCTATGAATTACATCATGTACTGAATAGTTTAATGGCTGAATTATTGGGCAGCTCCGATGAGTGCTTTGAGCGCAGGAAGATTAAATCCCTTGATCGCTTGATCCCCTGCTACAGTGACAGGAACGCCCATGAATCCAAGCTTCTCAACTTCCTCTTGATAGACTGTGCTGGTCATAACATCTCTTACTTCAAAAGGGATACCCTGCTCTGTAAGATAGGTTTTAACCAAATTACAGTCACTGCACCCTGCGGTTGAATAGACAATCACTGGCTCACTCATTGGTTCACAGCCTCTTTGATTGCATCTCTTGTGATTTTCCAGTGGGAAGTGTTCCAGCGAACCTCATTGTCCTCAAGCAGGAAGAGTTGTGGAGATTCATGTTTGATGCCAAAATCCTCAGCAATTTGATTGGAAACGGGACGATCCTCGATGACTAAGACCACTGCAGCGGCAGTATCCGCATCCTTCAGATAAGCCTGAAACTCTTCATTAGCTTTAGCACTAATCGGGCAGGTCGTGCTGTGTTTGAACAGCAGCTTCTTGCCAGGCTTAGCTACATATTGCTCAAGATCCTCCAGCGTATGGAGTTGTTGAATAGACATAGGTATCACCCTCCTGGGATCGTTATTTTGAAATATAAGAGAGTATAAGCTTCACGTTATACACTATCCTTATATTTCTCGCATAAACGCTTACCGTCCTAAAGGACGCTGAAGGCGTTATTGCTTGCTAACAATTGTGTTGTTAACAACCTGTAATCATGATTGTAACATATATCAAAATTAAAACAAAAAGGATTCTTAAAGGCTTGCACAAGAGGCGCTATACCTGAAACCAATTGCGTTGAAAAAAAGAGTTCAGCATGCTAAGGTGGACAGAAGCAACATGCCTAACCATATCGCTAGGAGATAGGAGTGTTCAGAAGAATGAAGAGAGTTGCATGTGTAACTGGAGCAGACCGGGGGCTCGGACTGTCGCTCGTACGCTCGTTGCTGGCCAAACAGTTCTCCGTATTTGCAGGACAGTTTTTGAAAGAATCAGAAGATTTGAAAGCGCTTAAAGAGCGATATCCTGATCAACTGGAGCTTATCCCCCTAGATATCAGTATTAAAGACAGTGTGAAACAGGCTGCAAGAGTAATAGCAAGTAAAACCGGATATATCGATATTATTATTAATAATGCAGGGATTATTCGTTCTGCTGATAATGCTACTGTGCTGGTAGAGCTGGATGATGAAGGCATGGCAGAAATATATAATGTAAATACGCTTGGCGCGTTAAGAGTCAGCAATGCACTTATGGGACTGCTGCTACAAAGTGAGGATAAGTTAATCGTCAATATTTCCTCGGAAGCGGGTAGTATTGCCCGAAATAAGCGTATCAATATGTATGGCTATTGTATGTCGAAGGCAGCACTAAATATGCAGTCCTCCTTGATGCATAATCATCTGAGAACACTTGGCGGTCAAGTAATGGTGTTCCATCCCGGCTGGCTGCAGACCTTTATGCAGGGTAAGAAGGATGAGCAAGCGGACACGACACCGGAAAAGTCGGCAGAGCAGATTATCGGTCTTGTATTGAATCATTCAAAATATATGGGCGAGGAACCGGCCTATCTGGATATGGATGGAAGCTCTTGGCCGTGGTAGTACGATATCTCAAATAAGATAAGAAGAAAGGCGCTGATCATATGTCTACACTAAAAGCACTTGCACTTGGAAGCTACGGGGAGGTTAAATATCACCCCTTTGCAGGCGTGGACCGGGAGATTGAGCAAATACTGGCCAATGATCTTCAGGTGTTCTCTTCAGAGGATTACGGGCTTCTTAATAATAAAACGTTGTCTGACCACAAGCTGGTAATCTCCTACACCGAATTTTCGGATGACAAAATCCCGGTGGAACAAAGCGCTGCTTTGCTATCCTATGTGGCTGGCGGGGGCGGACTGCTAGTGGTACATAACGGAATTTCCTTACAACGGAATCAGGAGCTTGGTGTTATGCTGGGCGCACATTTCACCCATCATCCAGAGTTTACTTCTCTGCAGATGTCCATTCCCGCACGTGAGCATCCCATTATGCAGGGAATTGAAGAATTTGTGATTGAAGATGAGCCATATTATTTTGAGATGCATCCTCATTTTGAAACGACGGTGCTCGCTGAATATCCTCATGAGGGAGCGATGCGACAAGCGGCTTGGTGTCATGAATTTGGCCTGGGGCGGGTAGTTTATTTAATGCCGGGGCACCATTTACCTTCATTTTCGGTAGAGCCATTCCGCGAAATGATTCGTAGAGGCGGGCTTTGGGCGGCAGGATTATTGTAGGATGTTGTAACATCATAATGAATCCAACTGTGGGATAACTACGGTTGGATTTTTTTTGTTGACTCTGACATTGGTGTCAGGGTTTATACTGGGGTAGAACAATTCTCATGAACCCCGGGGAGAATGATATGAAAATAGGTGAGCTTGCTAAATTAACGGGCGTAAGCGTCCGGTCAATTCGTTATTATGAGAGTCAAGGATTAATCTCGTCGATCCGTCAGGCCAATGGATATCGGGAGTACTCTCCACTCGCTGTGGAGACGGTAGAAACGATTAAATTATATTTGAACCTGGGTCTGTCCACAGAACAGATTGCGGGCTTTCTACATTGTGTCTTGAAGAACAAAGAAGCCTTCTGCGCAGAAGTGATGCCACTATACCACAGTAAACTTGAAGAGATTGAACGTCAGCTTGTAGAACTGAATCAGATTAAGCACAATTTGGAAGAAAGAATGGCATCTATCTTGCGAGAGCAGAACGAGTGTAGTTTAGAGGCATGTACACTGGAGAGTTTGGAGTAGGTACTGCTGGAGATGAAAACTATGAGGAGGAAAGACAAATGGCTATTTCAAATGCAGATAGCGCTGATTGGGTGCGAGCAGAAATACGCGGTGGTGGAACGGTGTTGGTAGATTACGGTGCGCCATGGTGTCCCCCTTGCAAGGTACTGCTGCCCCTTTTGGAGGACCTTCATCAAGAATATGGAGACGATGTTTCTATCGTAAAGGTGAATTGTGACGAACTGCCGGATCTGGCTGGGGAAGCTGGTGTTATGGGGATGCCTACAGTCATTGTATATAAAGATGGGCAACCCATGGAAAAGTTGGTTGGCTTACGTCCGATAGCAGCCTACCAAGGGATATTGAACAAGGTTATTCAAGCATAGGGCATTGGAATTTCGTTGTATTTTGATGCTATATTGATCTCAAGCTGAGAAGGCATTAATAAGCCACATCCGGATATTTTCCTGCGTACGCTCGATAGGCTAGACGTAAAGCCCTAGGAGAGCGTCTATATTGTTGATCATCCGCTGAACGATGTAGACGCCGCGGTGAGCCGTGACGGTATGAAAGGCACAGCTTTGGAAGGAGTAGCCCGTATGGATTTTCAGGTCGCATATACCAACTATCACTCTCTGCTGCAAGCAATCGCTTACCGTATGACCGGCTCTATAGCAGATGCAGAGGACCTCGTTCAAGACGTATTCATCGAGTACAGCAAGCTACAAACCATAGATATCACCCATCCGAAAGCTTACTTAATCCGTATGATTACAAATCGTTGCATCAACTATATGCAATCCGCCCGTATAAGGAGAGAGCAATATGTCGGCACATGGCTGCCGGAGCCGCTCGTCAGCTTTACGAATGGAAGCGGCGATAATCCTGCTGATCTCTTCGATCACGATGAAAATGTATCCTACGCCCTGCTCGTCATGCTGGAACATTTATCGGCTGTCGAGAGAGCCGTCTTCATCTTGCGCCAATCCTTCGCTTTCGAATATAGCGAAATTGCCGATGTATTAGGAAAATCAGAAGCCAACTGTCGAAAAATATTTAGCCGCGCTAATGATAAGCTGCATCAACAATCGCCCGTTCTACCAGATAATACGGCTCAGGCAACACCTCTAGCGACAGCATTCCTTGCAGCTGCGCGAGGCGGCAACGTCGATGCGCTTGTTAGTCTGCTGGCCGAGGACGCGCTGCTTACGTCGGACGGCGGTGGTAAAGTTCGCGCAGCGATCTTCACCATCACGGGCAGAGATCGTGTTCAAGCTTTCATTGAAGGCGTCATTACGAAGGGCTTCCTCGGAGATTCGCAAAGGATGGTGCTACTTAACGGCCAGCTGGGCATCGTCATCTATCGGGATGGCCGGCCGCTTAAGGCGATAAGCTTCCAGCTTGATACGGCCGGGGAGCGGATCGAGCATATTTATATCGTACTCAATCCCGATAAATTACAACGAATGGGGTAACCTGTCACAAACGGAGCTTCTGCATTGTCTTATTAGTGAAACAATCAAAAGATAACCGGTCTATAGCCGGAGAGGAGCTATCCCATGGAACAAAGAATGGATCTGGCCGGTGAAATTCCAGCCGCATACAAAGCAATGATGGGTCTTGAAGCGTTCGTACAATCGACAGGCATGGAGAAGTCGTTATTGGAGTTAATCAAAATCAGAGCGTCACAAATTAACGGCTGCGCCTTCTGTATAGATATGCACACGAAGGATGCCCGCAAGGCAGGCGTGTCGGAACAGCGCATCTACATGCTGAACGCATGGCGTGAAGCGCCGTTCTACAGCGACGAGGAGCGCGCAGTACTTGCCCTGACCGAATCGGTTACGCTCGTGACGCAAGGACATGTACCGGACGATGTCTATTCGGAAGCGGAGCGCCATTTCGATACTAAGCGACTTGGCGAGATCATCATGGCAATTGTTACAATCAATGCATGGAATCGCATCGCGATCACCACTCGCATGTTGCCGCAATAAACTTTAATCACGCCAGCCGAACGCCGAAGGCTAGCACCTTACCATCTCTGAAATTTGTTAATTATGGGATCTGAAGATGATCTCATGACGCTCTAAAGATCATATGAAGTTTAACTTAGGGAGACCCCATACTGTGGGGTCTTTTTTGTATGCATGAATTATCCATCTTCGGTAAAAAATACGGTCACAGCTACGAAGGAGGTGTTAGCGGTGTGGAATGAGGTAATAGAATTAATTCCAAGTTGGGAAGTGGTTTTCCAAGGGATTATGATCTTCTGCGTCCCGTTTATCATACTTCGCTCAATAAGTTGGGCTAAAGCTAAAGAAGATCGAATAACGACCAGGGCTAAAAAAGCCATAGGCAGCAAAGGTGGGGGAGTTCCATATGGAGAAGCATCCAGAGGGAAAAGCATCTCAGAAGGGTCTAAGGAGCAGCAAAGCACAGATAAAGTAACTAAGGATAAGGGTGAAAGATTAACTTACAGTGGTCATTTAAACGAGGATTTGCAGACATTCAAAGAGATCAGTGCGGATATGCATGATGTGAATATAAGGGAATTGCGAATCGGAAGCATACAGACAAGGGCAGCGTTGTTGTACGTAGACGGGCTAACGGACAAAGACAAAATGGATCAGAATATATTAAAGCCGTTAATGAATGCGTATCAGCCTTTTAAGGATATGAATACCATACCGGAAGCGAAAGATCTACAAGATATTCTCATCCATGAAATATTGCTCATTTCGGAAGTTGAGCTCACGGATAATGTATACCTCTCCCTTCAAAAAGTGTTATTTGGATCTGCCATACTGCTCGTAGAGGGGATATCAGAGGTTTTTGTGCTTAGTAGTCCAAAGGGGGCTACTAGAGGGATTCAAGAGCCAGAATCTGAAGCAGTCTTGCGGGGATCGCGAAGCGGATTTAATGAGACATTAAGCGACAACACGGCAATGCTGCGTAGACACGGGCAGAGTACGGAGCTAGCGATGATTTCTTTTACTGTAGGCAAGAGAATGCAGAAGGAATTGATCCTAACGTATATCAAAGATATTGCAAATGATGAGCTTGTAGAAGAGGTCAAACGAAGAATTAAAACGATAGATATAGACGATGTTCAAGAATCTGGTTATGTGGAGCAATTAATCGAAGACAATAGCTTCAGTCCTTTCCAGCAGATTCAGAATACAGAAAGACCAGACCGCGTAATGGCAGCACTCCTGGAAGGAAGAGTAGCTATCTTAATTGATGGTACGCCCTTCGCCTTGATTATGCCGGTTACCTTCGGGATGTTACTGCAATCGCCAGAGGATTATAACGATCGCTGGATGGTAGGGTCGCTGCTACGTCTGTTACGTTTTTTTGCGGCAATGATATCATTGTTTGCGCCGGCACTATATATCTCTTTTCTCTCGTTCCAACCTGGATTGATTCCAACAAAGCTGGCCATTTCCATTATTGCCTCCAGGCAAGGCGTTCCCTTCACTGTATTGATCGAAGCATTGATTATGGAAATATCGATTGAAATCTTACGGGAGGCTGGACTTCGTTTGCCTAAACCTATCGGTCCGGCAATGGGGATTGTTGGCGGTCTGATCATCGGACAAGCCGCAGTAGAAGCTGGAATTGTGAGTCCTATCTTAGTCATTGTAGTTTCAGTTACGGCTGTTTCGTCCTTCTCTATGCCAATGTATAGTGCAGGGATGACGCTTCGAATGCTCCGGTTTGCAGCCATGTTTTTTGCAGCGATCTTTGGATTATACGGTGTTGTACTTTTTTTTCTTTTGCTTAGTAGTCATTTAATTAAGCTGAAGAGTTTTGGTGTTCCCTATCTTGGTCTGGCAGTCCCGAATAAGACAGTCAATTGGAAAGATTTTATATTCCGTATGCCTTTGCAATTTTTAACCGGGCGGCCTACATTGTTGAAACCAAAGGACCCTTTGCGTAAAGGGTAAGAAGTTTAGGTAAAGGAGGAAGAGTACATGAGCGCCGAGGTAAAGGACCGAATAACTGCTATTCAAGCGACGATCATTCTAGCCAATTATACGATTGCGGCAGGGGTACTTACGCTTCCTCGGACCATTGTAGAGGCCAGTGGCAGTCCAGATGTATGGATAAGTATTTTGTTAGGGGGAGTAATCTCTTTTTTGTCAGGATTGATTATTGTGAAGCTTAGCCAACGGTTTCCAGGTCAAACTTTTTTTCAATATATTGGGAAGATTATCGGCAAACCACTCGGAATAGTTCTTACTATAGGAGTCGTGGGTTATTTTATCAGTATCGCCGGCTTTGAGATACGTTCGGTGCAGGAGGTAACCTCTTTTTTTCTACTGGAAGGTACACCTCCTTGGGCGATTGTGGCTGCTTTTATGTGGATTGCCTTCTATTTATGCAGAGGAGGAATTAATGCGATCACTAGTATGTGCAGACTCATTGTTCCAATCACCTGGACAGTATTTATTGGGGTTTGTCTGCTTAGTTTTGAAGTTTTTGACCTCAACAACCTTCTACCAATACTTGGAGATGGATTGGAGCCTGTGTGGAAAGGGATCAGACCAACCATCCTAACCTTTACAGCTGGAGAAGCAATGCTGTTCATTGTTGCTTTTATGGACAAACCTCAAAAAGCAGTAAAGGTAATCATTGCTGGGACCTGTATCTCGACGATATTTTATACCCTAGCTGTTGTAGCGACCATAGGGGCTTTTTCAATAGATGGAGTGATCACAAGAACCTGGCCGTTTCTCGATCTTGTAAGAAGTTTTGAGGTGAATTATCTCATTTTTGAAAGATTTGAGTCGTTGTTGTTGGTGATCTGGATTATGCAGATCTTCTGTACCTTTTGTATTGCCATTTATGCAGCGTCTTTAGGGTTGTCTCAAGTCATTCATAAAAACTTTAAAGGTTGTTTGTTGGCGATACTTCCGGTTGTCTATGTAATTTCTAGAATTCCACCAAATGTGAATGCTCTGTTTGCTTTAGGAACAGGTATCGGTGATTGTATGCTTATTCTATTCGGATTGCTTCCGTTGCCATTGTTAATTATCACATACTTCCGGAGGGCTGCTTCATGAAAAAATGGAGGTTGTGGGTTGTACTCTCAATCGCATGTTCGCTGTTATCAGGCTGCTGGAGCAGCACACCGATCGAGGAATTAAACATGCAGATTGGTGTTGCACTGGACAGTGCTGAGGAACCAGGAGGCGAGGAGGCAGCGAAGCCGGAGGGTGGAAATCATAAGAAGCCTGAAAAAATAATAAGTACCTATCAATTTACGATTCCACAAGGATCAGGAGGGGCGATCATGAAGTCTTCTGCCAGTTCATCCTCCTTTAAGAATTACTATAATATGAGTGAAACCAGCGATTCTATCTTTGAAGCGATGCGGCAGCTTTCGCTGCGTACTAGACGCACTCCGATTGGCCATCATCTGAAGGTCATTATAATCAGTGAAAAGCTTGCTCGTTCCAATAACCTTACTAAAATCATAGATTTCTTTACTCGGGATAATGATATCCGTCCGAGTGTTATGTTATTTGTCAGCAAAGGAATGGCCAAAGATGTATTGGAAAATGCACTGCCGGGTCAGACGCCTGCTTTTGTACTTGAAGGCATATTCAATAACAGAGACCGGAATATGGGGATTTGGGAGCCGGTATCTCTGGCAAAAGTAGTTGGGCCTTTGCAAGCAAAGAAAAGTTTCTTATTGCAAAATGTTATCCCTATTGATCAGGAGACAAAGCTATCAGGAGCGGGTGTATTCAACGGCGGAACGGGAAAACTTGTTGGCTTTTTGGATGAGTCGGAGCTGGAGGGGATGGCCTGGCTGACCGGAAAGGGGCTGGGAGGAGTGCTTAAAACGTATGATCCGGATAACAATAATCTCTTAACCTATGAGGTGAAATCCATGCATAGCAAAATCAAAGCGAATGTGAACAATGGTCAGATTTCTTTTAATGTGAAAATAAAATCTACAGGTAGATATGCTGAGGTCTTTGCCGAAAAGCCAAAGAAATTACATGACGGAATTGTAAAGAAGGATAAAGCCTTGTTGCAGAAGCGTGTCCTGGAAATGGTGCAAGCTACTGTAACAAAAATGCAGAAGGAACTGCATACCGAAGCTGCCGGTTTCGGCACCAGCCTACATAATCAGCATCCAGCCGTATGGCGGAGCGTCAAGGCTAACTGGGACGAAACCTTCAGCAAAATTCCGATTACCTATGAAGTAAACCTGAATATTGAAGAATACGGTGCGTCAGATACAACAGCTGAATAGAAAGGTTGCAGACAATTCAGAGCTATTTCATGTGATGGGTGACAGGTATTACATCATTTTGATGCAGCGCATCAAGTACTTCGGTTTTTAATTGTTCAGTAAAGGTATTCCATGTTTTTTTGCCGATATCGAGTTCTTCACGTCCAATAGTGTTTAGTGTTTCTAACCAGAGGCGTTTATCGTTAATTAGCCCGAGCTGGTCTTGGATCTGCTTATATATTTCCTCATGGGCATGAAATTTTTGATTTAACGCAAAAGAGGCTGCACTAGCCGTATATCGCAGTTCCTTAGCAGCCATCCTCAGCTCATGCAGTGCGTCGAAGGCTGCTTCAGATTCGGCATCTTGTCCACGAAATATAACCTTGCAAGCTTTTTTCTTCTGCTCGTAAGCTACCTCAAGTTCGCGCATGACAACATTGGCATCTTTTTTCGCTACCAGGGCCTCAAGCTGTTCACTTAGGAAGACTTTCCACTTCTCATCCAGATCTTCATTGATTAGCTTAGGCAGCTCATCGGCCAGCTTCTTACGATAAGTTTTGCGCTTGTCCTTTTGGTGGTAGATCACTGCCTTCAACAATTCTGCGGTCTTTGTATCGCCGTTTTCCTTGGCGTGTTTGCGTTTAGTCTTGAACGATTCGATCAGAACGTCTGCATCTCTGACCTTGCCTAATCGCTTTTGGGCTTTTTCAAATAAGGGGTATAGCCCTAGAGTATGGCCAGGGTCGAGAATGGATAGCAGTGTTAACAGCTTGCGGCAGTTCACTCTTGCTTGATGAATATCCTCGTCATCGAATTTGCTAAGTGCATCATGGCAGTAATCCCAGAAATCAATATACAGCAGGTTAAGTGCCTGTTCCCATTGTCTTGTCTTGGTTAACTGTCGTTCCTTCATCACTTCCACTGTCATGCGGCATCACTCCTTAACGTTGTGTATAGCATGAACCTAAGGCTAACCCCTATTCGAGCTGGGGCATGTTCGTATACTATAAGGATAGCGTTATCATAACCTCATTTCAATTCTGATTTCGCACTAGCGAGGCAGATCGATTACAATATCACAGATAATACGGGAAAGAGGGGAATTGGTGGATACTCGGGAGTACGATGGAATGATCAATGGATCTGTTGATAGAAGTAAAGAAGTCATCGGACTTCCTGCAGAAATGGGACTTTTCCAGCATCTAATCTTAAAGAATGACAGTATAGATGAGGAAGCAGGGGACATCGGGGAGATGCTGATCCCGTTCGCCTTTGAAGAGACCCTTTGCAGGGATGTCGGATCGGGACTTGTTCCTCCTAGTCTGCACCTATGGAGTCATTCCGGGGGTGTGGTGCTCGGCCTACGGGACAGCAAGCTTCCGTACGCGGCTCAAGCGATGGCTAAGTTAGAGCAGCAAGGAATTCGTACAGCGGTAAGACATTCCGGTGGTGCTGCGGTGCCTCTGGATGATGGAATTGTTAATGTTTCGCTAGTTCTCCCCAAAGGACGCGGAAAGCTGGACTTTCATGATGACTTTAGGCTTCTGGCTTCTCTGATCACTGAGGCAGTTGCTATGAGTCATCCACAGGCTGCTGCTCAAATTCAGGCTGGTGAAATTGTTGGTTCTTACTGCCCGGGGGACTTCGATTTGGCGATCGGTGGGCGAAAATTTTGCGGCATTGCTCAGCGCAGACAAAATAATGCCTATTTCGTGCATGCATTTGTAGTGGTTTCGGGTTCGGGACAGGAACGTGGTGAGCTCATTCATAAATTCTATGAGCAAGCCTCAGGAGGAGACTCAGCATTATCTTATCCACGGGTTCGTCCAGAGACGATCGCTGGGCTTGGTGAACTAGGTGGACCGAATGCTACTGAAGTATTTGCCGAAGGCATTAGACAAGCATTAGCCCACCGTGGAGTGGTGCTTAAATCCTCTGACAGGCTACAGCAGGAGACCGGATATTTCTTGGACTATGAAGATCGGCGTGTTCTGGATGCTGCGCGAGTCCTGCATGAACGTTATGCCCAAAGATAAATGGATATTGAGCATCGTTAAAAAGGACGTAACAGAAAGCTGGCGAGAGGCCAGCATCTGTTACGTCCTTTTTAATCATATAAGTCGGGACGTCTGTCTGCAAAAATAGGGATTTGTGCTCGAATTTCACGCACCATATGTAAATCGATATCCCCCGTTAGGATTTTTTCCCCTTCAGCAGCTTCACATAAAATATCTCCCCAAGGATCAATGATCATAGAATGCCCAGCAAAGGTGTTGTAAGGGTCGCTTCCTGCACGGTTGCAGGCTACTACATAACATTGGTTCTCGATTGCTCGGCTGATCAGTAGTGCACGCCAATGTGATAGCCTGGATAATGGCCATTCTGCACTAACAAACAAGATTTCTGCACCTTGTGCGGTATGAGCGCGAACCCATTCTGGAAATCGGATATCATAACAGATTAATCCGGCACATAATGTGCCCTCCAATGTGAAGAGACCCTTGTCTTCTCCCGGCTGCAAATATAGATGTTCATCCATTAGCTGAAATAAATGCAGCTTACTGTATTCGCCAACGAGTTCTCCAGATCGGTTAAATACAAACATACGATTAGTTACACCGGAGGCGTTCCTGCTAGCGACTGAACCAGCGACGATATTGACGTTGTATTGTCTGGATAAGCCGGAGATGAATTCCTTGGTGATTTCTCCTTCTGGATCGCCAATATCTTCTAGTCGGGCCAGATCATAGCCAGTGGTCCAAAGCTCAGGGAGAATAAGACAGTCGGGGGCTGTGGCGGCAGCTTCACTAATTTTATTTGCTGCAGCAGCATAATTCACATCGGGATTGCCAAATGCTATATCCAGCTGAATCAGGGAGATTCTCATAGGATGCCTCCTTTTTGTTCAAGACTATAGCACCATAAGAGGATAAGCAATGTTGATTTGTAAAAAATGATTTGATATATTAGTTGACGGGTCAATGATTATCAGTTAGTATAATTTTATACAAAACAATTGTATGCAATCAAATTAAAGAAGGAGGTATATTTTGACGGAGCACTATCCTGAGGAAGACCGCATATTTGAACTGCTGCAGGCATTAAACAAGGGAATCTGTCCGAAATTCGAACGATGTGCTGGGATTAGTCCCACACGGCTTCGCCTCCTGCATGAATTATTCCAAGTAGATGAAGTCAGCCAAATTACGCTGCAAAAGGGCATGGATATAGATGCGGCCGCCGTTACCCGGCACTTGAAAGGAATGGAAGAGAGTGGTACGATCACTCGCCGCAACAACCCCGCAGATAACAGGGTTACATTGGTCTCACTGACGGATCAAGGGCGGGAAAGAATGATTCAATATAGCGAAGAGAAGAGGCGATTTGTCGCTACTCTGCTAACTGGATTTAACGATCAGGAGCGAAAAGTGCTCATAGATATGCTTAATCGCCTGCAATCTAATATCAATCTGTTGTAACTGTAACTACCCAAATTACACATTCAAAGGAGAAATACACATATGAACGCTACACAAACACAAACCAATGATTTTAAAGAAATTATTACGGGTCGCCGCTCTATCCGCAAATATGATCCATCCGTTAAGATCAGCAAAGAAGAGATGACACAGATTCTTACCGAAGCTACGCTTGCACCTTCCTCAGTGAACATGCAGCCTTGGCGTTTTCTTGTCATCGAAAGTGATGAAGCTAAAGCTACACTAGCGCCTCTTGCTCGCTTTAATGGTGTACAAGTTGAAACCTCTGCCGCTATGATTGCCATCTTCGGTGATTTGAACAATTTCGACTATGCAGAGGAGATTTATGGCACAGCTGTTGAACGTGGACTAATGCCTGCTGAAGTAAAAGAAAACCAATTGACTAGATTAGCTGCTCACTTTGCTACCCTGCCACATGAAGTTAACAAAGACACTGTGCTCATCGATGGTGCTCTTGTTGCGATGCAGTTGATGCTGGTTGCCCGTGCACATGGTTACGATACAAACCCAATTGGCGGTTATGAAAAAGATCAAATCGCAGAAGCGTTTGGCATGGAGAAAGACCGCTATGTTCCTGTAATGCTGCTTTCCATCGGTAAGGCTGTTGATGCAGGCTATCCATCTGTCCGTTTGCCTATTGATAAGATTGCTGAGTGGAAATAATAAATTACACCTTAGGAGGAAAATACAATGATCATTATTCATGCTGTGCTTAAAGTAAATCCGGAACGTCGCGAGCAGTTTTTGGCGGAGTCTAAAACACTTCTCACGGCTACTCATACTGAAGAAGGAAATCTCTCTTACGAGCTGTATGAGAATGCTGGAGAAGCAAACTCATTTATTATGGTGGAGACTTGGCGCGACGCTGAGGCCGTATCCAGCCACAACACGAGCCCTCATTTTACCGCGTTCTCAGCTAAAGCTGGTGAATTCTTGGCTGCACCACTAGACGTAAAAGTGTTTAGCGCAGAGCAAGTGAAATAAGTTATCTCGATTCTTAGTAAATCCTGGTTGATCTTAAACAGGGATGTTCCATAGCCATAATGGCTACGGGCATTCCTGTTTTTTATATTCCCCGTTTATAAAGAGGAGTTCAAGGGTATCTAACCTTACCTTGATACATGTGTACTCACAATAAAGATAGGGGATCTTACATATGGAAATACAGAAAAATATGATCGACATCTTGAACTATTACTTATCAGGCGGTTCACTTGTCCGGATTTTGGGCGAAGCTGGAGAAGAGGCGGAATGTACGCTAAAGGAGATCGACTTAGAGGCGGCCAAAGCATATCGTCAGTCCATTGGCGGAGTTATTACCGAGGGTCAACAGCTATTCCAGGTTCCTGGCTTTAGCCCAAGATTGCTGGGGCATCTTACTGAAGCATTAGGCAGACTAGATTCAGACAAACTAACAGTTCTAGCCCCACAAACCACATGGAATAACCAAGTAGATCCTTACGTGAATGGACCTGCGTGCCTTGGGATGATCATAGAAGAAATAAAGAAGGCACAGCATTATATTCACCTGTCCGTGATGCTCTTCTTTAATGACCGTTCAGGCAATCTGGTTGCAGATGAATTATTTCACGCTCTTAAACGGGGGGTGAAGGTACGGATCATGGTCAATTACACGCTGACAGCATTAGGGTATGAGAATAATCTGGCGTTTGGCCAATTCTCCAAGATTTCTGAAAGGCTTGAGAATGCAGGAGCTAAACTGCTGGATACCTTCAATTCGTATTATACAGCCGTAGAATGGCGTGTGAAGCGGAAGGTGCTGGAGCAGCAAGGTGTACCGGAAAGCATCCTGTTCTTACAGGATAAAGTACAAGAGGACGTAGAGATCACTGGACTGAATGTCATTGATCATCGGAAGTTTATGGTCATTGATGGGGTAACCTCTATTATTGGCAGTCTGAACATTGGGGATCAGTACACATACATGACGCCTGTTCAGGCATCATCTGCGGTCAGTATAGAAGGACAACTGCAGGGGATTCCTAGTAAAAAAGAGGAGTGGCATGATGGCTGCTTCCGGATTCGTGGCGCGGCGGCGCAGTCTTTAAATGCTAAGTTTCATTCCCGTTGGTTGCTTCTGGGAGGTGATTTTTTTGACGTGGAGGATGCCTTCTACCAGCCGAATGTAGATTATCATTTTGGAGAGGAAGAATGTACGCTGTTTGCAAGCTTTCCGGGCAATCCAGTGAACTTCATTCAGCAATATTACTTGAATTTAATTACCTATGCGACGGAGGAGACAATAATTGTAAATCCTTATTTGATTGATCAAGAGTTCTGGGATCGGCTGGGGGAGCTGGGGCCAGACTGTTCCTGTCATCTGAGCATCTGCAATCCGCTGAAGGTTAATGATCATCCTACCAATTCTGCGGCGGTACGAGGCAATATGTATAAGCCGTTTATCAATGGGGTTTCCTTTTATGATTATAGCTTCACAGGCCGGTTTTCACATTGGAAAATAGCCTATGACCATAGATCAAAGGCGGTATTTCATGGCTCCTACAACATCAACGAGAGAAGCGCCTGCCACGATTTTGAGCTGGGAATGCTGGTGAAAGGGGAGGCCTTCGCAGAGCGGATAAAGTCTATGATCGATTATGATCTGGGTGTCTCACGGAGAATCACGAAGAAAAATGAGTTCTTTAAGCATCCTTGGCTGCATCCTAGTACTTATCTGAACAAGGTTACCCAGAATTACACTTGATAATATCCGTTCATTGTCATGTATAATGATCGTTATAAATGATCAAGGTGGAATAATAGCTATGAAAATTAAAATTACAAAGCTTGGCTTGAAAAAGGACGAGGTATTCTTTCGCACGGAGTTTGGCGAGGGTAAGGGGATCTGGTGCGGTGCTCCTGTGGAGCCAGATACGGAAACAGATGTGGAATTCGAGCTTTCGGAGCTGCTGATGAGATGGGTGGATATTCTACCTGTACCTGCTAGTGAGTTCAATATTAGGTTAGAGGGAGATAAGGTTGTTTTTACCGGTGTGCTGGAGAATATTGAAGAAGACGGGACAGGATTTTTGCGAATAGGTGAAAGTTTACTAATGTTCGAGTGTCTCGGTGAGCCTATGGCGCTTGGTGTGTTTGTAGAAGTGCAAGTTCGTAATGTGAGCATCTACCCCTTGAGTATTTGACGCTTATCAGGGACTAAGATAACATACAAAGATAACATTAGATTCAGAAGTAAGCTATGAGGAGTAGAAGTCTATGAACACCGAAATTCAGCAATTTAAGACCGAATTCTTCAAGGCGCTGGCTCATCCGATGCGAATTCGTATACTGGAACTGCTCAGCGAAGGTGAGAAGAATGTGAATGAGCTACAAGCCATTCTAGGATCGGAAGGTTCTGCAGTATCCCAGCAGTTAGCTGTTTTACGCGCTAAGAATGTAGTAGCCAGTGTAAAAGAAGGTACCACTGTGATCTATTCGTTACGTGATCCTCTGATTAAAGATCTTCTGGTCGTAGCTAAACAAATATTTGATAACCATCTGGTGAGTACCATTTCATTGCTCGAAGGTATGCGCGGAGAATAAAGGAATAACATTATTTTGGCGTTGACAACAGTTGCGTCCTAGAGTAATGTTCTTCTTATATTCAAATAATCAGATATTTAAAGAAAAGAAGGTTTGATTATGACAGGGTGGGGCCGATATAAAGGCTACAACATGAATGCATTTCGTAAGGATTTGATTTCGGGAACAATCGTTGGTGTGATTGCCATTCCTTTGGGGATGGCATTTGCTATTGCATCCGGAGTGAAACCCGAGTATGGCATTTACACGACAATCGTTGCCGGAATATGTATTTCATTGTTCGGAGGATCAAAATTTCAGATTGGTGGACCGACAGGTGCTTTTATTCCTATCTTGTTTGCCATTGCGATGGAGTATGGCTATGAGAACTTGCTTATTGCTGGGATGATGGCAGGGGTTATTCTAGTTCTCATGGGATTATTAAAGCTGGGTGTATTGATTAAGTTTATTCCGAGGCCAGTAACGATTGGTTTCACAGCAGGGATAGCGGTCATTATCTTCACCGGGCAGATTGCAAATTTCCTTGGATTAAGGAATATAGAACGGCATGAGAGCTTTGTAAATAACATGAAAGAAATAGGGATTCATCTATCGACGATGAATGGATACAGTATCCTGACCGCCGTGATTTGTCTTGCCGTCGTTATCCTAGCGATTCGATTCGCGCCGAAGGTGCCTGGATCATTGGTAGGTCTTCTGTGCGCGACTGTGATTGCTGCGTTATTCTTTAGCGGTAAAGTGACTACGATTGGCTCTGCTTACGGAGATATCCCTAATACCTTACCAAGCTTTCGATTTCCGGACATTACTTGGGAACGAATTACCCTGCTCATTCGTCCGGCATTTATCATTGCAATGCTAGGTGCTATTGAGTCATTGTTATCCGCTGTTGTAGCGGATGGAATGACAGGTAGCCGCCATAATAGTAACCGAGAGTTGATCGGTCAGGGAATCGCCAATATTGCTGCTCCCTTGTTCGGAGGCATACCAGCGACAGGAGCAATTGCTAGAACAGCGACGAACATCAAGAGTGGCGCTGTTTCTCCGATCTCGGGGATCGTTCACGGTGTGGTGGTGTTTCTAATTCTCCTGTTGCTCGCACCCTATGCTTCCAGTATTCCTTTAGCTGCGATGGCACCTATCTTAATGGTAGTAGCTTGGAATATGAGTGAGCGCAAAGAGTTCCTTCATCTGCTTAAGATCAAGACCGGCGATTCCTTGGTGTTATTCATCACCTTCTTGTTAACGATATTTGCAGATTTAACGCTGGCTGTAGAGGTGGGGTTAATTCTTGCGGTTATTCTGTTTGTGAAACGAATGGGAGAGGTTCATTTGGTAGCCAAAGTACTGCCTGATCCGAAGTCCGTTAAGGTAGAGGCACATATGGTTACGGAGAGTCATGATTGTCCGCAAATTGGAATTTACACGGTAGAAGGTCCGCTCTTTTTTGGCGCTGCTTATCGATTCGATGACACTATGCCAAGCTATGGTTCAGATCAGCCTAGAATTATATTAATGCGGATGGGAAAAGTACCCTTCATGGATACTACCGGAGAATCCAATTTAGCAGAGCTGGTGCGGCATTTACAAGCCGTTGGAGGGAAGCTTATGATCTCAGGTATTCAGCCACAGCCGCTTGAGCTACTCAAGAGAACTGGACTGTATAGTACCATAGGAGAGGCTCAGTTTTATCCGCGCACCGGGGAAGCAATTAATGACGCACTTAACAGCATCGATTACAGCAAGTGTATTGGATGTAGCCATGCCGCTTTTAGGGAGTGTACAGCGTTCTCCAGCCTGGAAGAGGCGGGAAGTATGCGCGGTCTGAAAGGGCGTAAGAACCCTGTAATTGCACCTGAACTAAATAGTGGTCTTTGAGTTAAATAGATAAGAGTCAGCCCGGACGTTTCTGCGTCCGGTTTTTTCTATTTAAATATAAGAAAGTATAAGTTTCACACTATACATTATCCTTATATTTCCCGCAGATTGGACTTGAGAATGCCAAATTTGTACAATTGGGTATAAGTTAAATGTAAACTATCTCGATAAGGAGAATATAAGCTCATGAAGGAATTGAATTATCCGAAGGTGTTTATGCTCTTGGCAGGTCTGTCTGTGGCGACATTGGCCGTATATCGTGTAGTGTCACTACAGACGGATTCATTTTATGCATTTTTACTCTGGAATTTATTCCTGGCTTGGATACCGTTCCTGTTCTCTATGGCTGCTTATGAACTGGATAAAAGGAAGATAGGTGGCTTGCTGCTTGTTCCGCTAGGCGTCGCTTGGCTGCTGTTCTTTCCGAACGCGCCTTATCTCATGACGGATCTGGTGCATCTAACGATAAGAAAAAGCAGATATATCGTGGATGGCACCATTCAGAATCGGTATTGGTATGATCTGGCTACCCTCTTATTGTTCACTTGGAGCGGCTGGTTGACTGGATTCTTCTCTTTATACCAGTTCCAGACGGTTGTTTACCGCAAAAGCAGCCTGCTCTTCTCTTGGATATTCGTACTCGCAGCATGTGTACTTGGGGGGTATGGGGTCCTGCTTGGCAGAGTCTACAGGCTGAATAGCTGGGACGTACTGACGGACCGGCATCAGTTGTACCAGCTGGTTATGGACAGCTTGAATCGACAGTCGGTATTTTTTAGCTTGTTCATTGCGTTTGTATTGCTGGTCATCTACGCTACGATGTACTGTTTGTTAAATGGTCTTGGAACCCGTGAAAAAGGAAGGGACGCCAAGCGTATACGTGGTTAACCCATAAATTCCGGATCAAATTGGTATTGCTTCAGATCTACCACACCTTTTTCATTAAAAATAATCCCTTCCTCCTGCAAATAAAGCTTCTGGAGGGAGTTGGATTCATCTTCAGTCAAGGCGATCATTCCTTTGGCGTTGATAACCCGATGCCAGGGAAGTTTATATTTTCTACTCATGGAGTGGAGGATACGAACCACCTGCCTTGCTCCTCTTGGGCTTCCTGCCGCACGAGCAACGCCTCCGTAAGTCATCACTTTTCCTTCAGGTATAGATTGTATGATACGAATCACTTGTTCTGTAAATGGTGTCATAGGGAGCTCCTATCTCTTATTTTCATCAAATTATACCAGATGACCCCTACAATCATAAACATTCAACATGCTGCTGATAAAGCGGCTTTTTTTTATTTTAACGGATGGAGCTTACTCTCCTTTGCAAAGAAGTTGATCCCTTTTCAGTATAATTTTGGCGGATAGTATTTAGTGAGATGGGGGATAATTTCTAGGAAACTATTGTGACAGGAGTGACTACTGTGGAGAAAAAGGCAGCAGATGGTAACCGCAAAGATTCTCAACAAAATACGACCTCTGAGCAGACTCCGAGTACGTCACTAGATGAAATGATGAATCTGTTTCGGCAAATATTCAAGGATGATGGAACTCTTAGGATAAGGGTGCTAAATAATATCCATAGTGACGGCATCCGCTGCGGATTAGTCTATGTAGACGGAATGGTAGACAGGGAAATGATCCAGTACGGGGTGATAAAGCCTCTAATGGATTTTGATTTTACGGCAATGGATAGCAGAAATACAGCTGAAATGATGGAGAAAATTCGGACGCTGGTTATTAACATTAGCGATGTGGTCTGCTCTACGAGTTTGGATGAGATGGTTAGCGCGGTCGTAGCTGGAAAAACATTATTTCTGCTGGATGGCTTTGCTGGTGCGCTTAACATTAGTGCGCAGGGGTGGGAAACGAAGGCCATCGCGGAGCCTGTGACGGAAAAAAGTGTCAATGGTCCGCGAGAAGGTTTTACAGAGTCACTGCTTGTAAACTTGACGCTCATTCGCCGAAGAGTGCAAAGTCCGGACTTAAAGTTGATTTTTGGCCAGGTCGGGGTCCGCTCCAAAACACAAACTTGTATTTGTTATATCGAAGGGTTGGCCTCACCGGAAGTTGTTAAAGAGTTGCAAGAGCGAATTCAACAGGTGGATATAGATGTTGTATTGGATACGTCTGTTCTTTCAGAGCTTATTCGGGATGAACCCTTCTCACCCTTTGAGATGACGGGGAGCACAGAACGTCCAGATTCTGTAGTAAGCAAAATTATGGAGGGCAGAGTTGCCTTATTAATGGAAGGCAGTCCTTATGCAATGACAGTGCCCTACTTGTTTGTGGAGAATTTCCAGGCTAGTTCTGATTATTATATTAACTATTACTTTGGTTCATTTAATCGAATGATAAGGGTGCTAGGAGCTTTCTTGTCTATTAGTATCCCTGCTTTGTACGTAGCATTGGTTACCTATAGTCAGGAGATGCTGCCTACCATGTTGTTGCTTAGTATTTCAACGTCGAGAGTTGCCGTTCCTTTTCCGACTGTAGTGGAGGTCTTGTTCATGCTAACGATATTTGAAATTCTGCGCGAGGCAGGAGAACGAATACCGACCTACATTGGTCAGGCGATTAGTATCGTAGGTGCGCTTGTATTGGGTCAGGCGGCTGTGGAAGCGAGGATAGTTAGCGCACCTATGATTATTGTTGTGGGTTTAACCGGAATTATGGCTTTGCTTAACCCTAGGCTGACGGGTCCTTTAATCGTAGTAAGGTCGCTGCTGCTGTTTGCTACCTTTTTTCTAGGATTATATGGATATTTTTTGGGTGTGATCGGTTTAGTTATTCATTTGATGAGTTTACGTTCCTTTGGCGTTCAATACATGCTTGGAGTAGGTTCTATTCGCCCGCAGGATATTAAGGATACAGCTATAAGGGCGCCGTGGTGGCATATGTATCTGCGTCCAGCGATGATTGGTGCTCGTAACCGAAAGAGAAAAGCGACAAATAAAGTAAGGAATCGGTCATGAAAAAAATCAAAAAAGGTTTGCTAGCTTGTATATCGCTATTACTTCTGGTCAGTATCTTGGGCTGTTGGGATTACGCTGAAATTGAAGACAGGGCGGTTGTAGCAGGCATTGGCATCGATAAAGATTCTGACGGGAAGCTATTAGCAACGGTCGAAATCGTGGATACGAAAGAGGGGATGAAGTCTAGTCAAGCGGGATATAAGATGGTTAGTCTTTCAGGTAAAACGCTGTTTGAAATTGTGCGAGGCATGATTTCAATCACGGGAAAAAAATTATTCTGGAGCCATTCCAAGGCGATCATTATCAGTGAGGAGGTAGCGAAGGAAGGGGTTGTAAAAGTGATTGATTGGTACAACAGAGATACAGAAACTCGGTCGGATGTTTATGTATTTGTTTCTAAAGAGAAGACGGCTCAGGAAGTAATTAATTTGAACAGCTCAACAGAAACGATTATGTCTTATGGTCTTGCCCAGCAGATGATGGTTGAAAAAAATGTAAGCACGGCTCCGGTTGTTGAAATTTGGGACTTCATTGAAAAGCTTGAAACGCCGGGGGATTGTGCGATAGCTCCTCTTATTTATATTCACGAAAAGAATGGTCAGAAGAATCCGCGTGTTAGTGGAACAGCTATATTCAAAATGGACAAAATGATTGGTAAGCTGAGTGGCGAAGAGACCAAGTATATGTTGTTTGTTAAAGATAATATTAAGGGAGGGGTGTTAACCGTGAATAACGAAGAGGGAACCCCCGACTTTACACTTGAAATTTTCTCTAATACAACAAAAGTAAAGCCTGTTTGGGTAAACGGCAAGCTCCAATTACAGATAAATACGTTCACACATACCGGGCTTGATGAGGTAATGACTACTGAAGGATTCACTAGTCTAAATAGTAAGAATGTTATAGAAAAGCGTGCCGCTAAGGAATTACAGAAGAATATTCTCTCTGTAATTAAAAAGGTGCAGCGGGAATATCATTCCGATATTTTTGGATTCGGAGAAATTATCTTTGAGAATATGCCTAAGACCTGGACCGAGCTAGATAAAGATTGGGAGCGGGAATTCTCTGATCTAGATGTGGTTGTAAATTCAACAGTAATTATTGAAAGCAGTGCTCAAAACTCAAGATCTATCCAGATCCATCAAGAATAGGTGATTAAATTGGCTGTTATCGTTGTGTTAATCTACTTTTTTGTTGTATTGATGGATCCTTACGGACTATTAAAGCAAGGGATGAAACGGGATTTTTATGTGTGTTGTACACTATGTCTGTTTTCTTTCTGTATTGCTTTTGCATTGGCCATGAAATGGCAGCTTCCTAGTCCTTCACCTTTCATAGTCAGCTGGATCAGCAAGTTATTTTAGTTACAAGTCCAAGAGGAGATTTAAGCATGAAAAGAGAGATTATACCCACAGGGCATTCTATAAGTATTGTTGTTCTATTTATTATTGGGACTTCACTATTCATGGGACTGCCGGGGAAATCGGGCAACAGTAGCTGGATTGCTTTACTTTTTGCCATATCGTTAACGGTTCCCCTGCTTTTTATCTACGCGAGATTTCATGTGCTTTTTCCGGCGAAGGATCTATTTGATATCTTGATCACCGTATTTGGATCTATCCTTGGAAGAGTAGTTTCTTGTATGTATATATGGTACGCGCTGCATATGGGGGCCCTGGTTCTAAGGAATTTTGGAGAATTTAGTAAAACAGTAGCTTTGACTGAGACCCCTATGATTGCACCCATGTTATGTATTGGACTGTTATGTATCTGGGTGGTTAAGGCAGGAATTGAGGTGATTGGAAGATGTGCTAAACTATTTCTACTGCTGCTTTTAGCTGAGATTTTTTTAATTGAAATCCTAGCCATTCCCAAGCTCAAGTACCACTATTTGAAGCCTTTTCTTGACAGTGGATGGTCACCGGTATTTGCAGATACATTGGGATCATTTGCTTTTCCTTTTGCTGAAATTGTTCTTTTTATGGGAGTATTTAGTCATTTACCGGCAAAAGACTCAGCCAAAAAGATACTGCTAAGCGGATTACTGATTTCTGGCGGAGTGATCTTGCTTGTTTCACTGCGGAATTTGCTGATTCTCAATCCTGATATTGTTCAAAGCTTATACTTTCCCTCTTATGTAGCAGTTAGTCGGATTAATATCGGGGATTTTTTGACCCGAATGGAGGCATCATCCGCACTTGGATTTGTAATCACCATATTCATAAAGGCCAGCTTATGTTTATATGTGGCTAGCGTTGGAGTCGCTAAATTATTCAAACTGAAGAGCTACCGATCCGTTGTGCTTCAGATGGGATTGATTATGGTTTATTTCTCTCGGTTTATCTTCAAGGATATTATGGAGATGCAGCATTTTGCCTATACTATTTATCCAATATATGCGCTTCCTTTTCAGGTGATTATTCCGTTGATATTGTGGATTTGTGCTGAAATTAAGGTTAGTAAAAGTAAACATAAGCAGGTGGCATCACAGCAATAGACCTACTTTCGAACATTCCTGATCTCTAGTAAAGATTAGGAATTCTTTGATTTTAAAACTAAACATAAGTTAGCTATAATGATAGATATATAGAATGGTTGTTTTAGAAAAGAGGGAAACAGGTATGAACGTCAGCAACATCATTATGTCCTCTTATTGGGGTAGAGAGGTTAGACATAAATATATTACTCAAGGATCTAAGACACTGGCTGTTATTTTTCCAGGTAAAAATTACTCGGCTGAACGCCCTCTGCTAGATTATGCGGCCAAAGCTGCTCGGGAACATAATTGCGATGTCCTACTGCTTGAATATGGCTACCAGAGTGCTAGAGTAGGTTTTAAGCGTGATGAAATGATTATTCTCATTCAGGAATGTAAGGCGGCCATTGCATCTCTTCCTGATTACAAAAAGATTCTATTCATTAGCAAAAGCGTGGGTTCGGTCATAGCAGGGAGAATTGCAGAAGAGCTGGAAATACAGAAAAAGACGTCTCATCTATATATAACACCATTACCTGAGGCGATCCCTTTGATACAGCAGAGTCGTGGGACTGTAATTTATGGTGGAAGCGACCCTTTATTTAGCGAACAGCTATCTGGTGAAATTAGTGGGCTTCATCATTTAAAAGTGTATAGAATCGATGATGCTAATCATAGCCTTGAGGTAGAGCAGGTCAACGAGTCACTAGCCATTCTGCTTGTTATTATTAATTTTTATCATGAATTTTTCCGTGATGCTTTAAATACATAACCGTTGGAGGATGCTGATTATGATTTTGGAAGCTGCGATGCTGCAAGTGAAGTCTGGTTTTACTACTGAATTTGAAAAAAGCTTCAAGGAGGCCTCAAGCTTAATTTCTTCGATCGAAGGCTACATAGGGCATGAATTGCAGCATTGCTTGGAGGATGATCATAAATATCTTCTGCTTGTGAAGTGGAGAACGCTTGAAGATCACACCATAGGATTCAGAGAATCCAGCCAGTATCAGGAATGGAAGGCGCTGCTTCACCATTACTACGATCCATTTCCGGTTGTTGAGCATTTTACACGCATTAATCTGGACTAAATGGAGGCTGCTGAATGAAGGCGAAGCTTGTTGGGAAAGGCAGAACAGCGGAGATCTGGCAGCATGATGATCAGAGGATTCTTAAATTGTACCTGGCGGATGTTTCAGAGCAGAATATTAGCCGAGAATATAAGATCAGCCAGTTTGTGCACTCGCAGGGCGTCCGGACACCGCAGCCCTTTGAACTAATTTCTGAACAGAGTCGACAAGGAATCGTTTTTCAACAAATTCAAGGTCCCTCCCTGCTAAAAGTGATGGGTGAGAAGCCTTGGAAAGTTACCCATTATGCCAGAATGATGGCGGGACTTCACTGTGATTTGCATAAGCTTGAACCTACAGAAGAAATTGGACAGCAGAAGGATATGTTGAAGTGGAATATTATGGGGGCTCCAATGCTTAGTGAAGATGAGAAGTCAGCCATCCTGAGCTATGTGGAGAAGTTACCACAAGGAACCCATTTATGTCATGGAGATTTCCATCCTGACAATGTGCTTATGGATGACCAGCTCTGGGTAATCGACTGGATGACAGGTGTGGCGGGAGAACCAGCGGCCGATGCTGCTCGATCTGTAGTGATGTTCAGTATGGGAGCCATGCCCCCTGGAGCCTCTGCCTTATCGAGAATGATGATAGGTTTTATTAGAAAGAAATTAACCAAGGGATACATTCGGGAGTATCTCCGTTTATCAGGTCTCGCCTATGAGGACATAGACCGCTGGATTTTGCCAATCGCTGCCGCGCGTCTGGTGGAAGGACTTCCGCCACCGGAGAAGGAGCTTCTGGTAAAAGAAGTGCGTAAACGTCTGCAGACCTTAACCGTGGGACTACCTTGATCCTGACTAGAAACGGAGTGTGCTCCATGACCATCTATATTGCGCTGCTGCGTGGCATTAACGTCGGCGGCCACAAAATCATTAAGATGCAGGATCTGAAGACAATGTTGCAGTCCCTTGGTTTTCACAATGTACGAACGTATATTCAGAGCGGCAATGTAGTGTTTGAAAGTGATGAGGAATCGGAGAGTCTCCTTAGCGGAGTCATTGAACGCCAGATTCATGAGGTTTTTGGTTTTGAGGTCTCTGTTATGATTCGTACACTGGCTGAGATGGAGGAAGTAATCACTAATAATCCCTTTCAGCTGACCGACCCAGAGGCGTTCAAAAGATGGTATGTTTCTTTTCTGCCAGCAGTGCCTTCAGCTGAAGCACTAGATAAGCTGCGTATTTATGAGGAAGGACCGGATAAACTGCGTTTTGCCGGCAGAGAGATGTACGTATTATATGAGATCAGCGTGAGCCAATCGCCGCTTTTTAAGGTTTCTTTTGACAAAATATTAGGTATGTCTGTTACAGCACGTAACTGGAATACAGTGAATAAGCTCGTTGCTATGGGCAGGATGGAATAGTCAATTTTAAAAACAGAAAGGCTCCACATTGTGGGGTCTTTTTTGCGTTCTGGGGGCCTTGTATATTCAGCAAACATTCAGCTTGGACTCATTGAGAGTTAAGGTAAGGGTGAAATAATACACCTACAGAAAGATTGAACCGGGGGCACAGAACTGCCGGAATACAGATGATCAAAGGATAGGAGTGGATGGAGATGAGCAGGGTCAAAAAAATAAGCTCGGATCTTATATTGTGGCTCATTTTATTAATTGCCGCTTTTTTGTACGGGTATGGAGTTTGGAATGACCACTATGTGAATACATACTACACCACCGCGGTGGGAAGTATGCTGCAGAGCTTTCATAATTTCTTCTTCGCTTCACTGGACTCCGCGGGTTCAGTAACGGTAGATAAACCACCAGTTACCTTTTGGATTCAGACACTTAGCGCGCTTATCTTCGGGCTGCACGGTTGGAGTGTGATTTTGCCACAGGCACTTGGCGGCGTGGGCTCCGTGTTACTTGTATACCTGCTGGTGAAGCCTACCTTTGGCAGAGCGGCAGCACGTATAGCAGCTCTAGTCATGGCGACTACTCCGGTAGCAGCGGCAGTCAGCCGGACGAACAATATTGATGCACTGCTTGTATTCACCCTTCTGCTCGCGGCATGGTTTCTATTTAAAGGGACGAAGAGCAACAAGATGGGTAGCCTTCTTACCGCATTTGCGTTAATCGGTGTTGGTTTTAACGAGAAGATGCTACAGGCATACATGGTTCTACCGGCTTTTTATTTCTTTTATGTCTTAGCTGCCAAAGTGAACTGGAAGCGGAAGACGGGAGTATTGGCCGCCTCCACAGCAATTTTGCTTGTAGTCTCCTTATCCTGGGCAGTGATCGTGGATTCGATTCCCGCCAGCAAACGGCCTTATATCGGCAGCAGTGGTACCAATTCAGTGCTGAATCTTGCTTTTGGGTATAATGGCGTGGCCCGATTAACGGGGGATCGCGGGGCAGGTGGTGGTGGCGGTGGAATGCCAGGAATGAATGGCGGCGAGATGCCGAACATGAATGGTGAAATGCCAGCTATGAATGGCGAGATGCCCAACATGAACGGGTCAGGCAGTAATAGTGACGCTGATGGCGGACGTGCAGCATTTTCGGGCCGGCAAGGCACAAATTCGACCTCGAATAGCCAGACTGGTGACGATGATGGAGGTGCACCAGGTCAGCCTCCTAGTGGAACAGACAGTCAAGGTCGGCAATTTGGTGGCGAGGACGGCGGGCGAGGAAATCGCGGCGGCATGAACGGCGGTGGAAGCGGAGGCGGAATGTTCAATACAGGAACAGCAGGTCCACTGCGCCTGTTCCAATCGGAGCTGTCAGGTCAAGCTAGCTGGATGCTGCCTTTCGTATTGCTAGGCATCATTGGATTATTCGCCAATCTGCGGAGAAAGAACTTTACCCAAGCTCATAAAGAGGCTCTCTTCTGGTTAGCGTGGCTGGTGCCCGTTATGGGATTCTTCAGTATCGCAGGATTCTTCCATCAATATTATCTGGTGATGATGGCTCCACCAGTTGCAGCGTTAGTCGGTGCAGGATGGTCGAAGCTGTGGACGCTATATCGGGAGCACTCTGGTTGGCTGTCTTGGCTATTGCCTGCCGCAACGCTGGTTACTGCAGGGTTCCAGTGGTACATTGTTCATCCTTATAACGATACGATTGGCAGTGGCTGGTCCATTGGGATTTTAGCTGCAGCCATAGTGGTTTCGCTGGTCCTGGTAGTTCTTAAAGGCTTTAAAAAATCCTTTATTTATACGACAGCGACAGGTATTGCAGCCGTATTAGTATTGTTAGTTGGGCCGCTTTACTGGGCAGCTACTCCCATAACTTATGGTTTAAACAGTCAAACCCCTGAGGCAGGCCCGAGCAGTAGTGAGGGTAGAGGGGGAATGGGCGGCAGTCCAGGCAATTTTGGACGTAATAGCGCCGCAAGTGCGAATGAGAGTCTGTTGTCCTATCTGGAGGAGAACAATACTGGGGAGCCTTATCTTTTTGCTACATTGGATTATGGCACAGCAGCTCCATATATCGTTGATAAGGGTGCCTCGGTTGTTATTTTGAACGGATTTTCTAACTCGGACACCGTGTATACCCCAGATACCCTAAAGGCGTTCGTAGAGAGCGGAAAGGTGAAGTACTTCCTGATCAATAGCGGTGGTATGGGTGGTGGACGCGGGGGAAGCTCCGAGTTGACGACTTGGATCACAGAGAATGGTACAGAAGTTCCAGCAGCCGATTGGGCAGGAAGCGATGGAGGAAACAGCGGGACATTATACAAGGTCACTGTAAACTAGGCGAATGTTAAGCATATGAAGCGTGTTATGAGATAGATCAGGCACGCTTCATTATTCAAATTTAAGGAGGAGCTGCTCATGAGTACCCACGTGCGCTATTCCATTATTATACCGATGTTTAACGAACAGGCGGTCATTCAAGAGACGTATCGACGTATCAAAAAAGTAATGGGCTTAACTAATGAAGTGTATGAGCTGATCTTTGTGAATGACGGCAGCACAGATAATTGCGCCCAGATGATTGAGGAATATAGCTACTGGGATGAGAGTGTGAAGCTGATCGACTTGTCTCGTAACTTTGGACATCAGATCGCTATTACTGCCGGAATGGATTACGCCCTAGGGGATGCAGTTGTCATTATTGATGCCGATTTACAAGATCCGCCGGAACTGATTCTGGACATGATTACGGAATGGAAGCAGGGGTATGAAGTTGTATATGCCAAAAGGATAAAGCGCAACGGAGAATCCTTATTCAAAAAGTGGACGGCCAGCCTCTTTTATAGAGTGCTACGTTATTCAACCGATATTTCAATACCTGTCGATACGGGGGATTTTCGCCTCATCGATCGTAAAGTCTGTGAGGAGCTCAAGCGCCTGCCGGAGAAAAATCGATTCGTACGCGGTCTGGTCAGCTGGGTCGGTTTTCGGCAAAAAGCCATTGAATATGAACGCGATGAACGTCTGGCGGGAGAAACGAAATATCCGCTGAAACGGATGATTAAGCTCTCTCTGGATGGAATTACTTCCTTCTCTTATAAGCCGCTGAAGCTGGCAGGATACCTTGGCGCGTTGCTGTCGGCCTCTGGTTTTCTATATCTGATGTATGTGCTATATCTGGTGATTTTTACGGATTCAGTCGTTAAGGGCTGGGCATCGATGATCGGAATCACACTGACCTTTAATGGTTTTGTGCTCATTATGTTAGGGATTCTGGGTGAGTATGTCGGTCGGATTTATGATGAGACCAAGGGACGTCCGCTCTATATTGTTCAGGAGTTCTATGAAGGCAAGAAGCAGCAGGATGCTCGTGAGCAGCAAGCTCTACACAATCGATAAATACAAGGGAGGGATTCGTTGTGAAGATTAGAAAAGCGGTTATTCCCGCCGCGGGTTTAGGCACTCGTTTCCTGCCTGCAACTAAGGCTCAGCCCAAGGAAATGCTGCCCATTGTGGATAAGCCGGCGATTCAATATATCGTAGAAGAAGCTGTTCGATCCGGCATTGAAAGTATCATTATCGTGACGGGGCGTAACAAGAAATCGATTGAAGATCATTTCGATAAATCAGTGGAATTGGAACAGATGCTTTTGGAAAAAGGAAAAGAGGAGCTGCTTCGTGAAGTCCAAGCGATTAGCGAACTGGCCAGCATTCATTACATTCGGCAAAAAGAGCCGCTAGGACTAGGTCACGCCATCCTTTGTGCGGAACAGTTCGTTGGCGATGAGCCGTTCGCTGTTCTGCTCGGTGACGATATCATGGTCTCGGAGGACCCGGCGCTACTGCAAATGATGCAATTGTATGAACAAGAAGAGAAGACCATCGTCGGTGTTCAGCAGGTACCACGGCAGGAGGTTCATAAATACGGAATTATTTCATCTAGCGGTTCACTACAAGGTGTCCATGAAGTTAAAGGTTTGGTGGAGAAGCCCTCACCCGATACGGCACCTTCAGAGCATGCGATTATGGGACGTTACATTTTGGAGTCTTCGATATTTTCAGTGCTGGCTAACCTTGAACGGGGAGCAGGTGGTGAATATCAACTGACTGATGCATTGCATGAGGTATGCCGTACTGAAGGTCTGCTAGCGCTGGATTTGATCGGCAGACGTTATGATATTGGTGATAAATTCGGCTACATTCAGGCTACGCTGGAGGTCGGATTGATGCGGGAGGAGTTGCGTCCATTACTGGTTCCGTATTTGCAAAAGCTGGCTGCTAGTCTGAAGGAAAGTGAAGAAGTGGGGGCGTTACCTTGGGGTACACGCTAGTGATTGAAGGAGACTGTTTCAAACGACCATAACATCGTCATTCGGCGGTGAGATTAGGTTGATTTGGGGCAGTTTTTTTGCGTGTCGCGTAAAGAGAGTGAGCAGATAAGTGTACTTTATACAATTAAAAAGTGTATCATTCAACTACGTATCGACTTAGTTGCACTTGATACACTTATTTCTTCGTAATCCAACGGAAATACACTTTTCGACTGTCTTTAGTTGCACATACTACACTTAAAAAAGTCATAGGGGTGCTAAAGTATGAAATATCTGCACCAAGTGCAGTTATATTTTGCGATATAAAAAATCCGGAGGACAGATTCCTAAGAATCGTCTCCGGATCTATATTTTCAGTCATTGATTAAGCCTTTAGCACATCATGATCAACATAACGCGCGCCATTTAGCTCGCTAATCACATTAATGGCTACCTTCGCGCCATCGCCTGCCGTAATAATGGCATGTACACTTACTCCGGCAACGGTACCTGCAGCCCAAATGCCTTCAATATTTGTTTTGCCTTCTGGATTAACAGCGACTACTGTTTTGATTCTTGGTTCTGTACCATCCTTAGTTTCCACACCTGCTTTGGCGGCTAGATCGGTAAGGGCACCTGTTGCTAGAATAACATGTTTGGCTTCATAAATGATTCCGTCTTCAGTTTCAATGACGAATCCATTGCCGCTGGAAGTGAGGTTAATCGCTTGTTCTGCTACCAGCTCAGCGCCAAATTTGACGGCTTGCTTATGTCCGGTTTCTACGAGATCAGGACCGCCTACTTCGGAAATTCCATAAAAATTTTCAAACCATCCTCTACGGGTCATGCCTTTATCATTGTCGATCAGCAGCGTTTTTTTGCCCGCCTTGGCGGCGAACAGGGCTGCGCTTGCACCGGCAGGACCGGCTCCAATTACGGCGATTTCGTACATTTTTTTGACCTCCTAAAAGTTTTGTGGAGCAAAACTCGCTTCGAAAGCATAGGCTTAAGTTTTGTGGAGCGATGCTCCTTAGAATGGACAACATAGCAAAACTACTTCGTAAGCATCATGGGCTTAAGTCTATCATCTATTATAACGGTTGTTACTCTCTCTTGGCTAATCCTTCCTCGCAAGGAAGGGTAACCCTGAACGTTGTTCCCTCACCGAGGGTGCTGCTTACACTAATCTTGCCGTGATGTGCCTCCACGATAGACTTGGTAATAGAAAGGCCGAGTCCAGATCCACCATATTTTCGTGTGCGAGAGGAATCGCTGCGGTAGAAGCGATCGAAGATATGTGGGATATGTTCTGGAGAAATCCCGCAGCCGTTGTCTTGCACCGTTAGAATGGCCTCATTTTCTCTAGCATGTGAAGAGAGATGAATGGTGCCAGATTCTGCATCCGTATGCTGAACTGCATTGTGGAACAGATTCAGAATCACCTGTTTGATTTTATTGGGCTCATATTTACCATGGATGCCATACGAAATATCAAAAGTAACCTTGCGCTGATCCGCTAATAAGAGCAGATGTGGCTTCATTTCGGAAATGACCTCACCGAGCAGTAGATCCGTCATCTTCAGTTGGGGGGCGCCGTCCATCCGAGCGAGCAGCAGTAAATCCTCCACCAGCTTGTTGATCCGTTTCGATTCGCCATGCATGCTTCGCAATGAATTGTATAACTGTTCTTTGTTATCCGCAGCACCTCGTAGTAAGACCTCCAGAAAACCGTGGATTGAGGTCAGTGGCGTTCGCAGCTCATGAGAAGCATCAGCAGCAAAGCGGCGCATTTGTTCCTTGGCTTCCCGTTCATTATGAAAGGATATTTCGAGACGCTCGAGCATACCATTGAATGAATGAGCCAGCTTGTCGATCTCAGTCTGGCCTTGGTTCATTGGAAATCGGATATCCAGATTACCGGCATCAATGATCTCGGCGGACTCTCCCATATTTGACAGAGGGACCAGCGTCTTTCGAAGGGCAGGCAAGTATAGGAAGAAGCCAGCCAATAAAGCAATCACTGACAAGCCTGCGTAGATCATCAATTGCTGTAAGATTACATCCGTAAGAGGTCCGGTATTCACACTCATTTGGAGTAGCAATCGAGTATTTCCAGGTCTATAGAGATTCACGAATATAGCCAGATGTTCAGTGCCGTCATCGGCCTCTACGAGCTTATAGTTTCCTGTTGCTCTATCCGTGATATGAGTGAGCAGATTATTGTATTGCTCATTCGTTAATCTAGGCGCGGCTGAATCAGATAAAGTCATTTGCTGTAAGTCTCGGAAGGTGCCTTCCGCGCTATAAATAGCGAGTGTTGTATGGGCATCCAGCAGGAGTGGACGCCTATTTTCACCGGTTCTTTGACCATTTGGAATTTTATTCTCGCCGTTTCTTTCCCCCGGCAAATTGCCATTAAACTCGGTGTTTCCCTCATTTGGAGTTGTGGTGTCCTCGTCATAGGAATTGAAAAAGTTGAAAAACATTTCACGGGGAACAGAACGTATTTGCGCTTCCATAGACTCTGCTCTATTGCTATATATGAAATCCCGCATGAGTATATATTGTAATACTCCGATTAGCAGCAGCAATCCTGATAGAATGAGCAGCGAAATGGCTAGCAACTGCTTGCGCAGAGAACGTGGTGCAGGCAGCTTACGAAACCATTTAAAGATGCGCTTACTCATAGATCTACCCGGTAGCCTGCTCCCCGCAGGGTACGGATAATACGGTGCTCCTTATCTCCGAGCTTCTCGCGAAGTGAACGGATATAGACCTCAACGATATTTTCCTCACCACCAAAGTCATAGCCCCACACTTTATCAAGAATCATGGGTTTACTTAGTACAAGGCCGTGATTAATAACGAGATACTGTAATAACTCGTATTCCGTGGGGGAGAGTTCAAGGACTTCTTCCTTGAGGCGAATTTCTTTTCTACGGCTATCAATTCGGAATGGACCGCAGCGCACCTCGCCGAGCAGACCTGGAAACTGATTGCGTAGCCGCGCTTGAATTCGGGCAAGCAATTCGTCGAAGCTGAAGGGCTTGACCATATAATCGTCAGCGCCAATAGTGAGACCCTTGACTCGATCGTCCACTTCATCCTTTGCAGTTAGCATAATAACGGCTAGTTCCGTCTCTTCTGAGCGAAGGTAATGACATAACTCGAATCCATCCATGCCAGGCATCATGACATCTAGGATGGCTACATGTGGCTTGAACTCAGCAGCTACCGAGATGGCTGTGATCCCATCGGGTGCGGTTCTGACTTCAAATCCTTCGTTAAGGAGACCCAGCTCCAGAAATTGTAGTATATGAGGCTCATCATCTACTAGCAGTAGTCGAACGCCTTGAGCTGCTTTCATCATAGGTACCTCCAAATCAGTGATAGATAGCTACATTATGACATATCCGGTTGAAAGTTTGCTGAAGATCCGTCCCTTTGCTTTACGTGTAAAGGAGTCTTTTCTTATTTCATGATGTTTCAAAGGGGTTAATTTAGTTATAAGTAATATTAATGTGTTTAATAACAAACAAGGTTAAAAAATCCGGATTTTCGAAAATGTGATAAAGGGTTTTGACGGCGGATATAGAACACTTTACAATAAGGATAATCTCCTGATTTTGGTGAAAGTTACCCATTTTAGGGAAGATTATTCGACCGTGTTATATTTCCTTCCACGTTTTTCTCATCTTTGTCCATCTTCCTATCAAGGCTCATTTCTTTCAAGTGTATTTCTTGTTCATTCACTTCTTTTTGGAACTTCTGTTCATTCAACCTGTGCTTGCTGAACTTCATATTACCCATAAGTCAAGGGAGGCTTTTCCATGAAGAAAAAGGAAATGGTAGCCATGCTATTGGCTGGAGGCCAAGGCAAAAGATTGAAAGGTTTAACCAAATCGCTTGCCAAGCCCGCTGTTTATTTTGGAGGGACCTATCGGATCATCGATTTCCCTTTAAGTAACTGCTCCAATTCAGGTATTGATACAGTGGGTGTGCTGACTCAATATGAGCCACTCATACTGCATTCTTACATCGGAGTAGGCAGCGATTGGGATTTGAACCGTAAGAACGGCGGGGTATTCGTGCTGCCACCGCATGAACGTGAGAATGGAAGCAGTTGGTACCGGGGAACAGCAGATGCGATTTATCGGAATCTTAAGTTTGTGGATCAGTTTGATCCAGAGCATGTTCTTATTCTATCCGGAGATCACATTTATAAAATGGATTATCACGCTATGCTTCAATACCACAAGGAAAGAAACGCTGATTGCACAATTTCTGTCATTGACGTTCCGCTGGAGGAAGCAAGCCGATTTGGAATTTTGAATACCGAGGAAGATCTAAAAATTTACGAATTTGAGGAAAAGCCCGCTCAGCCAAAAAGTACATTAGCTTCTATGGGGGTGTATATCTTCAAATGGGAGGTTCTCCGCAAGCATCTACTGGAGGATGGAGAGAATGTAGGATCCTCCCACGATTTCGGCAAGGATATCATTCCTTTAATGCTGGAGGACGGAAACTCCTTATTTGCTTACCCTTTTGAAGGATACTGGAGAGATGTAGGTACAGTAACTAGCTTATGGGAAGCGAATATGGATTTGCTGAGCGATACCCCGCCACTTAATCTAAATGATCCCAGCTGGCGCATTTTTACACGTAATCCGAATCAACCTGCCCAATATGTCGCCCCTGGGGCGAAAGTGTCAGGCTGCATTATTAATGAGGGCTGCATTGTGCATGGAGAAGTGAATCACTCGGTTCTCTTTTATGGTGTAGAAGTGGGTGAGGGAAGTGTAATTACGGACTCCGTGATTATGCCTAAGGTCAAGATTGGCAAAAATGTACGTATTCATAAAGCGATTATTAGTGAGAATACGGTAATCGACGATTATATGGAAATAGGCATCGAACGGGAGAATGAGAATGAAATTCTGCTGATCGACAACAAAAGCAAAAAACGTAAATCAGCTGTAGCCAAAACCATATAATCAAGCTAAAACGCCTTTGGCGTCCTTCTAGGGACGGTAAGCGTTTATGCGAGATTTATAAGGATAAAGTATATCGTGAAACTTATACTTTCTTATAAATTATAAGAGGACGGTGGATTCCGATGAAGCAACTCATGGGTGTAATTAATCTGGATCATGAACTTGACAAACTAAATGAACTCACTTATTTCCGCTGTGGTGCAGCCGTACCTTTTGCCAGTCGTTATCGGTTGATTGATTTCGTGCTTTCTAATATGATGCGTGCAGACCTGGAGAGCGTTGGCCTGTTCGTCCGCCGTAAATACCGTTCTCTAATGGACCATTTGGGTGACGGAAAATCTTGGGATATGAACCGCAAGCATGGAGGATTATTCATTTTGCCTCCAGACTGGAACGATCCTACGGATACTTCTCTCGGGGACTTACAGCATTATCATAACAATCTGGATCTTTTTAAACGGGGATCTGCTAAATATATCGTGTTTTCCGGCAGCCAGCATATCAATACAATTGATCTTCAGGATTTGTACAGTTACCATCTGGAGAAGGGTGCCGACGTTACAGTAGTGTATAAAAAGATTGAAGAACTGCAGCCAGAACATGATCTATGCCAGCGTATTGAAGTAGACGAAGAGAATAAGGTAACTAATATCCATCATGAGAAAGACCATCCTAATTTATATCTGGATATCTTCATTATGGAGAAAAAACTGTTCTTGGAGCAGGTGGAGCATTGCATTGCGCATGGAGAGAGTTATTTTTTCCGTGATGTGATTCAGAAGAACCGACATAAATTTAATATCGCCGCATACGAATATCATGGCTATCATGCCGTAATTAATTCATTAGAGAGTTATTATAAGAACAGTTTGGAACTGCTCCAGCAGGAGAATTACTTCAGTTTGTTCAAAGAAAGCCCGGTACAGACGAAGATTAAATATGAGGCTCCAACAAGGTACTTGGAAAGTGCTAATGTCAGTAATTCGTTGGTGGCGAATGGCTGCATTATAGCTGGAACGGTAGAGAATAGCGTGATCTTTCGTGGGGTCCAGGTGCGTAAGGGAGCGAAGATCATCAACTCAGTAATTATGCAAAAGTGCGTCATCGAAGAAAATGCGGTCATTGAGAATGTAATTATGGATAAAGACGTACATTTGAGTAAGAATCGAATTCTTGTTGGAGATAGCAAACGTCCATTCGTCATCGCCAAGAGCAGCAAGATCTAACGACTGGATTAGATGCACAAAGCAGTATTAACCTGTCTGATCTGATGGCACAGTCTGCTGCACTTCTAATAAAAGCATTTGTCAGGAGGACCTACTGTTGTTTAACGATAAAGAATCTTTCAAACAGGTATTCCGTGAGACCCTCATTGGTAAATTAGGTAAACCGCTTGAGGAAGCCTCGAATGCCGATGTCTATAAAATACTGGGCAACATGATTCGTGAGAACGCCGGAAAAAATTGGGCGGAAACGAACCAGAAATATAAGCTCGATAAAGATAAGCAGGTTTATTATTTTTCAATGGAGTTCTTGATCGGTAGGCTTTTAGGGAACAATCTGCTGAATATGGGTGTACTGGAAGTAGTACGTGAAGGTTTAGCGGACCTTGGCTTTTGCTTGCAGGATATAGAGGAGGAGGAGTCGGACGCTGGGTTAGGGAATGGAGGTCTCGGTCGTTTGGCTGCCTGCTTCCTGGACTCACTCGCTTCCCTGCAATATGCGGGACATGGCTGTGGTATACGGTATAAATATGGCCTGTTCGAGCAGAAGATCGTTGATGGGTATCAAGTGGAACTTCCTGATTACTGGCTGCAGAATGATAATGTTTGGGAAGTGCGCCGCGAAGACAAGCAGGTTGAAGTTAGGTTCTGGGGGACTATTGAGACCCGCGAAGAGAACGGACGGCTCGTATTCGAGCATACGCAATATGAGGCTGTTCGTGCAGTGCCTTATGATGTCCCTATCATTGGTGCAGATCGCCGGCATGTGAATACATTGCGTAACTGGAGTGCAGAATCCATTACCCATCCCTCTAGAACCTTTGGTTCTTTTGGCGGGACGGATTATCATAAGTTTCTGGAGTATAAGCGTTCTGTAGAATCCATTTCGGAGTTTCTGTACCCAGATGACTCTCAATACGAAGGCAAGCTGCTTCGCCTGAAGCAGCAGTATTTCCTCTGTAGTGCGGGGCTGCAAAGTATTTTGCGTACCTATGCTAAGCTTGGGATTCCTATAGAATCGCTGCCAGACAAGGTTGCTCTTCATATTAATGATACACATCCAACGTTGGTGATTCCTGAATTGATGAGGATTTTGATGGATGTACATGGTTTAGGATGGGATGAGGCATGGAGTATCACGACGCGTATGGTCTCTTATACCAATCACACTATTCTGAGCGAAGCGCTTGAGAAATGGCCTATTCAAATGGTTAGGGAGCTACTGCCACGTATTTTTCTTATCATTGAAGAGATCAATGCGCGCTTCTGTGGCGAGCTTATGAGTCGTTATCCGGGGGATCAGGATCGAATTGCGCAGATGGCGATTATTCATGATGATCAGGTTCGGATGGCTCATCTGGCGATTGTAGCGAGCCATAGTGTCAATGGAGTAGCGGCGTTGCATACAGAAATATTAATGAAGCGCGAGATGCGGCTTTTTAATGAAATGTATCCACACCGTTTCAATAATAAGACGAACGGAATTACCCATCGGCGATGGTTACTGCATGCCAATCCAGATCTGGCTAATTTGATCAATCAATCGATAGGGACCCGTTGGGTCAGCCATCCTCAAGAAATGATTGGCTTGATTAAATATTGTGAGGATGGTTCCTTCCAGGAACAAGTAGCCAATATAAAGCGCCAGAATAAGCTTCGTCTTGCAGAGTACATCTACAGCAAGCATTCCGTACATGTCGATCCTGACTCTATCTTTGATGTACAGGTGAAGCGTCTGCATGCTTACAAGCGCCAGTTGCTTAATATTTTGCATATTCTGCATTTGTACAATCAAATCAAAGATAATCCTTCGATGGATATGGTTCCACGCACGTTTATATTCGGAGCAAAGGCAGCGCCAAGTTATCATCTGGCGAAGCGGATTATCAAACTGATTAATACAGTTGCGGAGGTAGTCAATAAAGATCCGGATGTTAAAGGGAAGATTCGTATCTTTTTCCTTGAAAATTATTCGGTATCTCTAGCAGAAAAGATCATTCCTGCAGCGGACATCAGTGAGCAGATTTCTACAGCCAGCAAAGAAGCATCCGGTACCGGGAATATGAAGTTTATGATGAACGGTGCATTGACGGTAGGGACGATGGATGGCGCAAATGTGGAAATGCATGAAATGGTGGGAGACAACAATATGTTCCTGTTCGGACTTCGCGCGGAGCAGGTCATGGATTACTACCAGCATGGCGGTTATCATGCGCGTGATATTTACAACGGGGATAGTCGTGTGAAAGAAGTGCTGGATCAGTTAATCAAACCAGGACCTATATGTTGTCACGCTACGGAGTTTGAGAGTATCTTCCACTCTCTTCTGGATAATAACGATGAGTTTTTTGTCCTGAAGGATTTCGCCAGTTACGTTGAGACGCACGTCGAAATTGATCGGGCATACCGCAATCGGCAGGAATGGCTGAAGAAGTCCATTATTAATATTGGTCATTCCGGTAAATTCTCCAGCGATAACACAATTAGTCGCTATGCAGCTGAGATTTGGAACATTAGTCCAGTTCGACTGTAGGATCAACGAAAGGCTGTCTTATAAGTAGGTAACCCCTACAAATAAGCCAGCCTTTTTCTGATGGGATATAAAAAGAAGAGATTGTTAGATAGCTTCCGATACTAAAGCTGCGAACCGCTCCAGAAACCGGCGTTCCTCATCATCAAAGCGATCCTTAAGCGGACTGTCGATATCAAGCACGCCAAGCAGGCGGTCATCCTTTAGTAGAGGAATAACAATCTCGCTGTTAGAAGCTGCATCACAGGCAATATGACCTGGGAATGCATGCACATCTCCTACTACAAGTGTGCGTCGCTCTGCGGCTGCCGTTCCGCACACCCCGCGAGAGAGTGGGATTCGAATGCATGCAGGGAGGCCTTGAAAAGGTCCGAGTACTAGCTCCTTACCGTCAAATAAATAAAAACCGGCCCAATTTGTATCTGGCAGGGCGTGTTTAAGCAGTGCCGAAGCATTAGCTAGATTGGCTATTGCACTGGGTTCGTCCTTCATCAATGCTTCGAGTTGACTTAGAACCGCTTCAAACTGCTCGCTGCGCGTTCCATCATAGGGCATAGCTTGAAACATGAAGCATCACCTTCCTTACTTTAAAGTCAATATGAAACCAGAACTGTAACTAACAACATAGTACAGCTATGCGGGGTACGTCAAGACACAACATTATTTTGTAATATTTTGGTGGGTCTATGATCCCTCAGTAGCGCTGAACCCTTAGGCTGATGTTTCCAATGAACTGTCATAGGGTAATGCAAAGTAAATACTGAAGGCTTTGTAGCCAGAAGGAGTGGAATATGCGCGCTGATGTACAGAACTTGTTCATAGGAATTCACATGCTTTATTGTGCACATGATAAAGATGTGACGATCTCGGAGATGCTGCTCGGACTGGAAGACATGGGGTATCGTGTAGGAGAACGCGAAGTGAAACAGGAATTGGAAAAGCTGACGCTGGACAACTTTCTGACTGCACATAGTGAAGGGTACAGTATTACTGGCACGGGTATTGAAGAGTTCAAGGATATTCGAGCCAAACTTCAGGTATTGTGTAGTGAAGTCGCGAATGGAGAGAATAGAATCGTTAATTAGGTATGGTAATTCAAAAGCGTCTGGATCAAGTGGTGAGTGTGCCACCTGATCCAGACGTTTTTCACATATAAAATGTTAAAGAAATTAGAATTTTTAGCTTAAGGAAATACTTTTGAATGATGTATAATTGATAGGTTGAAGGGGGAGCGGAGAATTGTATCTATGCAATGGAGTGACACCTACACTGACCGGTAGAAGATTAAAATTATGTGCTATGACTACAGAGCATGCGTCAGCGTTATTTCAGGTTTGGTCTGATCCGGAAGTTACTCTCTGGCTGGGTGCACCGGCATTATCCTCTATAGAAGAGACGAAGCAGCTTATAGACCTTCTATCACAGATGGCTCAGGAAGAGGAGAGCTTACGTTGGAGTATTATTGGACCTGGGGAGGAAGTCATAGGTAGCTGTGGGTATAACCATTGGCAGCTTCAGGGGGCTTACCGTGGTGAAATAGGCTGTGATCTGTCGCCTGCCTTTTGGGGGCTTGGATATATGAAAGAAGCACTTGGTCTTGTACTCGATTTTGGTTTCAATATTATGGGCTTGAATCGGATTGAAGCGTTCTGTCATCCAGATAATATCCGTGCGGAGAGGCTGGTTCATACGCTTGGATTTCAGAAGGAAGGCTTACTGCGTCAATACAGGCAGATCGCTTCCGGCTTTCAGGATACTGCTCTCTATGCTTTACTGCGCGAGGAGTGGCAATCCACTTAATACATAAAGAGAGGGTTTGGAACATTGAAGTCAACAGGGGATTTAGAACGCAAACTAATATTAACAGGGGTACTGCTGGCCACGTTTCTGGCGGCCATTGAGGGGACTGTAACAGGACCAGCCGGGCCGGCGATTGTAGGCGACTTTCAGGGAATGCAGTGGCTGAGCTGGATATTTACTTCATATTTACTGGCAATGGCTATTACTACACCTATTTTTGGAAAAATCAGTGATCTGTTCGGACGCAAACCTGTATTCATGGGGGGAGCGGCTGTTTTTTTACTAGGCTCATTATTATGCGGCATATCTCAAAGTATGGAACAGCTGATCCTGTTTCGCGCGATACAGGGGATCGGTGCGGGTGCACTTATTCCAATGACCTTTACTATTATCGGTGATATTTACAGCATTGAAGAAAGAGCAAAGACACAAGGGCTGCTAAGCTCTGTATGGGGGATTTCCTCTTTGGTAGGGCCACTGCTTGGTGGCTATGTGGTAGATTACTTAAGCTGGCGCTGGGTATTTGTATTCAATCTTCCATTTGGTGTGTTGGCAATGGTATTTATTGCGCGCTACCTGAAGGAAGAGAAGGTGCGTCGGAAGACACAGATCGATGTGGCAGGCGTTCTTCTGTTCGCAGCAGGCATGGGGGCTTTACTCTTTGGACTGTCCACTGGAGGACAGAATCTGGCATGGACTTCTCCATTACTACTGGCAACACTAGGTGCAGCGGTTATCCTGTTAATTCTATTTCTGTTTGTGGAGCGCCGTGCACCAGAGCCTATGCTTCCACTGAACTTATTCTCAAACCGTAACATCGCTGTATCAACGGGTGCTAACCTGCTGGTAAGTACCTTAATTATTGGACTTTCTACGTATATCCCCTTATGGGTGCAAGGCGTATCTGGAAAAAGCGCTGCAATCTCAGGTTTACTGCTTGCACCAATGTCTGTAGGTTGGATGCTTGGGTCAATAGCAGGTGGACGGATGATTCTGCGCGCGGGTTCTCGCCGGACGGCAATGCTTGGGTTGATGATGATTGCTGCCGGAGCAATTGGACTGGTTTTCTTGACTGGAGAATCTTCGCAGCTAATACTCTTAGGCTTAATGCTGGTCTGTGGAGTGGGCTTCGGATACTCTTCTACGGTCTTCACGATTATCGCTCAATCTTCGGTTGCGTACGATCAACGTGGTGCGTCCACAGCGCTTAATGCATTTACCCGTTCACTGGGTCAGACCATTGGGGTAGCTATATTTGGTTCTTGGCTTAACTTGAATATTGATCAACTGTTGCGAAAACAACCGGATTCAAACGTAACAGGTGAAGATATTAATAAGCTGCTCGGCTCGCATACAGGAACTAACCTGTCTGGTGAAGTATCCAACAGTTTGCGTGGTGCACTTGAAGGAGGACTTCATTCACTATTCATCGTGATGGCAGTATTCGCTGTCTTATCACTAATTATATCTTGGGGTTTACGCAAGGGTGTACCTTCGGTAGAGGATGCTACATCTTCTTTGAAAAAGGCATAACTCATTCTCTAAATCATATAAAGAAGCCCGACCGGGTATTTACCGGTCGGGCTTCTTCGTGCGATAACAGCTTGTCTAACACATATGAAGTAAAAAGCAGCCTAGCCTCTAGCTCTACTTACGGGGAAGAGGGGAAAGCTTCTCAGCTTGCAGGCCCATCTTCTTGAGCAGAGTGATCATTTGTTCCTTCTCTTCATCATTTAGTCCGCTGAAAGCAAGATGAAGACGCTCTGAGTATTTCGGATACATCTCATTCATGAGACGTTCGCCTTCCGCGGTCAACTCCGCGAAAATCACACGACGATCACTTGGACAAGGCTTGCGCTGCAAATAGCCGCGTTCTTCAAGCTTGTCGATTACGTAAGTCACGTTGCCGCTTTGTAGCAGCAGTTTGGCGCCAATTTGTTGAATGGGCTGTGGTCCCTTATAGTACAACACTTCCATGACGGCAAAGGCAGTAGGATTAAAACCTTCAATTTTGCTACCAGTAACAGCATGCTCATTAATGCTTTTAAAGGATTTGGCAAATACCCGGTACAAATGTAGTGTTAATTGTGTATCACGTTCATAAGATTGTATCATGCTTCTCCACCCTTTATCGTTAATCATGTGAACTCGTCGCACGTTCTGTAATCATATCTATTAGTGCACGGTTTACCTGTGCAACGAACTTTGAGATAACAATAGAATACGTGAAAGATCGGATGAAGAACATGTGATTTGTCACAATGAGCAACTTTTAATTATTAAAAATCAAACAATTTTTTGAATATGTTGAAATTGAATGTTTTTCACCTCAGTCTCTGAAAGGATATTAATTTCATTCCACGGTTCAAGTGCCATTTACGCCCCGAGACGGATGAATCTCATTCTCCAATATTTTACTATTATTTTATCGAGAAATAGTAATGGGGAGTGAAGGAAGGATGGAGGAACATCATATTCATGCTTTAAAAGAAAGTAAGTTAACCGCGAATAAGCCATTTATGTTGCTTATCGCTGCACAGCTTGTATCGAACATAGGAGACTGGTTGCATATATTGGCACTATTGACGATGGTAGGATTCAAATGGAATGCTACGCCATGGGAGATTACGGCCCTATCTTTATGTATGGCTGTGCCTCTGCTGTTAGGAGGTCCGTTTGCCGGCTATTTAAGTGACCGTTTCAACCGCAAGGCACTAATGATTGGTTCAGATATAGCCCGTGCAGCGGTGGTTATTTGCTTGGTATTTGCAGGCTCGCTGTGGCAGGTTTATGTGCTGCTGCTGGCTAAGGGATGTATGGATGTGCTGTTCTCTCCGGCCAAAAGCGGAAAGATTAAGGAACTTGTGCTTGTGGCTCAGATGGATAAAGCAATGGCGCTTAGCTCATCTATAGAGCAGATAACTAAAATTGTGGGTCCAGCGCTTGGTGGATTGCTAGTTGCAGCCTTCGGCATATCTGTTTGTTATATGATCGATTCTGCTACATTCGTTTTATCGGCGATCATTTTGCTTGGATTACCGCGTACAGCTGCAATTAAGAAGAAAGATACGGAAACAAGCGGGGGGGATACGGAGGTACGTAAATCCTTCCGCCAAGAAATGTCGGCAGGTCTGCAAGTGATTGCAGGAATGCCTGTAGTGCTGTGTGGCATTGTTATGTTGGTACTGGTGCTGCTAATGCTACAGATCGGAGACTCTCAGATTGTAACGTTATTCCGGGAGATTCCAGGTGTGAACGGAGATCTGCTGGGGTGGTGTGTAGCAGCCAGTGGCTTTGGAACCTTGCTATCTGCGCTGCTTGTAAGCCGATTAGGCAGTGGTAAGCATCCGCTTATTTTTATGGGATTAGGGGCTGTTATCATGGGCGTTGTCTTCTCGGGTGCAGGAATCGTAACTGCTCATGGCCAAGCGGGAATCTGGATGAACATTGCTTTGTTTGGGTCCTTCATGTTTGCTGGTGTGGGTGCAGGACTAGCGTTTATCCCCTTCAATTCAATGCTCCAGCAACGGACACCTGCGGAATACACAGGTCGTGTATTTGGAACCATTGGCAGTCTTACAAGCGCAGCTGTTATTCTAGGACCTGTAGCCGGTGGAGCCTTAGTGACAGCATCGGGGCCGGTATCTGCCTTTATTCTATCTGGTTTGCTTACAGGATTGTTAGGACTAGGGTTGTTAATGCTGCGTGGTAAAATCGAACGCAGGGATGAGGCGGCGATCAAGAAGCAGGAAGGAATAGCTGCGACGAATAACATGGAATTTGTAGGACAGACCTCCCTTTGATGGGAGGTTTCTTTTATTCGCTATTGCACAGGGCTTAAGTTATTATTGTGAAAAAAGCAGCTTGATTATTTTCAGGGAAAATATATAGTACGATTAGATAAGTTGCGATTGCCTCTGTTGATCATTTGAATATCATTCATATACGTAATAGAGAATGCAATTTATAATAGTACCTATTAGAAGTTTTAGGAGATGGAGAGTATGGAGAAGGTAGATACAATGATGGATACCGATAGCTACGACGACATTGTGCTCGATGTTGAGATCGATGAAGCTGGCTATGAAGCGGGAGATCCTTGCATATTCGATATTTCTTTTCAAGTGAAGCGAGGGCAACTGCTCGGATTGATCGGACCTAATGGTGCTGGGAAAAGTACAACCATTAAGACCCTGCTTGGTTTGTTGAAGAATACCAAGGCTAAGGTGTCTTTTAGTGGAGTTAATAAATCTTACGCTTATGTACCGGAGCAACCTGTGTTTTATGAGGATTTGACATTGTGGGAGCACTTGGATTTAGCGGCCGCTGCCTATGGACTGAAGTACGAACAGTTCGAAGAAACTGCAGAAAGACTGTTGAAGCAGTTTGGTATGGGCCATGTGCGCAATGATCTTCCAGCTGGATTCTCTAAGGGCATGAAACAAAAAATGATGCTAATGCTTGGCTTTTTGGTACAGCCGGATGTGTATATTGTGGACGAGCCGTTTATTGGTTTAGATCCTCGGGCTACGAAAGATTTCCTGCGGCTGCTGGAAGCGGAGCGGAAGCGTGGAGCTGGTGTATTAATGTCCACACATGTACTGGATACTGCAGAGAAAATATGCGATGATTTCGTACTGATCTCCGGGGGAAAGGTTGCCGCCTCGGGAACACTCGAAGATATACGCGATTATGCTGGGCTGCCGGAGGCGTCGTTGTTTGATTGCTTCGACGAACTGACATGAGTAAGCAGGGCAAGCGGGCATTTGCTTTTTCTAATGCCAAACAATTATTCAGACGGCGGCTATTCTCTCATTGGCGTGAGCAATCCGCTATTATCCGTACGGCGGCTGATTGGACCGTGCTCTTATATATTCTTATTCCCGGAGGTTTTCTGGGCGGGCGGTTGTATTATGGATTCTGGAATGAGGGGCTACCGGCTTGGAGCGAAAATTTGCCGTTTATGCTCATTCTTTCATTATTAGTACTTCTGATCTGCAATGGGGGCTTGGTGCTATTGTTGCAGGAAGGCGATCTATTATTTCTTAGACAAAGGCAGCGCTGGATAAATACGATCGTATTTCGAGGATTACTTTACAGCCTGATTGTAACATCGCTGAAGTTCGTTGTGGCTTTTGCACTGTTATTGCCTTTTCTGATTCGGGGATTTGAGATGACGTCATCGGAGGTGTGGGCGCTGTTCGCTCTGACCTTGGCGTGCAGCTGGTGTGTTAAGTTACTTGGACATCTTGTAAAAGTACAAAAGCATGGTTGGCGGCGCTGGTTGTGGCTGTTTCTGGCGATCTCCGTCCCGAACGCTATCTATTTCAGAGTAGCTAGCCTTTGGAGTGATCATCCGCTCTTCATTTGTCTCAGTGCGGTTGTATTTACAGTCGTTGCAATAATCGCCTTCCGTTGTCGCTTAGTGATGCGTGGGACATTTATGAACGACGTGCGCGAAGACTACAAGCAGCGAATGAAGATAGCAGCCATACTGCTTCGCAATGTTCTGGATAAACCTCGTCCGACTCGCCATAAGCCGTGGATTTTCCGGAAGTCACAGCCTTTGCTTAAATCAAAGACTGCCGAGAGCCGGTTCTCTGCGGCAGCGATTAAGGCACTAGTGCGGAATCCGGCCCATTTGAAGCTTTACTTTGCTTTTACAGCCGTGTCCGCTGTAGCGATCCTTATCATTCCATCGGGGTTCAAATGGCTGGGATTTGTAGTCTTAACATCGCTTATGACGTTTTGGCTGTTCTCTTTCTGGTCGTTGTTTGTTGGTGATGATTACATTGGGATCCTTCCGTTTACGAAAGAACAAAAAGCTGAAGCAGGTATGCATGCGGTCCCTATCTTATTGCTTCCCTTTACCATGATTTCCTCCGCACTGATCTGTCTCTCTTTATATGGATGGTGGGGGCTCATCTTGTTCATTCCGGTTGGATACATGGTTGGACTCTTTATCAGCAGAATATTTGGTACGTTCCGGCTGGGCAAAGATTGATAGATAGAACTAAAAACAGCGTGAATTGAGAAGCTTCTCAATTCACGCTGTTTTTAGTTGCACCGCATTAGCTAAGGCGAAGGTCAGCAGCATGTTTGCCTGCTGTATACCCAGTAGAGAATGCGGCTGTTATATTGTAGCCACCAGTGTAGCCATGGATATCGAGTACCTCTCCACAGAAGAATAACCCTTGCATAAGCTTCGATTCCATTCTTTTGGGATCGATCTCTTTCAGATTTACGCCGCCGCCTGTAACAAAGGCTTCGGATAGGGAACGGGTACCATGAACATTAACGGGCATCCTTTTCAAGATGCCTGCTAGCGCAAGCAATCCATTCTTGGATACATGATGCCCCGTAATATCTCCATCCAGGTCAGCTTTAGCTAACAAGAGGGGAATGAGACGTTCTGGCAGCAGCCCCTTTAGTGAATTGCGGATCGCTTTCTTCGGCTCCTGGTCCAGCTTGTCTTGCAGCAATGATTCCACTTCTTGCAAGTTCAGATCAGGGAAGAGATCGATGGACATCTCAACAGTGTCAGTCCCTGATTTACGCTGGACCTGTCTCAGAAATTGGCTGCAGCGCAGTGCAATTGGCCCGGATAATCCAAAATGGGTGAATATCATATCTCCGCGATGAGAAATGACCTTCTTTCCTTTTTGATTCCAGACAGTTAGTGCCACATCGCGTAGCGACAATCCTTGCAGCTCACCGGATTTAATCCACTCTTCCCGTGAAATAATCGGTACCTCTGTCGGAAATAGCTCAGTAATGGTGTGGCCTGCGGCTTCAGCCCATGGGTACCCATCTCCTGTAGAGCCAGTCTGAGGAACGGACTTTCCTCCGGTGGCGATGATTACGGCAGCACTGGAAATCGTTTTGCCGGAGCCCAGCTGAACACCCTTAACAGCCCCTTCTTCATATATTACATGTGAGACAGGACTATCTGTCATAATCTGCACACCTAGACTCCGTACTTTGTTGATTAAGGCGGAGACAACGCTGGAGGCTTTATCGGAGACGGGAAACATCCGTCCGTTGTCTTCTTCTTTTAATGCAATACCTAAGCCTTCAAAAAAGGCAATGATATCTTGATTATTAAAATGGTCGAAGGCGCTATACAAAAACCGCCCGTTTCCCGGGATATAGGAGATTAACTCATCTCTCTCCTTGACGTTCGTTACATTGCAGCGTCCGCCACCAGATATCCCGAGCTTTCGCCCTAGCTTAGCTCCCTTATCGATCAGTAGCACGGATGCCCCGTGTTCTGCTGCGGCTACACTTGCCATTAATCCCGAAGGGCCGCCACCTATGACGATCACATCGAAGTTGCTCATGAAATTTTACTCCTTTACATGTTAAGACACGGGTGTTACTTCGTGTTTTCCTAACGGAATCATACCATTCTGACTCTCATGTAACCAGTCTTGTCCATCCACTTAGTGATAATTCGTTGTCAGAAGAGTGATCCTGTGCTTTAATCTAGACATGTAGGGCAATTTGTCCATTTTGGGGTGTGATTGTAATTATTGGCGCAATTAAGGATATATTATTGCAAATATCGGCAGCATGCTCCTTTCTTTTTCTGATTCAGTGGTGGGTGGACCGGGGGCTTGTGGCTCGAAAAAAGGGTAGTTTCCCGGATAATCAAACTTTTTTGGTTTTGGCGTGTACGTTAAGCCTTATTCTATGCTCACTTCTTTCGACGACTTTATTCGGTATTGCTTATTTGAATTTAGGAATGATCCCTGCTTATATCGGTATTTTATATGGAACTGTACGTTCAGGGATTCTGTTGTCCATCTGTTTGCTTGTCTGCAATATAATCATTGCAGAGCCAACCGGAATAAGTAATATGATATTAAATTCAGGAATATTATTATATCCGTTGCTATTTGGGCTGGCTAAGCCTTTTAAGAAAGGCACAGTGGTAGAGAAGATAGGAATGTTATGGATGGTTCTTTGTCCGAACATGTTGTTCATTGCACTTGTACCTATTATAGGTGGGGAAAATATATATGAAGCCCATTCTGGCGAGTCGTTTTTGATTACTGTGTATCTTTTTTTCACGATCGCGCTAGGTGGTATTTTTGTTTATTTTGTTGAAATGGTCTGGAGTAGTTGGCGGGCTAAAGTACATATGGAAAGTATAAGTGATAATTTCCAGTGGGAGTCTGAGAAGCTGCAGCAGATTACAAATGTAGTACCTCTCAGTATTATGTCTCTGGATGATCACGGAGTTGTGACCGACCTTAATGATTGTATGTTGGGAATGGCACGAATTCATTATCCCAATTTGAGAAGGGAAGATATTATTGGCAAGCCGGTTAGGGAGTTTTTTAATGGTTCAGCGGATGCTGATGCATATATGCGGGTACGGGATAACATTCAGCATAAACGGCGTTCTCATGAGCGAATGATTCATGGAACGCGGATCTATCAAATTTATTCAGCACCACTAATGCATAAGAACTCAGGATTAACGAGTGGAGTGGTACTCATTGCACAGGATATTACGGATGAAGTGAAACTCCGTTCTGAGCTTGACCATGTGGAACGTTTGAGCTTAGTAGGGCAGATGGCTGCCGGAATTACCCATGAGATTCGTAATCCTATGGCGGTAGTTCGTGGATTCTTGCAGCTGATGAGAGAAAAGAGTTCGGATGATTTGGATTCTTATTATCAGATCGTGCTCGAGGAACTGGATCGGGCGAATAGCATTATTAACGATTTCCTATCGCTGGCGCAGAGCCGGATATCCGATAAGGAGAAGGTGCTTTTACACCGAGTTATAGAAGAAGTCAGTCCGCTGCTATGGGCGGATGCTAATCTTCGTGGTCAAAGTGTTGAGTTAAAGCTGAACGCATCCATCCATGAATTGGAGTTAAACGTTCGGGAAATAAAGCAGCTTATCCTTAATTTAGGCCGCAACGGTATGGAGGCTATGGGATCCAAGGGGATTCTGACACTGGAAACACACAGTAATCAGGATCAGGTGGAGCTGATTGTAAGGGATAGAGGAATAGGTATGTCGGAAAGTCAACGAGAGAAGTTGTTTTCCCCTTTTTTCACAACAAAAAGGGAGGGAACGGGTCTAGGGTTATCCTTGTGTCTCAGTATTGTGGAACGGCATAACGGCAAAATAACTGTAGATTCTGTAGAAGGGGAGGGTACAGTATTTACCATCTCCTTCCCTTTAGCAAAGGAAGAATATAGCGAAGCCATGCTTGCGGATTGAATCAGGTTACTGCAGCATCTCTTGCTTTCACAGAGTATGAATGTATAATAAAGTTAGTAAGTACTGCTGTAATGTTATCTGACAAAACAGTAATTAGTGAAGGAGAGTGCAGAGAAATGTCCATGTCTTTTAATCAATATATGAGAGATTCGATTCAGCCTATGCGTGATGACCTTACAAGCATTGGGTTTCAGGAGCTTATGACTCCAGAAGAGGTGGAAGCCACTCTTCCTACCGCAAAAGGTACGGCGCTTGTAGTCGTGAATTCGGTCTGTGGTTGTGCTGCTGGACAATGCCGTCCTGGTGTAGCTCAGGCATTGCAAAATGAGATCGCTCCGGATCACTTGTTCACAGTGTTTGCGGGTCAAGAGAAAGAAGCTACTGCTAAAGCGCGTGAATATTTTGCTCCTTATCCGCCATCTTCCCCTTCCATCGCATTGATGAAGGATGGAGAGCTCGTTCATTTTATTGAACGCCATAGTGTTGAGAATCGTTCAGCTGCTGAAATTGCTGCTGAGTTGAAAGAAGTTTTTGATCGTTTTTGCAAGTAAAAAAGTTATTCCATATAATCTCGCAATAGTCGGTAATTCGGCTGTTGCGGGATTTTTCAAAATATAAGAGCGATAATGGGATAGAATATACTTAGAAGCACAGAGCTTCACTTGGTATGGATATTTTGATGGATATGGAACCATTTCTGATGGAACGGGGTGTGGTTTGTGAGTTTACAGGAAGAAATTATTGCTGATCTTGGTGTGAAGCCAACGATTGATGTAGAAGATGAGGTACGCAAACGGGTTGATTTCTTAAAGTCGTACGTGCTGAAGGCAGGGGCCAAAGGATTATTGATCGCCATTAGCGGCGGGGTGGACAGCGCGGTAGCTGCGGGTCTATGTAAGCTGGCTACAGACGAGCTGTCGGCTCAAGAAGGCACAGAGTATATTACGCTTGGCGTCTACCAGCCATATGGTGTTCAAGAGGATATCCAGCACAGTTATGATGTCGCTAAAGCCTTTAATCTGACCCATACCGTGGAGACAAACATTGAGGAAGCTGTAAATGAGATTGCGCTTGAAGTAGAGCATAGCCTGAAGTCCTTGGGGCAACATCGTCATATGACCCATCAAGGCAAGGGTAATGTTAAAGCGAGAACACGTATGGTTATGCAATATGCGCTCTCTTTTGAGAACAATCTGATTGTAGTAGGAACGGATCATGCTTCAGAAGCCATTACGGGTTTCTACACCAAGTGGGGGGATGGCGCTGTAGATATTACACCTCTATCCACACTTAATAAACGTCAGGTTCGTCAATTAGCTGCTCATATTGGTGTGCCTGCGGATATTGTTACTAAAGCACCTACGGCAGGCTTATGGCCGGGTCAGACGGATGAAACCGAGCTGGGCATTACTTATGACGATAATAGTGATTATTTGGAAGGCAAGCAGGTTAAGCCTGAGGTAGCTGAGAAACTCGAGAATTATTACCGGAGAACGGCGCATAAGCGCAATGTCATTCCTGGAATTTAGAATAGGTAGCAGTAGAAACCGCCACGGATCTGCGTTGTAGCAGCTCTCGTGGCGGTTTTTATCATATCAGAAAGTATATATTTGGGGTCCCAAAAAAAGTATCTGAGTATTCATCAAAGCAAAGCCTCACTTTGTGGGGATATTTTATGAGATGGATAAGCTACAAGAATTTTAGTTAGCCAGCGTTTGATCGATAAAATCAGTGGTCGAAGCAATCGCAAGCTCCAATTGTGGGGTAGTGCCGGCAAAAGGATGCACAGTACCGAAGGTATGATTACCCTCAGGAATATGAACCCAGTTAATATCGGGTCGGAGTTCAGTGAGCTGCTCAGATCCTTGCCGGAGGTGCACTCCATCCAGACTGCCTTGAATAAGAACAACTGGGAAGGACGCTGTCTTCATGCGTTCAAGGATGTTATAACGTTCTTGTTGGTTCTCCATATCTTCTAAAATAACAGCATCCAGCGGCATTTGTTGGCCCGTGCGTGCATTAAGGACGTGGGTTCGTCCTGTTTGCTTCATCTCCTGCTTTTGTTCTTCCGTCAACAAATCGAGCTTCGTAACCCCGTTCCAGGAAATGACCCCGCTAACTTCATTGGGATGGTCAAGCGTGTAGACCAGACAAATTCCCCCTCCAAGACTATGCCCGAGAAGGAATAAGGGCAAGCTGCCAAATTTCGGGTGCTGGCTAAGGTAGGACAACAGTATTTCCATATCCTTCAGCTCGCGACGAAAGGTGTTGCGGGCGAATTTCTCAAGCTCGGTAAAATGCAGCAGATCCTCTCCGATTCCGGCATGTGAGAAGTTGAAGGTGATCACTTCATGATCTTGGCTGAGAGTAGTGGCTATGTAAGGAAACATCCCCCAATCTTTGAAGCCCTTGTAGCCGTGTGCAATAACGATAAGGCTCTTAGGTGCTTCTTGGGCAGGAAAGTGTGAGCAGCGGAGAACAGCGTCTTCACCAGCGGGTATTTCGAAATTACGATGCTGCATAGGGTAATCCCCTCTCTCTATATATAAATGAAGTAAATCAGCAAGTCGATCACGAAGGCATCTGGATAGACTTCCAAAGCATTTTCTTTTAAGATAGCAGAAAGAATCTTATAGGACTATAATTAAAAATTGAAATGAAAGACCTGTATAATGATCATACCATTATTGAAGTAGTATAGGATACACGTCCATAAGGAGCGTGAAATTTTGATTTACGGAATCGGACATGATGTGTTAGAAATTGAGCGAATCTCTGAGGTAATGCTTAGGGGACAGGGGAAAAAATTTAACCAGCGCATCCTAACGGAGCAAGAGTACCAGCTTGCTGAGCAACGAGGTGGAAGGTTGGCTGAGTTCGTAGCCGGGCGTTTTGCTGCCAAGGAAGCCGTTGTGAAGGCTTTAGGCTGTGGCATTGGTAATGTGGTTGGTTTTCAGGATATTGAGATATTACCTGACCATAAAGGTAAGCCGGAAGTAACCTTATCATGCGAAGCCTGGAGCAGACTAGATCTACCTGAAAGACAGAAGTATATCATTCATCTTACGATAACACATGGCCGTGATTTGGCTTCAGCTTTTGCGGTGGTGGAGGAGCTAGGTTCATGAATTGAACCGTGATTATAGAAGGGCAAGGAGAGTTACAATGAAACAACAAGAACGACAGGTTTTGCAGGAACGAGAAGAAGCACGAGAAGGACAAGATTTGTTAGAGCGAGATGAACGACAAAAACAGGTGGATTTAAAAGAAGGACAAGATAAACAAGATCAGGAGCTGCGGGAGGCCAAGCAATATTTCAGTTATCATTTGCTGGAGTGGTATCAAGGGCAGAAGCGGGATTTGCCTTGGCGCAGGCATCGCAATCCTTATTATATTTGGATTTCTGAAATTATGCTGCAGCAGACAAGGGTAGACACGGTAATCCCTTATTTTAATCGTTTTATTGAACGTTTTCCGACGGTGGAGTCACTCGCTGATGCCCCTGAAGAAGACGTGCTTAAGTGTTGGGAAGGTTTAGGGTATTATTCCCGCGCACGTAATATACAGCATGCAGCCAAGCAGGTAAAGGAGCTTTATGGGGGACAGGTGCCGAATGATCGTGAGGCGGTGTTCAGCTTAAAGGGAGTGGGTCCTTACACAGCAGGGGCTATTCTCAGTATTGCGTTTAATCGGCCGGAGCCAGCGGTAGATGGTAATGTAATGCGGGTGTTGTCCCGATACTTCCTCATCGAGGATGATATCGCTAAGGGACCCACCCGCGTGAAAATGGAGCGCCTGGCGGCTGAGCTGATCCCAGAGGGGGAAGCTGCCTCCTTTAATCAGGCGCTTATGGAGCTCGGGGCGCTCGTATGCACCCCGAAATCACCGAGCTGCTTAACCTGCCCGGTGATGGAGCATTGCGCTGCGCGCCTGGCGGGCTGCGAGACTTCGCTGCCCGTCAAGACCAAGGCCAAGCCGCCGCGCCCAGAGGAGCGGCTGGCAGCCTTGATCGAGGGCCGCGGTGCCCACGCGGGCCAAGTGCTCATCCGGCAGCGGCCACAAAGCGGGCTGTTAGCCCGTATGTGGGAGCTGCCGCACTGGCAGGCGCCGCCAGCCGAAGGCGGCGCTAAGAGCGCGCGGCTGCCGGAGGCCGCGGCGCGGGACCGGCTGCGCCGGTCACTGCGGCAGGCCGGGATCTCCGCCCGGCCTGAGGAGCACTGGATGGCTGCTGAGCATATCTTCAGCCATATCGTGTGGACCCTGCAGGTGTATCGCTGCAGGGAGGAGGACGCTCTTCCGCTGCCAATAGCGGCAGAAGGACGGGCAGCCTACACCGCGGAAGCAGGCCTGTTCCCAGAGATGGACAGTAAAGTGCCCATCGAGAAATTTGAGGATGGCAATGCTAGTCCAGAGGATGGCGGAGCTGTTCGCTGGATCAGCCGTGAGGACATGGCTAATTATGCGTTTCCTAATGTCTTCTTGAAGCTGCTGAACCTTTATTTCGACGAGCAGGAAGAGCTGGCGAAGTCGGGGAAGTAGAGATTATCCGATGTGGCAAAAGAATGAGTTGTAAGAGAAACAGCAGATATATGAGAAGTGTCTGAAGTAAGTAAATTACGCTGAAGTGGATGAAGTAAGAAATGCATCCAAAGTCTCTGGAGTAGGAAATGTGTTAAATGCGTCGATTGTGCTGAGCGAGATGAATATGTAGATGTTTTAGATGTGTTAAATGCGTCGAATGTGCTGAGCGAGTTGAATGTGTAGATATTTAAGATGTGATGAATGCGTCGATTGTGCTGTGTGAGTTGATGCAGTTTGATGTGTTAAATGCATCGATACAGTTAAATGTGTTGTATATATATGTTGTGCGTGAAAAGAGAGTGGCGTACGCATCTAAACATGATCACTTACCTCATCCCTGTGGTCAGTTTAAAGGGAATTCCTCCCTATAAACTGACCACGGGGATCTGTATTTGATCTTTTTAGGGAAAAACTCCCTTTAATTTGGGTGAATACCTGAATTATGCTCCAATATGGATGATTTAGAGGGAGGATTTCCCTAATTACTCGTATTTAAGTGTTTATGAGCAGAATTTGAGGGAGTTATTCCCTAATTAGAAGCAGAATGCCTCATTTAGGCGTCTTTTCAACAGCGGTACGATAAAGGGCAGTCTCGTTCCACACTCATTGATCTGCATTCAAGCGGAGTAAAAAAGTGATGTCCGAGGATAAAGATCTACCCTATTTGTTTCTAACAAACCCTGTTACTAACGAACCTTGTTTTTAACAAATCTGCTTCTAAACGAAATTAGTCTCAAACAAACTCTCTACACACCCCACCCAAATAAACGACCCAAACACAAAGAAGGTATCCCTGAGCCATAACAGCTCGGAGATACCTTCTTTGTTTATACTTAGTTAAACGGTAAATCCACAGCCTTGAAGGCTATGACTTTATCCGTAATTTAATTCCTTATTTCGCGCTTTCGTAACGTTTGCCAACTTCTTCCCAGTTTACTACGTTCCAGAACGCTTTGATGTAATCAGGGCGTTTGTTTTGGTAGTTCAGGTAGTAAGCGTGCTCCCATACATCCAGTCCGAGGATCGGAGTAGCGCCTTCGCTGATTGGGTTGTCTTGGTTAGGTGTGCTTGTTACTGCCAGTTTGCCATCTTTAACAACTAGCCAAGCCCAGCCACTGCCGAAACGAGTAGTTGCTGCTGCTGCAAAATCTTCTTTGAATTTTTCGAATCCGCCCAGCTCGCTGTCGATAGCTGCTGCAAGTGCGCCAGTTGGTGCGCCGCCGCCGTTTGGTCCGATAACTTCCCAGAACAAGGTATGGTTAGCGTGTCCGCCACCATTGTTACGAACAGCAGTGCGGATAGCTTCTGGTACAGCGTTCAGGTCTGTAAGAAGTTCTTCGATGCTTTTGCTTTGCAATTCAGGTGCCTTTTCCAAAGCTGCGTTCAGATTAGTCACATATGTGTTATGGTGTCTATCATGGTGAATTTCCATCGTCAAAGCGTCGATGTGTGGTTCGAGTGCGTTGTTTGCATAAGGAAGTGCTGGTAATTGAAATGCCATGGAAAAATCCCTCCTGAGTATATTAGAATTTGTATAGATAAAGAACTTCGGCGGTTTATCGTCAAAATTCTTTATTGTTGATATGTACTATAGGGTATCTCCCAATAGGATACTTTAATTAAACAGTATCTGGATCAATAATGCAACACTAAACAAACATAAATGTTTATAAAGTATAATTGGAATGTAAACAGGAATATCAATTGTATTTAGAATGTTAAAAGAAAGAGCCTTCACCCTATAGACATATATCAATATAATTACCCTTATAATGAAACAATGAATCCTAGTCAAAATGTAAACGCTTGATATTAAGCGCTTTCAAAAGAAAAATGATGATATCACGAGAAAAGTGTGCTTTAATAGATTTAAAAGCAGGTATTCCTCGGTATTTGATGCTTTTTTTTATTTTCTCAATGTTAAGGGAACCCCTTCTTTTTGTTAAATTCATAAGCCATAGACAAGGGAGATTTTAAAGAATGCACGTTCGTTCCTTTCAATTAAGCGACGTTAGCCCTGTGACTGATTTGCTGCAAACAGCATTATCGGAAGAATGTTTCGAGAACACTATCGAGCCTTTCTCCAGGCAGCTTTCATGGGATTCAGATCTCATTGTAGTTGCGGAAGATGAAGAAGAAATTGTTGGAGCACTGATTGGTACGATTGAGAAAAACCACGGTTGTTATTTCCGGATTGCTGTACATCCTGATTATCGCCACAGAGGAGTCGGTAGAAGTCTGGTATCGGCTATGGAATCCAGGTTTCAAGCTCGTAAGGTTAGTGGTATCTACGTAGCTGTCGATGAGCATAATTCTTTTGCCTTGCCATTGTATGAAGCTATGGGATATAGCGAGAATCAAATTTTCAAATCTGTCCGGAAGCTGAGCATTGTTGGGTAATTTCGGTCACTCAGATGCGTAAGCGGAAACATTTACTAAATAAAGAACTATAGTTGATGATATAGTCTGTTTCATTCATACTCAAGCGTATTTTCCAGAAGTCCATTACTAATGGCTGGGAGATATGCTTTTTTATTGTTATAATATCTGCAAGTATAGACATCAATAATTGAGAATAAGAGGTGACATATTGAGTCAGGAGTCCCAAGTAGAGTTCATGCGTAATCGGAAGCAAAGACATAGATCCTCCAGATCAAAGAAAGGCTTTGGAGGTCGTTTGGCCGCGGAACTGAAGGAATGGTTGCTTACAGCGGTAGTTGTCTTTGCGGTAATGTCGGTTCTTAATATTTTTGTGTTCAATATTTCAACGGTCAAAGGTCAGTCTATGCAGCCAACGCTTGTGGAAGGTGAGAGGCTCTTTATTAATAAGCTTTCATTGATGTTTGTAAACCCAAAACACGGGGATGTCGTCATTCTTCATGATCCTAGTACGGGGCCTAGTCGAAAGGATTTTTTAGTGAAACGTGTCATTGGCATACCTGGAGATATTATAGAAGTGAAGGATCACCAGTTATATGTGAATGGGAAAATAGTGAATGAGCCGTATATAGATACCGAGATTGAAGACCCGGATTTCGCTGCGTTAACGGTGGAGAGCGGAAATTATTTTGTCATGGGAGATAACCGTCATGCTTCAGCAAGCAAAGATAGCCGTTATTTCGGCTCGATCCCTCAGGACATGATTGTAGGCAGAGCGGATTATATCTGGTGGCCGTTGTCTAAACTGAAAGGATTATAAGGAAGATTATTAACGATATGAAAAGGAGAAGGCGGAAATGAACAATACATTTCAGTCAACTTATGCTCCGCCAACTTCCAAATGGGCACAGCTTAAAGCGGAGATTAAGGAGGCTGCGACGTCACTCGGTATTGATGATATCGGGTTTACAACAGCGGAACCTTTTTTATATTTAAAAAATATTCTGCAAGATCATCGGGACAAAGGTTATGAATCGGGTTTCGAGGAACCGGATTTGGATAAAAGAACAATTCCCGCACTATCTTCCGGGGACAAGCCGCTATCCATTATTTCGATTGCAGTCGCGTACCCTTCCAAGATGGAGAACCCTCCTAAATCTGAGCCTGGTGCACGTAGAGGGATTCTTGCCCGAGCGTCATGGGGCAGGGATTATCATCATGTGCTGAGAGAGGCCTTAAGTAAGTTAGAAGAGTTTATTCATGAGCGTGTGCCGGAGGCTGTGCTTGAAAGTATGGTGGATACCGGTGTACTGGTAGATAGAGCGGTCGCGGAAAGAGCGGGAATAGGCTTCAGCGGGAAAAATTGTTCTATCATCTCACCCAAATGGGGATCTTGGATTTATCTGGGGGAAATGGTTACGAACATTCCTTTTGCCCCGGATGGACCTGTCCCAGTCGAGGAAGGGTGTGGAGACTGTACCAAATGTATAGATGCATGCCCAACAGGGGCACTGGTGGGGCCGGGCCAGCTTAACGCGCAGGCTTGCATTTCTTTTTTGACGCAGACCAAAGGATTTCTGAGTGACGAATACATGACCAAGATTGGCAATCGTCTATACGGCTGTGATACCTGCCAGATTGTATGTCCCAAGAATCGAGGGAAGAACTGGAATCATCGCCCTCAGATGCTGCCTGATCCTGAGATCGTGAAGCCATTGTTAATGCCGATCCTGGATCTTAGCAATCGTGAATTCAAAGAGAAATTCGGAAATAGCTCTGCTGCCTGGAGAGGCAAAAAACCGATGCAACGCAATGCGATCATCGCTCTCGGTAATTTCAAGGAAGTAGAGGCTGTGCCTAAGCTAACAGAAATTGTTCTGAAAGAGCCGCGGCCTGAGATGCGAGGCACGGCTGCTTGGGCGCTGGGACGCATCGGTGGTGAGGAGGCTCTAGCTGCTGTTGAATCGGCTCTAGAGCGCGAGGAGCATGACACGGTAAGGCAAATGCTGAGTCGGGCACAGGATGTACTCCTTACTGCGAAGCAGGCAAGGGAGGTCAATGATGTTAATGAAGGAAAAAGATCATAGACAGGTTGCATATTCCCAATTGCTGTCCAGTTCTCGAAATGCTATGATAGATTCGCGCGCCATAGGGCGTTGCAGACAATAGAGTGTAGGGGTGGGCTTTAGATGAATATCGCATTACCTATTATTACATTGGTCGTAGGTCTTATCGGTGGTTTTTTCATCGGTGTTTATTATCTGCGCAGACAAATGACAACTATGCAGAATGATCCTGAGATGCTGCAAAAGGTTGCAAAGCAAATGGGTTATAACCTGAATGGGAAGCAAATGCAGCGTGCCCAGCAAATGATGAAAACTCAGGGACAGCCAGGTGCGCGCCCAGGAGCAGCTAAAGGGAATAAACGTAGAAGTAAGTAACCGGGTCCGGATAGAAATTATACGGGTACGGAAGGGGGAGACATCATGGGGAACATCAATGAATACGTGAACGGTAAAGTATCAGAGAACCGTGAGCAAATCGAGTATCACGTTGAGAAAATATTAGAATTAATCGGTGAAGATACCGGCCGCGAGGGACTGCTCGAAACACCAGCACGTGTTACGCGGATGTACGAGGAGATATTCGGCGGTTATTCGATAGATCCCCGCGAGGCGCTCGGTGTTACTTTTGATGAGTCTCATGAAGAACTAGTGATCGTGAAGGATATCGTCTATTACAGCCAATGTGAGCATCACATGGCTCCATTCTTCGGTAAAGTGCATATTGGATACATTCCGAGCGGACGGATTGCTGGACTCAGCAAATTAGCCCGCCTAGTTGAAGCAGTGAGTCGGCGTTTGCAGGTTCAAGAGCGCATTACGACGCAAATTGCGGATATTATGACGGAGGTACTAAGCCCTCACGGCGTTATGGTTGTTGTGGAAGGTGAACATCTTTGTATGTGCGCACGTGGAGTGAAGAAGCCAGGCAGTAAGACGGTAACCATGTCTACTAGAGGAGTCTTCCGGGAGGATGCCGCCGCTCGTGCGGAGTTTCTGAGCTTGATTAAAGAATAGTATATAGAGGTGTCTATGCCTCGAAATTAGAAGGACCCATCATTCACTTTTTGTGAACGATGGGTCCTTTTGGGTCAATATAAGCGAATAGAAGTGATGTCTTCTACGAAGTGGAAAGTGATCAGTAAGGCTTCCATGCCAGTTTACTGGCAGCGGCATAACGCTCTGACACATATGGCCAGTTGACGACCTTCCACCAATCGTTAATATAATCCGCACGATTATTCTGATGTTTCAGATAGTAGGCATGTTCCCATACATCCAAGGCCAAGAGCGGAACAACGTCCCATTGCGATAAATTTTGATGTTTTTCTGCAGTGAGAATTTCTAGTCTATGGCTACGTGGGCTCCAGACGAGAATGGCCCATCCGCCACCTTCTACTTTATTCGCAGCTTCGGTGAACTGTTTCTTGAAGCTGTCATAGCTTCCAAAGCTTTGTTCTATAGCTTCTAATAAAGCACCTGTTGGGCGCCCCCCGCCTTGCGGAGACATCACGTTCCAAAAGATCGTGTGAAGATAGTGGCCTGCGCCATTAAAGGCTAATTCTCTCTCCCAATGTTTAACGAGATCGAAGTCACCGTTCTTACGGGAATCTGCTAATTTAACTTCAGCCTTGTTTAATCCATCTACATAACTTTGATGATGCTTATCGTGATGAATTCTCATCGTCTTTTCGTCAATATAAGGTTCTAGTGCATTATAGGCGTAAGGCAAGGGAGGTAGCGTATGGCCGCCAATGGGTACCGCGTCGTTTTTATCGCGGATATCAGGAACAGTGTCAGTAAAAGTAGAGAATCCACCATTCCGCATGGTATCGTCTGTATCGATGTTTACGACATAATCCTCTGTGTAATCGCGCATGACTTGTGAAAGCTTCCCGGGCGAGCTGAGTGTCTGCAGTACGGCTAGGAAGTATTCTGATTCGCGAATAATATGCAGAATCACAGTGGTTGCAAGGGGGACGGCTTTGACCGCTGCGCTACTCTCCATGATGGCAAAGAGCTGCCGGACGAACTCTTGGGATTGATTGCAGGAGATATGTAGCAGTTTTTCCGTTTCCGCAGTGAGTTCTGCCTGTGGTGGAGGAGAAGCGGAAAGGGCAGCATTCAATAGCTGCTGTGCCGCCTGCTCTGTTGCACCAAAAACAACGGCCCATTCATCGAGGAGTTTCACATAAGGATCCTCTAATTTAGGTACGATCGCTTTGATGACCTCAGTATGCTCTTTCTCTTGTGTTTTCCAAAATACGATTTCTTCCAGAATACGTACTGGCAGCATCGGCCCGTATACATATAGCATGCCAAGAAAACCTCCCGTGATATGTCTTTATCAGTCCATTATATGAACGGTCTTGGAAGGTTATGAAGAACATAAACTTAGAGTGACTCTTGGGCTTCTTTTTTTCCTGGGGATTAAAACAGCCTCTTCCTAGGATATATTTCTTTCTGTCCCTGGAAGAGGCTGTTCGTATGGTTATTAGCACTTAGTTAATTACTTGCCATCGCTGGCTGATCGCCATTATTATTTTTGGCCAAATGGACATTCCCTAAGAAAGCGGAGACCCGCCGCAAATACTCACGGGGATGCTCGCGGAACAACAGCTCATGATGACTACCCTCGATGATCCAGGAATCAGAGAACGGATTGTTCTGATTTGCTGCTAGTTCTTCGGCAATAGGATAAGGGGCTTTATCGTCTTTGGTTCCATGCATGAATAGGATAGGGAAAGGATAATCTTTGGACTTAACCTTGGCATAAGGAATTTGATCTAGTCCCGTACCGTTCAGTACCGGGAACAGCATTTCCATGATCGCCAGGGAAGGTTGGCGCGGCAGATCGATATTCTGCTTGATATTATGATACAGCGTGTCTGGTTCTAACAAAAAGGTGCTGTCCAGAATCATCGCGTCGATGTCCTCAGATACTAATCCTGCCTGCAGTGCTGTGCCAGCACCCATGGAGAAGCCCCAAACAACTAGCTCTTTCGCCCCGCGTTCCTTTGCGAAATCAATGGCGCCTAGAAGCTGCTGGGATTCTTTTTTGCCGCCGGTTGCAATATCCTTATTACCTTGGGCAGCAAATCCGTAATCAAACATTACGACATTGAAATTCAGACTGTGTGCATAGTGCGCGAGATCGTACATAGGTACCCAAGACTCTTCGCGGTTGGCACCATAGCCATGACTGAACACGATAGTCTTAGTGGCATCCTTGGCTGGAATATACCAGCCGTTCATCATGCGACTGCCATCCTTAGCTGGGAAGGTTACATCCTCGTAGGCGAGGCCTTTGGCCATCATAGGATTGGAATACAGTGGCGCAACGGTTGGATTGGACAGCACCCAAGCGATGTAGCCATGAAGCGAGACAAAACAAAATGCTAAAAAGAAGAATATAGATAATAGCAATGCAACGATAATATGCTTAACACGGATCATCCGCAGCGATAGTCGTGATGAACTGCCCTGTTTAGGTAGTTTAGGACGACGGGAGACTGACGTGCCTGCTCGGCTGGTTGTCAGATCCATAAGGTCCCCTCCTAAGTATGATGTGAGTACTAGTGCCTAGGATAATTTGTCGAAAATGATACTAAAGCATTAGTATATTTAATATGTTTATCGTAAGTTGAAGCACTTACAAAGTCAATGAATTGGACCGTTTTGTAATGTAACTGTAAAGTGCGGACCAGTCTTTTTCGGCTCAGTGAATATACTGGACTTTCCGTAGAGTTTTGCACTAAGATAGAGTTAATTATAATGTAACCGCGTTTCATTTGATGAAACACGAGGGGGGATTACTGTGGAGGACCGAAAGCTAACGGTACGCGCGGTAGAACGTGCGCTCGACATATTACTTTGTTTTACGCAGGACAGTGATTTAGGGTTAACAGAGATCGCATCAAAGATTGACTTACATAAGAGTACAGTCCACAGATTGCTGGCAACACTCGAGGAAAAGGGCTTTCTTATTCGCAATCCGGCGACAGAAAAATATAGGCTGGGTATACGCATCTGGGAGTTGTCTACGCATCTGCCTGCTTTTGACGAGTCGGCAGCGGTATTGCTGCCATCTATGGAACGGCTGAGAGATCGACTCGGAGAGACGGTAAGTCTTTACTTACGGGATGGTATTGAACGCGTACGTATTCAGGCGGTACAGAGCCAGCAGGCGATTCGTAGAGTCGCACAGATCGGTGCGAGGCTGCCATTATCCGTAGGTGCGTCGAGTAAGGTGTTAGCGGCGTATGCACCGCCTGAGGTGTTGAGAGCGCTGCTGGAGAGTTCGGAGTGGCCGGATTACGTTGAGAAGAGTGTATACAAAGATCAGCTTAATGAGATCATCCGGTTAGGGTATGCTACTAGTTTCGAAGAACGTGAGTCTGGTGCGGCCGCTGTGGCTGTACCTGTCACAGGCCGTAGTGGAAATGTGATTGCAGCATTATCGCTGTCAGGGCCGGTCAGCCGCTTGTCTAGGGATACGTTAGTGGAGTATGCCGCCATCTTGAAGGAAGCAGCAAGTGAAATGGGTATGATGATTCCATAGGAAAAACAGGGTGGTCTCATAAAGTGTGTTTTTCGCTGAATGAGACAGACCGTTAAGAAGCAGAACAGCGATCTCTCCGTTATTGGAGGATCGCTGTTTGTTTTTTGAGTAAGGGGGGCTTGATTTTGTCGAATAATGGGTACCTGACGACTAACCGAGCTCAGTGTTGCCTTTGGCAATCCACTGCTTACTATGCTGAGATGCTCGGAAGCGCGTAACGTCGTAATACCAGAGCTGGAACACTAGAGCAAAAACGCCGTAACCCGTTCTCGTTTACCAGTAATCTAGGTTGTTCTTCTGATATCTCCCGAGCCATCCGGACTCAGAAGACACTAATCAACCCCTAAACCCCTAGACTCAGGCCGAGGGTCCAAGCAAACAAAGAAGCCCCAGCAGCCAACAATCGGCTACTGGGGCGCTCCAGCGACAAGGAACTGCCTCACAGCCACTCATGGCCGCGAGACATTCCTTATTAAACCTATTCTACCGATACAGCCGAAGAATCTGTGGCATCTGCCAGCATTTGACGAAGTACAGTTTGTAGAATACCACCATTGCGATAATAATCAATATCAACCGTGCTGTCGAGTCGTGCAGTAACAGGGAAGTCAAATTGAGTACCGTCTTCACGGGTAGCGGTAACAGTTAGATCTTGGCTTGGCGTCACCTCGTTATCGAGACCGGTAATGTTGAAGGTCTCGCGTCCGGTCAGTCCCAAGCTGCTCCAGCCGTGGCCTTCCTGGAATTGCAGTGGAAGCACACCCATACCAACCAGATTGCTGCGGTGAATCCGCTCAAAGCTCTCAGCAATAACAGCTTTAACACCTAACAGAAGTGTGCCCTTGGCAGCCCAGTCACGTGAGCTTCCTGTGCCGTATTCTTTACCGGCGATAACGATGAGATTCTGTCCAGCGTCCTGATACAGCATGGAAGCGTCATAGATGGACATGACTTCGTCACTTGGCAGGAAGGTTGTAACTCCGCCTTCTGTACCTGGAGCTACTGCGTTACGAATCCGGATATTAGCGAATGTACCACGCATCATGACTTCATGATTTCCGCGGCGTGAGCCGTAGGAGTTGAAGTCTGCACGTTCTACACCATGATCGCGTAAATATTCGCCGGCAGGACCAGAGGTAGAGATATTACCTGCAGGTGAGATATGGTCGGTTGTTACGGAATCAGCAAGCAACGCCAGAACACGTGCATCCTTGATATCCTTGATGTCTCCCAGACCGTCTGCCAGATGCTCAAAGAATGGCGGATTCTGAATATACGTGGAGTTATCGTCCCACTCATACAGCTCGCCTTGTGGAACAGGGATAGAATTCCAACGTTCATTAGCAGTGAATACATTCTCATATTTACGACGGAACATCTCCGGACTAAGGGAGAGACCAATGGCTTCACGAATTTCAGCAGTAGTTGGCCAAATATCCTTCAGGAATACTGGTTCACCTTGTGGATCAAATCCGAGCGGTTCAGTCTGTAAATCGATATTTACAGTGCCAGCCAGTGCGTAAGCAACTACGAGCGGCGGTGAAGCCAAGTAGTTGGCTTTGACCTGAGCGTGTACGCGGCCTTCAAAGTTACGGTTACCGGAGATTACAGCAGCTACAGTCATATCGTTATCAGTGATGGCTTGGCTAACCTCTTCAGGCAATGGACCGGAGTTACCGATACAAGTAGCACAGCCATATCCCGCCAAGTAGAAGCCCAGTGCTTCAAGTGGCTTCAGCAGGTCTGCTTTTTCCAAATACTCAGTAACTACCAATGATCCTGGAGTCAAGCTGCTCTTCACGTATGCTGGTTTGGTCAGACCACGTTCCACAGCTTTTTTCGCCAAAAGACCTGCACCAAGCATAACGCTAGGGTTGGAAGTATTCGTACAGCTTGTAATCGCTGCGATCACGACCGCGCCTGTGCTTAGCTTGCTTTTGGTGCCATTTTTATGTTCTATTTCTACAACTTGGGCGATTTTCTCATCGCTGAGACCGTAACCGCCTTTGTCTACAGGTGTACGGATAATTCCTTCGAAATTCTCTTTCATATGCGTAAGCTCGATCCGGTCTTGCGGACGTTTTGGTCCAGCTAAGCTTGGGACGACAGAAGCTAGGTCAAGTTCAATGAAATCGCTGAACTGAGGGTCTGGCGTATTCGAAGTACGGAACATGCCTTGTGCTTTGTAATAAGATTCAACGAGCTCGACCAGATCATCTGGACGACCTGTGCTGCGAAGATAAGCAAGTGTCTCTTCATCTACAGGGAAGAAACCGATCGTTGCTCCGTATTCCGGCGCCATGTTAGCAACCGTTGCCCGGTCAGCAAGACTGATGTTAGCAAGACCAGGACCGTAGAATTCGACGAATTTGCCGACTACGCCTTTTTTACGCAACATTTCAGTAACTGTCAGTGCCAAGTCTGTTGCTGTAGCCCCTTCGATAAGGCTGCCTGTAAGCTTGAAGCCCACTACATCTGGTGTAACAAAATAGAGCGGTTGTCCGAGCATACCTGCTTCAGCCTCAATACCACCTACACCCCAGCCTACAACACCAAGTCCATTGATCATAGTAGTGTGGGAGTCCGTTCCAACAAGGGAATCTGGATAAACGACAGTTTCACCATCGATAGTTTTAGTAGTGGCTACGGAAGCCAAATACTCCAAGTTCACCTGATGCACGATACCGGTAGCTGGAGGAACTGCGCGGAAGTTATTGAAAGCGGTCTGTGCCCAGCGAAGGAAACGGTAACGTTCCTCGTTACGCTCAAACTCCACGTTCATATTATATTCCAAAGCGTCTGCCGTACCGAAAGCATCAACCATAACAGAGTGGTCAATGACAAGGTCAACGGGAACGAGCGGGTTGATCTGTTTAGGATCTCCGCCGGCTTTCTTTACAGTATCACGCATAGCAGCCAGATCTACGACTACCGGAACACCGGTAAAGTCCTGAAGTACGATACGAGCAGGGATAAACGGAATTTCTTTATTGCGATCAATGTCGCCTGACCAATCAGCCAATTGTTTCACATGTTCTTCTGTAATCGCCCGTCCATCAAATTGACGAACAGCCGCCTCAAGTAATACTTTGATCGAGAAAGGAAGGGAAGAGATAGAGCCCAATCCTTGTTCCTCAAGGGAGTTAAGATCATAATAGCGATAAGATTTGCCACCTGATTCCAGGGTGCGGGCCAACGAGAAATGATCCTTGCTTGGCATATATGCGCCTCCTTGTTTCATCTATTGAAACTCAATTTCACATTGCATGTTATTTAATTATAACGGTTACAAAGAGGGGAGTAAAGTTTTTTTTCCTATATATAAAGCCCGAATATCGCATCTCAGAAACCATTTAGAGTTACCTCTAAAACGTAAGCTATAAGCAAAGCATATGCCCTACCATGTAAATTGAAGCGATCTGTATAGCGGCCTGTTTCCTTTCATATACATAGAGCAGTAGTTAAAAGGGAATGAAGGGGTGCGAGTATAATGGAACAACAGTGGAAGCAGAGTCTATATGTATATGTAGATCAAGTGAATAAGGCCAGGGTGGAACCTAAGTCCTCATCGCAAACAGTTTCCGTATCCGTTAAAGATCCGCGTTTTCTGGTGGAGCAAGGGGAGCGTTCACGCCGTATCGCTGAATGGTATACCGCTCGTGGGATCACTCCGCTGCGTGGGGAAACAGGTGTAAAGACATTACGGACCGTCCGGCAGACTCCGACTGAGGTGGTAGCAGAGGTTACGCTGCATAGTGCACTCTATTATGAAAAAGGAGGCGTTAACCACCGCGAGGATAGGGTTGAGCTGGAGCGGTTGACCTTTGTGCGGGACGGAGGGGGCTGGGAAATCGCTGCTATAGAACGAACCATTCCTGAAAGGAATATAGTTCATAGAGCTGAGGTGGAGTTATCAGGCAGGTTGTCCAAATGGGGGGAAGCTTTACCTGCTCCGCTGCCATCACAGCCCCTTCTAAACCGGAATATTCTTGGTGAGATCTCGGGCTCAAGAGAGGTTCGCTACAATCGTGAAGAAGCGGTGGCTTATGCCGATCGTTGGTGGAAAGACGGGAATCCGGAGTTCGAAACATTTGAGGTGGATTGTACGAATTATGTCTCTCAATGCCTCTTTGCAGGGGGCGCGCCTATCAACTATACTGGTAAAAGAGAAACGGGCTGGTGGTACAAAGGCTACCAAGGAAAACAAGAATGGTGGAGTTATAGCTGGGCTGTATCAGACAGTCTGCAGCGCTATTTGAGCGTTAGCCGGAGCAGTGGCTTGCGTGCGGAAGTTATGGAGCGGCCGGAGCAATTAATGCTGGGCGATATCATTCAATATGACTGGGATGGTAACGGGCAATATCAGCACAGCACGATCGTCACAGCCTTTGATGCTGGTGGCATGCCGCTTGTGAATGCACGTACCGTTAGCAGTCGTCATCGTTTCTGGGACTATCGTGATTCCTACGCATGGACGGATCAAACGAAATACCGTTTTTTTCATATTAACGACTATTTATAAGACAGAAAGAGGTTATAAAGGTATGGGGAACGCAAAACTAACCGTAGGGCTGGCGTACGGGGGCAAATCCGGAGAACATGAGGTATCACTACAGACGGCTTTTGCCGTGATGAACTCATTTGATTACGATAAATATGAGATTATCCCTTTTTATATTTCAAAACAGGGCTTGTGGAAAGTCGGAGAGACGTTATCGGCACCTTACAGTAAGGTAGAGCAGCTTAAGCTTTCAGATGCAACGGAAGATATGGGCACAGCTCTGAATGTAGTATTTAGTGGACTATCCGGTGCGGATAAAGCGGTGGACGTCATGTTCCCACTATTGCACGGCACGTATGGCGAGGACGGTACAATTCAAGGGTTGTTCGAAATGGCGAATATTCCTTACATTGGGGCTGGTGTTCTTGCCTCTTCGGCAGGGATGGATAAGGTTGTTATGAAGAAGCTATTCGCTGATGCAGGTCTGGATCAGTGTGAATATTGTTATTTTAACATCAGCGCTTGGAAAAGAAAAAGTCATGAGTTGATTGTGGGTGTAGAGGATAAACTGGGATATCCAGTATTCGTAAAGCCTGCTAATCTGGGCTCAAGTGTAGGTATTTCTAAGGCTTCTGATAAGGAAAGTCTTGTAAAAGCTATAGACTTCGCCTTCCGTTATGACACCAAAGTCATTATTGAGGAATTCGTGGATGCTCGTGAGGTAGAGGTCGGTGTGCTCGGAAATGATGAGCCAGAGGCCTCTGTTCCGGGTGAAATCGTTTCTTCTGGAGAATATTATGACTACGCAGCTAAATATACGGACGGCAAATCGCAAATGATGATTCCTGCGCCAGTAGATTCTGAAGTTGCCGATCATTTGCGGGAGTCCGCGATAACCGCTTTTCGAGCGATTGAGGGTAGCGGGATTACCCGGGCGGACTTCTTCCTGCGGAGATCGGATGGAAAAATTTTAATAAACGAAGTGAATACGATGCCCGGCTTCACGCCTTACAGCATGTATCCATTATTGTGGCGTGAGACAGGTGTGTCCTATAGAGCTCTGCTAGACCGTATGATTGAGTTAGCTTTAGAGCGCTATAATTTCAAACAAGGTCTTAAGTATGACAATGAGTAATTGAAGCTACCAGCGGGTTTATACCGACTAGAAAGGGGCGAAAAAATATGGGTTTTCAAACTGAATTCAATTCCGTCTGTAAGTTCAAAAATGAACAAGAGCTGTACGAGCTGCTGGAGTACGGGCGTACCAAAATGGTGAAGCAGGGCTTCCGCGTATATCCGACAGGTCAGAAGGTGATTGCCTACACGCCTGAGAATGTAGCTGTAGCGATTGTCAAAATCTCTGCTTCGATTGCAGAGATTAATTTTCAGGGGCATGAGGTTACAGCGGTCGAAATGGAACTCGTGCGTAAACTGAATGAAGAAGAATCCAAAGTACAGACTGCACTAGCAGATGAAATGTTTTTTGGATCGCAGGGATGATAGTCCGATTTGGATATGTAGCGATGTCCACCGTTATTAAAGACTGCTCTCCATCCAAAACCATGACGATGGCCTCCTTCAAGAAGCTGGATGACCGTGAAGCGGCACTTCGTCGTCTGGAGAACCTGGCTCGGATGAATCTGCATAATACACTGCGACTAATGAAGCATAATGTGGGTTCGGACATCTTCGTGTATCGTCTCACTTCTAAGCTGATTCCTCTAGCGACGCATCCTGATTTACAGGATTGGAATCCGTTTGCTGCGCTCGCTGAGGAATTCGCGGAAGTGGGGCAATATGTGAAAAAGCATGGGATGCGGGTGTCTTTTCATCCAGATCACTTTACAGTGCTTAGTACACCCCGTCCTGATGTGCTAGTAAGTTCCATCCGGGATTTGCAGCACCATACGGACATGCTGAATGCCATGGGTCTTCCTGCCATGGCGAAGAACAATATTCATATCGGCGGAGCCTACGGGGACAAGCCGGTGGCAGCCAAGCGGTTCGAGGAGCATTTCCGCGAGCTACCAGCAGCGCTGCAGGCGCGAATTACGCTGGAGAATGATGATAAGACCTTCACAGCCCCGGAGACACTGGCAGTCTGCCAGAATGTAGGTCTGCCGATGGTGCTGGATATTCACCATCAATGGGTGAATAATGAAGGAGAGCTCCCTTGGGAGCTGTGGCCTGACATTCAGCAGACATGGCGGAGCGAGCTTGCGCAGAAGGATGTTCCATCGGGAGAGCTTTTGCCGCCTAAGATTCATGTATCTAGTCCGCGCAGTCCGTCTGATCCACGCAGCCATGCAGATGGTGTGGAGCCTGCACCATTGGTAGCTTTTTTAAAGCGAATAGCTGCAGATACCCCTGCTGTCGATGTTATGATTGAGGCAAAACTAAAAGATGGTGCGTTATTTGGATTGATGGAAGCAATGAAGGAACTGGCTGATGCCGGTAACGGAATTTCCGTATTAAATGGGGCAAGTGTGAATATTGAACCTTAAACAATGAAAATAAGGCGATAGGTCCCGAATACGGGCCCTATCATGACTTGATATGTAACTTGAAATAGGGTACGTTGAATGAAACTTTATTACGATTAGATTAACATTCAAGGGATCATAGAAATGGGTATCCCTATGGCGGAACTTTGAGAACGTTTTGGCGTATTGAACGGTATTGTGAATAGGATTGCTAAAAATTTCATGCCAATGGCGATTATGTTCAAGGAAGCGGAGTGAAGATATGAGTCCTATAAAACCAGAGGGTAAGACCGAACGTGAACCCTATGTAGTAACGAGCAAGGGACATACGGCGGTAGCCATTAATGCTGCTGCCAAAGCAGGAGAGTGGATAAAGAGCAGACAGGGTCTGGTGAATGAACTTAGTACGAAAACATCGGCTCAGGATCTGGTTACGGAAGTAGATAAAGGCGTTGAACAGATGATCCGCCGATTGATTCTGACACATTATCCAGATCATGCGATCCTTGGTGAGGAAGGCGTATCCCCGGGAGCAGCAGCAGCGACGGCTGCATTGGAAGAAGCTCGTGAGCATGAATATCTGTGGATTGTAGATCCTGTAGATGGTACGACTAATTTTGTACACGGATTTCCGTTTTATTGTGTGTCCATTGCTTTGGTGATTCGTGGAGAATTATCGGTTGGTGTAATTTACGATCCGATTCGTGATGAAATGTTCGTTGCTGAAAAAGGTAAGGGAGCCTACATGCATGGTGTTCCTACCTCAGTATCTACAGAGAACGTTTTTGGAGATAGCTTGATTGCTATGGGCTTTCCGCCGGACCGTGAATTTGCGCAGCCTGTCAATATGGCAGGACTACAGAGCATTCTTCCGCAGATTCGTGGTATTCGCGCAGGAGGTTCAGCTGCTCTACACTTGGCTTATGTGGCAGCAGGTCGGGTAGATGGATACTGGGAAGTAGGCTTAAGCCCCTGGGATTGTGCAGCAGGAGTACTTCTAGTACTGGAATCAGGGGGCAGAATTACGGATACGCTTGGGCGTCCATATGATATTGGCACTCGTCATATAGTTGCAAGTAATGGTCATATTCACGAATATTTGGTTTCGTCACTGAAGAATGCTGAAGCAACAGGATATAAGCTTTAGGGAGGACGATGCATCATGAGCGAGAAGGATGATCTTGAACGTAAGCTAAGCGAAATGCTGGTTGATGGTGAGATGGAACAGGGTGACCGTATAGCTAAAGAAATCCGTGAGATCTCTCCGAAGTATGAGATTCGTATCCAGACCACAATGGATCCTATTGTGGAGGAGACGCTGCGGTACCGTAAGATTGGACGTGAACTAGACGAGCGTTATGATAAATATCTGGAACGTGCCGGGAAAAATTTGAATTCACAAGAGGATTCCAATAAAGAATAAGACATTCGTTGCTAGCTGTGATAATAATTGTGATTTTCAGAGCGGTTTCCCGAATATGGGTGGCCGCTCTTTTGCGTTGCTATCAGGGATGGTAGAATGAGAATTAGAACATTTCGGGAGGGATACGATGCTAAGCAAGTGGAGAAGAATTTTAGCAGCCAGCATAAGCAGTATGCTTTTGTTATCTGTGCTGATTGGCGTAGGTGCCGGATCGGCAAATGCAGCTGACACGTCTGCAACACAAGATGCAAGTCAGGATGTCTTTCGCATCGTAGCTCTTGGCGATTCGATTACTGCCGGATATGAGCCGGGAATGACGGATGTGAATACCAAGCCTTACGGCTATGCGGAGCGACTACTGGAGCAGGGTTGGTATCATGGCAGGAGCGAGCTTACCAATTATGGTATTTTAGGACTGACTACTGCTGGATTACGTAATTACACAGGGGCAATCAAGGATGGCTCAGTGATTACGGCTGAAGGTATTCAGTCAGGTCTTCCAGATCCGCGGATAGACCAATTCGTAAAATTAACCCCACAGATCGCATCAGAGCTGAAGGAAGCCGATCTGATTACGATTACAATTGGGGGGAATGATGTAAGCCGTCTTTTCTTACAGGTTAAGGAGCTGACAGATACAGATTTCGAATCTCAGCTGGAGCAGAAGCTGGCGGATTACAATACGAATGTGAAGGCAAGTCTTGAGAATATTCGTGCGATAAATCCACAAGCAACAATTATACTGGCTGATCAATATCAGCCTGCTCCTAAGATCGCTCTTGGTGCGATGTACACTAAATTGATGACCGCAGCAGCGAAATTTACGGATTCGGCAGATCGTGTGGCTGCAAGTATGAATCAAGAAGGAGCAAATGTAGTAGTAGCTCATGTAGCGGCAAAGTTTGCCGGCTCAGAGGGATCACTCACGCATATTATCGGGGCCGGACAAGCGGATTTTCACCCTACGCAGCTCGGATACGAGACCATTGCAAAAGTATTTGCTGAATTACAATGGGGGGAATACCGCATTCCCACTGTAATGGCGATGGCTGCAGATACTGTACCGATGTCGATTGTTGTAAAGGGTGTAGAGTTAAATACGCCGAATAAGCCCATCCTTAAGAATGGTCAGAACTTCTTGGCGCTTAAAGATATTCTAAATGCCGTAGGCGCTAATGGAAAGTGGGATAATAAGACCTCCAGTGCGACTATTGAATACGGTGGACGGACTGTTGTAATCACGATCGGCAGCAAATTTATTAAGGTGAATGGACAGAATGTAGCCATTGATACCCCTGCTTTTCTGCAAAAGGTAGGCAAAGAAGATAAAACTTATCTTCCCCTTGCCGCATTGGCGACCGGACTTGGATTTGATGTTAATTATAGTAGCAAACTGCGAACGGCTTTCATAAATCCATAAATCTGCATACTATACCATAAGTACTTTAAATTAAGCCCGTAAGGCAAAGGTGGATGGAATATTGTCTAGTTCAAAATTTAGTGCTGAATATATCATCACAATGGATGATATTGTACGGGAAGGTCATCCCGTGCTTCGTACCGTGGCACAGCCGGTGGAGCTTCCTTTACAGAAGGAGGATCGTGAGACTCTGCAATGTATGCTTCAGTTTCTGAAGAACAGCCAGGATCCGGAGATCTCCGAAGAATACAATTTACGTTCGGGCGTAGGTCTGTCAGCGAATCAAATCGGACTGTTGAAGCGTATGTTTGTAATGTACTCTACGGATGAAAGAGGGCGGATTGTAGAGCATGCTTGGGTTAATCCTAAAATCATCAGTCACTCACTAACCATGGTATACTTACCGGAGAGCGAGGGATGTCTGTCGGTTGATCGGCCGGTGCATGGATTTGTACCTCGTTATGAATCTGTGAAGGTAAAGGGATATGATCTTGAAGGTAAGGAAGTGGTCCTTAAATTTAAGGGCTACCAAGCCATCATCATCCAGCATGAGATTGATCATCTCGATGGGATCATGTTCTACGACCGAATCAACAAGGAAAATCCATTCAAGCTTCCTCAGGGAGTGGAAATCCGTAACTTGTACGAGTAAAAGGAAATCTCCGAATCATAAAGCGTGTGGTCTTGCAGCATTAAGCTGAGGGGCACATGCTTTTTTTCTATCTGCAAGATTGAATGATTTCAAATATTTTACAAATTAATCCAAAGGAGGTACCATGTAGATAATGGGTAGAAATTAATTTTATTATCAGAAGGAGGTTATGAAATGGGGTGGGGTAGAATGCCAATAAGAGGCGTGGTCAACGAATATAATGATGAGGTTAAGAAGATTGATGAGCAGATTTTGACTCTGATTCAGGAACGTAAAGCTATAACAGGCAAAAAACGGTTCTCCCCCGAAAGTGAGCTCCTTGAGGAGTGGTCAACTAGATTCGAGATGGACACTGCTCAGATTGTACAGTATATACACAGTCTGAATGAGGCTGTGCCCAGACGGAAATATTGGGAAGAGCCCGGTTTACTGCTCGGCGTTCTTCCAATTGTGAAGCGGACAGTTCTCGAAGATTGCGAGTATACACTTACACATGCTATGCAGTATGAAAACCTCAGCATCGTTACTGTGGAAATCAAGTATTTAAAAGAGACGGTGGAGCATGTTCATCTTAGAGCCGCTCTAACATTGGAAATTATGAGTGAGGTTTCCTATGAAATCCAGCCGCATGGAGGTCACGGAGGGGGCGCTCATACACAAATGCAGTTCTTGGTCTCGCCACCGCTGCCAGCGGATCTGGATACGGTTCAATTTTCCTTAATCCCTGGCGAAGATAGAATGTTTGGACCTGCCATGACAGAGATTATATTGGACAAGCAAATTGACTTCGAATAGTGCCTATGCAAAAAAACCTACCACCAGAAGCTTGGTGGTAGGTTTTAGTATGTTTAGTGGCTGTAAATAACTTTTTATTTCTCAGCCGCCATAGTGTGGAATGATTCTTCTGCTGCAATCAGCGTAGCGTCGATATCCGCATCTGTATGTGCTGTCGTTAGGAACCAAGCTTCATATTTCGAAGGGGCGAGGTTAATCCCTCGGTTCAACATGTGACGGAAGAAGCTACCGAACAATTCGCCATCTGTATCCTGTGCCTCATCGTAATTCGTAACTGGATGCTTACAGAAATGAGTAGAGAATGAACCACGGATGCGGTTAATCGTCAGTGGAATGCCATGACGGTCAGCAGATTCCTGGAGTCCATCGACGAGGCGAATCGCAAGACGTTCCATCTCATCGTATACGCCTTCTGTGCTCAGCACTTCCAGACAGGCAATCCCTGCGGAAATGGAAGCAGGATTTCCCGCCATTGTTCCCGCTTGGTATGCCGGTCCTAGTGGGGCTACTTGTTCCATCACATGCTTACGTCCGCCGTATGCGCCGATCGGTAGGCCGCCGCCGATGATTTTGCCGAGTGCTGTAAGGTCAGGGGTAATGTCTTCATGGTTATCCAGTCCTGCATATGTCTGTGTGGAACCATAGTGGAAGCGGAAGGCCGTAATGACTTCGTCATAGATAACGAGGGAGCCGTTAGCATGAGCCAGCTTGCAGAGCCCTTCGAGGAATCCCGGCTTCGGCATCACCATACCGAAATTACCGACGATCGGTTCAACCATTACAGCGGCGACATCTTCGCCCCATTTCTCCAGTGCCTCTTGCAGGCTTTCCAGATCATTAAAAGGAACAGTGATTACTTCCTGTGCAATACTGCTAGGAACGCCGGCACTATCTGGAATACCAAGCGTAGAAGGCCCGGACCCTGCTGCTACAAGCACCAGATCAGAATGACCATGGTAACAGCCAGCAAATTTTACGATTTTGCTGCGCTTTGTATAAGCACGAGCTACACGAATGGTAGTCATAACCGCTTCGGTACCGGAATTGACGAACCGCACCTTATCCATCGAAGGAATGGCTTCTTTTAGCATTTTCGCAAGTTTGATTTCGAGCTCAGTTGGAGTTCCGTAAAGAACACCATTTTCTGCTGCTGTAGTAATTGCCTTCGTTATATGCGGGTGAGCATGGCCGGTAATGATCGGTCCATACGCTTGGAGATAATCGATATATTCATTGCCATCTACATCCCAGAAGTGAGATCCACTGGCACGTTTCATAAATACAGGTGCTCCGCCCCCAACGGCTTTGAAAGAACGGGAAGGGCTATTTACACCTCCAACAATATGTTGAAGGGCTTCGTGATAAAGTTGCTCAGATGTGGAACGATTCATAATGTGATCATCCTTTCGATTGTTGGTGCTCATGGCAACGGGCGAACAACGGTGTTTCCGCTGTCCGCCCGTATTATACCATTGCCTGTAGTGTCTACTTGTGAACGTTGCTTGTCAGATCTTTATTGAGTTCCGCTAGTACTACTATTTGAAGTAGTTTCTGATGAAGGTGATGGTGTAGGCGTTGGCTCAGGACCATTTAAGGTATCCTGCACAAATTCCCTTAACTTATTTTCACTGCGAATGCCGATAACCTGTGATCCGTCACTTGTAGTTTCCTCTTTGAGCAGATCCATCGGCGGAATTTGCTCACTACCGCCCATAGTACTGTCGTACCCGACGGTTGCCAGCTTCCACATATCATTTACTGACAGATTGGTTTCGATATAAGGCGTAACTTGAGACAGGATACTCGGCAGCTTGATTATGGATGTGGTCTGGATCAGTTTGTCAGCCACAACCTTGAGAAATGCACGCTGGCGCTCGGTCCGAGTGAAGTCGGAGGTAGCGTCATGCCGAAAACGTACATATTGCAGAGCTTTATTACCGTCGAGATGCTGATATCCTTTTTTAAGATCAATGTCATATTCGGGACCATCTGCAATGGTCTTGTACACCATGTCTTTCTCGACTTCATAATCTACACCACCAACGGCATCTACTAGCTTGATGAATCCTTGGAAGTCCGTGTAGACATAATATTGAATCGGGATGCCGAGCAGGTCGCTTACAGTCTGCATCGCCGTGTTAGGCCCATAAATAATAGCTGAATTAATACGTTTTTCTCCGTGATCTGGAATCGGAACGTAAGTATCTCTAAGAATTGAGAATACGGTGATTTTCTTCTTCACGGGATCAAGTGAGGCGACGAGCATTGTATCGGAACGAGGAATTTCCCCCTTCTTGACACCGCGGGCATCCACGCCCATTAGTAGTATATTAACAGGCTCTGTACCTTCCCACTTTGGAGGTTCTGGCGTGTCAACATCAACAGTCTCGGCATTTTTAAATGGTGAATCCTCGGTGTTCGACATGCTGCCAAGCTCATTGACAATGGAAGTAAAGTAATAAATGGCTCCACCGATAATAAGTAAGAGTATAATGGCCAGTGTCCAAAGCAGAGGTTTCTTTTTTGACTTACCAGTCTTTGCGTGCCTTTTCTTTCTAGGTGGCATTTCTCGTTCTTCCTTTCGCATTCACATTCTCTACATTATAATTTCTTTTGGGGATACGCGCAATTCATGCTCGATCCTCCAATATCAAGAAGGAGTGGATATAACTTGAACGTAGTAGCTATTGGACAAAAAGTACCGAATTTCACCCTTCCGTCCTCTACTGGACAAGAGGTTAGTTTAAGTGATTACTTGGGCCGAAAGGTCATTGTATACTTTTATCCTAAAAATATGACACCAGCCTGTACGCAGGAGGCCTGCGAATTCCGTGACGCCTATGATCAAATTTCTACGCTTGGTGCGGTTGTTCTAGGCATCAGCCCAGATCCCTTGGCGTCGCATATCCGATTTACGGAGAAGAATAGTCTGCCATTTCCACTGTTGTCTGATGAAGATCATAAGGTTAGTGAAATGTTTGGAGTATGGCAGCTTAAGAAGCTTTATGGTAGAGAATTCATGGGCATTGTACGTTCTACTTTTTTGATTGATGAGCAGGGGATCTTACTTCAAGAATGGCGGAAAGTACGAGTGAAAGGTCATGTAGCATCCACCATAGCAGGGATTTCCAAATCATAAAGTTTGTTAATAACTTTTTGTAAAAGTCTGTTACATTTTTAACAGCTTTCATTAGGTGTTGTCATGATATAGTTTCCTCATAATTGCTTCAAATTTGGAGCAAGACGAGGTGGTGTAGTGATCATGCTGCGTATTGGCCTTGATATCGGATCAACGACTGCGAAATTGGTTGTCATAGAGCGTAACACTATTGTTTATCAGGACTATGTAAGACATTATAGCGATATAAAAAAAGCTGCCCTCTCTCTACTAGCTGACGTACAAGTCAGATTTCCAGAGAGAGGAGCAGTCCTTACTGTAAGCGGTTCCTCAGGCTTATCTTTATCCAAACTGGGAGGCGTACCGTTTGTTCAGGAGGTGATCGCCTGTACGAAGGCGATTGGCGAGCTGATTCCAGAATGTGATACGGCGATTGAACTGGGTGGTGAGGACGCCAAGATCATCTATCTCCGGGGCGGCATTGAACAGCGTATGAATACGGCTTGCGCGGGCGGAACGGGAGCATTCATCGATCAGATGGCTTCGCTGCTACAGACCGACCCAGGGGGATTAAATGCATTGGCAGAGAAGCATGAGCGAATCTATCCTATCGCTTCACGCTGCGGTGTATTCGCCAAAAGCGATGTGCAGCCGCTACTAAACGAGGGGGCTCGCCGGGAGGATGTGGCGGCTTCAATCTTTCAGAGTATTGTTAATCAGACGATCAGCGGTCTCGCTTGCGGACGTCCAATTCGTGGACGGGTGGCTTTCCTTGGTGGCCCATTAACCTTCCTGCCAGCTCTGCGTCAGCGTTTTGCGGAGACGCTTGAACTTGCGGAGTCAGATATTCTTTTCCCCGAGCGGTCACAGTATTTCGTAGCGATTGGATCTGCTCTATCCGAAGTAAATCCGACGATCTTGCCTCTCTCAGGTTGGCTCGCGCGAATAGCAGCCGTGGATTTTTCAGCAGATCGGGCAGCAGATGCTGAATTACCACCGCTGTTTGAGAACCCTAATGAGCTTGCTGAGTTCCGGAATCGCCATGGTAAAGCTTCTGCTGCCAGATCAGACCTGGCTGTGTATCGTGGCCCTTGCTATCTGGGGATCGATGCGGGTTCGACAACAACCAAACTCGTATTGACCGGCTCTGCTGACGAAATTCTACATACCTTTTATGGCAGCAACAAGGGGAATCCCTTGTATTCTGTCAGTGAGGCACTGAAGGAAATGTATCGGGTTCTACCGGAAGGCTGTTATATTGCAGGTTCTTATGTAACAGGTTATGGAGAGGGATTAATCAAAGCCGCTTTATGGACGGACGGCGGTGAAGTGGAGACGGTTGCTCATTACAAGGCCGCATCTAAGTTCATGCCGGAGGTAGATTTTATTTTGGATATCGGCGGACAGGACATGAAATGTATCAAGATCCGCGGCGGTGCTATCGACAGTCTAATGCTCAATGAAGCCTGTTCGGCAGGCTGTGGCTCTTTTCTGGAGAGCTTTGCTTCTGCGCTTGGATTAGGTATTGAGGAGTTTGCCAAATCAGCTCTGGAAGCGGTCAAACCGGTTAACTTGGGTTCCCGCTGTACGGTATTCATGAATTCTAAAGTGAAGCAGGTTCAGAAGGAAGGTGCGTCGCTGGCCGATCTTTCGGCAGGTCTTGCGTATTCTGTGATTAAGAATGCCCTGCAAAAAGTAATTAAAATTCGCAACCCTGAGGATTTAGGGCGAAATATTATTGTTCAGGGCGGCACCTTCTATAACGAAGCTGTATTGCGGGCTTTTGAGCGCCTAACGGGGAGAACGGTAGTCAGACCGGATATTGCTGGCGTTATGGGAGCGTACGGTTGTGCACTGATTGCCCGTGAGCAAGCAGGGGCTGACGGAAAAAGCACGCTGCTTGGACCGGAGGAAATAGCAGGCTTTAAGTACGAGGTATCTTCAGGTCGCTGTGGCCGCTGTGGAAATAACTGTGCGTTAACGATCAGTCGGTTCCCGGACAAGAGCTTCTACGTTACAGGCAACCGCTGCGAGCGTGGTGCAGGAGGCAGGAAAGAGAAGAACGTATTGCCAAATTTGATGCAGTATAAGTACGAACGTTTCTTTGATTATGAAGCATTACCAGAGGCAGGTGCAGCACGGGGCACCGTTGGTATTCCACGTACGATGAATATGTTCGAGAATTACCCGTTCTGGTACACTTTTTTCACTAAATTGGGCTACCGGGTGATTCTCTCTCCTAAATCAAGCAAGAAGCTCTACGAAAGCGGGATGGATACGATTCCTTCAGAATCGATCTGCTATCCAGCAAAGATGGCGCACGGACATGTGCAGAGCTTGATTGGTAAAGGCGTCGATTTTATTTTTTATCCTGCGGTGGTGTATGAGAAGAAGGAAGATGAAGCAGCGGATAATCATTTCAATTGTCCGGTGGTCGCCTCTTATCCTGAGGTCATTCGCAACAATATGGATGGGCTTAGGGAAAATGGAATCACGCTGGTCAGCCCGTTTCTGACCTTCGACGATAGATCTGCGTTAACCAAGGGACTCGTGAAGACATTTACGGGGATTCCGAGAGAAGAGATAACGTTGGCTGTGCAGGCAGGACTTGCAGAAGCTGATCGTGCCAAAAGTGATGTGCGAACCAAAGGTGAAGAGACGCTTGCGTATCTTGCCAGCACTGGGAACAAGGGAATACTTCTCTGTGGTCACCCTTACCATGCAGATCCTGAAATTAATCATGGCATAGCAGATATGATTACCGGTATGGGCCTCGCCGTGCTAACAGAAGATTCTGTCTGCCATCTGGACCGAAGTGAAGGGGATGTGGCGGTAGTTAATCAGTGGACCTATCATGCCCGAATGTACCGCGCAGCCCGCCTTGCCGCAGTACGAACCGACCTGGAGCTTGTTCAATTGACATCCTTCGGTTGTGGGATTGATGCGATTACATGTGATGCCGTGCAAGACATTATGGAAAGGCATAACAAAGTATATACGCTGATCAAAATCGATGAGATTAGCAACCTTGGCGCTGCGCGTATTCGGCTGCGTTCACTGATGGCAGCGATGCGCGAACGGGAAAAGGGAAAGGTGCTGCCACAGAAGCCGCCTAAAATACAGGCTAATGTAGCTTTCACGAAGGAAATGAAAGAAACGTACACGATCCTTGCGCCGCAGATGTCGCCCATTCATTTTGAATTGTTTGAGCAGGTCTTCCGCGATGCGGGATACCGTCTCAAGATCCTTGAAACCACTGGACCCGAAGAGACGGAAGAGGGCCTTAGATACGTTAACAATGATGCATGTTATCCCGCTATTGTAACGATAGGGCAGATTCTGTCGGCACTGAAGAGTGGGGACTATGATCCGAATCGTACCGCTGTAATCATGTCACAGACGGGCGGTGGCTGCCGGGCGACGAATTATATTTCTTTGCTCCGCAAAGCCTTAAAGGATTCAGACCTCGAACAGATTCCTGTGATTTCACTGAATGCTTCTGGAATGGAGAACCAGCCAGGCTTCCGAATCAGTCTTAAGCTGGCAAACCGGCTGATCGCTGCGGCTTGCTATGGTGATCTTATGATGCGGTTACTAAATCATTTTAGACCGTATGAGGTCGTTCAAGGGAGTGCTGAACGTTTATTCCGTAAGGGGATGGAGCGCTGTAAGGTCAGTCTAGTCAACTTCTCGTTCCGAGAATACAAACGTCTGATTCGTGAAATTGTCGCCGATTTCTGTAAGCTGCCCGTTACAGGTGTTACTAAACCTAGAGTAGGCATTGTTGGAGAGATCCTGATTAAATTTCACCCGGACGCCAACAACCGCATCATCGAGATGATTGAGGCGGAGGGCGGAGAAGCGGTAATGCCAGACTTCTTAGACTTCATCTTTTACTGCGTGTATAATCCGATTTACAAAGCCGAGCAATTCGGCAAAAGTAAACGACTAGGATATATTAATCCAATGTTGATCTCCTATCTGGAGATTTATCGTAAGCCGATAAAGGTAGCTCTTGAGGATGCCGGACTGGCTAAAGGACGGGAAAATATTTATGGTCTTGCTGAGAAAGCCAGCCGACTGGTATCCGTAGGAAATCAGATGGGTGAGGGATGGTTCCTGACTGCAGAAATGATGGATCTGCTGGATAACGGTGTGAATAATATTACTTGTATTCAGCCGTTCGCCTGCTTGCCCAATCATATTACCGGGCGTGGGATGATTAAGGGTCTTAAGGAGTTATATCCCGGCGCAAATATCGTCGCCATTGATTATGATGCTGGAGTTAGTGTAGTTAACCAAGCGAATCGGATCAAACTGATGATGTCCATTGCCAGCAGTCTGGAAGGAAATAAGGTATCTGATTTAGAACAATCCGTTAAACCGCTGCAGCAGACCCTACTTGAAGGCTCCTATAGTTTGACCTGAGCTTAATAAGGTAACATATAGGCGAACTGCCTATAAAAAGCGGACCAAGAATTCACCTGGTCCGCTTTTTTGTGCTGATTATTAGTTCGTTGAAGGAGAGCTGGCTACACCTCTCCACCGTTTCAGATGAGGCAGCTGTTCGGCGAGTAATTTGCGGGCGACATCCTCGTCCATTCCTTCTTGAACCAAGTAGCCTGTACAAATGTCAGACATTTCTTGCAGCGTAATGTCAGGCTGTTTAAATGCTCCATCTTCGTAGCAATATACACAATAATCCTCGATTTTTTGGCCTTCCTTGTTCGTTCCAAGTAAATCTTCCGTAGGCATAGGCATCCCACAGCTTTGACAAAATTTCGGCTCATCTTGAACTTGTCTTACATGCTCTTGTTCCATATACAGCACTCCTTTTAAAAGTACGCGAAGCTTATGAGCAATCGCTTTAAGTACATTATAGAACTATGAATCTGACGACATACCGTCAGGTTTAAAGCGAGGTTGCATATTTTTTGGCAACCCCAAGAGCCAACTCACCAAGCTTCTGACGAATATGTTCCGGCTCTAGCACTTCTAAAGCCGTTCCGAAGCTGAGCAAGAAACCATAGAGCCATCCGTCCTCGGGATAATGGATGCACACGTTATACCCACCATGTCCGTCCGGCTGAAGCTCAGTGGAGTCAAAGCGATCTTCCGCAAGATGTCTCCCTTCAGCTGAGAAGTGCAGAAGGATTGGAGACACTACTGAGGCTGAAGTCACCCGCTGATAATCAGTGCTCCAAGGCAGCTCATGCATGTCCCTATCTTCTCTTATGAATTCCCGCTTTTCTTTAATGAGTCCTTTCATACGATGCAGCTTGAATAATCTGAAATCCTGGCGTTGCAGACAGTAACCATACAAGTACCATGCTTGTCCTTTTAAGACTAAAGTATAGGGCTCGACAGAACGCTGACTGGATTGTCCCTCGGCATTGACATAATCAAAGGCCACAGTTCTGTTTTCTTCCAGCGCCTCTTTTAAAGTTGCGATCTTCTCTTCTAGGATAGGCTGAAGCCCCCAAGGAGAGAAATCGATGATAAGCTGGGTCGTTTTGCTTCGGAAAGCTGCGGTCTGTGAGGGCGGGATTACGCTACTGATCTTCTCCATGAGCAGAGTGTGTTCAGTTCCGCCATAAGAGGAGACGCTTTGCAGAGCGGAGAAAATATCAGCCAGCTCGCGGTCGGTCAATACATTGCGGTCTAACCGGTAGCCTTCCATAAGTCCGATACCACCACCCGATCCCTGATAGGTGACGATAGGAATTCCCGCCCCATTAATGCTTTCAATATCACGATAAATGGTGCGCACGGACACTTCGAACATGTCGGCGAGCTCCTTCGCCTGAATGAGGCGCCGGTTCATTAGTAGAATGACGATAGAGAGCAATCGATCAATTTTCAAAAGGTGGAGCCCTCCTTTTCGGATAATTTCGTTATGTAATGATGTACTACATCTTAGCAAATTCTTGAAGATAAAGCATTGTCATAATGTATTAATTCGATTAATATCTAATTAGATATTTATATAAATAGATGAAGCGAGGTTTACGATAATGGGTCACCAAACAGCTATTGCAATTTTTAAAGCTCAAAAGGGATATTCACGTCTGTTCACAGCCGGGCTAATCAATGGCATCGGTGATCGTTTTACTAGTGTTGCCGTGCTGGCATTGGTGCTGCAATTAACGGGGTCAGGGATGGCTGTGGGGATATCGCTAGGTGTACGGCTGCTTCCTTATTTGTTTCTGGCACCGCTTGGAGGTGTACTTGGCAGCAAATTCCCTCGTAAATACATTATGATCGCTACGGATGTACTTAGGGTTCCGGTTGCGCTAACCTTTTTGTGGGTAGATGGAGAAGATAAGCTATGGCTGTTATATATGGCGAGTTTTTTACTGGCGGCGGGGGAAGCGATCTACAGTCCTGTTCGTAAATCCTCCATTCCTTTGTTGGTGACCAAAAACTCTTTGTTGACGGTTAATGGACTAGAGCAGCTTATGAGTGGCTGTGTACTTATATTGGGTGCATTGAGTGGGGGGATCGTTTCGATGTGGTTCGGCCCAAAGGCAGCCTTCGTAATGAATGCAATATCCTTTCTGGTCGCAGCGCGCTTAATCTACGGTATTGATCTTCCACAAAATACTAATAGGGTGAATGAAGATAAGAGAAAGATAGACTCTCCTGAAAAAATCAAAACTAAAGTGGACCGTCAGCAAAAGACAAATAAAATGCATGCGCTGTGGATTATAATCAGCGGGAGTATCACGTTACAGGTTATTTTTGGGTATGAGCTGCTTGTTCCGATGCTGAATGGTCTGGATAATGTGCTGATTAGTGTGTATGCAGTACAGGAGTTTCAAGCGGGAGATATAGGAGTAGGGGCTTTTTACGCAGCGCTCGGAATCGGGCTTAGTCTCAGTTTTTTTGCTGGGCGATATGTAACAAAAGGGCTGCTGATTGTTGCGATTGTTGGGCTCATGATTGAAGGATTACTGCTGATGAGCATCAGTATTAGCAATCATTTTGTGATCGCTTTTCTGCTATATATTCTGTTATCTTTTGCCGGAGGGACGGGGAATGCCTGTCTGGATACACTGGTTATGCGAGAGACGCCGTCCACTATGCAACCTGTTATTTTTGGACTGCTGTCAGCAGTGGGAAATACGCTGCTAGGATTATCTATGCTGCTCGCGGGCTGGTTATTAGAATGGGTGGATCCTCGTACACTGGGTTTTGCAGAGGGAGCAGGGTTTTCTGGGATTGCTATATTGCTGGCAGGGTATACGTTTGTACGCAGCAAGAAGAAGGAGACTCAGCGCGCTTAAAAAGAGCGGTAAATCACCGCCCCTTGGAAGGTTTCTTAATCTGCGCCTGAATCTGTGTGGCAGCTTTGCGAGGGAAAAGACGGGCGTGGATGCTTTTGCGGTAGCGGTAAATGATCACAAGAGCTGCTATTCCTGCACCACCAGAAATAATCCAAAGCGCATATGACTCAAACAAATGGAAGATGCCCATCCACTGTGGACCAAACACCTTTCCGATGCTAAGAAACAGTACTACCCAGAATACGGCTCCACTATAAGCATATAGGGCGAATTTACGGAAGGGAAGCGCGATTATACCAGCAAAATAACCAGTGAAGTGCCGTACCCCTGGAATGAAATAACCGATAAAAATTAGAAAGCTTCCGTATTTCTCAAACCATTTCTGTGTTTTTTCTAGCTTAGTAGGTGAGAATAGAAACCATTTGCCATATCGCTGGATAAAGGGCATACCGGCTTTTAATCCGACAAAATAGGTGAGGGTCATCCCAGCTGTGGTGCCTGCAAAAGCAACTACAATTAGCGTAAAGAAATCAAGTCTCCCGGTGTAGGAAAGGAAACCGGCAAACGCCATAGTGGTCTCACCGGGAAAGGGTAGGGCAACGAACTCGAGAAGTAATCCAAAGAATAATACGCTATATCCATATTTGGTGAATAATTCTTGTATAAAACTCAGCATTTCCATAAGATTGTCACTCTCCAAGAGGCAGTTGCCTTATTCTATTTTACAGCTTGTCTTCATACAATCTACCAAATGGCTTTTAAGCCAATAGAATGCTGGAGGTAGAGAAGATGAAGGGTAATAAAAGCGCACACAGCCGCCGAAAGTTGATAAGCGGATTGCTCGTTATGGTTGTGATATTCATCGTTATGCTCGGATGGAGTATAGGGAAAAACTTGAATTCATGGGAGCTCCGATCCTTGCAGCCCGCTAGCGCGGAGTCTGTATCTGTTAAGAATAAGCTTACCGCAGCGGCGATGCAAGATTTGCCATCTGCAGTAGAACCCCTCGCTTCTGCATCTCCGGAAGTGCACTCCTCTTCAAGTGCGGCCCTTACTGTGACTCAACTCCCTCAAGCTAATGGGGTAGATAAAATATCCAAGGTTTCGGCAACGAGTTCTGTAATCACAGCAGCCAAAAAATCTAAAAAAACAGTCTATATTACATTTGACGACGGACCTAGCGATAACACCTTCAATGTACTTGAAATTTTACATCAGGAAGGTGTGAAGGCAACCTTTTTTGTCCTTGGTAATCAAGCGAAAAGCCATCCTGAGCTCATCGATTCCATATGGGAACAGGGCCATGCCATTGGCAATCATACCTATAATCATAATTACCATGATTTATATAGTGGATTCACGAAATTTTGGAATCAAATTAAACAGACTGAAGAGATTGTTCAGGGGATTACAGGGGTTCGTCCACAGCTTATCCGCGCCCCAGGCGGAACCTATGATCATTTTGATAATACCTACTTCAATTTATTGAAGCAAGCAGGTTATAAGGTGATGGATTGGACGGTGGATAGCGGCGATTCTAAACGGAAAGGCGTCCCAGCTTCAGAAATTTTGAAGGAATCCACAATGGATATGAAGTCTTCCCAGGTTATTTTGCTGTTACATGACGGGGGCGGTCATCAAGAGAGCGTCAAAGCGCTGCCGGACATTATTGCACGCTATAAGGCGGCTGGATACGACTTTGGCCTATTGGATGAAACGGTAGAACCGGTACAATTTAGAGTCTCTTCCAAAGCTGCTAGTTTGGGGCGGAAAAAGCCCTCAGAAGCTTGGGTCGCCTCAAATATCACACCGAATGCAGAGCTCTTTGCACCTGGAAAGCCATTGGTTCTTGAGGTCGGAAAGCTGGAGACGAAGCTGAATCCCGGGGAATATTCCGTGCGAAATGGACAGTATATGGTTCCACTTCGTGCTGTAATTGAACGGCTTGGAGGGCAAGTTAGCTGGGATGTGAATAGCCGAAGCGGAGAAATAGATTGGAACGGGAAAGCGGTTATTGCCGATGTAATGAACAAACAATTGATTCTAAACCATCCTGATAACGGCCAAAAGACAATCGATGCGAGGGTAGAAATGATTGGTGGATCGATCTGGGTATCGCTACGAGAACTGCTGGAGACAACAGGCCATCCTCCGACTAATATAAGCGTTACTGAAGTAGAACGCCGAGTAAAAACATTCTGAAGGAAGAGTTGAGGCTGTCTAGTAAAAAGAAAAAACAAATGTCTGGGCACCCTTTTTCATGGGAAGAATAGATAGTAATAAGTTCCTGAGCTGGGAACAAGTCTATGACCAAAGGATGGGTGTCCCATTGTCCTCTTCAACACTAATTGATCAACTGAAGAAAGATGCCGGAAGTGTCAAAAGCTTCTCTTATCCGCGTAGCCGAAGTGCTCTGATGGAATGGTTGAGGATGCTAACTGTGGCCGGAATTATAGGTGCTTTATATGTTTGGCGAGGAGGCCCGTCTTTGCTGTTTCTCCTGATCGTTGTTGGAGTTATTATGCTCGGTGGACTTATGCTTCAGCTCTCGTGTCCACGGAAGATTAAGCTAGTTCGCACGATTACTCCAGCGAGACCTATGGCTGGAAATACACTTCATGTGAAGGTACAGCTGAGCTTCTCTTCTCGGTTGCCTCTCCCTTGGATGGCCATTGCCGATTATTGGGGTGATAGCCATCATCAGAAGCTGCTATTTCCTGGATTCAAACGTTCTTTTTCATACACATACACGATTGAAAATTTATCTCGCGGCAATCATCATCTGCTGGGCTGTAGAGTAACTTGGGGAGATTTTCCGGGTTGGTTCACGGGAAGATCTGAACCGGATATAGGCCAGAGTTTCAAGGTGCTGCCAGCGCCTTTATATTTTGGGGGAGCTGTACCCGATAGCGGTTTTATGACGGGTGACACCTTGTATTCCCGACGGGGAAGAAGCATCAGTGATGAGGCTTTGGAATCCAGGGATTATGAGCCAGGTGATCCACTTAGCCGAATTCATTGGAAGAATAGTGCAAGAACGGGAGCGCTGCAGAGCAAAGTTCCAGAGCGGGAAAAGGCAAGAATGACCTGTATCGTATTGGCTAATGACCCGCCCAGCTACGAGGTTCCTACAGATGCGCTTAAACCTCGTGGAAGCCGTGACGATTCACCTCCGGCATTTGAGAAAGCGGTGTCGACAGCGATGGGGCTGATGCTCTCCGCTGAGCGTTCAGGTGCTTATGTTCAGTTGTTTAGCGGCGGTTGGCCAGAAGGGATGGCTAGACATGAAGGTCTGGGCAAAATCCCAGGGAGAGTACTGGATATTCTAACTGAAATTTCCCTGGACGGCACTAGAAACCTGTCGCTGCTGCTTGATGATGCTTCCCGAGGCTGGATTCCGGGGATGACAGTAGCCATTATTACGGGACGACTAGAAGAGGAATCTGCCAAGGTGATTGCCAAGTTCTTGATGCAAGGTGTGAAGGTGGAGCTTTATTATGCTTGGGACCAATCAGCACCGAAGCCAGGGGAGGCTCGCCAGCCTGTAAGGGGAACTGTCGGAGATAGTTTAGCTCGTCTTGGAGCACGAATGTTTTGTCTGGATGATGCATTGCCAGCATTCAGATTCAGGGAGGTAGAGTTCCATGAATCATCCGGAAAACCAACACTACGGTAAGGGAAAATCGGGTGATACAGAGCTGGCTATGAATGGCTTTCAGTTCAATTTGGGGCAAATAGAGAACAGACATGCCGGTAAGCAGAGAAAAGTGCCTCTGTACTATCGTTTGCTGTTCTCTTTGGCCATTATGGGGCTATTTATTGAATGGTTACTCCCTTTATATAGGTCTGCTTTATTAGAAGATACCTCCAAGATGCTACAAGTTCTAATGGTATTGGCGGCAGTGTTGCTGTTATGGGGGATATTTCAGATTCCGGGGTGGCTACTGCTAAGTATTCAATTTCTTATTACTGTTTCAGCGTGGTTTTACTTATGCAGTGGAGGCGAAGGTATAGGGTGGCTAAGGATTTATGCGGACGAAATTCCGAATGATCTCATTCTGCTTCTCTCTGGACATGTCTCTCAGTTAAGCGAGATCAGCAGGCTTTTGATATTGATTGTTGGTTGGGGGCTATTGGTATCCTCAGTACAGCAGCTTGCACTCTTCCGGGGGAGTACAGTGCTATTCACAGCAGTTACAATCATTTACTTGCTGGTCTTGGATATGGGCTTCGAAGTCAATACCACAATGGATATTGTGATATCAATGGGTCTTATCTTTTGGATGCATGCGATGAGTGGCCTCCTGCGTCTTCGAGAACGTGAGGGAGTTACCACACTGCCTTATGCGCGTTGGGGAGGGCTGACTTTGGCGGCAGCCATTGTCGTGATGGTAACAGCTTGGTTCGGTGGGCAGCTATTGGGGGCAAGACCAACGAGCGAGCTTACGCTGCAATCGGCATTTCAGAATTTGCAGACTTGGGCTTCAGGGCATTTGCCAGAAGATAAGGCGTCTAGTGCTTCAGGAACAACAGGGTATAGTTCGAATGACGGTGAACTCGGTGCCCCGTTATCCCGCAATACTGAACCTGTCTTTACCGCTATTACTAGCGAGCGTACATACTGGCGAGGTGAGAGTATTGCTTACTATGATGGCCGCCGATGGATTAGGGGGGGCGAAGAGTTTATGCCGCTTAATCTGTCTGGCCTTGCAAAGAATCCTCCCTCGGCGCTAAGCGATGATAAGAGCAAACGAGTACTTCAGCAGCAGATTCAATTTGTTGCGCCTTCCTCTGGGGGAATTCCTTTATTCAATGCGGGAATAATAATTGATGTTGAGTCGGTGGGTCTATCGAACGGCAGTAGACTGGGATATGTTCTGGCTAATATGGACAGGGAGAGTTTTCGTCTGCCGGATTCGATAGGATCTGCACGAATTACAGAGTATACAGTGAAGTCTTTACTTCCTGAGAGTGACCCTGTGATACTTCGTGGTATAAATAGTGACGATCCACAGGAAATTAAGGGCAAGTATTTGCAATTGCCAGATTTGTTACCTGCTCGAGTGAGAGATCTGGCGGAGAAGCTTACAGCTTCTGGTAATCGCTATGACGCTGTAACGTCCATTAAGGATTACTTACAGAGTGGGTATTCCTATACGTTGAACACAACGGTTCCGCCAGCCGGATCTGATTTTGTGGATCACTTTTTATTTGAGACAAAGCAGGGCTACTGTGTACATTTTGCAACAGCTATGACCATTCTGCTGCGCAGTGCGGGGATTCCAGCTCGCTATGTCCAAGGCTTTGGGCCGGGGACCTTGCAGGACGATGCTATGCCGGCGAAGTATTTAGTCACCCAGGGCGATGCCCATGCTTGGGTGGAGGTCTATTTCGCCGGCGCCGGTTGGGTCCCATTCGACCCAACGCCTGGCCCCGCTCTTGCCGCAGGCTTCGCCGCGCCGGCGCTGCCTGCGGCAGCCTCACTCGCGCCGCAAGCTGCGCGAAGTGCGGGCCTGCCCGCCCTGCCGCTGGCGGGCGGGACCTCCGCCGCGCCGCTCGCTGCCGCGGCGCTGCTTCCCGCCGCCGCTTGGCGCTGGCGGCGTAGCCTGGCTCTGCTGCTGGCCGCGCGCAGCACTAGCAGCATGAGCCGCGAGAGGCAGCTGCGAGCTGCCTCTCTAGCTTGGCACGGGCTGGCGGAGCGGTATGGACCGCCGCCGCCCGGTGTCACTGGCAGGGAGTATGTGGACTCCCTGCAGATTTACGATGCCGGACTAAGCGAAGCCGTCCGGCAGTTCGTACGCCAGTGGGAGACCCTGGCGTACGCGCCCGCGGCTCCAGCCTTCGTCGCGGCCGATCCCGCGAACGAAATGCCTACAATGTCAGCAACTTCTAAAATGTCAGCAAGGTCTATGATATCTGCGATCCCTGCAATCCCTGCAATGTCTGCGGCGCCAGCATCACCTGCAGAGATCAGCGAGCTTACTACTCATGATGCGTCCGCGTTTATACGTGAATGCCTGATCATCACCTTCCGGCTAACTTAATCGGTCAGAACAGCTGTTACTGCAATACAATTCCTTCCATGGAAAGGATTGTGCTTCATAAAGTTCAGCGCTCTCCAATTATGAGAAGTGTGTTCCCCTTTCCTTGACGATGAGAATTAACCATGAGTATAATGAATCCAATAATCAAGGGAGGCTCGTAATGAATAAGCCAAATGAAATTATCGTCGTTCTCGATTTTGGGGGACAATACAACCAACTTATCGCGCGCAGAATTCGGGACCTGGGAGTATACAGCGAACTTTTGCCGTACAATACGCCAGTAGACAAGATCAAAGCACTTGCACCTAAAGGGATTGTCTTCTCTGGTGGCCCTAGCAGTGTATATGCTGAAGATGCTCCACATGTAGATCCAGCGATCTATGATTTAGGAGTACCTATCTTCGGTATTTGCTATGGTATGCAGCTAATGGCTCACCAACTTGACGGTAAAGTGGAACGCTCCGCTAAACGTGAATATGGTAAAGCCGATATTGATTTTGAAGAAGGTACTGCATTAGTTGCTGGGCTAGAGAGCCGTCAGACGGTATGGATGAGCCACGGAGACCATGTAGTTGAACTTCCAACAGGCTTCAAGCTGGATGCAGGAACTGAAAGTGCGCCAATCGCGGCAATGAGCAATGACGAGCGCAAATTGTTCGCCGTTCAATTCCACCCAGAAGTGCGTCACTCTGTACATGGTAATGAGATGATCTCGAACTTCTTGTACGAAGTTTGTGGTTGCGACGGAAAATGGACAATGGAATCATTTATCGATGAAGCCATTCAAGATATCCGTAACCAAGTCGGAGATAAAAAAGTACTCTGCGCACTTAGCGGTGGCGTAGATTCATCCGTAGTTGCAATGCTTATTCACCGTGCAATCGGTGACCAATTGACTTGTATGTTTATTGATCATGGCCTTCTGCGCAAAGGTGAAGCGGAAAGTGTTATGGAGACCTTCGTCGGTAAATTCGATATTCATGTTGTGAAAATCGATGCACGCGAGCGCTTCATGAGCAAGCTTGCAGGCGTTGAAGATCCAGAACAAAAGCGTAAAATCATTGGTAATGAGTTCATTTACTGCTTTGACGAAGAATCGGCCAAGCTCGGAGATTTCGCATTCCTGGCACAAGGTACGTTATATACGGATATCGTTGAGAGCGGAACGGCTACAGCTCAAACCATTAAATCCCATCACAATGTAGGCGGTTTGCCGGAAGATATGAAATTCAGCTTGATCGAGCCATTGAATACCTTATTCAAGGATGAGGTTCGTAAATTGGGTGAAGAGCTAGGAATGCCGCGTGCTATTGTTTGGCGTCAGCCTTTCCCAGGTCCGGGACTTGCTATCCGTGTACTAGGTGAAGTGACAGAGGAGAAGCTTACTATTGTGCGTGACTCTGATTTCATTTTACGTGAGGAAATTGCCAAAGCAGGTTTAGACCGTGAAATTTGGCAGTACTTCACTGCATTGCCGAACATGAAGAGTGTGGGGGTTATGGGTGATGCTCGTACGTATTCTTACACTGTGGGCATTCGTGCAGTAACTTCCATCGATGGTATGACTGCGGACTGGGCACGTATTCCGTGGGATGTGCTTGAGAAAATCTCTGTACGTATCGTCAACGAAGTAGAGAACGTAAACCGTATCGTATACGATGTAACTTCGAAACCACCTGCAACGATTGAGTGGGAATAGGATCGGAGCAACAATAGATTTCAAAAAAAACTCTCTTTTATTTGCGAGATTAGCAAATAAAGGGAGTTTTTTTATTTTCCAAGTTAATAATTGTTATGGAGACACCGTTCGTTTTTCACAAATCCTTCATGAATACGTTTAATTGAAAGGGCTTGCAACCGTCGAAAAGTTATGATAAATTGTACTTGTCTAAAAAATAGACAAGATAAATAAATACATTTTCTACTAAAGGAGCCAATCAAAATGATGACTACTACCAAAGAAACACCTCATATTAAACCAAACGGAGTAGAGATCGCTGAATCGATTCTGTTGCCTGGAGACCCTTTAAGAGCAAAATTTATAGCGGAAACCTTTTTAGAAGATTACCAGTGCTTTAACGAGGTAAGAGGCATGTTAGGATATACCGGGACGTATAAAGGCAAGAAAGTCTCTGTAATGGGTACGGGAATGGGTCCAGCGAGCATGGGGATTTATTCTTGGGAATTAATCAATGTATTTGGAGTTAAGAATTTAATCAGAATTGGTACCTGTGGAGCCATGCAAGAAAACATTGAATTATACGATGTGATTTTCGGTATGGGAGCTGCAACGGACTCCAATTACGGTCATCAATTTAATTTACCTGGACAATATCCGTTGACGGCTTCCTATGAGCTATTGGAGAAAGCGAAGAAAATAGCGGATAATCAAGGACAAAAGGTTCATATCGGTAATATTTTATCTAGTGAAATATTTTATAACGCGGATCAGGCAGCTAATAAAAAGTGGCAAGATGTAGGGATTTTGGCCGTTGAAATGGAATCTGTAGCCCTCTATTGGAACGCTATCCAAGCACGTGTAAATGCGCTGTGTATTCTAACAGTGAGTGATCATCTTATTACAGGAGCAAAGACCACTCCGGAGGAACGCCAAACTGCATTTACTAAAATGATGGAGATCGCATTAGAATTAGCATAAATGACCTCCTTCACTTCAGCTTTAGCAATGATTTTATTTGGGGTTTTGTTAGGTCGGAAATCAGAGGGTCATACTACTAGATAAAGGATGAGCGTAAAAATGAAGAAATTTAAACGTGTACATTTGATCGTCATGGATTCAGTAGGCATTGGAGAAGGAAAAGATGCGGATCAATTTAACGATGTGGGTTCCCATACCCTACTACATATTGCAGAACATATGAACGGATTAAATCTGCCGAACCTAGCCAAATTAGGTCTATCTAATATTGAAGAAATTTTGGGAGTTCCGAAAGCTGAGAAACCACTTGCTTATTATACTAAACTACAGGAAAAATCAGTCGGGAAAGATACAATGACAGGTCATTGGGAAATCATGGGTTTAAATATTGATCAACCCTTTAATGTATATCCAAATGGATTTCCGGACGAATTAATTAAACAGATTGAGGACATTGCTGGCCGAAAAGTAGTAGCGAATAAGCCTGCAAGTGGAACGGCTATTCTTGATGAATATGGCGAACATCAAATGAAAACAGGGGATCTGATCGTCTATACTTCTGCTGACCCGGTTCTCCAAATTGCAGCTCATGAAGAAATCATTCCTTTAGAAGAGTTATATGATATTTGCGAAAAGGTTCGGGAAATTACTAAAGACCCTGCCTATTTAATTGGTCGTATCATCGCTAGACCTTATCTAGGCGAACCTGGGAAATTTACGAGAACCTCTAATCGTCATGACTATGCCTTAAAGCCATTTCATAAAACCGTTATGAATAGCTTGCAAGACGGAGGTTATGATGTCATCGCCATTGGTAAAATCAATGATATTTTCGATGGTGAAGGCGTTACAGAATCCATTCGTACAAAAGACAATATGGATGGTATGGATAAACTGCTTGATGTAATTAAGAAAGACTTCACTGGAATGAGCTTTTTGAATTTAGTTGATTTCGATGCTTTATACGGTCATCGTCGTGATCCGGAAGGCTACGGAAGAGCATTAGAGGCATTCGATAAACGATTAGATGAGGTATTCGATTCCATCCGAGAAGATGATTTGTTAATCATTACGGCTGACCATGGAAATGACCCGACCTTCCCTGGTACAGACCATACTCGTGAGTTTATTCCTGTCCTAGTGTATTCCAAGCAATTAAAGGACAATAGCGCATTACCTGAGCATGATACCTTTGCTGATATCGGTGCGACTATAGCAGATAACTTTGATGTTGATATGCCAGACAACGGTGAGTCTTTCTTGCCATTTCTTAAATAATTGATATCACGTAAAAACCTCCAAAGTTTCTGTTTGGAGGTTTTTACGTTGTGATTGAAGCAGAGAATGACATTCCTTGTCGCTTGAAAAACGATGTGTCATAATGGGGAGAAAAGGACATCAGATGAATGAACACACATAAACTAGATAAATTGAAACGGCCGCTTTATATCAATGTATATGATGAGCTTCTTCTTCAGATTAACAAAGGAGAATACCTCGTAGGTAGTCAGCTTCCTTCAGAACCGGATTTAGCCAAAAAACTCGGGGTTAGTCGCGCTACTTTACGGCAGGCTTTAGTTCTTTTGCAAGATGATGGATTAGTTAGAAATGTACGCGGTAAGGGAAACTTTGTACTTGAGTCTTCTTATAAACAAGAGGATATTCAATTAGAGAAACTGAGCAACCCCATGCATAAATGTCATATAAGCATATTTGACCAAGTAGATTTACATTATCGGCTGGACCCGCAAACGGAACATACCAAACAAGTATTAAGAAGAGATTCATCTGCAGTTGTAGCTTTAGAACGTTTGTATAGAGCAGGAGGAGAGCTACATGCTTACGCTTTTACTTTTATGTCCATGCAAGCAGTAGAGAGGTTATCTTTGGATCTTGATAATAAAGAGAGAATGCTGGATTTTCTAGAGAACAAGGCCTACGTAGATGCTAACCATGGGAATATTGAAATTAAATATACGCATACCGTTAACTTAGCTGATCGGAAAGGTAAATTAATGGGGCAGAACGAGTGCTTTTTACTACTAGAAACCCTGTACGACACAACGGAGCCAGATTATCCGTTAATGTATAATAAATTTTATATCCCACAGCAGTTCTCAAATTTAAAGTTAAATATGTCTAAAGGCTAACCAATAATAATAATGGATTAGAAAAACTCCCTTTTATCTGCGATATTTAGCAGACAGAAGGGAGTTCTTTTGACCCGAATCAAAGAGTTTTTCGATGGGGGATTGATTAATGCAAAATAAATCCTTCCTCTTCGTCCTCATTGCTTGGGAGGAAAGGCAGCTTCGGGTTCGTTTTCAATAAAGTATCCATCAACGCATGGTCAAAATTATGCTTTACTGCACAGTTGCGGTCAAAAATCATGGTTACCTCATCTCCCGGTTTACATGCCGGCCACTGGGGGAGGGAAGGGATGTTAGGATTGCCATAGCGTGCAAAGCTTACCCAGGCACCACAGATACGTTCCTCCATCCGATCGGAAACTCCCGGAATGAGGCACACAGGAACACGTTTCGTATTATGGAATACGAAAGGGATCTCAGCGCAGTGCCATGCTATCTTGCCGCCCTCAAAAGGAAATTCATAAGCAAACAAGTAGGAGTAGGTAGGCGCTTCCTCGTGTACGGATTTCTTCTCAATAAAGTCCTTGGTTGGAATACGGAAGAAGGTATCTAAGAATAGCAGGTCAGACAAGTATTTATCCGGATACGATTCCCTAAATTGTGCGACAAGATTTTCCGTATGACTGCCATACTTTTGAGTCAGCATCTCCATGGTGGCTTCCTCAGTCGCGTCCTGCTTGTTAGGGACACCGGGACCAAAAGCAAACTCACCAAATACGCTACCAATCAATACCGGAATGGTCTTCGCATGTTCGGTGAAGCCCACCTCTCTAGGATCGCCTACATAAAATTCATTAGGCATAGGATTGCCGCCAATGTATTCCCCTTGCATTGCGAGCGCTGGTGCAACTTTATTATAAGCTGCAGCTAACTGATGATAAGGAACCGCTTCCAATTTTTCCACTTCGGCCACGCCCATATTAAGCTCTGCTAACAGTGCCTTTACTATGGCAGTGCTATCGGTCTTCCGGGTGTCCAAAAACCCATCAATTAATCCGCTCTGGATAACGCCCTTATGGAACAGACCGTCTGCTGCGGGAGTATTCATTAGTGTCCATACCTTCATACCGCCACCAGACTGTCCGTAGATGGTTACATTGTCCGGGTCGCCGCCGAAAGCTGTAATGTTTTCCTGAACCCATTTTAAAGCTGCTACCATATCGGCATTTCCGGCATTAGCGGAATTGACGTATTTATCTCCAAAAGCAGACAGGTTCATGTATCCCAGAATATTCAATCGGTGATTTAAGGTTACTACGACCACATCGCCGAACTCGCTAAGCTTGTCTCCTTCATAAGCTACCTGCTCAATAGAAGAGCCAGCAGCGAACCCGCCCCCGTGTAGCCATACCATAACAGGTTTTTTGGCCTGCGGTTCAAGGCTCTGGGTCCAGATGTTCAGATACTGACAATGCTCATCCATAGGCCAGTAACGGTGAGGAACCAGCACTTCCATGACGGGCTGATCCTGGGTTAACATGGGAGACACATAACCGTAAGCGAGTGCATCCTTAATTCCCTCCCAAGGCGCTACTTCTGTAGGCATCTGGAAGCGTTTGGCATCTGCGTACTTTATCCCGTGAAAGGTATAAGTGCCGTTGACCTGAAAGCCTCTCATTTTTCCGGCTTTAGTCTGTACAATGGGTTCTGCTGAGGAACATACGAAATTTTTTGCTGTCATCATGGAAATCCTCCTTACATCAGATAGCCCCATTATAATAAAAGAAGGATAGTGAAAAATATAGGAAACTTATCTGCTTTATCCTTATTCTTTGCTTCTTTTCTGGAGATCAGCAGGTCTGGTCTCAGGATAAGAAAATAATCATGATAAAAAAGTCAAGATTCCCGTATGCAGCAGAATTCATCACCACCCTCTAGAGGTCATTGCTAATTTGATCCCATAGGATTTTTTTGCGATAGATTCTTATGGAAAAAATGTGATAGACGCTATATAGCTGCTCAATATGAAAGTGATAAAATGGAAAAAATCTATCGTAGGGGGAAATTGACATGGGATTTTCTCTTCTCGGCACACTAATGGCCTTAATTATCCTTGCACCTAGTTTGCTAATGATTAAGTTTCCACCTGAGAATGCACCTGCTGGTGTTCGAGATGCAGGACCGGTCTTTACAATTTTGGAGAGAGTAGGGCAATTGGGTTGTATCGGCATTCTTGCAATTTCAAAGGATAACTTTCAACATGTGAAATTCGGTGTGATAGCTGCCTTCATCGTCTTGTTTATCGTTGTTTATTATGGTCTATGGGTTCGATATATAGTTAAGGGGCAGCAATTTAAATTATTATGGGACCCTTTAGTTTTTATTCCGATCCCGATGGCAGTTCTCCCAGTATGTGCATTCGGATTGGCAGCGATTTGGGGGGAATCTATTTTTTTGAGTATTGCAGTAGTTTGTTTAGCAATAGGACATTTAGCTAATTCTTGGCATAGTTATATGTACTCCAAGAATCAATAACTAGAATTATAGGGAAATATACCCATGCAAATAGTGATTGGATAGTTAATAAGCTACATAACTAGAGCTGGTTTTACAGTAGATAAAAGCTTGGAAATGTGTGATTTACGAACAATGGAAAAAATAAAGTCGAAAATGTTCGCTTTTTATCATTGACAACTTATGTGGTATCCACCTAAAATGATAGAGCACAACAACATAATTCTTTCGTATATTTCCGGGAATTGGCCTGGAAGTTTCTACGAGGTCACCGTAATGACCTGGCTACGATTAAGAAGAGCAGAGCAACCCCACATGGTCCTGGATTTAGGGCTATGGTCACGGGTACTACTCTTTTTTTCGAGCCGGTGTCTATCAGATACCGGCTTTTTGTTGCTGTCAGACACAACATACCTTAGGGGGAGAACAATTTGAATCGGTTTTTCAAGTTGAAAGAGAACGGCACCACAGTTCGTACAGAAATCATGGCGGGTTTGACCACGTTCATGGCAATGGCTTACATCTTGTCGGTTAATCCGAGTACTTTAACAGCATTTGGCCGTATTGATATGGGCTGGTATTCTGTATTTCTAGCGACTGCGCTGGCAGCAGGTATTTTCACCATCGCAATGGGCGTGTTCATAAACTTTCCAGTGGCATTGGCACCTGGTATGGGACTTAACGCATATTTTGCTTCCGTAATTCTATCTTCCGCCACATCAGAGCATCCATTCACTTGGCAAATGGGTCTGACAGCCGTATTTATTTCCGGTTTGATCTTTATCTTGCTGACTGTAACTCGAGTGCGACAGATCTTACTAACTGCAATTCCTGACAGCTTGAAACATGCGATTACAGTGGGTATCGGGATGTTCATTACGATCCTTGGTCTTAAGAACAGTGGACTCATGACGATTGGTGTTGAAGCTGGTAAAGACATTCCTGCTAACACTTTCACAGATGTCCTTTCCTTTGAAACTATCATTCACATGGGTAGCCTAGAGAATTCCAATGTACAATTGGTAATTATCGGACTTCTTCTAATCTCTATCCTGATGGTATTGAACGTTAAAGGTGCAATTTTATTCGGTATCTTGGGAACAACTGTCGCTGGTATGTTGATGGGCGTAGTTGATTTCAGCGCATTGTCCAGTCCGGCAACGCCTTGGGTTCCTGACTTCACACAATTGAACTTCTTCCAATTTGACTGGGATGGTATCCTGCACACAGGTATTGTTTCGGCGATTGCAACCTTCACATTTGTAGAGCTGTTTGATACATTTGGTACACTTGTAGGTACAGCTCAACGTGCAGGTATTATGGATAACCCTGAAGAAGGTAATAGACGTGTAGGTAATGCAATGTTTGTCGATGCAGTTGCTGTAGCAGGTGGTGCGGCACTGGGTACTTCGACTACTACTGCTTTTGTAGAAAGCGCGGCAGGTGTTGCTGAAGGTGGACGTACAGGTCTTACGGCTGTAACAACTGGCGTATGTTTCTTGCTTGCATTGTTCCTTGCTCCGGTGGTTGCTCTTATTCCTGGATCTGCTACAGCCGCAGCATTGATCGTCGTAGGTGTGCTGATGGCACAATCAATTCGTCAAATTGATTTTCAAGATATGGTTGTTGCGATTCCAGCATTCCTTACGCTTGTTATCATGCCGTTCACTTATAATATCGCTAACGGTATTTCCTTCGGTATCGTAACTTATGTAATTCTTGCTTCTGTAGCTAACCTTGCGGGTAAGAAGAAATACGATATTCACTGGATGATGTGGGTACTTGCGATTCTGATCGTTCTCCGTTATGTATTCCTTGGTAGCGAAGGCTAATATATATATAGTATTTCTAAAATTCATCTCGGGCTCCTTCATTACTGAAGGGGCCGTTTTTTTATTTTCGATTATGTATTCTTCTGTTCAACTTGTTGTAGGTTCTGCCTTTCCATCATCCAATATTTAGATTATATTGTTGAAGAGGTGATGAATGTTGTCCACAAGATTTAGCAATTGGTATTCTTATTTTAAGAACAATCCTTGGCCTCTCTTATTGTTTTTGTTAGGGGCTGTAGTTCGTATTCTTTACTTTGGTTCTATTCCAGGTGGCTTGAATCAGGATGAGGCATCTATAGGTTATGATGCTTACGCTATTCTTCATTATGGAATAGACCGCAATGGTATTCATTTACCTATTCATCTCATTGCTTGGGGAAGCGGACAGAATGCACTTTATGCTTACTTATCTTTACCTTTCATATTATTGTTCGGACTCACTCCAATGTCTGTACGTGCTGTTAGCTTAATCATGGGTCTACTGGGTATGCTCGTATTCTATCTTCTTTCCAAAGAGCTATTTACTTCCAGAACTGCTGGTATTGCGGCCATGTTTTTTATCGCAATTAATCCTTGGCATATTATGATGTCTAGATGGGCACTGGAATCCAATTTACTTCCCACTCTGATTCTGCTCTCCGTTTATATGTTACTTAAATCATTTCGAACTCCAAAATGGTCTTATGGCTTTACAATCATGCTTGCCCTTTCACTTTATGCTTATGGAACCTCCTATTTTTTTGTCCCGATATTTGCTTTAGGTACTGGAATTCTTCTATTCTATACAAGAGCACTAAAGCTTCGGACTATTCTATGGAACGGTGTTCTGTTTATATTAATGGCGCTCCCAATCTTCCTATTTATTATGATTAATCGATTGTCGTTAGAAGGGATTTCGACTCCCTTGTTCTCCATTCCGAGATTGACGACGCCGCGTGTGGAACAAGTAACATCGATATTTGGAGGTCAACTCTTACATACAATATCAAGCAATTTCCGGGAATTTATGAAGATATTGATTAGCGGATCGGATGGTTTACCTTGGAATTCAATTTCACCTTATGGATACGCGTATCCTATTGCGTTACCTTTTGTTCTTATAGGACTTGTATTGATGTTCACAACATTACGAAGCCGTGGTCGTGAGAGAACGGGATGGGTCGTTGTTTTACTATGGTTGTTTGTTTCGGTATTGATGACCTTTGTTACGAACGTGAATATTAATCGGATGAATGTGATTTTCTATCCTATCATTTTGCTGATTGTTGCAGGGTTTATGTGGTTAAGCAAGAAAGTAAAAGTATTAGGAATTCTGTCGGCTGTAGCCTTTAGCTTATTTTTTGTTCTATTCACGACAGTTTATTTCCGTGATTATCCTAAAGAGATTGGACCAGCTTTCTTTGAATCTTTCGGTGAGGCTATTCAATATGCTTCTGAAGAGAGTGACGGGGACATTTACGTAACAGACAAAGTTAACATGCCCTATATTTATGTCCTTTTTTATGAGCAGATCAATCCCCATGATTTCTTAGCAACGGTTAATTATTCTAATCCTGGAGGTGCATTTCAGCAGGTATCTTCCTTTGGAAGATATAAATTTGGAAATTCAAGCATAGCTCCGGGAGAGGCAGCGACATATATCTTTTGGAATGGTGATCCCATTCCTGCTGAAAGCGATAATTATTCAGTTAAACGCTTTGCCAACTATACTGTTCTGACCGCTAAGACTGGGGTAATAGAGGAAGTCTCGGAATTTACAAATGGGGGATTTGAAGAGGGGATATCAGGTTGGAGCTTCTCATCCGGTACGGGTGTAGCGACCAATAATCCCTATAATGGAAGTTATTTAGCCTATCTTGATCCGGGATTTGACAAAACGATTACACAATCTATCAGAATAGCAGAACCCGGAGAATATAAGCTTGCTATAATGGTTAGTGCCGGAGGAGAAGAAGGAAAAGTTGGCGTCCGAGTTAATGGGGGAGTGCGGGCAGAGGCGGAAATACCTGTTAGTGAGATCTATCAAGAGCTTATACTTCCAATGGTATCTATCGGTCAGAATGAGCAAACTGAAATTTTTATTAAAGGCGGTAAAGGCTGGATTAACATAGACGAGGTGAGGTTGGAACGATGATCAAGAGTACACGTACGGCCGTAGTGACTGTATTGATGCTGTTATTGTTTTTGCTTCCTGTAACAAGCATTTATGCAGATGGAAATCTATTGCAGAACCCTGGATTTGAGGAGGGGGGAGAGGATGCTCCTTCTAACTGGACTAAGGATATGTGGATTTCTGGAGACAACTCTGGCATACTTTCAATCCAATCGGACGAGGTCCACTCCGGTAGTAAAGCGGCAGTCATTGAGAATATCGAGCCCAATCATGTGAAATGGGTGCAGACGATTAAGGCAACGCCGGACAGTTATTATAAAATTTCTGGATGGATCAAAGTTGTAAGTACCGCAGGCGAGGGAATGGGCGCCAATATCCTTGCCGTTGGAGTAGGTGGGGGTTATCCCAGCGTAACGGATACAGCAGGAGAGTGGCAGTATCTTGAATACATAGGTCAGACAGGACCTAAGCAGAAAGAATTCGGCATAGGTGCAGCTTTGGGAGGCTATTCTAGCTTGATTCAAGGTAAGGCTTATTTTGATGATTTGTCTGTAGAACAATTAGATGCAGCTCCCGAAGGGGCTAATGTCATCTCACTGGATAGTGCAGCAGTTAATCAGGATGCGGGTGGCAAAAAAGCGGATACCCCACATAAAGTATCTCCAACTAAGATGCTGTTGATCTCAGCACTGTTCAGTGTGTTTTTTGCAGTGCTTTATACAAAAGCATTCCGCAGTGAGAAGCTAATGAAGCAACCAGAGAATGTCTATTCCAAATGGTTAAGTATTGCCATCGGAGTTGCTTTTATCCTAAGGGTTTGGATGGGTCTGACGGCACAAGGCTATCAGAATGACATGAATACCTTTATAGCTTGGGGACAGCGTATGGTTGATTTAGGTCCAGGCAAGTTTTATGAGGAAGGGTATTTTGCCGATTATCCACCAGGTTATTTGTACATTTTGTACCTGCTTAGTCTTATTCGCGGCGTATTTGGCTTTGTCCATGATTCGGGTGGAGAGAATTTACTATTTAAACTACCGGCGATTATTTCTGATTTAGTGCTGGGTTACATCATATATCAAATATCTCGCAAAAAACTGGGTACAGGGATAGCTTTTGGCTTAATGCTGTTGTTTCTGTTTAATCCGGCGGTGCTCGTTAACTCAGCAGCGTGGGGACAAGCGGATTCGTTCTTTTTGATTTTCCTGTTGCTCAGTATTCATGGCGCTGCGAACAAAAAGTTTGTTCAATCCGCGATATTGTTTGCATTAGCAACATTAATCAAACCACAAGCGTTAATATTTACGCCGGTATTGATGTTTGCTTTTTATCATCACCGTGCTTGGAAGCAGCTTGGATTAGGAGCTTTGTATGGATTAGGTATATTCGGATTGCTTGCTGCACCATTTTTCTGGAATAACGGTGGTTTAGTTGGGATTATTAATCTGTATAAGAGTACCTTATCTTCCTATCCCTATTCTTCTGTGAATGCATTTAATTTGTATGCACTGACTGACCCCATGTGGTCATCCCTTGACTTAACCTGGTTGGGCATTACTTATCGTGTATGGGGCTTCATATTTATTTTAGTGGCAGTAGCCGTAGCAGCGTTTTATTCCTTCAAAAAAGATCGCTTGGATTTATCCAAATCCTACTTTATCGGTATGGTGCTCATTGTAGTGGTCTTTGTGCTAGGAACCAAAATGCATGAGCGCTATATGTTCCCTGCTATTATTTTATGCATGTTCACTTATATAGCGAGTCGGGATCGTAGGTTTTTATCCTTATTCCTTGGATTCAGCTTAACGCAGTATATCAATGTAGCTTATACGTTGACCCATCTGAATGCAGGTGTAAATCCAGGTGCAGATGGAATCGTTTTGGTCACTTCTATCACTAACCTGTCATTATTGCTATACATGCTCTACATCGGTTACGACGTGTATGTTCGTGGAGGAGTAAAACCTCTTCCAGCACCACCAACACCTGAAGAAAAATATGAGGAAGACCTTAAAGTCGTCGAGCAAATAAGACCGCACCAGAAGGGAGGGAGACTTAAGCGATGAAGTTTAAGCGTATAGATTGGATATGTATTCTTGCCATTACTGCCGTTTACGCGGCAATTGCTTTATATAATTTAGGTTCTACTAAATCTCCAGAGACCTTGTGGGAGCCAGCTGCCAGCGGTGAAAGCTTCTATGTAGATCTAGGACAGACTAAACAATTGGAACGAGTGAATATATTCGGTGGTGTAGGTACCGGTAAGTTTAAGCTTGAGTTCAGTGAATCTCCTGATGTTTGGAGCAATTCGCTGGATGTGAGCGAGGATGTTGGGAATGTCTTCATCTGGAAAAGCCAACCTTTGAATGTTGCAGCAAGATACGTGAAGTTTACAGTCACATCTCCAGGGTTCACTTTAAATGAAATGGCCTTCTATGAGCAGGGAGGCGAAAGAGTACCTCTTCCTATAGCCGGTGTTACACCGGATGCTAATGCAGCCGTAAAAAGAGGAGAACCTGCCAATCTTTTTGACGAGCAGTCACTCATCCCAGAATATTCTAACTTTATGAATAGCACTTATTTTGACGAGATCTACCATGCACGGACAGCTTATGAATATACACATGGGATTGTGCCTTATGAGAACACTCATCCACCACTAGGCAAGCTATTGATCGCAGTAGGGATGGAACTGTTCGGAGTCAATCCTTTCGGCTGGCGTATTATCGGAACATTGTTCGGGATTGCCATGCTGCCTCTCATTTATGTAATGGCACTACGTCTCTTTAAAAAGAGCAAATATGCAGCACTTGCAGCTGGATTGTTCGCACTGGATTTTATGCATTTCACACAAACAAGAATCTCTACGATCGATGTATACGGAGTATTCTTCATCATGTTAATGTTTTATTTCATGCAGCGATATTACACTATGAATTTCTTCAGGCAGCCCTTAAGAAAAACGCTAATTCCGTTATTCTGGTCCGGTCTATTTTTCGGAATTGGTGTAGCCTCCAAATGGATTGTACTGTACGGAGGAGCTGGGCTGGCCATTATGCTAGCGATTTCGCTCTTCGAGCGCTACAGAGAATACCAAGCATCGGGACGGTTGCTCGCGGAAGGGAAGATCAAAGACAAGGAACTGCTAGGCACTTGTCGCGAAGCCGTAAATTCATTCTGGAAGAATACCATTATTACACTAGCTAGCTGTATTGCATTCTTCGTAATCATACCGGTCATTATTTATAGTTTATCTTTTGTTCCGGGTTTATCTGCTTCCGCAGAGGGCTTTACTATAAAAGGCTTGATTGATTCTCAAAAGAACATGTACAACTATCACAGTCAGCTTGTAGCTACACATCCTTTTGCGTCCTCCTGGTGGCAATGGCCGTTTATGAAGAGACCCGTCTGGTTCTTCAGTGGCAGTGAAGGATTGCCGCAAGGTCAGGTCAGCAGTATAGTGACTATGGGGAATCCGCTTATCTGGTGGACGGGTATATTCGCAATGCTGGCAACGCTGTGGATTACACTGAAACGCAAGGATAAGAACCTTTATATGATCTGGATCGCATTTTTCTCACAATATGTTCCGTGGATGCTTGTCCCAAGGGAAACCTTTATCTACCATTATTTTGCTATGGTGCCTTTTATGATTCTTGGTATTGTATATATAATGAAGTTGTTAGATAGTAAGTATCCTGAGGCTCGTTATGTTAGTTATATCTATGTGGCTGTTGCTTTGCTGCTCTTTGTCGCCTTCTACCCAGTCCTATCAGGGATGCAGGTAAGCGGAGATTATGTGAAGGATATGCTGCGTTGGTTCCCATCTTGGGTTTTCTAAGATTTTTTCAAAATATCTATAACAATAAGTTTATGCTTACAGCGTTATTATGAGGAATAGAAAGTTGTAACGCTCCATAAAGCTTTTAGGAGGAATAAAGGTGAAAGCCAGATATAGTGTAATTGTACCCATGTTCAATGAGGAGCAAGTAATTAGCGTTACTTATGAACGTTTGAAAAAAGTAATGGACGAATGCGGCGATACTTATGAGCTAGTCTTCGTTAATGACGGAAGTCGTGATCGTTCGGCCCAGATGATTCGGGAGATCAGTGATCGGGATGAATGCGTCAAGCTAATTGACTTCTCGCGTAATTTCGGACATCAGGTAGCGATTACAGCTGGCATGGACTATGCCGAAGGTCAAGCGGTTGTTGTTATTGACGCTGACCTTCAAGATCCACCGGAGGTCATTTTGCAAATGATCGAGAAGTGGAAAGAGGGCTATGACGTTGTGTACGCGAAGCGGCTGAAGCGCCGTGGAGAAACGATGTTCAAAAAAGTAACGGCTAAGATCTTTTATCGGTTGCTCAGCAGCATGACAAGTGTAGACATTCCTACGGACACAGGTGATTTCCGTCTTATTGATCGTAAGGTATGTGATGTCTTGCGGGGTCTCAAGGAAAAAAATCGGTATGTCAGAGGTTTAGTGAGCTGGGTCGGCTTCAAGCAGACGATGGTGGAATATGAGCGGGAAGAACGATTTGCAGGAGAAACTAAGTATCCTCTTAAGAAAATGATTCGCTTTGCGCTGGATGGGATCACTTCTTTTTCGCATAAGCCACTTAAGATTGCTACGTATGTCGGATTCTTTCTTTCCTTCTCCAGCTTTCTCTATTTATTCTTCGTATTGTTTCAAAGAATCTTTTTCACCTCATGGACGGTTCCGGGTTGGGCTTCCATTGTAGGCGTCAATTTGCTCTTTAACGGTATCGTTCTGATGCTGCTAGGTGTAATCGGTGAGTATATTGGACGGATTTATGACGAGTCTAAGGATAGACCATTGTATATTGTCAGTGAGACCATAGGATATCGTAACGAAGAAGAAGTGGATCGCCGGAAGGATTACAATGATGTCAGATAAGAACTTGCGGACTGCTTTCATACAGTTTCTCAAATTTAATGCTATAGGTCTGGTAAATACCCTCATTGATTTCGTAATCTTCACATTACTGAACTCACTTGGGATGGTATATGCATTGGCACAGGTGATTTCTTATAGTGCAGGGACAGCGAATAGCTTTATTTTGAATAAAAAAGTAACCTTTCGGGATCGCGATCGTGGCAAAAAAGAAGGTTTTGATAAGGTACAGTTGTTGAAGTTTATCATGCTGAATCTGGTGGTCTTAGGGATATCGCTGCTATTAATGCATCTGTTGACTGACAAGTTAGGCATTCAAGTGTTGATCTCCAAGGTATTAGTAACCTTTGTTACGGTGATCATTAATTTCTTCGGAAGTCGTAAATGGGTATTCTAAAATCAAGAGAATCAATACACGGAGGTGACAATCATGCGTAAATTCTCGTACGTGCTCATACTGGCTGGGATCCTTATCATGCTCTATCCAAAAGCTAACGAATGGTATAACGACTGGCAGCAGGATAAGCTATTAGAATCAGCTGAACTCAGCACCACTGAAAGCACTCCACCACCTGATCTGAAGAGCAGATATGCCGAGGTCACTCAGCTACTAGCGGAGGAATCCGTTCTAGATGCACAAGCACAGCCGCAAGAAACAGAAAAGCCGGAACCGGAAATTGAAGTGGGTGGCAAAGTCATCGCATTAATTGAGATCGATAAGATCGATCTGAAGCTGCCTGTATTAGAAGGGGCTACTAAAGCGAATATGAAGCATGCTGCGGCCCATATGAAAGAAACAACTCCATTAGGAGAAATAGGGAACGCTGCAATAGCTGCGCATAGAGCTAGAACTACGGGCAGATTGTTTAACCGATTGAATGAGGTTGTGATTGGGGATACGATTTCGGTAAAAACTAGCGATCAGACTTATAATTACGAGGTTTATGATATTTCTGTTGTACTTCCTAGTGATGTGTCTGTTCTAGACGGGAATAACAAAGATAAAATTCTTACCCTAATTACGTGTGACCCACTAGTAGATCCTACACATCGTTTGATTGTTCATGCCAAGCTTTCCTAATCGTTGACGAGAAATAACAAGAGAACTCAAATACAGAGAAATAACTATAAAATAATAGTAAATCTAGCAATTTTGTTCTTGTTTACGAGGATAAATATGGTAGTATAAGACTATAAAAGCTAAACACGATAAACGGCAAACCTATCGAAAGGTAGGGACGCAAAGCTAAAGGGCCTTCCCGAAAGGATGGCAGCCAGTTACCGAATGAAGAGGCTTTTTTTGTTTTTATAAAATATATAAGAATCTTAGATTCATATTTCTACTAGGACTGATTCTGTTAATTTGTCTAGTGAAATTAGAACAGATAGAGCTTATACGATAACGGCAAACCTATCGAAAGGTAGGGACGCAAAGCTAAAGGGCCTTCCCGAAAGGATGGCAGCCAGCTACCGAAAGGGGTTTTATCCGTGAAAAAGGTTTATTTTATGATGATGGCGCTGTTCGTACTAATTACTGCGGTTCCGGTAAGCACAGCTCAAGCCGCAAGTGTAGATGCGAGCTGGTTGATTACATCAAAAGTGGCTCAAGGTGTTATTGGGATTAACTATGATATTCCGAAAGATAAAAGAATCAAACTCATGATCACTAAAGACAACAGCAGCTATACATATAACTTATATGCTTCTGGACAAGCTGAGGACTTCCCTTTACAACAAGGTAATGGTACTTATAAGGTTTCTGTTCTTGAGAACACAACAGGAAATAAATACAAATCGTTATATTCCGAAGTAGTAGATGTAACCATGAGTGACTCGAATTCCGTATATTTGGGCTCCGTACAGAATGTGAAATGGAGTTCTTCTGATAAAGCGATCCTTAAGGCAAAAGAGCTTACAAAAGGCAAAACAACAGATGAAGAAAAAGTTAAGGCAATCTATAACTATGTAGTTGCTAATGTACAATACGATTATTCTCTTGCTAATAACGTAACAACAGATTATATTCCGAACATTAACAACACTTTGAATACTAAAAAAGGAATCTGCTATGACTATGCTTCTCTTTTTGCCGCAATGCTGCGTAGTGTAGATGTGCCTGCTAAGTTGGTGATGGGGAATACTAGCTACGTTACCCAATATCATGCATGGAATGAAGTACTGATGGATGGGAAATGGGTTACTATTGATACTACGGTAGATGCATCGGCAGCGAAGAGTAAGAAGAATGCAGATTTTATTAAGGCTTCAAGTAAGTATACTGCAGCAAAATACTATTAATTTGCATCGCTAGAATCATAACTCTATTAAATAAACAACCAGCTTAATTATTAAGCTAGTTGTTTATTTTTCTATTAGGGGTTGCTTTTCTATGAATAGATAGGTTATTATAGTTAAGCGTTGTTGGAAAGCGTACAGGCAATGTTTGAGAGAGTGATATAAACGGCTTTCGAAAAATAAAGCTTGCATTACTGAGAACAACATGATATATTATAAGAGTTGCTGCTGAGACATTAAAAGGCGCCAACGAGAACTTGATCTTTGAAAACTGAACAACGAGTGAGTAGGAAATCACGAAAGTGAAATCCAAAACTGATGAGTTTCACAGCGTATTTTACGCTTTTGAAATTTCATCGTGAGAATTAATTTTCTCGTCAGATGTTTCAAAATGAGCATATCGCTCTTTTCAATACTAATTGGAGAGTTTGATCCTGGCTCAGGACGAACGCTGG
>NZ_JARXWM010000015.1:0-162663 GCF_029893135.1 Paenibacillus sp. PastF-3 | reverse complement strand
TCTGGACTCATCATATTAGGTGCAGCGTTCGGATTCCATTGTTCTGGACTCATCATATTAGGTGCAGCGTTCGGATTCCATTGTTCTGGACTCATCATATTAGGTGCAGCGTTCGGATTCCATTGTTCTGGACTCATCATATTAGGTGCAGCGTTCGGATTCCATTGTTCTGGACTCATGTTAGGTGAATACATATTTTCTGAATAGTTGTATGGAGACATGCACTCAGGTCCATATGACGCCGGTTGAACATAACTTGGTGCCCAATTCATATTCATATTAGGGCTATTTTGATAGGAATCATAGAGATAAGGATTTCCTCCTAGGCCTGGATATCCCATATTGTCACAAGAATCTGCCTTTTCCTCTTGGTAAGCCAATGGCTTCATCTCAGCTTTTGCTGCCTCATGATGAGCTACAGGCTCTTGATTTGGAACTGTAATCTGAACGAATAAGCTCTGCATTTCAATTTCTTGCACAGGAGCAACTTCCATCTGCATATTCGGCGCAGGATTTGGTGCAGCATTTTGAGTATTAATAGGGGCGATGTTCATTGATGGGTGTGGTGCAGAATTATACAAAGGTGAGACATTGGGCGATGATTTAGGTGCAGGTTTAGTTTCCGCTTTAGCTTCGGGTTTATTTTCTGCTTTTGCCTCAGGCTTATTTTCTGCTTTTGCTTCCGGTTTAGTTTCTGGTTTGACCTCTGGTTTAGTTTCCGGTTTTGGTGCAGGAACTACTTCAGCAACTGGCTGTTCTTTTGGACCCGTATATTCCTTCCCGCCAACTTGTGTTTTCTCAGAAGCATTAGAAGGCATGTAGCCTGGCTGTACGGGTGAAGCGTTTGATGTTTTTTTAGGAATGTTGACTACTTCTCCTAACATCAATACATTCGGATTCTTTAGCTGGGGGTTTGCTTCAACCATATCCTTTAAGGGGATTCCCCACGCCTTAGATAATTTCCATAAGGTATCTCCTTGTTTGACTGTATGCTTGTAGTAAACTTCACTGTTATCCGGTACGGATACAGGAGCCGTAGGTATTTTTACTTTTTCACCAAGTGCCAGCACATTCGGATTACTGATCTGTGGATTAGCTTCAATAATTTTTTGTAACGGCACTCCGTACTTTTGCGATAATGCATACAGACTATCGCCTTGTTTGACAATGTGTATTTTCACGTAGCATTAACCTCCTAAAAGTTTTGTGGAGTATTGCTTTCTTACAGCTACACAGCAAAACTGGCTTTGAAAGCAAACACCCTTTGGATGGAACATTGCTCTCTTACAAAGTTATATGCGGTACAGCCGCCTCCTTCGTTACTACATCTTATGCAGCCCATGGGCGAATGACATCCCTGAAATAAAAAAAATCCTTTCATGAGACATGAAAAGATTTACCAGAGACCTCCGGCCATCTTCTTCATATGCATGAAAGGATATCTAATGCCTATTCAATACTCATTACACGACTAGCACGTAAAGAGCACATTGTACGATTAACTGTTATTCCCAAACCTTGTAGCCATCTTTGTCAACAACGTTGCGGAACTCTTCAAGTAATTTCAAAGTGATTGGACCCGCTTGTCCTTCGCCAATGATTCGGCCGTCAATTTCACGCGCAGCAATAACTTCAGCAGCAGTACCTGTGAAGAATACCTCGTCCGCTATGTAAACATCATGCATAGTGAACGGTTCTTCTTTTAGCTTAATACCCAATTTCTCACATAACTCGATGATCGCCAGACGTGTGATTCCTTCAAGCGCTCCCAAATAGCAAGGAGGAGTGAAGACCACACCATGTTTGATAATGAAAATATTATCGCCAGATCCCTCAGTAACATATCCTTGGGCATTCATCATAATCGCTTCATCGGCTTCTGCCAGATTGGATTGAATTTTCACTAGAATATTATTGAGATAGTTAAGCGATTTAATCTTCGGATTCAGTGCATCCGGAATATTACGACGTTGGGATACAGAAACAGCACGAAGCCCGTTGATGTACGCTTCTTCTGGGTAAATAGCCAGTTGTTCAACGATAATGATTACGCTGGCTTTAGGACAACGACGTGGGTCAAGACCCAAGTTACCAGGACCACGGGATACGATCAGTCGAATATAGCCGTTACGCATGTCGTTAAGGCGAATCGTTTCAGCCATAGCTTCCAGCATCTCGTCATAAGTGAGCGGAATGTCCAGCATGATCGACTTCGCCGAATCATATAGTCTGTCCAAATGCTCTTTACATTTAAAAATATTACCGTTGTAGATACGAATACCTTCGAATATGCCGTCTCCATACAAAAAACCGTGATCAAAAACGGATACCTTTGCATTTTCCTTAGTTACGTGTTGTCCATCCAGATAGATCCATTGTTCAGCCATGAATTTACTGCACCTCCGCTTTCTCTTCCTCATAGGTGTATGTGGGATACGAGCCCAGAATCCGAACCTGACAGCCTAAAGCGCTAATCTCTTCAATCGCTCCTGGCAGCAGGACTGATTCTATCGGTTCCAGCACATCAATATAAAAATAATAAGTACCCAACTTCTTTTTCGTTGGTCGTGATTCAATACGCGATAAATTCAGCTTCCGCCAAGAAAAGGCAGCGAGGACCTGATGTAAAGCACCTGGAAAATCCTCCGGCAACGTTACAAGGACACTCGTCTTTACCCCATTGCTGCTCCGTGGAAGATCTGCCTTCTGCGGGCCAACAAGAACAAATCGTGTGTAGTTGTTATTGTGATCTGTAACTTTCCGATCTACAATCTCTAGCCCATGAGTAGCAGCGCCAAGAGCCGTACCTATTGCAGCCCAGCCCTTGCCAGGATTGTTCTTAACGATTTCGACAGCTTCCGAGGTACTTCCGACCGACTCCAGTTCAGCCCAAGGTGCATGCTTCCGAACAAATTGCATGCATTGTGCCATGGCAACCGGATGCGAAAGGATTTTTTTCATTCTAGTGAAATCCTTATTCCCGTCAGCATCTCTGAATTCCAGCGGGTGACCGATGAGATTCTGTATCGAAGGAAAGATCCATTCAGCCTGCATAGGCAGATCGACCTCATTAATGAGCCAATCAATATGTAGACTAACTGAGCCTTCAATCGTGTTCTCAATCGGGATAACGCTGTAGTCAGTGGCGCCACCAGCCGTTGAGAGAAAGACATCGGAAATTAACTTGTGATGCACAATATTCACAGGTTCACCTTTAAACAAATGCAGCAGCGCTTCGTGAGATACCGAGCCCTGCGGCAATACCGCTATTGATTTCATAACCGTACTTCTCCTTTTATCATATCCAAAAATGAAACGTTTTGCATCTCGTTTCTTTCAAGAAGCTTTGATGTAACACCTGAAGTACAAGGCATAAGCCAGCAAGTCTGAGCAGAGATGCCGTGTTCTTGCATCGTATTTATCAGGAAATCCTCAAGCTCTTGCTTACGAGTCTCATGGCGATCAACTAAACACAGCAGGGTAGGACCGGCACCGCTAAGTGCGATTCCTAAAGCACCGTGGTTAGGCGCTTCCGCGAGCAGCTTCTCCATGCCTGGAATAAGTGCTGCTCGATAGGGCTGATGCAGACGATCCTGCATCGCTCTGCTGATCAGGTCAAGCCGACCTGATGCAAAGGAGGCTGTCATTAAAGAGGTTCTGCTGATGTTGTACACAGCATCACTAACTGAGATTTCTGTTGGAAGCACTCCCCGTGCTTTTGTGGTTTCCAGCTCGAATTCAGGAATAACCACTAGAACCTCTAGATCTTGTGGAGGTTCTAGGCGAACGTAATCCGCATGATCACCGTCCCACACTGCGGTAATGATGCCACCAAACAAGGAAGCCCCCACATTGTCGGGATGCTTCTCAAGCTGGGTAGCCATATCAAACAGCTTGGCATCATCCAGTGGAGAACCGATCATCGTATTAGCAGCGACCATACCCCCAATGATGGCTGAAGCACTGCTGCCGAGCCCACGTGTAAGCGGAATCTCAGAGTACATCGATATAGATATTTCAGGCACCGTAACGCCTGCCTCTGCAAATACCATTTGAGCGACCTTATAGAGTAAATTACTCTTATCCTGAGCCACTCCCTTCATCTCATCACCATAAAGATGAAAAACAGTCTCCTCGGCTTCCTCCATCTCAATCCAGGCATACAGCGGCAAAGCCATGCCGAGAGTATCGAAGCCCGGACCAAGATTAGCTGTACTAGCAGGTACTTTAACCCTTGCTACTCCATAAGTACTCATAACAGGTGCAATCTCCTTACTCATTGTTTAAATATAAAAAGTATACCCTAGCTACAGTTCTAGCCTTCTACACGATAATGGCTCTTGATCCGGTGGATGACTTTCAGTTCCTTAAAGTGACGCAGCACTTTGTTCATACTCGCTTTACTCGCATTATGAGTAACAATAATAATTTCCGCGTCAGGATTATTTGGATTGGCTTGCTGAACTACCGAATCCAGACTCACATCGTACTCGGCAAACACTTGAGTAATCTTGGCCAATACGCCTGCTTTATCGTCAACGTGCAAAAGAAGGAAGTTCTTATAAAAAATATCCTCATCACTCTTAAGCTTTTTCTGCTTATAAGGTACGATCTGCTTCAATCCATTGACACCCAGCTTAAGGTTCTTGATAACAGCTACCAAATCAGCGACGACCGAGGTTGCAGTTGGCATAGCGCCCGCTCCCGCACCGTAGAACATAGTCTCTCCGACAGCTTCACCATAAACATACACTGCGTTGAACACACCATTAACGGAAGCCAATGGATGACTTGCCCGAATCAAGGTTGGCTGAACACTGATACTGAATGCTTCATCCTGACGTTCAGCGATGCCTACCAGCTTAATTTCGTAACCAAGACGCTTTGCAAAAGCGATATCGGCTTTACTCACTTCTGAAATCCCGCTCACACTGACATCATGAAGCTCTACGTTAGTGCGGAAACCTAAGGTTCCGAGAATCGCCATTTTGCGGGCAGCATCCAGCCCTTCAACATCGGAAGTTGGATCAGACTCTGCATAACCCAGATCCTGCGCTTCTTTTAACACATCACTATAGGATGCGCCTTCTTGACTCATTTTGGTTAGTATGTAATTAGTTGTTCCATTCACAATCCCTATAATCTTCATGATCTTATCGGAAGAAAAGCCTTCGATAAGCGTCCGAATAATCGGAATACCACCAGCAACACTAGCCTCATAAAAGACATCACATTGCTTTTCTTGTGCCTTAGCCAGAATCTCTGAACCATGCAGCGCCATCAAATCTTTGTTCGCAGTGACGATATGCTTACCGTGGTCCAAAGCTTCAAGAATATATTCCTTTGTTCCATCGATACCGCCCATCACTTCAACGATTACATCAATCTCAGGGTCACGAATAACCTCCCATGGATCCGTTGTTATTTTGGCAGGATCAACTTCAATATCACGTGGCTTATTGGAATTATTCACCGCTATACGCTCAATGAGTATTGGAGAGCCAACTTGACTGCTTAAATCCTCCTGATTTCCTTCCACGATACGAACTACACCTGTACCAACTGTTCCCAGACCCAGCAATCCTACTTTAACCGGCTTCATCTGTATCCTCCTAAAAGTTTTACGTATATAACTTCTCTATCCCTGTCCAACGATTAGGGCGCGCTTCACTCCCGGAATATCCTTCAGACTATCCAGCATCTCTCCGAGCTCCTCATTCAAATGTGAGATTTCCACGGAGATCACCACATTCGCTCGTCCTTGTAGCGGAATACTCTGATGAATCGTCAGCACGTTAGCCCCATGCCCCGCCACAGATCCCAGAACCTTGGAGAGCATCCCGGATTCATGTTCTAAATCCATAGAGATCGTAACAATTCGCTCACGTTCTAACTGATGGATCAGGTGAATGCCATCCTTGTATTTATAAAAAGCACTTCGGCTTAATCCTACCTGTTCTACACCTTCATGTACGGTCTTCGCATCCCCAGCTTCAAGTAATTGCTTCACCTGCATAGTCTTAAGTACGGCATCAGGTAATATGTCCTCCCGGACCAAATAATAGCGTTCTTTCACGAACGTCCTCACCTCAAAGACTTTTGTGTTTTCTTAGTGGACATTATATCGGAAAAGACTTATAAAATGCAATAACTTTATATGTATACTCTGAGGCCAGGCGGTTCGGTGCAGCAAAAGCCCCGGATTCCCCGGGGCAGCAGGCAATCGTATGTGCGCTAACTGTATGGAATCGTCGTCCCGCAATAATCACAGATCTTGTCCTGACCCGGCAGCACCCTATTCTTGGCACCACAGCTTGGGCAGCCTATGGACTTGGGCAGCTGTCGTGGGGATTTATCTTTGCTCCTAAGCGATGTTTGCTCCCAAGTTGTCTGCTGTTCAGAGGTACTTCTGCTCTGTGATTCTAGGGTGGACTGTGGCAGTGCTTGATCAGGATGCCCAAGATTCGACGGTTGATTATCTAGAAGCTTGACGCGTCCTTCATAATAAACAATATCCGGAGCAAGCATCCCCCAGTCTATTAAATATCGCAGGTCTCTACGTACATCCGCTTCACTTTCCTTAACTGTATCAGCTATATTTCCAATATGTCTTACATTATCCACGTTAATTAGCTTAAGGTAACTTTTACAGAGAAACTCAAATCGCCCATATACTAAGGTAGACTGCGAAGAGAAGTTACGGGCTGGAAGCACAAAGATCACATAAAGCATAACCAAGATAATCAATAATATGAACCACTTAAAATCACCTTTATACGTCATCAAAGCAAACAGGAGAGCAAGCTCCATAAAAGCTCCCATGAACACATGATACAGCAGCTTAAAATTAATTGATTTTCGCTCATTTTTGTAATGTGTAGTTGCAAATCGGATCATCGTCAATAGGAATCCAAGCGGTGCAAACAAATAAGCAATCCATATAATCAAACGATCAAATATCGTCCTATCGCGCTTGACTCGGTAGTGATGGTCATTCTCTGGTACTCGGACTAGCGGTGGACCCTCCGATTGTATTTTCAATTTGCTCATCTAAGTTGATCCCCCATTTCATGCAAGGCTGTCTGCATCAGCTGTACGCAATCGTTGTCCCGCAATATTCACATTCTTTGGACTGACCCGCAAGGACCTTGTTCTGCGCACCACACCCTTGGCAGAGAATATACTTTGTTGACTGTGGTTTAGGCTCTGATTGTGCCCTGTTCGGCTGCTGCTCTGTAATGTTCGAGCTGTTCACATCCCTTGAAGATCTTGTCTGTTCAGAATGAGTAAGCTTCGGCGGCAATTTCACAAACGGATTGGCTATTCGGCCTTCGTAATAAACGATATCTGGATCAAGCAGTCCCTGGTCTATTAAATATTCTAAATGCTTACGAACATCTGCTTCACTATAGCCACGAATATCAGACAGACTGCCGATATGCCTAATCCCATCCACAAGAATCAATGCGATGTAGTCATTGCAAAGATTGGTGAACCCTTCTTTCTTATTTTTGGCTTTAACTGAAAACTTGATGGCGGGAATCCTAAATAGTGCGTAGATCATTACTAATCTGATCAAGAGCGCAACATAGTCAATTTCGCCCATCATTTTAGCTACTACGAAATAAATACCCAGCGCTATAAAGGCGCCCATACAGGCATGATATAGCAGGTTATAATTACTTGCTTTGCGTTGAATCTTGGAATGTGTAGATAATGACCGAATGATCGCCAGGATCAACCCAAGTGGTGCAAGTACATAGGCGAGCACAATAATCGTATTGTCAAATGTTGTCCGCTCATATTCATGCTTATATATCGGTTTGCCTGTTGTTGGTGGCTGCCTTCGTATATCCAATTTACTCATCTTCTATCTCCCCTAGTTAAGTTATATCTACAATGCTCAGGGAGAACCTTGGCATTAACTGTACGATATCATTGTTCCACAATAATCACAGCTCTTTGACTGACTAGGCTGAACCGTGTTCTGTGCCCCGCAGCCCGGACAACGGATGGACTTAGGCAGCAGCGGTGAGGACTGCGGCTGAGAATGAATCTGCTGACCCGAAGCTTGGGCTCCGAAGCCTGATGCCCTTCCAGAATGTACAAGATTAGGTGCTGCCATGGACGGATCTGGCGTCTGGCGCCCCTCGGAAAGTACAATATCAATATCCAGTAATCCTTTATTCTTGAGATACTGGACATCTCTCCGTACATCGCTTTCGCTTTGACCTATCCGTTCAGATATACTGCCGACATATCGGATATTTTTATTCAGAATCAGCTCTATATAAGAAGTATTAAGCTTAGAAAGCGTATGTTTAGCTTTTGCTGTCACATTCGCAAGAATAAGTGCCGGAATCAAAAATATGACTGCAAGGAAAATCTGGATCGTTAACAATTCGGAAGTTCCAGTGTTTCCACTCATGGTATCCACAAACATTGCAATAGAGAGCTCAACAAATCCTCCGATAAATACATGCATGATCAGATTTAGATTGGTTGGTCTCCGATGATTTTTATAATGAGTTAGCATCAAACGTAACAATGCAAGAACGAGTCCAATGGGTGTGAATAGATAAGCTGCCGCAAGAATGAGATAATCAAACCCAGTCCGATCTAACTTAATTAGAGGAACCGCTGTACTCCCCGCTGGGCTCGGTGACGGCTCTTGTATGTTCAATCTGTTCATGTAGTTATTTCCTCCTATTTAAGGGCTGCTAATTCCCGATTCCGCCGTTCAAGTGTAGCCTTAATGCTGTCGGCCATTTCGTTGATTTCAGCTTGCCAGTTCTCATGTGGCTCATTTGTCATAAGCAGAAGCTTCACATGATCATGCAACAGGGCGATCTGCTGATTCATGATGTCCTCAGTAGCATACAAAGATGGATCTGATATAGGATCACTGAACTTGAATTGATCTCGTAAATTATTGAGCACTTTTATAAGCTGTTCAGTTTCGGGATTCTTCCAGCTGCTTGCCAGCGCACTGATCTCGTTTATTTCACTCTGATGCTGCCGAAAAGCTTGCATAGACCTCTGCCTTTGCTGTTCTTCACTTCCGGCATTCCATCCATAAATCCCGATCACAGCCAGCGTGATTCCACCCATTAAAAGAATCAGCAGTTGAACGGCAGCATACCACAGAGGAGACAGCTCCAGTAGCCAATCGAAGACAATAGCCGATGCGAATACTCCAGCCGCATAAATCCCCGTGATGAATGCACCGCTGAGAAGAACGGGTGAGGTCCGCTGCACACTACCTGCAGTACGGAGCCAAAAAATACAATAGCCATACACCACACTCTCCGCAAGCAGAACAGCAACTAGCGAAGTCAAGAATCGAAACAGTGATTCAGAGAAGCCTAACCCTATAAAGGAGAATACCGTTAGTATTATAGCAGCCACATAAATAATGGTGATGATACGAATATAGCTTTTGCCCTTGTTCATAACGTCCTCCTTCAGCCTGCTTTTGCTCCACACTCTGCACAAAATTTTTGTCCAGGATTCAGCTCATGCCCACAACCTCCGCATTTAATAACCAAGCTATCTCCACAGTGAGGGCAGAATTTCACCCCTGGCGATACCATTTCTCCACATTTACCACAGGCTTTAGGCATTTCTTTTCCACAAGAGACACAGGAAGATGCACCCTCAGGATTATCTGCTCCGCAGGTTGGACAAGCACGATAAGGATTGCCACAACCAGGACAGAACTTGGCTCCTGCTTTCAATTCATGTCCACATTCCAAACAATTGATCTTGTTTCCGGACGATGCGCTTTGCTGAATGCTCTCCAGAGCATGCCCACAGCCACTGCAGAACCTTCCTTCAACAGAATTCATAACCCCACACTTCGAACAGGAGCGCTCTTGGCGCACAACTGTATTCCCTGAATCAAAACTCATCCCTCGGGTCATACGATTCACCATATCCATAGCCGGTCCAGCGAACCCCATACCAAGTCCAAGCCCCATCCCGGTGTTCATCATGCCTACTCCAAGATTACCAGGATTACCTGCTGCTTTTTCCATCGTGTTAAAGCCACGCTCCTGCTGATAGTTGAAGCCGATAATATCCATTTCTGCTTTTTTAGCTAAAGCTTCCTTTAGTCGAATCGTTGCCGGATCATCATCAGGAATATTAATGGAATCAATATAGAAATTATTCAGCTCAAGTCCATTATCCAGAAAAGTTGATGCTAGCCGCCCCTGGATATGCTTTGAGATCTCTGCAACATAGGCATTAATCTCCAATATACTGATTTGCTTATGTACAAGGTAGGATGAGATCAGTTCATTTATATTCGACATAAGCAAGCCGCGGAAATAATTCACGAGCGTATCGTGATCAAACTGAGGAAGCGTTCCAACAAGCTGCAACAAAAATTTGCGCGGATTATCCACCTTTACACCAAACTGTCCGAAGGAACGAACAGAAATCATTATTTTGTATTTAGGATCCTGGAGTTGTAAAGGTGCGCTGGTTCCCCATTTAACATTCATCGAATTGGTCTTGTTCACATACCATACTTCTGCTGTGAACGGCGACTTCCCACCGAAAGGAAGGTTGACGATATTAGATAAAATAGGAATATTGGCGGTGCTCAGGGTGTGCCGCCCTGCCGTAAAGGAATCAAGCGCTTGTCCGCCCTTGAATAGGATCGCTTCCTGAGATTCATTAACGATTAGCTGAGTCCACGTCCCAAGCTCTTGGTTAGGATATTTCCATGCGAAAATCCCCGGAGGACCGTCGTACTTCACCACTTCTATAATTGCCATCTGCTATTCCCTCTTTCATCATCTATGATATATGAATAACGTATGCGTTCCCGGATGGGAAATTGTGTATTTCGATATTTATTGTATACGATATATATCGTGTTTTGGGTTCTTTTCATGAAAAAAATATACTCAATATGGAAACAAGTATAAGCGTCTTTGACGTCCTTATAAGGACGATAAGCGTTTAAGCGAGAAATATAAAACATATAGTATGGTGTGACTTATACTTTCTTATATTTAAAAAAAAGCGCGACTTGTGTCTTCCTTTACAGGAGAACACAAGTCGCGCTTTGTAATCAGCTAAATATTAATAGTAACTACTATTCTCTACGAACTCGAATTCGAACTCACCAATACGGACAATAGTCCCCTCTACAGCTCCACGTTTACGAAGCTCTGCATCTACACCCATATGTCGCAAAGTCCGGGCGAGCTTTAGAATCGCATCATGTGTGCTAAGCTGCATACGTTTCAACATTTTCTCGATACGAGGGCTGTTGACCACATATGTTTCATTATCACGTGTAATGGTGAATGTGTTATCATCTTCCGCTTCTAGCTTATAAACCTTACGTTCAGTTGTTCCTGATACTTCTTCAACGATCGGTGCCACTGGAATACTATCAAGAATATCCGTTGCACGATATAACAGTTCCTGAACACCCTGACGGGTAAGCGAGGAGATTGGCATAATCTCAAGATCCGGACGCAGCTCAGCTACGCGTTCTCGGAAAGAGATGAGATTCTCCTCTGACTCTGGCATATCCATTTTATTCGCAGCCACGATCTGAGGTCGATCAATTAGAGCCGCATTATATTGCTTCAGCTCGTCATTAATGAGAACCCAATCCTCGAAGGGATCACGCCCCTCTGAACCAGACATATCCACTACGTGAATAATGATCCGTGTACGTTCCACGTGACGTAGGAATTCATGACCAAGCCCTATGCCCTCACTAGCTCCCTCAATTAATCCTGGCAGATCTGCCATTACAAAGCTTCGTCCATCCCCAACATCCACTACACCTAAGTTCGGTGTAATCGTTGTGAAATGGTATGCACCAATCTTTGGTTGAGCTGCGGATACGACCGACAGTAGCGTAGATTTGCCCACACTCGGGAAGCCTACAAGTCCAACATCAGCCATAACCTTAAGTTCCATAACAATATACCGCTCTTGACCCTCTTCGCCGTTCTCTGCTAGCTCTGGAGCCTTATTAGCCGCTGTTGCAAAACGAGCATTCCCACGACCCCCACGACCCCCACGGGCAACAACAACTTGCTGACCATGACGAGTCAAATCGGCGATGATCTCTTGAGTATCATCGTCAATTAACATGGTTCCGGGTGGAATTCGCACGATCATATGATCAGCGTTCGCCCCGTGCTGACTTCTGTTACGTCCTTTAATTCCTTTGTCTGCTTTAAAATGGCGCTGATAACGGAAATCCATCAGCGTACGCAAGCCCTCATCTACGCGGAAGATAACGTCGCCACCACGGCCACCGTCACCACCTGCTGGGCCACCATCCGGTACATACTTTTCCCGACGAAACGCAACGATACCATCCCCGCCGTCTCCGCCCTTAACATAAATCTTAGCTTTATCTACGAACATTAATGTTCACCTTCCTCACATCTCAAGCGGCAAACGCAGCTCTACATAAGCCTTGCTGGGCTTAAACTGCTCCGCTTTCATGATTTTCCCTTGTACTATATTATAAATTTGCCCTTTGAGCTGCTCGGGATTGCCATGCTCTCCCTCACCTTCGAAGGAGATAAGAATGTCTCCTCCATCCTGAATAAAGCCAAGACGCAGCTTGCGCGTTTCACCCTGAGGAGCCAGTCCGTTATATTGATAAGCTCGTACGGTCTGCATGATCACTGAAGTCAGCTCATCTCCTGCTTCCCGGTTTAGCTTCTCCTCCAGTTGCAATCCTTCCTCCACTTGAACTTCCAGTTCCAGACTAGTCCGGTAAGTTCGGAAAGATTGGATATAGAAGACCAATGAAGGAATGCCCAGCTTAGCGATACGACTATCAAGCGCTATGCGTTCCTTTATTCTTTCCACACACTCCACGGATTTATCAGGCTTTCCAAGCTGAATATATCCGTAAAGAATCTGCAAATCATTCATCCAATCATGACGATGATGATTCAGTGTCCGAATCGCCGCCTGTTGCAGAGTGTTCTCTTGTATACGCAGTTCCCGTTCCCAATGACGCTGATTCCAAATCAAACTGAAAGCAACCGTTGCTGCTACCCAAATCCCAAGCAACAGGCACGTCAAAAGGGAGGTATGCCAATACACGAGTCCTAAAGGAAGCAATACGGATAACATGACTGCCCAGATTGCACTTTTCCAGGATTTCATTCTTTCTCCCCGTCCCTCAGTTCGCAAAATTCATGACTTCGTTTAGATTATTACCCTCATCAATTACCAGTTCCTAGTATAACACAGCAGTTCCCTGTAGTTCACCAGAGATAACCGTGAGATTTCACATATGTCTAAGGATGTTTATGTTTTCTTAAAACTCTGAAGGTATACATTTCTAAAGTGCTCAAAGAGGTATCCATAAACGCTTCTGAATATTCTACAAAAAAGCCTCCGGCACTCATGCCGGAGGCTTCTACATGCAAATATGGTTCCGTAAGCTTACGCTTCCAGTGCCGCTGCTACCGGAGCGACATCAACTGGGTATACGCTCACTTTTTTGCGATCGCGGCCCCAACGTTCGAACTTCACTACGCCATCCACCAATGCGAACAACGTATCATCTTTACCGATGCCTACGTTAGTGCCTGGGTGAATTTTTGTTCCGCGTTGACGAACCAAGATGTTACCGCCGGTTACTGCTTGACCGTCAGCACGTTTCACGCCAAGACGTTTGGAATGGGAATCCCGTCCGTTTTTTGTGGAACCTACACCTTTTTTCGATGCGAACAATTGAAGATTCAATTTCAACATGTTGTCAACCTCCTTCTTTAAATATTCACTTGCTCTATTTGAAGATACTTTCCGTATGATTCTGCGATATCATTTAGCATCACGACCATGGATTCAAGCAGCAATTGCACCTTCGCGGAAGTATCGAAATCATCAATGGAACTTAATGTTCCACTTAGGAATCCGTTCTTCATGGACGTATCCATGGAGATTCCGGTCAAAGTCTCAATCGAATTGACGGTTCCAACCGTTACGGCCGAAACTCCGGCACATACGATATCTTCGCCACGCTTGGCATAACCCGCGTGCCCTTTTACCTCAAAGCCAACGATAGTTCCTAGATCCGAAGATCGTGTAATCCGTACGTTAATCATTCCACGCACCTTCTTACGCTTGAATCTTCTCGATAGTTACTTTCGTGTACGGTTGACGATGGCCTTGTTTCTTGTGGTAGTTCTTCTTAGGTTTGTATTTGTAAACTACAACCTTAGCGCCTTTACCATGTTTCTCGACTTTAGCTGTTACAGACGCGCCGCTTACGAGCGGAGTTCCTGCAGTCAGACCACCTTCGTTAGAAACAGCCAATACACGGTCAAAAGTTACACTTGCGCCGTCTTCAGCTTCCAACTTCTCAATGAACAAAACATCGCCCTCTTGGACTTTGTATTGTTTACCGCCAGTTTCGATAATTGCATACATTTTACTTGCACCTCCTCATGTCTCAGACTCGCCTAGTCTAGGTGGCAGATTCCCGTGGGAACTGCACTTATGTACCCGATCGGAGCGGTTACAGCATGTGCAGGACCGAATGAATCAAACACATACTTGAAGATATTATCATACTTCTCGCCCATCGTCAACTCATTCCATCCATTCTCCAACTTTCCCAGTCCCTCCGCAGCACTGACAAAGGATAGGTGCGAAGCTGGCTGAATCATGTCTTGCCTTCTTCCGGGTCATCTCGAGGAGTCCAAGTCTTGTCCAACCGAGAATATGGGTTTTGGTTCGATCCTTGCAGATCACCTTCTCCAGCCGCTCGGTAACCATTTTACGGTGTATTTCTTCTTCCATATCAATAAAATCAACGATAATAATTCCACCCGTATCTCGTAAACGGATCAGACGACCTATTTCCTCTGCTGCAAGCAAATTCGTATTCGTCACCGTCTCTTCAAGCGATGCTCCTCCAATATATTGCGCGGTGTTTACGTCAATAACGGTGAGTGCCTCCGTCTCATCCCAGATCATTGTCGCTCCGCCCTCCAGCGTAATCTTGCGGCTGAAGCTCTTGTGCAGCTGTTCCTGCACCCCATAAGCTGTAAAAATGGACTCCGGTGCATTATATAAACTCACAGGCTTGTACCCATCAGGTGCCATGTCATCCAGAAATGCCTTGGCTTCCTTAACTGCAACTGGAGAATCTATAATCAACTGATCACGCTGTGGATTAAAAGCATCTCTTATAAAGCGCTGAACAATACTAAGATCACGATGCAATAGAGCTGGGGCTTCTGCAGTTTGTGCCCGACGTGTAATGTTATCCCATTGCGCACGTAAAAATGAAAGATCACCTTCCACTGCTTCATGCGGCTCATCCTGAGAGACGGTCCGCATAATAACCCCCTCTTCTTTCATTCTCAGACGTTCACCAATTCCTTTGAGCCGGCTACGTTCTGCATCGCGGCTTATTTTTTTGGATACCCCAACATAATCGGCAAAAGGCATGTACACCATCCAGCGACCGGGCAATGTATAATGGGTCGTTACACGCGCACCTTTGCCTCCACTAGGCTCTTTTCTTACTTGTACAACAATATCCTGACCCGGCTGCAAAAGCGTCTCTATAGAAGGCTTCACATCCGGCTGTCTATCCAAATGAGGGTGCAATACATCATCAACATATAAAAAAGCATTCTTCTTCTGTCCAATGTCAACAAAAGCAGCCTGCATACCTGGAAGTACGTTAATCACACGGCCTTTATAATAAGTTCCGACCAGCCCTTGCTGCTGATCGCGTTCAGCCGCGTACTCCACAAGCCTTCCGTTCTCCAGAAGAGCCATTCGGGTAATGTGCTGCGTGCAGTGAACGATCATCTGTTTCATGGCTTCACCTCTGGTTTCGTTCATTCATCCCTTCTCACGTTCTGCATAATTACACTACATTCCGAAGTAGGTAGATATTAAGCGCTGTTCCGGCACAACAGCAACAACATTTCCTTCGCCGTTTAATACATAGATAAAATGATATTGATTACGTTTAAATAGACGCAATATAGCATCTAAAGGTTTCGCAGATAAGGCAACAATTGGACGAGCCACACTTCCTGTCCGCAAATGATACTCATAAACTGCCTCCCTATTCATCAAAAATGCAACGAATCGGTACGGTAAATTCCGATGATCCGTGAGATTTGAATACAGTAAAAAAGCACCGATCATAACCATATTCAGCCTCAAGCCTCCGCCCGTTCCAAGAGGCAGTAGCGCATAAACAATCACAAAAATGCTTGCAGCAACGCTCACTCGCCCGCACCATAGCAAAGTATAATAATAAGGAAGAAATAAACTAACTGTAGCCTGAAGTACTTTGCCTCCGTCAAGTGGCAGAACAGGCAAAAGATTAAAGAGCGCAATAATGGCATTGGCATTTATGAAATAGATTAAAAATTCCTGATTACCATAACCTGCTTGCTGAAGCCCAAGAGCCATAACAATCATGATTCCATTTTGCAGCGGACCGGCAAGTGCAATGCCAATCTCACGACTAGCGGTGAGCCGCCCATGATCCTCAATCACCGCAACTCCGCCAAACGGAAGAAGCTGAACCGATTTAACTGTAACGCCAACTAAAAGGGCAGCCACCACATGTCCTATTTCATGAATGAGGACGATCGTAAATAAAGTAATGAGCTCCAGAAATTGTCCTGTGAGTACAGAAAACAACATAATGATTACGAATAATGGATGTAGTGACAGATCGATCCCTAAGATCCTAATCAAACGATACCACTTCTGTAGGATCAATATAAGTCTTGTCTTTCATCACTGCAAAAAATAGCGTTGGAGTTGAGGAGCCCTCTTTCTCCAGCATCCACCCAAGTTCATCTCCATTCTGAATCCAGTCATCAATCTCCAGTTTAGTGCCATTTAAATGTCCGTATTCTGCTGTTATTCCTCCAGAATGTTGAACCGCAATCCGTATGCCACCATTCAATTCTTTGGAGATAGAAAGAACACGTCCCATGTCTATACTCTTCACCGTCACATTTGAGGTTGAATCGAGTTGAGGCATAATTTCTACACCTTTTAGCGTGGAAGCAAATGGCTCCACAATGCTTCCAGCTACCGGAGCACTAAGCTCATGTTGGGCTGCTGCCTTTTGAGCAGGTTCGTCTTTGTCACCAAATATCGGTATGAACGCCGGTGCACCATTAAAATTGTCCTCATACCAGACCCGCACTGCTGTGAAATCCATATCATTACTCAAGTTATCACTAATAAAGGCTTGGACTTTATAGGACCATGGCTGGTGAACTGCAAAAACTCCCCACACCGCTCCAAACACAAGCACACTGGCTATAACCCTTCGAATAAAACCGGAAGAAAATTTAGAACCTCCTCCTCCTGGTTCCTCCCAGCCCCCACGTCTCTCTTTCCACATCACTTCTGGATCAGGCTCTATAGATGATTGCTCCTCATTCCGCTTAAATCCCGTACCCCACTCCTTGAAGCTCGTACTCTTTTCAGGCATAACGAGTAACGGAGGCACCTCCGCGGTTTCTATATCCGGGATTTCCTCCAGCAAACTACGAATACGCTCCTTGCGGCGATTCTTGATATCTGATTTGAGATCCATATTTATCCCTCCGGACGGGCTTGTTTTACTTCCATTTTATGAAGCACGGAAGTCTCTTTAGAACAAGCCCACCCAGGGTAGAGCACTTAATTGCCAATAAAAAATAAATCCCACCCATAGATTTCTCTAGTGGTGGGATCGTTAATGCTTCTATAGTAAGATTGCTTGGTGCAAAATTAAGCCATACCGAAAAATTTCTTAAATTTCTTAAATGCTCCCGGTTTCCGATCAAGCTGCATTAGCGGCACAGCATCACCTAAAATTCGACGTGCAATATTGCGGTAGGCAATAGCTGCTGACGAATCGGGATTCATAACTGTAGGCTCTCCACTATTTGCGGCTTTAATGACCAGTTCATCATCTGGAACAATTCCGATAAGATCAATATTCAGCACCTGTAAAATATCCTCAATATCAAGCATATCCCCAGACTTTACAAGACCTGGGCGAATACGATTTACCACCAGCTTTGGCGATTCCACATGCGACTGTTCAAGCAGTCCGATAATACGATCGGCATCCCGCACAGCAGCATGCTCTGGTGTGGTAACCACGATCGCTTTATCCGCACCGGCTATCGCATTGCGGAAGCCATGTTCAATCCCTGCTGGACAATCAATCAAAATATATTCATATTCCTTCTTCAGTTCCAGAATAATATCTTTTACTTGTTCAGGAGTGACGGACGTTTTATCCTTCGTTTGAGCTGCGGGCAACATATACAACTCATCAAAGCGTTTGTCTTTAACGAGTGCTTGATTTAGGCGACAACGCCCCTCCGCTACATCCACAAGATCATAAATAATACGATTCTCAAGCCCCATTACTACATCCAGATTACGCAGTCCAATGTCGGTATCGACGAGACATACTTTTTTACCCTGCAGTGCAAGTGCGGTTCCAATATTGGCTGTTGTGGTTGTTTTGCCAACTCCGCCTTTGCCCGAGGTTACGACTATCGCTTCTCCCATGGAGGCTACACCCCTTTAAACACATTTAAATCCTGACGTACTTTGACTAAATTATGAATTTTATCGATTTGCATAGCTCCGTTCGTTAAATATGCAAACTCCATACTGCTTTCTCGGGTTTCCCACTCATCGGGAGGACGACTGATAATATCAGCAATTCGCAGTTGTGTTGGAGACATTAATGAAGCAGCGATAATTGCCTCTTCATTTCCATCTACTCCAGCATGCGCCATACCTCTAAGTGATCCTAGAATATAGATATCGCCTGAACAGGTTATGGTTCCTCCTGGGTTCACATCCCCCAGATATAAAAGATTTCCATCATGGTGCAGCACCTGGCCGGAACGAAGAATCCCGCTCATTAGAAACAACGCGTCATTATCCTCACTGCCGGGCACTGGAAGCGCCTCTATGGAACGAATCAGTAGATTTCCCTGTCCCTTCAGAATCTCCAGCACAGCTTCCTTATCTTCCTCAGTTACGGCACGATTGCCCAGCTTAATATCTACATGGACAATCGGTCCAGTCAAAATATTTTGATGGCTGTGCTCCAGCTTATAGCGAAGCTCGCTCAGAAGATCTTCGAAGGGACACTTGTCGTCTAGCAGGAATATCAGGCCATCCTTGATGCCCTTAATCCTTACATGCTTGGGTTTTACTGTCATATGCCTGGCCCCCTATCCTCATTCATTCGTGCCGGGCCCCTTAAATTCCTGCTTTATAAAGAAAGAAAATAGAAGCTTCTTTATGCCGCTTCTTCCGTACTCTTCTCTTTCTTGATTAGCTCAAGCTGGCGTCGTAACGGTATGTAGAGGATCAGAGCAATAGCAAAATGAAAGAGCATCGTTGGCAGCATATGATTCAAAATCGCCCAGCTATAGGGCTCCTGATTTAGATTGAATACACTATAAATACCAAATAACACACTATCCTCTAGCAAGCTTCCGAGCAGAATCACAGTCATCATAAGAGGCAGTGGAGCACGCGGAATCTGAAACAGAAGGCCGATTAAATAAGCCGACAGACCCATCGCAAAAGAATGTGCTCCTAAAATTCTGCCATAGAAAACGACATCATGTAAAATTCCGAAAGTTAGACCCAATATAAGTGCTGTATGACGATGATGATATACAGCCACGAACAATAGAATAACGAACACGAGATTCGGTATAATTCGCATCTGCCAAACATCTGGAATCAGCCAAGGCAGAATGGTTCCCTCCAGAATAAACAAGAGGAACAGTAACAGAACAAGAACAGATCTGCGCATATTCACTATTCAGCACGCTCCTCCGTATACACAACAATCAGATGCTTCCAATCCATAAACTCTGCAGAAGGCGTAACAACAGCTGTAGAGGTCAGTCCATATTCTCCCACTTCAATACTGTCAACAGTACCGATAGTCAGACCACGTGGGTATAACCCACCGATACCGGAGGAAACAACAACGTCACCTTTTGCAATGGGGTCTCCTGGAGGGATCTTAGTCATCAGTAATTTACTTGTTTTCTGATCGTAGCTCTCAATCATACCAAAGCTCTTCCCCTCTTTACCCACAGCTGTTGCTGCTATCGGAGGTTGGGAGTTGGGATCATTCGTATCCATCATGGTCATCAGTTTCACAGTAGAAGTGAAATTGCTAACTTGACTGATAACACCTACCAGACCATCGGTTGAAATAACAGACATATTAGGTCTGACACCATCTTTGGAGCCTAAATCAATTACAATGGTGCTGTTGCTGGGTTCTGTAGTCTGGCTAATTACTTGCGCAATATGATATTCATATTTATACAAATTCTTCTGTTCTTGAGTGAATTCCCATTTTCGTTCCAAGTCTTCATTCTGTGCTTTAATGAAATTATACTGGGCTTTATCACGTGCATATTGGGCGGCTAGAATCTTCAGCTGCTCATTTTCCTTAGAAAGATCTTTCAGATTTCCGATATCTTCAAACAAGCCCGCTACATATCCAGCGGGCTTGTAGAACATTTTTTGCACGAAACCAGTCGTATCTCTAAGAAAATTCTCCGGCCAGGACAAAGAACTCCTTGTTGCCAAGCTGAAGCCCATCACCACAATGAACAGCACCAGTGTAATTAACAGAATAAACAGACGTTTATTGCTCATAAGTTTAAACAGTTTCAACACCCTCTAACAACAGTATTTCTCCCATAACAGGGGTTGACTTACACGAGTGACCATACATAGGCTTATCTCTTAGAGCGAAGACTGGAACTGCTGCGGCTCTTGAACAAATGGATATTCTCAAGCGCCTTTCCTGTTCCAATAGCTACACAATCCAGAGGATTCTCAGCGACAATAACTGGCATTCCAGTCTCGCGTGCGAGCAGTTTGTCCAAGTTACGAAGCAAGGCGCCGCCACCAGTCAAGACAATCCCGCGATCCATAATATCTGCCGCAAGCTCCGGTGGACATTTTTCCAAAGTGACTTTAACAGCTTCAATAATAGAATTCACGGTGTCAGACAATGCCTCACAGATCTCATCAGAAGTAATGGTAAGCGTCTTTGGAAGACCTGTTACGAGATCGCGCCCGCGAATTTCCATAGTCTCAGCTTTCTCAAGTGGCAATGCAGAACCTACATCCATTTTAAGCTGTTCCGAAGTACGTTCACCAATCATCAGATTGTACTGACGTTTGATGTACTGAATGATGGACTCATCCGCTTCATCACCCGCAACACGTACGGAACGACTAGTAACAATACCGCCGAGTGAAATTACAGCAACTTCAGTGGTACCTCCGCCGATATCAACAACCATACTTCCTGTTGGCTCCCATACCGGTAGATCTGCACCAATCGCTGCAGCAAAAGGTTCCTCGATAATGTAAGCTTCCCGAGCACCAGCTTGTCTAGTAGCATCTTCTACGGCACGTTGTTCTACAGCAGTAATGCCGGATGGTACGCAGACCATTACATTAGGGTGACGTTGGAACATAGAACGTTGTTTCTGTGCTTGACGAATAAAATATTTTATCATCGTAGCCGTTGTGTCAAAATCAGCGATAACGCCATCCTTCATCGGACGGATCGCACGGATGTTTCCCGGTGTACGACCAATCATCTTCTTAGCGGATTCACCCACGGCTTCAATCGTCTTAGTGTCAGTGTTAATGGCTACAACGGAAGGCTCTCTTACAACGATCCCCTTACCGCGTACATAGACAAGCGTATTCGCTGTCCCCAAGTCAATTCCTAAATCTTTCGTAAAACTACCCAACATGCTAATTCTCCTTTTCCTAAGTAAATCTTCACATTTATATTACATATGTCCTTTTTCTTTCAAGCTCACAAAGCTGCTATCACCGATAATTAGATGATCTAACACGTCAATCCCGACAATCTCGCCTGCCTGAAGCAGTCTTGAGGTCAAGGAGATATCCTCCGGACTTGGCGTTGGATCACCACTAGGATGATTATGTGCGCATATGATAGAGGCACTACTACATTTTATTGCTGCTCGGAACACCTCACGAGGATGAACAATCGAAGCATTAAGACTGCCCATAGACAACGTTTCTTGTCCAATTACGTGATTCTTCGTATTCAGAAATAAGCAGACAAAATGCTCCTTCTGCAAATAACGCAATTGCTCGGTCAGAATCTCCGCAGCGTCCTCAGGACAACGGATAATGACCGGCATGTTAAACCTGGAGTTCGCGAGGCGCCTTCCAAGTTCGATGCCTGCTTTTAGTTGCACGGCCTTGGCAGGGCCGATACCTTTGATTTCGGTCAGTTCTTCGATGCTAAGGTCAACTAGCCCACGCAGGCCACCGATTTTCCCCAGCATCTGCTGTGCAATATGAATAGCCGATTCACGGCGTGTTCCCGTACGCAGCAGAATGGCTAACAACTCCGCTTGACTTAATGATTCCGCCCCATAATGCATCATGCGCTCTCTTGGTCGTTCTTCATGGGGGAGGTCCCGCAGCATTACTGATTGCGACTCCATCCCTATCCCTCTTTCCCAAGCTTCCTACCGGTTCAATACAGTTATACCGAACTCGGACAGCATTTCGCCAAGAAGCGACAGCGGCAATCCGACAACATTAAAATAACAGCCTTCAATTCGTTCCACCAAGGTGGAGCCAAGCCCTTGTATCGCATAAGAGCCAGCCTTATCAGCGGGCTCTCCCGTAGCTATATAAGCAATAATTTCATCCTCAGTCATTGCTCTCATCGTTACGGAAGTAACACGGTGCTCCACTATAGTCTTTCCATGCGGAAGTCCAATGCAGGCTACGCCCGTGTATACCTTATGATTCCGGCCCTGAAGTCTGGTAAGCATCGATTTACTATCCAGCTCGTCCACCGGTTTGCCTAGTACAGTGTCATCTAGTACAACAATCGTATCACTACCAACGATTACTGTGTTACGCGCTCCTGCTGCAGCCACTACGGCCTCTGCTTTTCGCAGAGCCAAACTGCGCACAATTTGCTCCGGCGTAAAGTCCGGTGGTGTGCTTTCGTCAGCTTCGCTGGTAATGACCTCAAAAGGCAAGCCCAGTAATGACAAAAGCTCTCGTCGACGCGGTGAACCTGAGGCTAAAATAATGTGTTGTGAGTTGTCCACGTTGTAAACGTCCCTTCTTGATCAGTAACGAGAGTTACAGTCTTCGGTACAGCCATACAGCTGTAATAATACCAACGAGACTTAGCATGCACAATTTCAAATGAATAGTGATGTCATAGGTTATGATGTCCAAATCGGCTCGCGGAGACCACTTAAGCACAGTCGATGTTGTTAGAAAAGAAAGAGCCTTTACCGGCTGCAGCAGCTTGGCGATCCAGGCTCCAGCCAGCCAGCCTAGAATTAGAAATAACAGCAGTGTTCCTACATTTTTCTTCTTCATCTCAGTCTTCCCTCGCCATTTTTTGACACCCTAATTATTATACGGTGAAATTGTGATCAATACAAACGTAAAATCCCTTACGGTAATGTTTACCACCATTTGCACTAAAAGTTGCGGAGCGATACCATCCTCCGTATCCATTGGCGCACCAAAACAGCAAGCCCCCACATCTGGAGGCTTGCTGTCTTGAAAGTCAACAATCTATCAATTAATTCATTGAAGTTAACAGCTGTTTTTGGCTAGTCAAAAAGCTCAGCATTGATTCTTGCACTTCCCAAAGCAGGCCCTGAGCCTTGTTCTTGTTATATTCACTCCATGCAGATATCCCTTGGCTCATTGATTTCTCTAACGCTGCGCAAATAATTTTGGCTTCAGGAGATACGCCTTGTTCCAGCACTTTTACTGCTTCACTCCATTGCAGGTGGAGATCACTCATAGCGGGGGTAATTGCTGTCGTACTTGTTTGGCCAGCGCTTAGTAAAGAAGCAGATTGACTGCTTAGTTCACTGAGCAGCTGCCCGCTCACGGAGAAATAGTTCTTCACTTCCTCTGCATTACCGGTATAGACAAGCTGTTCTGCCCCGGGAAGTGCCACCTCTCTCACATACAGCTCAATCCCCTGATTCTTTAGTCCGCTGCTTAGTAGCTTGGCCTGTTCACGGTCGGATGACATTCCAGCGTACACACGATTGCCGTCGGCAGGATCCATACCCGCTGCCAATCCGGCGGTTAGCAGCTCCTGGCGAGCCTCTTCAGCGCCTGCAGGTGTACTGAATACTCCGTACTGCAACAGATAATAGCTTTGCGCGGCTACTTGAACTGGGATGGTGTTCTTCCCGGCATTTTCAGTACCCGCCACTGGTAAACCAGATGTACCTACACCTGCAGGATCTTTAGCTCCACTAGACTGAACCGAAGTAGCCGCCATATCTGCTGTCCCATTTCCAGCGTTGCTGTCCATATTCCCTCCGTAAAAAAAAGAAAGTGCAGCATAACCAAGCAGAACCCCTGTACCGATCGCTCCTGTAACAGAAAGAGCTAACTTCCACCAATACGAAGGACGCCGAGTATGATAGGAGCCTCCATAATTGCCCGCGGATACATTTTCTAATTCATCTCTGCTATCCGAAACCATATCTGACAGAAGATACGATTGCTGTGTATATTTAAAATCCTTATCCTGTTCGTCCCATTCTTCCTGCCGCGGATCTACAGTACCCGAGTAATAGTCATAGGAATCTTCCGGTGGTGCCTCATGCGTAGAACGAAAATCAGGCTCATAAAGCCACGTTTGCTGTGCTGGACCCACCTCTTTACGCAGTCCTTCAGCGTACTCTTCAGCTGTGCCCAACCCGCCATTTGACCAGCGCTCCACCACTTTAGGCTTTGGTTTAGGCTCGTCCTTGTTCACGTCAAATCGGAATGTCATTCTTCCGTTATTCAACAGTTACACCTCACCTCATCTAATCTATAAGTAAATATATGATAGACAATAGAGAGATATGCTATTTTTATGCCATAGGAATTATGAAAGATTATGCAGATTCAGTTTACATTACATGTACCTTTTATATACTATATAAAAAGAGCTAAAAGTGTACACTATACTAGGTAAACTAGAAATGATGCTTTAGTTCACTACTGATTAGGAGGGCTTCTTCTGAAACAAAAAATTCAAGCAGCTATTGTAGGCTACGGAAACTTAGGCAAAGGTGTACGTAAGGCTATCAACCAAAGTGAAGATATTGAGCTAGTTGCGATCTTTACGCGCAGAGAACCTGGGCAACTGGAAGCCGGAGAAGCCGGTGTGAAGTTCGAGCACATCTCTGCCGTCGAACAATATAAGGGTAAAGTGGATGTTATGATTCTATGCGGAGGATCGGCTACCGATCTGCCAGAACAAACACCGGCCATTGCCCGGATGTTTAATACCGTGGACAGCTTTGATACACATGCCAAAATCCCCGAGTTCTACGAGACCGTTGACGCCGCAGCTAAACAAGGCGGAACACTCAGCGTAATTTCTACTGGTTGGGATCCAGGCTTATTCTCAATGAATCGTCTGCTCGCAGAAGCCATTCTTCCACAAGGTAAAGAATACACCTTCTGGGGCAAAGGCGTTAGCCAAGGCCACTCCGATGCGATCCGCAGAGTAGATGGAGTTAAAGCCGGTGTACAATATACCGTTCCAGTACAAGAGGTTATTGAGGCCATTCGCGCTGGCGAAACACCAGAGCTTACCACTCGCCAAAAACACCTTAGAGAGTGTTTTGTAGTGGCTGAGGCAGGGGCAGATCAAGAACGCATTCGCGAAGAAATCGTGAATATGCCGAACTATTTTGCTGATTATGACACTACGGTTTCTTTCATCACTGAAGAAGAACTAGCTGCTGAACATAGCGGTATTCCGCATGGTGGATTTGTTATTCGTAGTGGTGTAACAGGGGAAGGCACGAAGCAGATTGTTGAATTCGGCCTGAAGCTGGAGAGCAATCCAGAATTTACAGCCAGTGTTCTCGTGGCCTATGCCAGAGCCGCTCAGCGTATGAGTCAACAAGGACAGAGCGGAGCACGTACAGTATTCGATATTCCACTTGGAATGTTATCTCCGAAATCTCCAGAAGAATTACGCCGCAACCTGCTGTAAAATCATACAAGAACGAAATAACCCGCGCAGGACTCTAAAACGTCCTCGCGGGTTATTTATATACTGCAGGCAGAGCCTTCTCTGGCGCACCTTTTACACAAGACTAAGAATCTTATTCTTCACATAATTCACTTCGTAATCCTTCAACAATGTGCGATGCGCCCGATCAGCAATAATCGTTGCTATCTCAGGATTCTTTAACAATGTTATTACGCTAGCAACCACATCAACTGAGGTATTAGCAAGCAAAATATTACGGTTATGCTCACAGTTCAATCGCTCGCATACTGTAGAACTAGTAACCACCGGCGTTTTGAGTGCCCATGATTCCAGAATGTTTCTGGAGACTTCACAACCTTCAAGGATAGGCACAAGAACCGCTTTAGCACGACGTATATAATCAGCAGACGGTTTCAAAGGTCCAGTGATAATGACCGATACATCATCCTTTATAAGCGTCAACACATCCGTATGAACCTCAGGGCTGGTAATGTAACACTTGATATCAGGCACTTGTTCTTTAATCAAAGGGTAGCTTTTCTTAAAGAAGCTTTGAGCAGCCTTAATCCCCTGTCTGGTGTTCATATTCCAGTGCAGAACCATTGAATTTTCTTTTGCAACAGGCTCAGTAAAAGTGTCATATTCATTCATTTTTATGAAATGAGGAACAACATGCACTTTACGGGCATCCGCAAAGGATAGAGATTTGAATGAAAGGGCATCCCATTCCGAGGTTGCCAAGAGAACACCCGTTTTATTCATTAGTCTTCGCTTATTCCGCCGAACCAAAGCCTCGTTTAGTTTATAATAAGGATTACTGCTGCTCGGCTTCCCAATTTCTTTTCCAACAGCAAGCCCGCTCTCAAAACGATACGTATCTGTAATAACACTGGCCTCAGGAAGCAGATTACGAACCAGATCAATGCAATTTCCCAGCAAGCTATGCGATATAAATACGTGTCTGTAATTATTCGATCTACAAAGTTCCATGATTGTACTCTTCATGTCTTTTTCCGCATGACTCCGATTAGTGAAATTCTGTAATATATGTAAGGGACGTAGCATAGATCTCCACGAGGTAATGCACCCGTTAATGTAATGAACCTTTAGTGCAGTTCCATCATTTGTAGATATATCCTTGAGCGTACTGGCATAGGTCAGCAAATCAATATCAAATTTCCCTTGCAAAATCTCGAGAATACTCCCTGTTCTCATTTCTCCTTCTAGATCCTCTGCGCTTTGATTCTGAGCTGAAAGGAACAGCATTCTTTCTCGCATGACTCTGGCTCCTTGAATTTTTTATATAAATCCTCTCTACTTATCACTGCAACTTTAGATGCAGTTCAATAGTAACTCATTTCACATAAAATTTTTGTCGATTTATAGGGAAACCTTTAATTTTTTTATATATTTTCATACTTTATTCGGAAATCATTGCGATAAACCTATATAAATCGCCATTTTTTTGAAGATTAAAGCAAAAAAAACTATTTTTCCAGTAATACACGAACATGAATTTTCTATTCTGAAAATTTTAAACTCGTTAGGTATTCTGAACTATTCCCTATGCAAACAAAAAAAGCGTCTTCCTCATCTAATGACGAAAGAAAGACACTTTTATATTTCGTAGCTTCTAACAACGCAGTTCCGGCCCTTTCTCTTAGCTTTATACAATGCATTATCACAAAGTTTGTAGAGACTATTTAGAGACAAACGTTCGCCCGATTCTATCGTGATGACTCCAATACTTATCGTGTAGTGCAGCGGTATGCCATGAATCATTGAACCTATAACAGCTGTGCGCATTCCTTCAGCAATAACATCACTACTCTTCTCATCGGCTCTGTGCAGGAGCACTGCGAACTCTTCTCCCCCAAATCTTCCGACTAGATCACCATGTCCAAGCTGTTGCTCTATTTTAGACGCCAAATCAGTCAGTACTTGGTCCCCTGTATTATGGCCGTAATTATCATTTATGCTCTTAAAGTGATCGACATCCAGCAGTAAAAAAGAATAGGGCAGCTTCTTCATCGCTGAAGCAGCTATTAAAGGCTGAGCACGCAAAACGAACGACCTGCGATTCAAAATTCCGGTCAAATCATCATAAGTTGCTACCCGCTCCATTTCTGCAAAGGAATCCTCTCTATAAAGCAGCATCATTCCCGCGGTTCCTAGAAACATATACAAATAAATCCCGAGATAAAAGAACAAATCAAGAAATTGTGCAACTTGTGTATGGATTCCTAATACAGAATACAGCGGTTCCAAAGCTCTACCCGCCAACGATAAGATGACAAGACCATATAGCAGTCCCATTATTATTTGCAGCGAAGTCTCCATGACCTTCAGACATAGTATATAAGCAGGATAGGCTATAATCAGAACTCCGGCCAGACAAGCGACTGGAATAACGAGCGGATCCTCTGGCATCAACAAATACATAAGCACCACAACGAGAATGGATACTCCGAATAGTATAGAATAATATCGCTCCACCTTGCTCCCGAATACTCTGAGAAGCATTAGAAGCGCCAAGCTTTCGAGCGTGCCCCCAGCCAGAGCAAGAAGTGCTATGATCGGTAGACTAAGTGGTGTATCTATAACATCCTTCAGTAATATGAGGATCAAGGCTGCTAGTTGCAAATATTTTGCTGTGATAAACAATGAAGAAGTCTGTTCCTGCGCATACCGCAAACGATACACCACGATAAGCAGCACCGTGAACGATTGCCACAAAAAGAGACACACCCGCAGTGTCTGGAGATCCAGATGCATATAAGTGAAGTTCACCTCCCCTAGTATTCCTGACTCTCAGTATACATATCGGTATCTGATGACTCTATTTCTTCCCTCTTGTTTGGCCTGATATAATGCCTTGTCGCTTAGCTTGTACAACTTATTTATCGAGATCTCCTGATCAGGCATGATCGTAATTACACCTATACTAACTGTGTACCCCTGTTGAACCTTATTAGTGGAAGTATTCATTATCGCCTCACGAAGCGCTTCAGCTTTCTGATCGCAGCTTTGCTCATCTGCCCCACAGAGTATGACTGCGAATTCCTCGCCCCCTAGTCTGCCAAACAAATCTCCATGTCCGAGATTATCTTTAATCGTCGATGCGAAGTCTTCCAGCACAATGTCACCGGTATCATGACCATAAGTATCGTTGACCTTTTTAAAATAATCCAAATCCAATAGTAAAAACGAGAAGTACTCCTGTGCTCGAAATGCCTTTTCAAGCTTTATCTCCGCTTCCTGAAGAAATGCTCCACGGTTTAGGATCCCTGTTAAATCATCATAACTGGCTATTCTTTTTAGTTTGACGAAGGAATGCTCATTGGAGAGAAGAATAAAACCGGCAGCCCCTACGATAAATAATAAATACATCCCCAAATAATACAAATATTGCGTAAGATTTATTGAGAACACATTCATTTCAGGCTCCCAAATCAATGCAACAAGCGCCCGCATCAGCATAATCGCTGCAAATACATAAAATAATACGCCTAATATTTTTTGAAGAGGGGTAGCCTTTTTATTCACAGTTAGATGATAAGCTGGATAAACTATAAATAGGATAGACCAAAGTGAAGTACAAGCAATGCGCAAGTTGGAATGATTAAAAAATAATGCGATGATACTAAAACTAATGGTGCTCAATACCGAAAGGATGATGTAATATCGCTTTATTCTTGGCCCCAATACTCCCATCATCAGCAGTAACGCTGTAATTTCTAGACAGCACCCTCCAAGGATCAGAGCATTGCTAAGCGGAATGGACAACGCATGAGGGAGATAATCCCATAATAAAATCGAACACCAAAAGAGTAGCTGCACTTCCTTTGATCGGATGAACAAGGTGGAGGCTGTATCTTTAACAGCAGTACTCCGATAATTGGTGATAAGCAGCAATATAAATAAATTTCCGAAAATAAACAAATAAATCAGTGTTCTAATTTCAAACAGGGAGCTCATACGTCACCACCTATGCGAAAATATCTCCACAAATATATGTTAAAAATTCAATCCTCTTCAACCAGCACTATAGCACTTTATAACTATATCAGTAAATACGTTAACAATACCAAAAAAACACTTCCCTCTAAGTTCCGTTCAGATAAACACAAGGATTATCTGAAAGGAATTTTGGGGAAGTGCTATTGAATAGAGAATATAAATATCCTCGAATTTTCCTCAATTTGTAAACTTAATGCTTCTTCTTCAAACCGTCCGCCAGTGCGTATCCGACCTTCCAGATATCGCCTGCGCCCATCGTAATCACCAGATCACCTGGAGCAATACGAGGGGTCAGATCAGCAAGCACATCTTCTTTAGTTGGCAGATGTCTCGCGCCCGCATTACTGTTCTTAACGATTAGCTCAACCAGCTTCGCAGAAGTAACACCTTCGATTTGTTTCTCTCCAGCCGGAGAGTAAATATCAGTGATGATGACTTCGTCGGCTTCGCTAAAGGCACGGCTGAAAGCATCTAACAGGAAGAAAGTACGTGTATAGCGCTGAGGCTGGAATACCGCAATAATCCGTTTCCCTGTTGCCTTGGCAGCACTGATCGTTGCCTGAATCTCTGTAGGGTGATGCGCATAATCATCAATGACCAGAATGTCATTGACTTCTCCGAGCACTTGAAAACGGCGCTTCGCACCATGGAATTTCACAATCGCTTCAGCAATTTTCTCAAAAGAAACCCCTGATTTCAAACAGGCGATTACCGCTGCCATTGAATTATAAAGATTGTACTGTCCGGGAACAGAGAGTTCAATCCGTCCAAGCACTTCTCCATTATGATTCATCGTGTACGATACTTGACGATCGCCTAGAATAATATCAGTGGCAATATAATCTGCAGTGTTCGACTTGATGCCATAAGTAATTACCTTACCTGTTACTTCAGGTAAAAGAGAAATCACATTCTCGTCGTCAGCGCATACTATAGCAGTTCCATCTTCGCGTGTTTGGTTCATGAACTGTACGTATGCAGCCTTAAGACGGTTAAAGTCCCCATCGTAATTTTCTAAGTGATCCGCTTCAACATTCGTAACGATCCCAAGCCAAGGGTGATAGTGCAGGAAAGAGCCATCGCTCTCATCTGCTTCCGCTACTACAAACTCACCTTGTCCCGCCTTTGCATTCGTACCCACGTTCATAATTTCTCCGCCGATAATATACGTTGGATCAACATCGCACTCTTCCATCACAAGTGCAATCATGGAGGAGGTAGTAGTTTTTCCGTGTGCACCAGCAACGGCTACCCCTTTACGTTCATTCAATAAACGGGCTAACATTTGCGAACGATGCAGAATGGGAATCTTAAGACGCTCAGCTTCCACCCATTCCACGTTATCACTAGACAATGCCGTAGAGTATACGACTAGATCCGCGCCTTTTACTTGTTCTGCTGTATGCCCGATATAAATCTTGGCACCTTTAGCAATCAATTTTTCCGTTAATTCCTGGGCAGCCACATCGGAGCCCGTAACTGTATATCCCATTTCTAGCATTACCCGGGCAATCGCGCTCATTCCGTAGCCGCCGATCCCTATAAAATGCACACGTTCAGTAGTATCCAACAGTCGTCACCAGCCTTTTTCAGTATCGGGTTGCTGCAAAAGTGTACCGCGTACGTCAGAGATTAAATACAGCGTACCAGATACGACGGCAAGGTCATCCTCCGCTGTAATCGACTTCAGTAGCTGCAGCGCTTTTCCCCAATTATGTTCTACTATGATTGCCAAGTTTTCCTTGGCATATTTCTCCCGCAGACTTTCTGCGATAACTTGCAGATTCTCCGCGTCCATTTTGTTCTGGAAATCCGGTTCGGTCAGGATGAGCGTATCCACTATAGGCAGTATATGCTTAAAGTAGGATTCATGATGCTTATTTGACAGCATTCCCATAAGTAAATTTAATTTACCGTATTGGTAGAGCTGAGGCAGACTTTTTGCAAGACTCTCCGCACCTTCCGGATTATGTGCTCCATCCAGTACGATCCTTGGAGACTTGCTTACCTCTTCCAGTCTTCCAGCCCAAAATGCGTGGCGCAAACCTTCAAGCACATCTTCATCCTCAAGCATAAAGGCCATATACTGACGCAGAACCTCAAGTACCATCATGGCAGCTGCCGCATTACTAATCTGGTGCTCGCCTTTCATTACGATCCCAAGTTCAAGCGAACGAAAGGGACCCTTAAAATGAAAAGTCTGCACATCCTCACGGATTTCATTAGCCTTATAGCTAAAATCTTCTCCGGCAAGATAAAGCGTAGAGCGGCAAGCCGCTGCTTTCTCTTTCAGAACTGCCACGACTTCCGGCTGAGTTACGCAGCTTACAACAGGTACGCCCGTCTTGATAATTCCGGCTTTCTCCATGGCAATCTTCTCTAGCGTATCTCCCAAAATATCCATGTGATCATGACCAACATTAGTAATCACAGAAACAATCGGAGTCACGATGTTCGTTACATCCAGCCTTCCCCCAAGCCCGGTCTCCCATACGACAACATCAGGACAAGAGACGCCCGCAAAAAATAGAATGGCCACAGCTGTAGTTACCTCGAACATCGTAGGTGAGCCAAACTCCGTTTCCGAAATTTCTTGGACTAGTGGACGTAATTGGTTAACCAGCTCGACAAGCGTTTCTTCAGAGATGTCCGTATTATTATATTGGAACCTGTTCGTGAACTTTGTAATATACGGAGATGTAAAGGTGCCTACTGAATAGCCGCTTTGTATAAGTGCACTAGTCAAAAAAGCACAAGTTGAACCTTTGCCATTCGTACCCGCCACATGAATAAACTTCAGACGACGGTGCGGATTCCCAAGCTTGTCCATCAACATCTCGATTCTATCTAAACCTGGCCTTATCCCAAAAGGGATTAGGCTCTTGATCCAAGCAACCGCTTCGGTGTATGTCGCAAGAGGGGCGGTACTTCCGCCCCGATTTAGGTCATCCATGTCTCTTATCCTCTCAGCTCTACGATGCGGGCAAGTACTTTCTCACGCTTAGCAGAATAATCTGCCTGTTTCGCCCGTTCCTCTTCGATAACTTTAGCAGGAGCTTTGGCCACGAAGCCTTGATTGCTCAGTTTTTTCTCTACGCGTTCTACTTCGCTGTTCAGCGCCTGTACTTCTTTTTCCAGACGAGCGATTTCTTGTTCAATATCAATGAGTCCCGACAATGGCAGAAGCAGTTCCGCTCCTGTTACTACAGCGGACATTACCTTATCCGGCGTTTCTGGATTCAGGCCAGCTTCGAAGGAAGACGTATTACAGAAGCGTCCAATATAGTTGTCGTTACGGGTGATAATACTCAGCGTCTCTTCATTACCCGCTTTGATGATCAATTCAACCTTTTTGCTCATCGGCACATTCACTTCAGCCCGGATATTACGAACGGCCCGGATTACATCCATCAGCAGGTTCATTTCCGCTACGGCTTGCGGATTCTCCAGAGCCGCATCATACTCCGGCCATGCAGCCAGCGTAATCGTCTCCCCTTCATGCGGAAGATGCTGCCATATTTCTTCCGAAATAAACGGCATAAACGGATGGATCAAGCGCATTGTGCGGTCTAGTACATAAGCAAGTACAGACTGTGTTTTCGCTTTGGCCGCGGCATCTGATCCGTAAAGTGACAGCTTCGCGAACTCAATATACCAGTCACATAGATCGTCCCAAATGAAGTTGTACAGCTGGCGACCGGTCTCACCGAACTCGTACGAGTCAATTAGACGCGTAATCTCACGAGAAGTTTCGTTCAGACGGTGCAAAATCCAGCGATCAGCAGTACTTAGCTCACCCGAAATGTCAATATTCTCAAAGCTTACGCCTTCCAAATTCATCAGCGCGAAGCGTGATGCATTCCAGATCTTATTGGCGAAATTACGCGCCTGCTCAACCTTTTCCCAGCGGAAGCGCAGATCCTGTCCAGCGGTACTGCCGGTAGAAATCATGTAGCGCATTGCATCTGCGCCATACTTCTCGATGACTTCAAGCGGGTCTACGCCATTTCCGAGTGATTTGGACATTTTTTGACCTTCGGAATCCCGAACCAAACCATGCATCAATACATCTGAGAATGGTTTTTCTCCGGTGAATTCGAGGGCAGAGAAGATCATCCGTGCTACCCAGAAATAAATAATATCGTAGCCCGTTACGAGCACATCGTTCGGGTAGTAGCGTTTGAAATCCGCACTGTCCTCATCCGGCCATCCTAGTGTGGCAAAAGGCCACAGATTAGAGCTGAACCAGGTATCCAGTACATCTTCGTCCTGTTTCAAGTCGGTTAAGCCACTGATCCGGCGCGCTTCTTCCTCATCATTCGCTACAACCAATTCACCAGTAGACTCGGAATACCATGCCGGAATACGATGTCCCCACCACAGCTGACGGGAAATACACCAATCACGTACGTTCTCGATCCAGTTCAGGTAAGTTCTCTCGAAACGGTCCGGTACGAAGTTAACCCCGTTCCCATCTTTCTGTGCATTGATGGCAGCTTCAGCCAGCGGCTGCATCTTTACGAACCATTGTGTAGACAAGTACGGCTCAACAACCGCTCCAGAGCGCTCACTGTGTCCTACTTGATGCACATGATCTTCGATATTGATCAGGACGCCTTGCTCCTTCAGGTCAGCAGTAATGGCCTTACGACATACACTCCGGTCTTGACCTTGGTAAGGTCCTGCTTCTTCATTCATCGTACCGCTCTCATCCATTACGTTAATCTGCGGTAAGTTGTGACGTTGACCCATTTCGAAGTCATTCGGATCATGAGCGGGTGTAATCTTAACCGCACCACTACCAAACTCTTTGTCTACATAATCATCAGCGATAATCGGAATCTCACGGCCAATAATCGGCAGGATCAACGTTTTGCCGATTAGATCTTTGTAACGATCGTCTTCCGGATGAACAGCAACCGCTGTATCACCCAGCATTGTCTCCGGACGTGTAGTCGCCACTGTGATAAATCCGCTACCGTCTTTGAGCGGGTAACGCAGGTGATACAAGTGACCATTAACTTCTTTATATTCAACCTCGATATCCGACAATGCTGTACGAGCCGCCGGATCCCAGTTGATAATACGTTTGCCGCGGTAGATCAGGCCTTTATTATAGAGCTTAACGAATACCTCGCGTACAGCTTTCGATAACCCTTCATCCAGGGTAAAACGTTCGCGGGAATAGTCAAGGGAAAGCCCCATTTTAGCCCACTGCTCATGAATGGTGTTCGCATATTTATCTTTCCACTCCCACACCTGCTCCAGGAACTTCTCGCGGCCGAGATCATGTCTAGAAATTCCCTGCTCACGCAGCTTTTGCTCTACCTTTGTCTGCGTTGCGATACCGGCATGGTCCGTACCTGGTAGCCACAACGTGTCGAAGCCCTGCATCCGTTTCGTACGAATCAGGATATCCTGAAGCGTAAAATCAAGCGCATGACCAATGTGCAGCATTCCCGTTACGTTTGGCGGCGGGATTACAATGCTGTATGCTTTTGCATCTGGACGCCCGCCTGCACGGAAATATCCACCCTCTGTCCAGTAGGAATACCACTTGGTTTCTGCCGATTTCGGATCATACGTGGTTGGCATTTCATTCTTAGAATCATTTGCAGCGGCAGCCTCTGCCGCTGTTAGATTGTTTGGGTCAGCCATTCTCTGATACCTCCACTTGGTTACTTGTAGTTGGTTTCTAAAAAACAAAAAGACCCCTCGTCTCAAAGGACGAAAGGCCATTCTTTCGCGGTACCACCTTTGTTTCGCGCCAATGAAAAATAAACCTGCACTTCTCTCACCTTACGGTTCAGAAGCTTAGCGCGACACTCGTACAGATAACGGCTGCTACCGGCCACATCCTAACTTATCTTTCATATCCATGAAGACAAGCTCAGAAGGGCGACTCCGGGGCGACTTCGGTGGCTGTATCCTACGGAATGTCACAGCACTTGCATTCCGCTCTCTGAAGGGCTGACCGCCTACTCTTCCCGTTCCCAGTCTTTACTTAGATATTGCTTACTCCATAATACATTTTGAGTCATCCCTAGTCAACCTGAATAGGCTTCTACAGCGGGACTTTGAGCGGAATTTCGACTTATAGCGGGCATATGTCGAATTTTCATTCGATTCCTCACACTGCATTGATTAGATACCCCGTATTCTAACGTTCTCCGGTCACACAAGAATAAACGCCTTCGACGTCCTTTTACGGACGGTAAGCGTTTATTCGAGAAATATAAGGATAATGTATAACGTGAAACTTATATATTCTTATATTTTGACAAAAATCCCGATCTACTAACAGACCGGGATTCATCTATTCATGTGAATATGCATTGTAATTCATTTATGGAATGTACAACACTTGCCCTTCTTCTACACTCTGCCCGGACAATCGATTATACATTCCCAGCTCCCGCGCACTTAGCTGATACTTCTCTGCGATTGTATCCAACGTTTCTTCACGCTGTACGATGCAAAGGCGAACCTTACGGAATAGGTTAGCGCCATCTGCTCCGGTAATGAATCTGCTCTTCCACTCCGTATTATTTCCGGCCTCTGGAATGATCGCTGCAGCCGATGCATTTCCTTCAGATAGGAGAGCCTCTTGTTCTTTACGAGAACGACTAGAGCTGAGTAATGAAGAGAAGGTGAGATGTTCTTTGGCTGGAGCCTCCGCTTCTTGCTTGCTTCCTAGCGCAATCTTAAGATCTTGTTTCTCCTCGGTATGTGGCACAGTCTCCTGAGAAACTAAGCCTTCGTTCGTATTCTCACTGATCGGCTGCGCATTCTCTTCTTGTGTGTGAAGCTCATGGTTTGCTACGTTTTCAGAAGCAAATACAGCGATATCTTTGTCTGCGTCGGTAATCGCTGCTGGAACAGCGGTTTCTCTTGAAGCAAAAGTATATTCCGCTTCTTGCTCCTGATCCGCTTGACTCGCCTGGCTAACATGATCCAGCGGAGTGGCCTCAGCTTCATTCTGTGACTCCGCTTTAAACCAGTAATCCGCTATTCCGGCTTTGGAATCCTCTGTTTCCAAATCCAGACTATGCGTCCTAGCTTTCGCGCCCTTGTCCTTCTCATGAGCGGATGAGAAATTCACTATAGGGGACGATTGACCAGTTCCACTTGAGACCAATGATTCTTCTGTTTCCTGTTCATTCGCTTCAGCGTGCTCATGTTCTTCTACAGCAACCTCCGATGCATCCTCACCAAAGGTCCACTGAGAATTTTCATAAAGTGCGTCATTGTCATGTTCTTGATGCTCCGCTGTTGCTTCTACCCTGTCATCACTGAGAGGGGAATAAGCCACTGTGTACTCTTCCTGCTGCCAGGCCGGCTGTGGTTGAGGTTCCGCACCACCGATTCCCCGCAGGGATAATACGCCTGTTATATTCACAGTACGCATCGTGAGCAGATCAATATCAAAATTCTCGATCTCCACCCCAATATCTTCAATCGAGCTGACGCGTGTAAGCGGAACAGTGATTTCAACGGGAATGGCGTGCTCCAGACGTTGTGTCCGGTCATCTTCACTCCGGTAGAGTCCGGTAAGCAACAGCTGACCATATAACTCGGCACGATCCTCCCGCTGAATCACCTGGATTTCCGGAAGTAGTTCAACCTCCTCCAGCTCAGCTATTCCCGGAAGCTCTTCCGATAGGTGAATGCGTTCATAAATATCAAACCGCAAGCCGTGGGACTGATCAAACACGGGATATGTCCTCCTTCTTGGCATAATCTAACCCTGAGACAGGCCCAGAGCATAAGCCCAAAATGTTACTCCCCACATGTATATGCTTCAAAAAGAAAGGCATGACAACTTTGGTAGCCCTAACCGGACAGGATGCTATTAATTTCCTGAATTCAGGGGCTATTTGAACCTATCTGACGACCAATAGATGCACTACTCCGCATGAACAAAGTATTATATGCTGCTTTTGCTATTAGGACATGGATAGATGCTTCTTTCTGAAAAAACAGAAAATTATATACTCTACGAAAAATAGATAAAAAAAACCGTGAAACCAGCATTTGCTGATTCCACGGTTCTCAGGTTTATAACGTTACCGTCAAGGCGCTTCAGACAGCAGCTCCCGCAGCTGCAGCATATCCTCCGGCCACGGATCGCTCACTTCGAGCATTTCACCGCTCCAAGGGTGGCGGAAAGACAGCAGCTCGCCATGGAGCGCATGTCGGCCACTAGCGCTGGAAGCCCAGACCGGGCTGCCGTATAGCGCATCCCCATACAAGGGATGACCCATATGGCTGAGATGGACGCGAATCTGATGCGTCCTTCCGGTCTCAAGCTGCACATGCACCAGGCTCCCGCCATGCAGTGCTTCGCGTCCGAGGATTCGAGTCACGGCGGATTGCCCGCCCGGTGAGACTCTTCTCCGCGCCGCATGATGACGATCGCGCCCAATCGGCGCATCGATCACTTTAAGCGCAGATGGCACTATGCCTTCTACGATCGCGGCGTAGAGCCGCGAGATGCTTTTTTCACGCATATTCTCGTCTAGGACAAGCTGAGCGAATTCATTCTTGGCGTACATCACCGGGCCGGTTGTATCCTTGTCGAGGCGGTGAATATGCCTTACAGCTACACTGTCACCGGAAGCAACATAATGCGCTGCTACAAGGTGATCCAGCGTTACACCTAAGCCACTGCCATCCGGATGAACCGCCATGCCTGCCGGCTTGTGGGCAACCAGGCAAAAATCATCCTCATACAGCACTTCAAGCGCTTCCCATACGGGTTCAATGCCCGCTTCACGATCCGGAAAAAGTGCCAGTCGAAGTCGATCTCCCTTCCACTGAATCCCCCCCTCGCGGCGCAGACGCAGATGAAGCTTCTCAGGCATACCTACAGTTTCCAGCAGCCACTTATCAATCGCAGCTTCAGCATCCTCGGCTCCAGTAATGATTTTGCCGGGTGTTACTTCCAGCCACTCTCCACGTCTTGTCCAAGCTCCGCCACCGGTTCGTTCTCCGGCTCCAGTACTCAAAGGGCCTTCAGGGCATTATAGTGGCCCTCAATGGTATCATCAATATCCTGCTCACTATGCGCAGCCGACACGAACATGCCTTCAAACTGTGAAGGTGGCACGCTGATGCCTTGGCTCAGCATATGACCAAAACAACGACGGAAAAGATCCGTGTTGCTTGTCTTGGCCGTCTCAAAATCCGTTACAGGCCCTTCCGTGAAGAACGGACAGACCATCGAACCCACGCGGTTAATCGTCAGCGGAACACCAGTTTCGATTGCATTCTTTTTCAATCCCGCTTCCAGACGCGCACCTAATTGCTCCAGACGATCATAAACTTCCGGTGTCAGCAGCTTCAGCGTAGTGAGTCCTGCCGCCATTGCCAATGGATTACCACTAAGTGTGCCAGCCTGATAGATCGGTCCCGTAGGAGCGATTTGCTCCATGATCTCTCTTTTGCCGCCATAAGCGCCTACTGGAAGTCCTCCACCGATGACTTTACCGAAGCAGGTAATATCCGGAGTAATGTTAAACAAGCCTTGCGCACAGCCACGATTGACACGGAAGCCTGTCATTACCTCATCAAAAATAAGCAAAGATCCGTGGTCTGAAGTTAATTTGCGAAGTCCTTCTAGAAATCCCGGAAGTGGTGGTACAACACCCATATTGCCGGCAATCGGCTCTACGATCACTGCGGCAATCTCACTGCCGAAACGTTCGAAAGCAATCTGAGTGGATTCCAAGTCATTGTATGGAACAGTAATCGTATTGACTGCCACACCTTCGGGAACACCTGGGCTATCCGGCAAACCTAATGTGGCTACCCCGGAACCCGCCTTGATAAGCAGACTATCTGCGTGACCGTGATACGAGCCTTCGAACTTCAAGATTTTGCTGCGTCCCGTGTAACCACGTGCCAAACGAATCGCACTCATCGTCGCTTCCGTTCCGGAGTTAACCATACGTACGATATCTACTGAGGCTACACGTTCAACAACCGTTTTTGCCATTTCAGTTTCAAGTAAAGTTGGTGCACCAAAGCTTGTCCCTTTTACCGCCGTCTCCTGCAAGGCCTTTACAACCTCAGGATGCGCATGGCCCATAATTAGCGGTCCCCACGAGCATACATAGTCGATAAAGCTGTTGCCGTCGATATCATAAATACGCGATCCGATCCCATGATCCACATAAACCGGAGTCAATCCTACGGATTTGAATGCCCGTACAGGGCTGTTTACCCCACCGGGAATATATTGTTTTGCTTCATCAAAAGCCTTGCGGGACGCTTCTTCTTTACGCGCCATTGGCTCATTACTCATCTATCTTCACTCCTGTTCTGTTCTTGATCACACAAGTATAAGGCAACTGCCTATACAGCGATATCGTTGTGAAAGAGATTAACCACGCAGCCAGCGCGCAGCATCTTTTGCGAAATAAGTAATAATAATATCTGCTCCGGCGCGTTTCATGCCAGTCAGCATTTCCAACACAACGGCTTGCTCGTCAATCCAGCCTTGCAGTGCCGCTGCTTTTACCATGGAATATTCGCCACTCACATTATAAGCCACGAGAGGTAAATCGAACTGGTCACGGATCGTACGAATCACGTCCAAGTAAGCCAGGGCCGGCTTCACCATCAACATATCTGCGCCTTCCAGCACATCGGATTCTGCTTCACGGAGCGCTTCGCGCAGATTGGCAGGGTCCATTTGATACGTTTTGCGATTCCCGAACTGTGGTGCTGAATCCGCAGCTTCGCGGAAAGGGCCATAAAATGCCGAAGCATATTTGACCGAATACGACATAATCGGCACATGCTCAAAGCCATTCTCATCCAGTCCCGCACGAATCGCGTGTACGAATCCATCCATCATATTCGAAGGGGCGATAATATCTGCTCCAGCTTTAGCTTGGGATACCGCCGTACGAGTCAGCAGGTCCAGTGAAGCGTCGTTAATGACATCACCATGCACGACGCCGTTCACCGTATGCGTGTGCACCATTCCGCAATGTCCGTGATCCGTAAATTCACAAAGGCAGGTATCTGCAACGACCAATAGCTCAGGGTACCATTGCTTAATCAAGCGCGTAGCCTCTTGCACAATTCCATCCTCTGCAAAACCGGAAGAACCGATAGCATCCTTCGTTTCAGGAATCCCGAATAACAACACAGCCGGAATGCCTAGGGCGGCAATCTCGTCCACTTCTGCTTTTAAAGTATCCAGCGAAAAATGATACACGCCCGGCATCGAGCTAATCTCATTCTTCACACCTGTTCCATAAGTCACAAATATCGGCTGCACAAAATCCAGCACATTCAGTACCGTCTCCCGCACCATACCACGAATTCCTGCTGAACCGCGTAAACGGCGGTGACGTGTAATTGGAAAGCTCATTGGTTCATCCTCCTGAAAAATAAAATATATAACTAAACCCTCGATCGTTGACTAACTGCGGCATAGTTGTAGTTTGTGCAGTTATTTTGAAGTTTTATCGTAACTGTAAGTTTTAGTTGCACTCTCTACAGTTATTTATTACAAAAGAGCGAAAACCCTTGTTTTAGCGCATATTTAATTGCACATATTACAACTAAAATGGATTTTCGCTAATATTCAGGGAATTTAAGTGTATAAAGTGCAACTAAACCTCAATCTGACCTCATGCTAACAGACCTCATAACCAGTCTCGTAACCAGATTAAAAAGCTATATTTCCACTAGGTTGCATATTAATCCAAGTACCCAATATCTAACATATCAGTTAGAGCTACGTGAACTTTATACGTACATAGACTTACTCACCCATACACACCAGTTAGTTTACAACTCAGCCGTCCATCATACTCTGAGTTTCAACAGTAACTACGTTCGGAGGCCAAGCTCATGCTACTTAAGTTACTTACAATAGCAGTGTGAGACTTCCTAGATAGATACAACTTCAGACGATGTTATAAAGCCGATGTTCGATTCGCGTCCATTCAAGCTTTTTGAAGTTGAGTCTCCGCATTCCAGCGGCAGAGCTCCTGAACCAGACTATTAATCGTTGCTTCTTCAGGTAGCAGACCCGGAGTAAGTCCCGCTTCCACAGCAGTCTGCTCGGTTAATGGCCCGATGCAGGCTATCTTAACATTAGCTAGCAGAGGAAGTGGATCTTCGAGCCCCATTCGTTTCAGAATGTGGATGAAATTGCGCACCGTTGAAGAGCTGGTAAAGGTTACTGCGTGAACACGCCCTTCCTCCAATAGCTTCAACAGCTCGTCGTCATCCTCACCCGTCACAACCGTCTCATAGGTATCGACGTCTGTGACTTGAAGGCCAAGCTCTCTCAGCTTGTCCGGCAGCCAGTCGCGCCCCAGATCGCCGCGCGGCAACAGCACGTTCTGCCCCGGCAGCAGCCGGGGACCGAACGTCTCAATCAGACCTTCCGCCTGAAACTTCGCCGGAAGTTCTTCAGCAATCACCCCGCGCTGCGCCAGCGCGGCTGCTGTGCCTGGCCCCACCGCTGCAATCCTTGCGCGGTGAAGCCCCCGAATGTCCGCCCCCTGCTCCGCCAAGTGGCGCCAAAAAAACTCCACGCCGTTCGGGCTAGTGAAGAATACCCAGTCGTACGATTCCAGCGCGCCAAATGCCGCTGCAATCTTCTCCTTCTTCTCTGCGCCATCCGGCATGATCGTCTCGATCACCGGGAACTCGTAGGGTTCCCCGCCGAGTTCCTCAATCCTATCCACCAGCTCGCTCGCTTGGCTGCGAGCCCGTGTCACCACGATGCGTTTGCCGAATAACGGCATCGCCTCGGCCCACTTTAGCTGCTCACGCTGCAGCACTACGTCGCCGACGACAATCACGGCCGGCGGCTGAAAATCCGCCGCCTTCACCTTTGCTTCAATATCGGCGAGGGTTCCCGTCAACGTCTCCTGATCTGCGCGGGTACCCCAGCGCACCAGTGCCACCGGTGTTTCTGGCGGACGCCCATGCTTGATCAGCTGAGCGCTGATATATCCTATTTTAGCTACGCCCATCAGGAACACTAACGTCCCTGTGGCATTCGTTACTTTATCCCAATGGATGGAATGGTCCAGTTTATCCGGACTCTCATGTCCGGTGATAATCGACAGGGAAGAAGCATGATCGCGGTGCGTGACAGGTATACCCGCATACGCAGGTACGCTGATCGCCGACGTGATGCCCGGTACGATTTCGTAATAGATCCCATTTTTGCGAAGCAGCTCCGCTTCTTCACCTACGCGTCCAAAAATCGTAGGGTCCCCACCCTTCAGCCGCACCACTGTTTTCCCCTGTAAAGCCAGATCAACTAACAATTGATTAATCTCTTCCTGCTTCATCGTGTGGCGATCCGGCAGCTTGCCAACATAAATCTTCTCGCCGCCGGGCTTCATGCTTTTCAGCAATCTAGGACTTGCCAGCCGATCGTACACCAGCACGTCGCTTTTTCGAATACACTCGAGGCCTTTTACAGTAATCAGCTTTGCGTCCCCGGGACCTGCACCTACCAAATAAACCTTCCCCGTCAATCCCCTCATCCCCTAACGTCTGACAGTATCTTCTCCGCTCCTCTTGCTATCAGCTTCTTAGCGACTTCTTCGCCGAGCTGTACCGGGTCTATCCCAGTGCAAGTTTCTTTCAAAATCGTTGAACCGTCAGGTGTTCCCACCATCCCGGTTAAGGAGATTATTTGGCGCTTAGCGGTAGTAGCTTCCGCGGCTGCATCAAGCACCGCATGAGCACCAATCGGCACTTGGCAGCCGCCATTCAGCACGCCAAGGAACGTGCGCTCCGCCGCCACCGTCAACGCTGTATCGGCATCGTTGTATAACGCCAGCAGCTTCCGCAGGTCTGCGTCATTTGCGCGGCACTCGATGCCGAGTGCGCCCTGCCCTACAGCGGGCAGGCAAACTTCCGGCGGCAGGTAGGCGCTCACGCGATCCTGCCAGCCCATGCGCGACAGCCCCGCTGCAGCAAGCAGGATCGCGTCGTATTCCCCGCTATCCAGCTTGCCCAGCCGCGAGTCAATGTTGCCGCGCACGGGCTCAATGACCAGATCAGGCCGCAGCGCAGCTAGCTGGCTGGAACGGCGTAGGCTGCTTGTGCCTACGCGTGCGCCTGGAGGCAGCTCGTCCAGCGAGACGCCTCCGTTAGAGATCAGTGCATCGCGCGGATCAACGCGCTTCGGCACAGCGCCGTTGATCAGCCCCTCCGGCAGCTCGGAGGGCATGTCCTTCATGCTGTGCACCGCCATGTCGATTTCTTTTTCCAGCATAGCCTGTTCTATTTCCTTCACGAACAACCCTTTACCGCCTACCTTGGACAAGGTGACATCTAGGATACGGTCCCCTTTGGTAACAATCTTTTTCACCTCAAAAGTGAATCCAAAACCATGCTCCTCGCTCAATCGCTCCAGATCGGCAATCACATGCCCCGTTTGCGTCAACGCAAGCGCGCTCTGTCTACTCCCCACAATAATCTTACGCATTGTCCATTCCTCCTGATTACGTCTGCCTCTTACTCTTCACCGTAGACCTTATATAGTAATCCAAACTAACCAAAAGCTACTTCGCACTATTAAATGGCATATCTTCCATTTATTTGGCTCCTTCGGCGGTTATTACTCAATTCCGAGGCATTAATGCCTCTCTTTTCGCTGGTATGGCCGTTTTTGAGCAATTCCGAGGCATTATTCCCTCTTTTTTCGCTGATATGAGCGTTTTTAGGTAATTCCAAGGCATTTTTGCCTCTCTTTTCGCTGATATAGCCGTTTTTGGGCGATTCCGAGGCATTTTTGCCTCTCTTTTCGCTGGTATGACCGTTTTACGGCAATTCCGAGGCATTAATGCCTCTTTTTTCGCTGATATGGCCGTTTTTGGGCGATTCCGAGGCATTTTTGCCCTACTTTCGAACATTCCAGCTACTCCAGCCCAACGGGTACTTATACCGCTCATTCAAACATTCCAGCCACTTCAGCCCAATACAACGGTACTGATGCCACTATTCGAACTATCTCAACCAGTAGCCTATTTTACTCATATCATTAATCTAACCCAATTTTCTAATCTTCACAGTGTCCACGCGCACTTTTACTCCGCCCGATGACTAGCAATCCAAACATCCATATCCTCCGGGCTCCACGCAATAAAGCTACCGTTTCTCATCTCATTCAACACATCGAGCGCCCCAAGCTTCCGCAAAAGCCTTCCACGAACTTCAGCAGAAGATTCTTTTTCCTTAATCCGGGTTCGCATGGTATGTACAAAATCCAAATATGGCTCATACGCCGCATCCAGCGCCTCTTCAAGCACACTTTTAATCTTCGCAGCCGCAAGCGGACCAGCACCCGAAGTAGATACAGCTACCGTCAAACGCCCCCTACGTACAACTCCGGGCGTAATAAAATCCCCCGCTTCCGCATGGCTAGCCACATTCACAGGAATGCCAAGTCGCCTAGACTCCTGAGCAACCTCTTCATTAACCGTTCTATCGTTAGTGGCTGCATATACGAGAAAGGCCCCACGGAGATCTCCGGGAGCATAAGGGCGGTCATGCCAGGTCATGAGACCCTTTTTCACTAGAGAGGCAAGCGTATCTGTCAAAGAGGGACTAATCATCTTAACCACCGCTCCAGCTTCCAGCAGCCCACTCACCTTCCGTTCAGCCACGGCACCACCGCCAATAACCACAACCTGTTGCTTTTCACAATCCAGCATTATGGGCAAATACCGAGTCATGCTCTTCACTCCCCGCTCCAACCGTGAAAACCAGACAAAGAATTCAACAAAAAATTCAAGATAGTAAAAGCATATCCTAAAATCGCCCAGCGAGCCATACTTACTCCACTTTTCCGCCCGGATTTCTTAAAGATAATATAAAATATGTAAATTCCAAGGCCAATCAGTGTCGTTAGGACTTTTAAATCCTTCAATAATAGTGTCCGTCCCTCAGAAACAATAGATAAACTAGCCACCACCAGAGAGATTGCCAGCAAAGGAGTCCCCACCAGAATAGCGGTGTAAGAATATTTATCTGTAGTCTCTAAGTTTGGTAAACGACGAATTCGGTCACTCCATTGCTTACTTTTGAGTCTGGTGTGCAGAAATAAGTACAATATGGCAAATACCGTTCCAAGTGTCAGTGCAGCAAAACTCAAATTGGCCAAAATCACATGCATTGTCAACCAGCCATACACCGAGCTCCAAGTCTCAAGCGTATGCCCCCCCGCCGTCAGCCACACCCGATTTAGCAGAAAAACACAGAATCCAGCCACACTAAGCAGCAGAATCGTAAACTCGCCTCCACGTGTAAAAGCCACCGCAAGCGAAGTCAGAACAATACTAAATGCAAACCAGAACAAGAAATCATAAGGTGTAAAAATGGGCAGCCCCTTCTCCTGAGAGAAACGAATCCCGAGTCCTGCAGCTTGCAAAAGACCCACAACAACAAGAAGCCCCGTGCCTAACCGCTTCCCACTCGGGTTGCGATAAAGGCAATCCGAGAAAACAAACAGCAGGCTCAGGGCATATAGCAGCAGAGCGGCATCATATATTCCGTTCAGCAGTTGCATATCACTCACCTACCCAACAGGCCTGCCGGAGCAAGCACCGTCTTAGGCACAGAAAAATCGCCGCTACCGGCAGTACGTTCTGTGGAGCTAGACTGCTTAACCGGGGCGGAATCTCCGCCATCTGAATTGGATTCGAGCTGTTCCTGTAGCGCAAAGATTTTGGAGAAATAATCAAGCGCTTCATTCCCCTGCTTGCCACCGGACATCTCTTTAATTACATTGATTGGATCATGCATCATTTGGTTCACAATGCTTTTGGTCAAGCGACGGATCACCTTGCGCTGATGCTCGTCCAGCTCAGGCAGCTTATTGAACAGACTCTCCATCGTTTCCTCATGAATCGCATTCGACTTATCCTGAAGCGCCCGGATTACCGGTCTCACGCCAAGCGTCTTAAGCCACAGCTGGAACTCATCCATTTCCTCACCGATCATCACTTCAATCTTCGCAGCTTCACTCCGGCGCATTTCCAGGTTACTCTCCACAATGCCCTCCAGATCGTCAATATCATACAAAAAAACATCTGGCACACTAGCCGCTGCAGGATCAATATCACGGGGTACAGCGATATCAATCATAAAAAGCGGCCGCGAAGGGCGACGCTTCATAGCATTCGCTACCTGATCTGCCGAAAGTACATAGCCGTCAGCTCCCGTTGAGCTGATCACGATATCTACCTCATTAAGAGTTTTTAGCGCATCTTCAATCGTGCTTGGCTTACCCGAGAACTTCTCTGCCAGTTCAATCGCACGCGACAGCGTACGGTTAGCGACAATCACCTCAGCCGCACCACTACTATATAGATGCTTAACAGTGAGCTCACTCATTTTGCCGGCGCCGAGAATCAGCACTCTTTTACCAGTGAACATGCCAAAAATCCGCTTGCCCAGCTCCACTGCCGCATAACTGACAGATACTGCGCTTTCGCCGATTGACGTTTCACTATGTGCTCTTTTGCCGAGTGTCACCGCTTGTTTAAATAGCCGATTGAACCAAGTTCCCGTTACACCCTCAGCCTGAGCCGTGAGAAAAGAACTTCGCACCTGTCCCAGGATCTGCGTCTCGCCAATCACCATGGAATCCAGGCCGCAGGTCACGCGGAACAAATGCGCAATCGCCTGCTCGTCTTCATATATATACATATGCTGTGCAAATTGCTCATTTTTCACTCCAAACCACTGCTCCATAAAGCCGCGGAGGAAATAACCTCCCATATGAAGGCGGTCCATGACCACATAAATTTCCGTACGGTTGCAGGTGGCTACTACGACCCCTTCCAGCACACCCTTCGTCTTCATCAATTGATGAAGCGCTGCCGGAAGATCACTCTCCGCAAAAGCAAACTGTTCCCTAACCTCCACGGGAGCCGTACGATAATTCAGGCCAACGACGACGATGTGCATCGATAGTTCACCATCCTAGTCTCTATTCATTACTGTGTACAGTTATATTAAAGAATATTTTTACATAATATTCACTTTCACAACATCTCAAAACGCTGTGTTAAGTATATCACACGAAAATACGACTTTTTACAGATTTTTTGAACGCTTTATGAAATCCAGATAATAATTATTATAAATAAAAAACCGCAGGTTCGCTACGGTTAGGATGGGTTATTTTGTGATTAATTATTAACTAACTCAAAATTTCTCGGGTTTTTCAACTTTAATTGACACTACTTCTCCGCACATTTTACAAAATGTGTAGATAAGTGGTGAACCAAAAGAAAAGGATTTACCAATAGGCATAAGGTTAGCATCTGCGCTGCTCACTTCGCCTTTGGTGAATGTAGTGCTGCCACATGATTTACAAACTAAGTTCGCTTCGTTCATAACGATCACCTCGGAAAAAGTATATGGGACTCCATACGTTACGATGATTATCTAAATGAAACTACATTCCTTTAGGGAAAGCTAACGAAACCAGTTCTTAATTTGATCAAGTGTACTTTTAGCCTCCGGCCCATTGTAACCGAAAGTATTACCTATCATTTTTGCATACTCATTGAAGGTAGTTTCACGACTATTTCGATCGCTCCACCAACGCTTAGCGTTATATCCTGATGGAGATCCAACATATGTAAGCTCAATCTCCGATTTTTTGTACACACGATCATAGAGTAGCTTTACTCGACGCATGTGAAAATCCGAAGAAACAACAATCGCAGATTGAAGATCGTGTTCCTTCATTATAGGGAGTGTAAACTCTGCGTTCTGGTATGTGCTTTCGGCCGCATTCTCGGTATAGATAGCATCCTGCGGTATACCGAGATTAAGGGCGGTTTGGAGCATGTCACCTGATCGACTCGTTATCTCTTTGGCGTTGGAAAGAATTATATAAGGAGCATAGCCAGCTTTATATAACTCAGCAGCCTTTTCTACCCGGCCTTGGCCTCCGCTAAGGACGATGATAGCATCGGAGGGTTGTGGGGATTGGTGGATGGGCAGATAAATGCCAATGAGTAAAAAGAAAAACAAAAGGATAGGCAGTGAGAAAATAAACCTTGTAAAATTATTCCTAAACGGGTTATAGTTGCAAATTTTATATTTCATGATCATAATCCTCTTAATGTACTATACAAGTCATCAAATTTTAACGGAAACTTTAGTTAAGTATTTTTCAACTAGATATATTATTTTTGCAAACAAAAAATTCTGGAAACTAATACACTGGGAAAGAGAATTAACTTGTTTATGGTCATTACCTGCAACAACTTTTTTTTCTACACGTCCTTTAACTGCAAAGGTAAACGATTATTCACTGGATATGGTAGATCAATACTTCAATACTATTGTTCCGCCTCTAATCAATATGTCAATATGTATATCAGATAATTATTACTAACGCGTTCCCCCTCTGTTCAAATACAAGGATCATTCGGCACGTACGTTATGGATGTTCGCTTATAGTTCCTTTATCCTCTTTGCTGGAACCCCAGCATAGAGACTATTAGGACTGCAGTTTTTAATGACTAATGAACCTGCTGCTATTATGCATCCTTCGCCTATAGTTACTCCCGGAAGTATCGTTGATCTAGCACCAATCCAGCAGCCATTTCCAATTTTTATAGGTTTACTAATGTCAAGCCCCGCCCTTCTTTCAATATTACCAATTTGATGCGATGCGGTTACAAACATAGTCCCCATTGCAATATTACATCTCTCGCCAATTTCAATCAATGAAGTGCAGTCAAAGAAGCAACTGTAATTTACGAAAGTTCCTTTTCCAATAGAAAGCTTTTTTCCAATAATATAGTTTTTAGGATTTATTGCTCGTGTTTTTATTTTCATACCAAATAATCTATAAAACACAACCCTCACCTCTCTTGGTATTAGAGGAGATGCGAAAATAATATTCACAAATAAATCCCATAAAATAATCTTGATGCGAATGGGAATTTTCTTCACCAAAATAATTGGCTCCTTTTTATTTCTTATTAAACTAAATTATATTAATGTTTTGTCCAATATATTCTTCATATTTTGGCGTCTATCATAATATTATATCAGTGAGTTAAAAAGTGAGGGGACCTTCTTTTCCGAACTCCATTACCGCACAACTCTGAAAAGAACTTCTTAAGAAGTTCTTTTCAGAGTTGGCAAATCAAATTAAAGAATACTTTAAAACCATTAAGCTTTAACACGATCATCCTCAAATCTAAGAATATCGTCTTCACTTAAATAGTGTCCTATTTGTATTTCAATTATTTCAAGCGGAACCTCCCCTGCATTTTCCAATCGATGTTTTTCACCCTCTCTAAAAAAGATGCTCTCCCCTGAATAAACATTTTTGGTTTTTTCATTGATAGTTACCTTAGCAATTCCACGAAGAATAATCCAATGCTCACTTCTGTGGTTATGTAATTGATAGCTAATACTCCTTCCTTGATTTACAGTTATTCTTTTGATTTTATATAAATTTTCCTCTTCCTCAAGAACTGTATACTGTCCCCATGGTCTATAGTCTTGAAAATGATATTCGGATCTTAGGTCATTTCTATTTTTCAGTTCTTCAACAACATTTTTCACTTTTTGTGATTGGTCTTTTTTACAAACTAAAAGTGCATCTCTATTATCTATTATAATTAAATCTTGAATACCAACTGCAGCGACAATTTTACCGTCATATGACTGAATAATATTATTTGTTGATTCAATAACAATATTTTGTTCACAAGAAATATTGTGCGCTTCGTCCTCCTCAAATACATCATAAAATGAATCAAAACTACCTAGATCATTCCAACCTATATTAACTGGAACAACTGATACACTATTGCTCTTCTCCAAAATCCCATAATCTATTGATATATTTTCATGAATCTTTGAATACGCTTCTACAATGCTTTTACTTGAGTTAAATGCATGGAAAATTTCCGGAGAGTGTTTATATACCTCATTCGAAAAGAATTTCGTATTAAACAAAAATATTCCTGCGTTCCAGTAATATCCCTTATCAATATACTCTTTGGCTTTATTAGACGTTGGTTTTTCTTTAAATGATTCTACTTCATATCCCGTTATTTTTTTTGCTCCAGGTGATATATAGCCATAACCAGTATTTGGAGAGTCTGGTTTTACTCCAAATGTAATTATAGAATCGATAGAGAGCTTTTCAGTTTCAACTATAATGGATACAAATTCATCATTTTTAGTAATAATATGATCTGATGGAAATACTATAACGGTATCATCTTCTTTTTTAGTGATTGCAACCACAGCGGTATAAATCGCAGGCAAAGTGTTCTTTGCTTCCGGTTCAACTAGAATATTATCTTCATTATATATGTATCCTAATTCTTCTATTGCACCAATTACTAAAAACTTATATTTTTCATTAGTAACAACAAAGATGTTATCAATACTAGATAACATCAGACTCCTTCTAAATGTTTCTTGAAATAATGAGTCCTTTTTTCCTTGAAGCTTAATAAACTGTTTGGGGTACCTATCTCTACTTAGTGGCCAAAGTCTTGTTCCACTTCCACCAGCTAAAATGACAACTTTCATCTTGATCTCCCTTCAAATTTTAGTAAATTCGTCATTCCTTTTTCAATCAATTCATTAGAATGATCCTCTTTAAACTTATCGAATGTAAAATTGGATTTATTATTTTGAGAGTTTTCAACTATAAGTTTGAAGAAGTCATCTGCATTGTTTATTACATTACATATACCAGGATATTTATTTGAATAATATCTTACAACTGGTATATCACTTCCATAGACAACTTTGTCATTAGATAAGGCATCAATTAAAGTCCCACTCATACGATTTTGAAAACTATTAGGAAACGGCATGTATATTGATCTTGCATTTTCCATATAGTTGTCGTATTGAGTTCTTTCAATGAACCCATTTATTACCTTTAAGTAACCATTATCAAACTCAGTTGATTTTGATTTGAGAATCACTCTTTTTTCAGCTCTTTTTATAATCCCTTCAGCTTTCTCCAATTTAATAATTTCTTCAATTATATCTTGATCATTACTATTACTTAATCCAACACAATCAAATTTTCTAAAGGTATTACTATTATTAATAGTGACCATATGATGAGGAATAACGTGCACTCGTTTAGGACTAATTTTATATTTAGAGATCAAATGATTTTTAATGAATTCTGCAAATACTATATGTTCAACTTTATTCATATAAGATTTAAATAGAGCACTTTTGATGGGTTGTTTCAATTCATCTGTATTAAAATGATGGACCAAGAATATTTTATCTTCTTTTCTAAAGAAAAATCTTCCTAGAGAGAACATTAAGGTATCAAAAGAAGATACAAAAATACAATCACGCTTGATTTTTCTTGCCATTATTGAAGTTATGAACATATTTTTCAATGATGTCACTCGTGTTTTAATTTTTCCATATGGAACATTGAGATATTTGCTTTCTATTAATCTTGCTTTAAAAGGAATCGATTTATATCTATCATTACAACTTAAAATAGTTACATCCCCAATTTTAGAAAGTCTATCAATCTGGTTTATATCTAAGTTTAAGTGCCCTTTAGGAAACAAAAAATCTAAATACAATATGTCCAAACTGTATCACTCCTAATTTTTCATAAAACATTTTTCCTTGATTTATCTTTAAAGAGGTTAATGAATCTCAGAAAACTTAAACAAAACATTTCATAAATATTAGTATTCAACTCTCTCATCACACTATGAGGCCATTTCCAATTATTGTAAACAGCTTGAACGAGGATTTGTGCAAATATCAATCCCCATATACCAAGGTTAAAATAACTTATACATATAGTAGCCACCAATATTCCAACGACACTTGATATTACAAATGATTTAACATATGGAACTTTATTTGTGTTTGAAATAAAAGAAGCATAAAACGAGTGATGCCTTAGCAGAAATATGTATACTGATATCGCAATTGTAATCTTTATATTGATGTTAGTACTACCTTGTATGAACGATATCAAAGGAATGCCTATTGCGATTAATCCAACAATACCGATCCAAAACGTTAATATATAAATTGTCATTGCCATTGACATAAGCTCTTTAGATTTTTTGGTATTATGATTTACATAAGCTGCTTGAAGTGACGGTTGGTAAGATGTATATAAAGCTCCAGAAATAGCAGCTATAGCTGTCACCAACTGTATAGAAATTGAGTACATACCTGTTTCAGATAAACTCAAATACATTGAAGAGATTAGTATTGTCGCTTGATTTGATAGGTAATTTGATAGTGAAACCAAGCCATCTCTCCAAGCATTATGCCAAATTAGTTTAAATGTATCTATTATAGCAAGATTATTAACTTTGTTAGCATCACTCTTAAGAGTTTCACCTATTCCTTGGAATTTGTAAAAAAAGTATTTGGAAATCAATCTGAAAATAACCCCATTTGCTAAATAGGCTGTGGCTACAGCAATTATACCGAAATTGAGAAATAACAAGATAATAGATATTAAAATTTGTAATATTCGACTTAGAATGATTGCAATATTTATCTCTTTTATTGCACCAACTCCCCTTAAAAAAGTGGAATAATATCCATAGTACAAATTTAAAAAAAGAGCAATACAATATATTAACCATGCTATTATATGGTCAGATCCCTCAACTTCATGTGATATTTGAGTGATGTAAAAAGTCCCTATTGTCAAGAGTAATATCAAAGCAATAAGTGATATCAACAGATAAATTATTTTGGATGTTTTGATAACTCTATTTAGAAGCACAAAATTAGGTTCACTCTTCTCAGAAAAAACAACATCAACTTTGCTCAGTTCCTTACTACCACTCCAGCAATATGCTACATTTCTTGCTAATGTAGGATTAAAACCAAAGTCAAATAAAACAACTAATCCCCCTATACTAAGGAATATATACCATAAACCAAGAGAGTTTTCGTCTAGAAAATAAATAATAAAGGGGAGTAACAAAAAATTACTTCCCAATGTCAAAAAAACACCTATATAGTTCCAAATAACATCTGCTTTTGTAATTCTCAAATTTTTTTCAACTCCTAATGCTCTGAAATATAAATACATCTACAGTCATAAGGAGCAACATTTTTGTCTATATGACTTTATCTATGAAATTATATGGGTTGAACTAATGCAAAAGGTAAGGATTATCTAGCTTTCTAAACTCAAATACGTAAAAATTTTATGCAAATTAGTTATTATTCTTTGCTAGTTATCACAGTATCTGTATTTATCTTTCTGAATCCAGCAAGGTATCTCGTCCGTCGATCTATAAACTTCAATAAAATTCGCTTCGGTTATTGAATCTCTTTAGGCGTGTAGACATGATCATCATTAAAATACCAACCGTACTCAATATTTCTGTATTTGATACAATTATTTATTAATCTCCCACTATAAGGTTTAGTGTACATAATAATTTAGCTAAGCCGTTGAAAATTGATATCTAAAGGTATACTCCAGCAAGGGATCAATTCAAGCAAAATCAGATGGCATATTTGTTAGCTAAATTCTGTATCAACATTTTAGGCTTTAAAATACACAATTCTTTTAACATTGTAAAAATCAAATTAATGTAGTGTATTCGTATTATCTTTATTATTAATTAATGCTAAACCAAATAGTAAAGCGGCTATACCAAAAGCACTTATCGTTATTGAAAAACCGTAGATTGTAAGAAACCAAAAACCACCTATAACGATCCACGGGTTTTTATTGAGGTTATTCAATAACATTATTGACATGAAAATATATACTATTATCCCAACTAACCCGTGATATAGAAACATTGTATTAAATGTCTCGTGCATTCTATAAAAAGTACCGTTTTCCCATTGGTTAAGCTCAAAGCTTCCTGGAATGTATTGTTGACCTATCATACCAGTATGATCAACAATAGTTCCCATGTAACCTTTTCCCATTAATAAAAACCAAGGCTTCTTGAAATATTCAATCATTATCGAAATAAATTCGGCAACTCTAATCTTTGGGGAATTGGGTAAATTATAAAGCCAATTTTCTTTCCAAAATTGCAAAAGAGAGATTGATTGATTCAACTTTGATTGAAAGATGACACTGTTAATTAGCTCTATATTTATAATATAATATACAAAAATTACGAGCAGTAGCATGAAAGGGATGAAAAACAAAAGCATTTTATCTTTGCTTTTAATCATTTTCATAATCAATACTATAGGAATGACTGCACACATAAGAATCAATTTACCTTGAGCATTATATATGAGGGCTAGCACTATACCTATCATAGCTAAGGGCAGAATATACTTAGTACTCTTCTCACTCTTATAAAATGGAATAATAATCATTAAAGGAAGATACTGAATAACACTAGAAACAATAAGGGTATTCGTTCCTCCGTAGTATCCACTTTTGCCAAAAAACAACGCTAAAATTAACGAAAACACAATACCTATTAAAATAGATACTAGAAAAAATCTAATTTGATAAATGAACTCTTCTTCCCAAGATAATAAATAAATGAATACTAGAATTATTAATAAAGGTAGGGCCATCATGTTATAGCATACATTTATAAAACCCGTTATTGCTTCATTCATTGATAGCACATTGTTGTCATTAATAAAGATGCCAATTAAACCCCAGAATACTCCAATTACGTTCAAGAATAATATAATCTTAATGAATCTCATAACATTAGAATACTTCGTCTTAATATAATTAATGCGTATACCTCTAGCGATGCTTAAAGGAATTATAGGGATTAAACTCAATATTCCTAGATTAACACCAATGATTCGGAAATCTTTAAAACCAAAGATTTGGTTAGTCTCCACTAATACGCTAAACTCCAAACTTAGACATAAGAAAATTAAATAATATCCAAAAAATAAAGTTATCTTTCTTTTCAATAGATAATACATTAAGATAAAAACTTCCACAGCAATAATTGAATATGAAATCAGCATATCCTCATAAAACAAAATATTAAGTGCTGCAATAATTAAACCTACAAATATAATTTTGAACGATTGGTGCACACCACTACGTTCCTGCCCTTTACTTGATGACCAAATAATATTAGTTCCCATATCTTACTCCTAGTCTAAATCTACAAATTATATTTAATATTCTCAACTTGGAACTCACATATAATACGAAGTTCTTGCTCGATATATTCTTTATCGCTCAAAATTACAATATAATTATTTAAAATTAAATCGACTTCATAAACAATAATAAGTATATGGTAGCCATATAAAAACACTTACTGCTAGAATTACATCTTATTGTATTTGTAATATTACTTTTATATTTATTTGTATAAATCTATAATTATTAAACTAAAGAGTATAAACTTCGCAAAGATTCCTTGCGTCATCTTCCCAGAAAGTAGGTTTAACATCCGGAAATTCATCAGAGATATAATTCTTCTTTAAGTTTAGAATAAGCTCAGATATCATTTCACGATCATAGGGATTAACGAAATATCCAATATTATTTAATATCACTTCCTCACTTAGATAAGTTTTTTCTGATACGATGATTTTTCTCTTATATGCAATTGATTCATAATATTTATTACTTACTGCATATTTAACATTTATATTTTTATTAGGGTAAGCTGCCCAAATGTAATTACAACAACTATAAATAGAATTTAAATCTTTAACATCATACCTTCCAGTATGGACAACATTTAAATTGTAATTATTCAATTTAACTTCTTGAACAATATCTTTTAGTGAAGCACCATCTCCTGACAATAAAATACATACATCTTTATAAGGAGCAGCAGCAGAAATTAAATTCATAAGAATTTCTTTGTGTCTAATATTACCTACAAACCCAATTACTAATTTATCTTTCAATCCTTCTCTATACTTATTCATATAGTCACTTTGTAAATTTAAAACTAGCTTGTTCGGTTTATTGTTAATTATAGTATGTTCTTTATGTACACCTAACTTTTTGTAATAAATATCAAAAAACGGAGAAGCATATACTATAGATTCTACACCTTTGTTAATTAAGTTAACTTCAATTAGTTCTCTAATTTTATTGACAAAAGAACTTCTCAAAAATTTAATATCGTAAACTTCATAAATTATTTTATATTCACGTTTCAACTTCGATGCTACCAATAACATTGATATGTCAATAGAATGAATATAATCTGGTGAATATTTTTTTATAAATTCTCTAGCATTTTTTTTAAAATGCAAAAATCCGAATAGATACTTTTTTTTATTGCCATATTCAGAATTCTCATTAAATGAATAAATAAAATCCTCCATAATATTTTCATTTTTTCTATTCCAACAAAAAATAACAACTTCGGAATTATGTACTTGTTGCATAATTGAATCTCTAATTTTCATCACCCTAGGTGATAGGGGATAATGATCACATAATATAAGTATTTTCACGAAACTCACCTCAATATGCAAATGTTTTCTTATCCTATTAAAATAAGTGCTATGATCTTATTAATTCATATATCGTCTTAGAGGTAGACAAGATTTCAGAGATCTATTAAATCTAAATAAACCATATCTAATCTGATATGTTCAATCTCTACTGAATAAGTCTCTAGTGAAAACTTTTTCCTCAACATCCTTTAGCTCACTTGACATTCTATTCGCCACAATCACATCTGATATCCCTTTGAATTCAAGAATATCTTTGATGACTCTCGAATTATAGAAGCTTTCCTCATCTAATTTCGGCTCATAAACTACAACCTCAATTCCTTTTGCTTTAATTCTTTTCATAACTCCTTGAATGGATGATTGCCTGAAATTATCTGAATTCTCTTTCATCGTTAATCTATATATTCCCACAACGTTTGGTTTCTTGGATAATATACTTTCAGCAATATGGTCTTTTCTTGTTCTATTTGAATCAACAATTGCGGCCATGATATTATTTGGTACGTCAGCATAATTAGCCAAAAGTTGCTTTGTATCCTTTGGCAAGCAATACCCGCCATATCCAAAAGATGGATTATTATAATAATCACCAATTCTCGGATCTAAACATACACCATCAATAATTTGTTTTGTATTTAATCCTCTTATTTCAGCAAAAGTATCAAGTTCATTAAAATAAGCGATTCTCAAAGCAAGGAACGTATTAGCAAATAGTTTTATTGCTTCTGCCTCTGTTGAATCGGTAAACAAAATAGTAGATTCTTTTTTGATTGCACCTTGTATCAAACAATCTGTAAACTTCTTAGCTCTTTCAGAACGCTCCCCTATAACTATGCGTGATGGATATAAATTATCCAAAAGTGCTTTTCCTTCTCTTAAAAATTCTGGTGCAAAAATAATATTATTTGTTTCAAACATATTACTCACTTTTTTTGTATACCCAACTGGAATTGTAGATTTAATAATCATTACAGCCTTAGAATTTATGGATAAAACATTAGCAATTACTGCTTCAACACTTCTCGTATCAAAGTAATTTTTTTCTGAGTCATAATTAGTTGGAGTTGAGATAATGACATATTCCGCTTCTTTGAATGCTAAATATTTATCTGTTGTAGCTGTCAAGTTTAATTTCTTTTCTTTCAAATATATCTCAATTTCATTATCTACTATAGGAGAGATCCCTTTATTTATCATATTTACTTTATCATGATCAATATCTAAAACAATCACATCATTATGTTGAGCCAATAGTATGGCATTAGAAAGACCTACATAGCCCGCTCCAGCTACTGATATTTTCATTATTAATTCTCCCTATTATATTAGTAAGTTTTATTGTTTTTTAGCTTCTTTCTAAATTTCAATAACTCCACTGATAGATTAGTTGGTGACAATATTAATAGTAGAAACAAGTTTTTAAGGAATACCATGAACTTCTTACTCCGTATACCTACAACACATAGAACTAAATGATGTCTAAACCAAATATATTTTTGTTCTTTCCTTGTTAAAATATTAAAGAAGTTCTTTTTATATTGAAACAATTCAGATTCTTTTTTCAGTTTGTTATTCCCCACAGAAATTCTTTCCCCAGAATGTACATACTGAATCACTCTTGAAATTGGCAAATACCCTATCTTTGCAGATGAATTAAGTGTCTTTAACATTAGTCTAAACTCTTGTCCCATGCTAACATCATCAAAACATCCAATTTGTAACAATAATTTTTTTCGATACATATATGTAGGAGTTGGTGTAAGATGATACATCAAATGATATTTCAATAAATCTTTGTTGGTTAAACTTTTTATGTAGGAATGTTCTCTGAAATCGATAAGCTTATCATTTTCACTATGAATTCGAACATCAGTAAAAGACATATCTAAATCATTCTTTACCATGAACTCAATTTGAGTACTTATTTTGTCATTAATATATATATCGTCATCATCCAAAAATGTTATGTATTCTCCAGTAGAACGCAAGATACCCTCATTTCTGGCAAGAGCTCCTCCTAAATTGCTAAGGTTTTTAATATAAATAATTTTCGGATTATTACTGAATTTTTTCATTTTTAATTCAGTTTCTACACGAAAATTAGAACGAGGCTCATTATCATCAATTACAATTATTTCTATATTTAAATATGTTTGATTTAAAACTGAATCTATAGCTCTTAATAAAAAATCACTTCTTTTATAAGTTGGGATAATAACACTTACCTTTTGATCCACTTTTCCACCTATTTTCATTTAATTTAGTAGTATACATAAATTATCTTACACAGTATTTATCCCCAAAGTAATTAAAGTCTACCGATGAGTAAACTTAGTTCCCAACTATTTCATTAAACAAATTATTTCTTCGGACAATCATTTTGAGTATAGTTCCAACTATCCAGAAATGAGGATCAATTTTGCATTCTGCTTGGCGATTAATTCTACCATTCGATTAGTGTTCACATAATCTTGATTTTGAGGCATGTATATACCGATTAACTGATTTTCTATTACTAATTTTATCAATTCAGATAAGTTGTCGATAAAGAGCATACTTCTTTGGTTATCCAATAGAGGAAATATAGGTGCCAATTTAGCCAACTTCCGTAATCGCTTATAATTCCCTTTTCAGTTAGGCCCATATATCATTGGCGGTCTTAATATCGCAACTTTAAAATTCTTATCTATTAACTGAAATATCAATCGGTCTGCATGTAATTTAGATTTTCCATACAAACTTTTGGGGTTAGGTTTTGTTTCTTCAGTAATGATCCCATTCGCTAAACCATAAACGCTCATTGAACTTATAAAAACAAAGTGTTGTATGCCTTCTACTTTTGCCTTAGAAGCAATATCAGCAGCCAACTTACAATTCACTGTTTCATAATGTTCAGAATCAATATGTTTTTCCTCTACATGAGCGATCCCAGCCACATGCAGAACAACATCATACTTCGAGAAGTCATGATCTTTCCATGCTGTCCCCCGAACAGATATCTCTTCCACTTCTTACTGATCTGGCCACTGCTCTACCCAGTTCATAAAACTAGTACCTACGTAACTGCCCTTGCCGGTAATAAGTATTCTTTCTTACTCATATCTACAAAGCAGCTCCCTTGGTACGTGATATCACTTCCTGATCAGATGCCCCTTCTTTTACACCATCCGATTTCAGAACACTCAGGATCGTCATAAAAAATACCTTTATATCAAAAATAAAAGAAAGACTTGCAACATATTCTCCATCCAGCTTCGCCTTCTTCTCAATGGGCAACTCATCTCTACCATTAATCTGAGCCCACCCAGTCAACCCTGGCTTAATATCATTAGCTCCGTATTTATCTCTTTCAGCAATCAAGTCGTATTGATTCCACAACGCCGGGCGAGGCCCAACTATACTCATTTCACCTTTAAGAATATTGATAATCTGAGGTAGCTCATCCAAACTTGTTTTTCTTAGAAACTTCCCTATTTTCGTGATAAAGAAATCAGGATCTTCTAGCAGATGTGTTGGCATGTCTTGTGGTGTATCTGTTCGCATCGTTCTAAATTTCAGTATGTAGAATTCCGATTTATTTTTGCCTAATCGCTTTTGTTTAAATAGGATAGGCCCTTTAGAGCTTGTCTTAATCGCGATCGCGATGATCAAAAAGACCGGCCATAACACTAACATTCCGATTAAAGCCATCAGGAAATCAATGGTTTGTTTCATGTAAACATAAGGTCTCATAAGTTCACCTGATCCTTTGAGTTACTATTTTCAATCTATGTACATCATCTCTATGTCAGAAAGACATAGAGAGGATCGTCTTATCTTGTTTAGTTTTTCATTGCCTCAGCCGCATTTTTCCCTGACTGAAGTGTCGATTCAAATTTACTTCTATACTGACTAATAATCTCCGTACTATATCCGTTACTGTTCAGTTTTTGTTCAGTGTCGGCTATTATACTGTTGAAGTTGGCAGTTAATGAGGCTAGTTGTTGTACACCTTTAGCCTTAATACTCTTTTTACTCGCTTCATCTTTTGCTCCGAAATATTCTAACGCAATACTCATTAATGTCGATCGGCTTTGTTCTTCAAGCGCAGTAAGTTTGGCTTCCGTTTCACTAGTAATGGTTTCATAAGAAACCTTTCCAGTTCCCGCTGAACCACCATTAACTGCACTGGTTGAATCCGTTGGTACTGGTGTCGCTACTGGAGATGTATCCTTAGTGCCACCTTGTTCTTGATAAGCCTTAGAAGCAGCAGTAATGGTTTTCGTCTTCTGATCCCAGCTAATGTTATGACCTACAGATTCCGATAAAAAACGTAGAGGGACATATAAGGAGCCATTCAAGATAAAGCTGGATTGCCCCGTAGGTAATGCCTTAGCTGCACCGTTAAATACATAACTTGCCTTCACTTGATTGAGTACAAGATTCTTAGATACTACTGAAGCACTATTCCCGTTGGTTGCATTCATTAGATACTCTTTAATCACAACTAGCTCTGAACTGCTAGGCTCTGCTACATTAACCTTAACGTTCTTAGCATCCCAAGCTACACTCTTTTGTAATGCATATGACATAAAGCGTAATGGAACATAAGTTGTATTATTGTACATGAATACATATTGACCTGTAGGCGTCCCAATACTTGCTCCATCAAAAACCATCTTCACATTCATGCTTTGTACTTTGACTGTAGCTGCTGCTGCCGCCTTAGTTGTTGCATTTGGGACCGCCGCTGCTGATACGGAAATAGGTGCAGATGCCGTTAAGGGTGCTAACCCTATTGAAGCTATTAACGATAGAGCTATGACTGGTAGCGTTGCTTTAGACATACTTATTCACTTCCCTTTTCTTTCGCTTTTAATTGCTCTTCCTCTTTTAGGACTTGATCACGTGTCTTCCCTTGACTCACGCCGTACTTCTTAGCTACCTGTGAAAGCTCATTATATTGTTCTTCAGAAACTTTACCGAGGATGATACTGCGTGCTTCCCGTTTCTCATCAAGCGTCAGACCACCCTTAGCTAGATCTTTTAGCCGATTGATATCCGATACACTTAGTTGACCGAGTACAATAGCAGCTACATCTGCCTTATCCTTCATCGTAACATTGTCTTGAATTTCTTTAGCTTTATCTATTGAGACCTGTGCCGTATAGCCATCTGAAGAGCCATCTTTCGAATCTGTTGATGGTGTTTTCGTAGGCTCACTAGTAGTTGAAGCTGTTGTATCTTTTCCAGCTTCCCCAGTATCTTTGCTTCCCACATCATCTGTTGATGGAGTAGGTGTTGCAGACGCTACAGGATCGACTTTACCATCCACTACTGTATCTTCAGGTGTAGTTCCTTGATCTTGACCACCATTAACTTGATCCTCAGACTCCAGATCAAAACCATCCACCATAGAATTCATCAGCTTATCGACCGCATAATTCGCAGCGAACAAACCACCAACACCCAGAACTACAATGACTGATAGCGTCCATAAAAGGATCTTTTTCCATCGTTTATTAAACACTTGCATATCCCCCTTTATGAATGAATTAGCTAATAGCAACTTGGGCAACGGGCTGCATCGGTACAATCTGATTGATTATTTCGCGTATAACTTCAGGTTCTTCAGCGAGAACACGTTCCAAACGTTTAAATTCCAGCTCCAACTGATTCAGACTGATTACATTAGGTCTACCGATAAATATTCTTCCATGATCTGTAGAACCTAAATTTTCTTCATCCGTCAACAGCTCTTCATACAACTTCTCACCCTCACGAATACCGGAGAATTGAATATCAATATCCTTATAGGGTTCATAACCTGAGAGTGTAATCAAATCTTCAGCTAAGGTTAGAATCTTTACCGGTTCACCCATATCCAGAATGAATACTTCTCCACCTTTGGCAAAAGAGCCCGACTGGATTACAAGCTGCACAGCTTCTGGAATCGTCATAAAATAACGAACCATCTCTGGATGAGTAACCGTAACCGGACCACCCACAGCAATCTGCTGTTTAAAGGCCGGGATCACACTTCCACGACTGCCAAGCACGTTTCCAAAACGCACAGCTGAGAACTTCGTTCTACTCGTGGTATGCAAACTCTGCACATACATTTCTGCAATCCGCTTAGTTGCACCCATCACACTTGTTGGGTTAACCGCTTTATCTGAAGAGATCATTACAAATCTCTCCGCACCATATTTATCTGCACAATCCGCAACATTTCTTGTTCCAAACACATTATTCTTAATCGCTTCGGAAGGGTTACGCTCCATTAATGGAACGTGTTTATGTGCTGCCGCATGAAAGACAACATGTGGATTATGACTACTGAATATGTCCATCATCCGACTGCGGTCCTGTACATCTGCGATTACGGTAACAATATTCAGATCAGGAAATTGCTTACGAAGCTCCATTTCAATCGTATAAATGCTATTCTCGCCGTGTCCAAGCAGCATTAACTTGTCCGGGCCGAATGGCGCAATCTGCCGACAGAGTTCAGAACCAATCGATCCACCAGCTCCCGTAACCAACACAGTCTTATGGTGGACATAACCTAGGATACTGTTCAAATCCGCTACAATTGGCTCACGGCCTAGTAAATCTTCAACACTAACATCTCGCAATTTCTTCACGGATATTTTCCCCGCGATCAGATCGTTAAGTGCGGGTATAATCTTAAGCTTAGCACCGGTCTTCTTTGCCAGATTAATAATTTCAGAGATTTCAGTACGTGAAACTGAGGGCATGGCGATAATAATCTCATGAATTTCCCGTTCTTTCACAATAGCGGGGATCGCGTAACGATTCCCTAACACGGGCACACCCAGTATAGACATATGATATTTATTGATACTATCATCAATGAAACCTACCAGCTTCGTATGAGCAAAAGACGGACCCATCATTTCCCGAGCAATTAGTATTCCACAATCCCCTGCACCTACAATTAGTGTTTGGGTCTTAGTGTCTTTGTAATTAATTCGGTCATTATGGAGTACTCTCCACAAAAACCGAACCCCACCTACTAATAAAAGAATGGTCTCCATCGACCTAACTTCTATTGCAAGGGGGACTCTATCTGGCAAAATCAGATAAGCTAGGGCAAATGAAAACAAAGACCCTACTACAATGGCTTTAGAAACCGATATAATCTCACCAATGCTGGCATATTGCCACATTCTTCGGTAGAGACCAAAATATATCAAACTTCCCCCGAATGCAACTGTTGCAATCAAGCCAAATTGTAGCATCTGTGCACCGTATTCCTGAAGAGCGTGGTTAGGATACCGAAATAAATAGGATGTCACAATGCTGAACCAGATGATTGCTAGGTCAATGAGGAATAATAGAACCACTCTAGATTTCGCTGTCATTTTCAGTGCCTCCAAAAACAACATTATTGTTTAAGAACCTATCAATTTCCATAGTAGTAGTAATAGTAACCTTCGCTGGCTTTACGTTTTACATTATTGAGCACCACGCCAAGCATTTTTGCACCTACACGATCAAGGTTAGCTTTAGCTTTTACAGCAATATCCCGCTTTACCTTGCCATAGCTGACAACCATAATGACACCATCACTCTTGGAAGCCATGATCTGCGCATCTGTAACCGCCAATAACGGTGGAGTATCAATAAGAATGACATCATAACGCTGGCGCAAGTCCTGTAAAAGAGTGCTCATTCGATTAGAAGCCATCATTTCTGCTGGATTTGGAGGAATCGGACCTGAGGTCATGATAGAAAGATTGGAAACACCAGAATCTTGGACAGTATCCTCAAGAACCGCCTGCTGCGACAGTAGTGAAGAAAGCCCAAATCGGTTACTAAGCGAAAAAGTCTTATGTGCTGTAGGCTTCCGCAAATCCGCGTCAATCAACAATACCTTCTTATCTGCTTGAGCATAAGCGGCCGCCAAGTTAGCAGAAACCGTAGATTTACCTTCCTCCGGTCCGGACGAAGTTACCATAATCACTTGAATAGTCTCATCCACAGAAGAAAAATCAATATTCGTCCGTAGCGCACGAAACGCTTCAGATACAGGGGAGCGAGGGTTCGTAACGGTAATCAGATGACGTTGTTTATTTGGCAGCTGTGACATGTTCGAGTTCGCCCGCCTTTCTGGATGTTTGCGTCTGTGCCTGTGTTGCGCCTTGTTTATTTTCTTCTGAACCCAATCTTGTAATCATTGCAATCGTTGGCAGACCAAGATATCTCTCAATATCGGCTTCAGTCTTCAGCGTATCGTCCATGTATTCCAGCAAGAAAGCAATCCCTAAACCAATCATCAAGGAAACGATGAAAGCTATAGCCATATTCATTAAGACATTCGGTTCTACCGGTCCTGGCTCGATAAGTGGATTCACTTTGGCCTCATTCAGAATCGATACATTCTCCACATTAAATAGGTTAGGAATCTCATCCTTGAATACAAGTGAAATGGCATTCACGATTTCAGCGGCTCGCTGATACGAATTATCTCGAACGACAAGTGTCATCACCTGCGTATTATTGACAGAGCTCACATTAACCTTCTTCAACAGCTCTTCAGCAGTAATATTGAACTGCGGATAATCTCTCGTAACAATATCAAGGATGGCTGGAGTCTTAATAATTTCCTTATACGTATTAATTAATTGAATATTAGTATTAATCTGGTTCAAATCAAGCTGTGCTGCTGCCGATTGTGTCGGAGTCTGGTTAACAATAATCTTAGTGGATGCTTCATACACCGGATTCTTAATATACAGACTGTACACACCAGCAACACCGCACACCAAAACAACTATGCTAACAATCAGCCATAGTCTCTTCCTGACGATCTGAAAATAATCGCGAAGATCCAATTCTTGTGATGACAAGTGTAATTACCTCCAAGCTATTTCTGAAATATTTCGTTACTATATTACAGTACTTACCTATTGGCAAAAAATTGCCTCCTCTCACCTACATGAGAGGAGGCTGTATACTATACTTTTTTATTTACTTACTTGAAGTTAATGGTACGGTAGATAATTACTGCTGCTTCAGCACGAGTTGCCGTATCGTTCGGGTTGAACTTACCAGCATTTCCGATAACCAAGTTATGATCTGCTGCAAATGCTACGCCATCTCTCAAAGATGCGCTGATCTTAGCAGCATCGGAGAATTGGCTAATTGCCGTTACATTCGTTGTTGCAGCTGGATGAATAGATTTCACTGCGCGGGAGATCATAGTTGCCATCTCTGCACGTGTGATAGTTGCATTAGGATCGAACTTGTCCGCACTGCGGCCAGTAATGATTCCTTTTTCTGCTGCAACCGCTACATAAGGTGCATACCAAGCAGATGAACTTACATCATTAAAGCTTTGTACAGCAGAGTTATTCTCCAGATTAAGCGCACGAATCAGCATTTTAGCGAACTCTGCACGAGTTACATTGCTCTTCGGTGCGAATTTGCCTTCGCCTACGCCTTCAATCGCACCTTTTGCAGCTACGACTTGAATTTGTTTGCCAGCCCATGCTTGTACACTAGCAATATCCGTAAAGTTCACTTTATTCTCAAGCACTGCATAGGATGAGAATGTATCACGTGGTTCTACGATGAACTCTCCATCAAGCACTCCACCTTGGAATTGCAGGCTTCCGTATACAAGCTTCGCTACGGACAGCAATTCTTTATCAAGACCATCAGTATTCTTAAGTGGAAGTTTAATGGTGATTGGTTGTTTGAATGTGCTAGTCGCTACACCATCCACACTGAGTCCGAACTCGTATACATCCGAAGCCAATTTCAGTTTGGTAACAGAAGTTACAACTTCTGGTTTAGCGGTAGTTACTGTCAATGCAATAGCTGTGCTGAACTGACTTACAGGAATCGTTACGGTTACACCATTAAAGGTTACTGCGATATTCGCAATGCCGTTCGTCTTAGCTGCTTCAACAATAGCTTTGGACAACGGAACTTCAACAGTAGGCGCAGTGATCGTACCAAGATTCAATGTCAGTGTGAGGGCAGTACCTTCTTTACCGGCAGCTTTAGCTGCAGCAGCAAGATTAGCCAAGGCATTGATTGTATCGGTATCTACCAATTTCACAGTTGCTTTACCATCTACTACTTGTACCAGTTTAGATACATCATAAGTAGCCGCAGCTGCCAATTTCTGATCCACAGTTAATACAGGTGGAGTCGTTATGGAGCCGGAGCCGGAGCCGGAACCGGAACCCGGAGTACTAGGATCAGTAGTTGGTGTAGATGTCTTAAGATACGCGTTGTAGTAAGCTTTCGCCAGAACTAGCGCAGCTGCTTTTTCATTCTTAAGTGTTGATTCAACATTATTCTTGGTTGCTGAAATCATATCTTTAGTAATCTTAAGTTCTGCTAGAGACGCTCTCAAGGAATAGTTGGCAGAACCAATGGTGCTATCGAGAACAATACCCTTCACTTTATTCGCGAGTTCACTGTTCGGATGAGCAATAAGATCAATCAGATCAGATTCTGATTTTCCTTTTAGCAAGTTAATTAGCTTCTGTTCAACGCCGTTTGAACCAAAGATGAAGCTGTAAACTTCTTCAACCGAAAGATCTGTAACACCAGCTTGTTTACCGATTTCCTTCAGTAGCGCTTGATAAGCCTCATAATTAGGGGACTTCAGAATATCTGTAACTGCGGATAAATCCGGAGTATAGATAGACGATACTACTTCTAAATAGAAATCAAACAATGTAGATTTTTGTCCATCGCTGAGTTCAAGTTGAGCCAAAACAGGCGCGAAATCTTTTTCCAGTTGCTCACGTGAAAGACCTTGAAGCTCAGTACGGAAATCACGAAGCGTCTGCTTATCAGCATCAGTAAGCGTGCTATAAAGCTTCGTTGCGCGCTCCTTCAAGCTTGCAAAATCCACGCTAGTTGCAGCGGATGCTGTTCCAACGATCCCAAACTGAGCTGCCAATCCTTTGCTGCTAAGCGGAAGTCCTGCTACTGCAACCGCTGCCATGCTAACTGCTAATGTCGATACTACTAGTTTCTTTTTCAAAGTCACTAAATATCCACCTCTTTATATGTATTTAAATTCTCGTGTTACTATAGTCCTAGACTATTTCACCTTATGTCTACACTATTACGTATATCAACGATTCACCCAATAAAACCCATTCTACCACTATTAGGTAGATTAGTCAGCCCTTTCGGGAAAAAATCCCAAACAATTTGTGTCGATTCCTCCTTTTTTGTACGTGATTACCATGATTAACCTCACCATTTGCCACAATTTGCTGAGAGTTCTCGCGCATATAGTCGCGCATCTCAGGACCTAATTCTTTCTCTAAAACCACATAAGCAGCATTTAATCCAAAAGGACGATGAACACTGTCATGTGCATCAGAGGCCAACACATGTACTGCATTTCTACGACATAACTCCAGGGATAGCTTCTGAAGTTTACTCCCGAAGACGCCTGCAAGACTTTGTGCGGTTACCTGACCGAGTGATCCCAGTTCTATCAATCTTTCTAACTTAGAAGGATCGGCAGCTACTTCAGCATTACGCTCCGGATGGGCGATGACCGGAACGAACCCTTGAATGATCAATTCGTGACAGATTTCTTCCATGTTGCGTGGGACTCGTGAAGAAGGCATTTCTAGCAAAATATACCGCGAGTCTGCAAGACTTAGCAGTTGCCCCCGCTCCAGATCATCCAGTAAATCTCCGTACACTCTGATTTCCTGACCTGGAAGAACAAGCAGTGGATTGCCATGCTGACGAAGTTTCTCATTCATCAGATCCACCGCTTCTCTTATACTAGCGGAGTTATTCATATATTGACCGTTGGCGTGATGTGGTGTGGCAATGACGGATGTAATTCCGTCCCTATAGGCGTCTTGCGCCATGGCGAGAGCGGATTCCCAATCAGTAGCTCCGTCATCCATAAAGGGTAAGATGTGGCAATGGATATCTTTCATATGTTATCTATCGGTCCCTTCCCATAGAAAATTTAGTTTTACCCACAAAAAAATACAACCATTCCCAAATGGAATGGTTGCTTGATTGTAAATGAGTTCTTGTCTTAGGCTTCAGTAGGTTCCTCTTGCTGAGGTTCATTTCCATCTATTTCAGCATCCTCAGAATCTGGAGAGGAGAGAACATACCCGTCGATCAATCCCCAAAGCTCTTCTTTACCAAGGCCAATCTCTGAAGAGAATGGAATGAAATTATCCCCTGGCAGCACGCCAAGCTCCTGCTTCATGATCTTGATATGCTTTTGCCAGCGAGTCTTCGGAATCTTATCCGCCTTAGTCGCTACTACACACATAGGAAGATCATAATGCTTCAACCAGTCGAACATCATCTTATCATTGCTGGTCGGCGGATGACGCAGATCCACGATGAGCAGAACAAGCTTCAACGTATCACGCTCAGATAGATATTTTTCCACCATCTTGCCCCATGTCGCACGTTGTGTCTTCGACACTTTTGCATATCCGTAACCTGGAAAGTCAACAAAATACATGCTGCCTTCATTGATACGGTAATAGTTCATATGCTGGGTCTTACCTGGGGTGGAGCTTGTCCGAGCCAGATTCTTGCGGTTAATCATTCGGTTAATGAGGGATGACTTCCCTACATTGGAGCGCCCTGCCAGAGCAACCTCTGGCAAAGCATCATCAGGGTATTGATCAGGGCCAACGGCACTGATTATAAATTCGGCAATATTAACTTTCATAGGACTTCCTTTCTAATGCACACTACTCGGTGGCTCACTGCTAATTTCATTATGATGCTCAACTAACGCATGATGCAAGACCTGATCCATGTTAGATACTGGTATGAACTCCACATCATTACGCACGCTCTCTGGAATTTCTTTCAGATCACGTTCATTGTCTTTGGGAAGAAGGATCTTTTTATATCCGGCACGGTGTGCAGCTAGAGACTTCTCTTTCAGTCCACCGATTGGCAATACACGTCCACGTAGAGTGATCTCACCAGTCATGGCCACATCCTTCGAAACATAACGCTTCGTAAGTGCGGAGATCAATGCGGTAGCAATCGTAATCCCTGCAGACGGGCCATCCTTCGGAATCGCACCTTCAGGAATGTGGATATGAATATCAATCTTCTCATAAAAATCAGGCTGGAGCCCCAGCTCCTCCGCCTTCGAACGTGTATAACTGAAAGCGGCCTGCGCTGACTCCTTCATTACATCGCCCAGTTGTCCAGTAAGTGTCAGCTTGCCCGTTCCCTGCACAACAGTCACTTCGATCAGCAGCGTATCGCCACCAACCTCAGTCCAGGCCAGTCCAGTTACTGTGCCAATCTGATCTTCAAGCTCCGCCATACCGTAACGGTATTTCGATGCACCCAGGTAATCCTTGATGTCATCCGGCAGAATGACTACACTTTCTTTTTCCTTGGACACAATCTGTTTCGCGGCTTTGCGGCATAACGCTGCAATCTGCTGCTCCAAATTACGCACACCGGATTCACGAGTATACTCACGTACAATACGTAATAAACTGTCGTCTTCAATGATCAGTTGATCTTCTGCAAGACCGTGGTTCTTCTTCTGCTTCGGCAAAAGATAACGGCTACCGATCTGCAATTTCTCCAGTTCCGTATAACCCGGTATAAACAGCATTTCCATCCGATCAAGTAGCGGACGCGGAATGTTATGCACAACATTCGCTGTTGTAACAAACATAACGTTCGATAAATCAAACGGTAACTCTACGAAATGGTCACTGAACGTATTGTTCTGTTCCGGGTCCAGTACCTCAAGCAATGCGGAGGATGGGTCGCCACGGAAATCTGCAGCCATTTTATCAATTTCATCTAGCAGAATAACCGGATTAATCGTCCCTGCCGTCTTCATCCCTTGAATGATTCGGCCTGGCATCGCACCCACATAAGTCCGGCGATGACCACGGATCTCCGCTTCATCACGCACACCGCCAAGCGAAATGCGAACGAACTTACGATTAAGTGAACGAGCGATGGAACGAGCCAGTGAGGTTTTGCCCACACCTGGAGGCCCTACAAGACATAGGATCGGACCTTTTAGCTTCTTCACCAACTGCTGAACAGCTAAATACTCCAATACCCGCTCCTTTGGTTTCTCCAAACCGTAGTGGTCCTCATCGAGTACTTGCTCTGCCTTCTTAATGTCGAGGTCATCTTCTGTCTGTTCATTCCAAGGAAGACCCAGCAGCCAATCCACATAGTTGCGAATGACGCCACCTTCCGCTGAGCTCACTGGCATTTTTTCCAGACGATCGATTTCCTTCTCCATCTTCTCTTTTACGCGTTCCGGCAAATTCTTCTCTTCCATTAAATTCCGCAGCTCTTCCGCTTCTCCCACCCGGCCTTCCTTCTCGCCGAGTTCTTTCTGGATCGCTTTCATTTGCTCGCGCAAATAATATTCCTTCTGCGTCTTCTCCATCTGCTTCTTCACACGCTGATTGATCTTGCGTTCAAGCTCCAGCACTTCACGCTCATTATTAAGAATATCAAGAAGCTTCTCTAGCCGTTTACTGACATCAATCGTCTCTAGAATTTCCTGCTTATCTTTAATCTTCAGCGATAAATGACTCGTAATAACATCCGCAAGACGACCCGGCTCCTCAATATCGGATACAGCAGCCAGTGTCTCTGGTGTCACTTTTTTGGATAACGTTATATAGTGTTCGAACTGATTAAGTACTGTACGCATCAGCGCGTCACACTCTTGATCGCCATCTTCCTCTTCTGGTAGCTCGCGCGCCATAACCTCATAATACTCATCATTATCGATATAATTAATAATTTCGGCTCGTTCTACACCCTCAACCAGTACACGAATCGTACCGTTTGGCAGCTTCAACATTTGCCGCACATTCGCGACAGTACCGACCCGAAAAATATCGTCCTGACCAGGCTCTTCAATATTCACTTCCGACTGTGAACACAGAAGAATTAAATTATCTTCAACCATAGCTTTTTCTAGTGCCCGAACTGACTTCTCACGGCCCACATCCAAGTGAAGAACCATGCTTGGGTACACAAGAAGACCTCTTAGCGGTAATAAAGGAAAACGACGACCTTTTGTTTTATTTGTCATCATCGCTTTCGCACCTCCCATGGCTCTCAATTAATCTCATATGAATTCATTCTAACAAAAGCAGCCCCAAAACACCAACAAAGTACTTGCAATTTAAGAATAAACAACCTTATTATCCTTAAAAAACAGCAACGTTTCTCAAAGAAATGTAAGGATTATGGAAAGTGTGAATTTATACTTTAAAAAAGGAAGCAGCAGACACGCCTGCGGCTCCCTTTATATTCCAGCGGCAAGTCTCGATTTACTTATCGAAACTATAACACACCCTAGCTTACATTCCAGGTAATATTTAAAGCTTAACCCTTTGCAGACTCTCCAGCGGCATCGGCCTTCAGAAGCGAAGGTGCTGCAGAGAATAGCTCACCAGCTACTGCAGGAAGCCTTACATCTGCTGTATCAGCACCAAACAGATGACGGAAGACCTCATCCACCGTTTCCATAGGAATGACGCGTAGTGGGGCGAGGTCAGCGAATAGGGACTGCCAGTTTTCTTTTGGAATAAGCACCGTAGTAGCTCCCGCCTGAAAAGCAGCCTCCACCTTCGCAATTACACCACCAACAGGCTTCACACGGCCATGTATACCTATCTCACCAGTGATCGCTACGGTATTATCCACGGGAAGACCACGAATGGCGGAGACAATAGCCACTGCCATCGCAACCCCTGCTGAAGGTCCGTCAATGGGGGTTCCACCTGGAAAGTTCACATGCAGATCATAACGGTCCGGCTCCAGATTCATGGTGCGCAGTACGGTCAATACGTTCTCCACGGAGCCTTTAGCCATGCTCTTTCTCCGAATTGTACGAGAACCTCCGCCAATCTCTTCCTCATCTACCACTCCGGTTACGTTCAGTCTACCTTGACCATTCTGCGCAGGTGCTGCGGATACTTCGATCTCGAGCAAGGTGCCCATTCCCGGTCCATACACTGCAAGTCCGTTAACCAATCCGATCTGAGGCGCGGAAGGAATTTTGCGCTCTGTTCGAAGTGGCAGCTGGCTACTGCCTGCTACCCATTCTACATCAGCGGCATTAAGCGTATCTCTCTGCTCCGTTAGCGCTAATCCAGCTGCGAGCTGAATCATATTGACTGCCTCCCGGCCATTTGTTGCATATTGCTGCACAACAGTGACTGCATCCGGGCTTGGCTTCAGTCCGATCTTCTGTATCGCGTCACGCGCGATGACCGCAATCTCATCCGGCAATAGCGGACGGAAATAAATCTCCATGCAGCGTGAACGCAGTGCTGGAGAGATCTCATCCGGGGAACGCGTAGTCGCGCCAACTAAACGGAAATCAGCAGGTAATCCATTTTGAAAAATATCATGAATATAAGCCGGAGTATTATTGTCCTCCGAATTATAATACGCGCTCTCTAGCAGCACCTTCCGGTCCTCCAGCACCTTTAGCAGCTTGTTCATCTGAATGGGGTGAAGCTCACCGATCTCATCCAAAAAAAGAATCCCGCCATGTGCTTTTGTCACCGCGCCCGGCTTCGGTTGCGGCACGCCTGCCACACCCATAGCTCCGGCACCCTGATAGATAGGATCATGCACCGATCCGATTAACGGGTCAGCAATACCTCGCTCATCAAAACGAGCGGTTGTCGCATCGATTTCAGTGAATTTGGCATCGTTTTTAAAAGGGGATAGCGGATTGCGCTTTGCCTCTTCCATGACCACCCGTGCCGCTGCAGTCTTGCCGACTCCCGGCGGACCATAAATAATCACATGCTGCGGATTAGCACTGCATAATGCGGCCTTCAGGGCGCGCAGCCCGTCTTTTTGCCCGACAATATCTCCAATAGAAGCCGGCCTAGTTTTCTCCGACAAGGGTTTGGTTAATGAAATCATACGCATTTTCCGTAGTTTATCCAGTTCCTTACGCGACTCTCGGTCTACCGCCGTCTTGTTTGTCTTCTGACCCCGCAGCAGATTCCAAAAGTATACGCCGATAACCAGCGCGAAAAAGAGCTGCACGATCATCACAACTATACTTAATTCCATAGGTCATCCTCCTGTTTCGTTCAGTCTACCTTTCCACCTTTGGCTACTATTAGGTAGTATAGCCGTTTCGGTAATTAGTAAACGCACAAATGAGGATTTGTTGAATTGTTGGTGTAGGACAGTCGGTGGAGTCCTGAGATTTAGTAACAAACTTGTTTGAATGGGGGGAAGTAACTTGATTAGTCTGGGTTCCTCGGTAATGATAATTATCTTAATAAACTGAACTCACTAAGTACGCAAAGTAACCTTATTAATTTATTTCGCTAAATATCTACTCATTTGCTCAGTTATGACCCAATTAGTAAGAACTATAGGGAAAACCTCCCTATAGTTTGAAGAAAGTAGTCCCAATGAAGGGCTTATAGGGAATTTCTCCCCATATTACGTTGATTCAAGTAAAAACAGCTACTTATAGTGAATTTATAAGGAGGTTTTCCATATAAACTCACTTTTCGAGCAAAATCGGTCTATTTATAGGGAGATTTTCCCTATAACAGGAATGCGATCATAGTTACCTTTGAAGTGAGCATCTGTACACCGATTCACCTAGCAAATCGTATTCACAATGTACACCGAATGCCTACTTTAGCGAATTGGATTGCTACTTGTATCGAATCTAATTAGATACTGTAACTGTAGTATTTGTCTATATGGGTAAAGTAACTTGATTAGTCTTGGCTCCTCAGTAACGGAAATTATCTTAATACAATGAATTCACTAAGTACGCAAAGTAACCTTGTTGAAATATTTCGGTAAATATCTATTCGTTTGCTCGGTCATGACCCCGAACTATAGGGAAGAACTCCCTATAGTTTGAGAAGGGCGATCCCAATGAGGGGCTCATAGGGAATTCCTCCCTATAATTCGTCGGTTTTACGTACAAACAGCTACTTTTAGCGAATTTATAGGGAGGCTTTCCGTATAATCTCACTTTTCGAGCAAAATCGGTCTATTTATAGGGAGATTTTCCCTATAATCATACAATCATCGTTACTTTTGAAGTGCAGCTCTTTCTCACAATACACTCATCCCTAACTACTCCCCTTAACTTATGCTAATCAATCCCAGTAAAATAAGACATCCCGAGCTAACTCATAACCTACATTTCTAACGCCATTTTCCCTTTTCACGGCTTTCAGCCAGCCTTTCTCGCATAATCTCATAAGCATCAATCGTACCGTTTTAGGATCTAGCGCGAAATAATCTGCTATATCTTTAAGACGAACTACACCCGCTTTTCCAACTATATATCGGATAATTTCTTTCTCCGTGAGAGTTACTCCACCACTCGGTGCACTTACAATTTGGTAGCGGCTTAACGCCAATCTTAGCAACGTAACGCATAGCTCAGGGCGCTGTTCCACATCGTCGTAGGCAAATGAGATTACTTGGTAACCCATTCCGTACAGAAACGTCTCACGATTTAGCTCATTACAATACTTCAGCCTGTCCATGTCTCTTACATGTGCTGCATATCCTTTGATCTCAAACAATAATTTTACGGGTCCTGGCAAGAAAGCAAAGTCAGCAAAATAAGATCGCCCGCGCCAATCCAGCACCTCATACTCCGGATGTAGATCAGCGAAATCCCCACGAAGCGCCCACCATACATTCTGTAAAAACATCTCTTCGGCATGACGATGCCCTCTCTCTAGCCTTCCTCGTCTTTCCCCAGTCCTGCTTGCTAGATGTTTCTCAATAAACGCTTCATGCGCTTGTTCATAGTTCATTCGATGTTCCCCCTTATTCATTCGTCCTTCCCCACACTAATTAATTCCACGCAAAAAAAACGCCCCATTCCCACCACCGGATATACCGGGGTGTAACAGGGCGTTCTTCGCCACTTATTATGAATTGAATCATTAATTCGTAAAATACCAGTTACTTCGATTGCACCGGAGGTGCAAGGTTAGCATGAGCGCGGCCTGGGATTTCACCAGTCTCCTCATACGCTATAACGATCGCATCAATTTCCTTCTTCAGCTCGTTCACTAGTTCCGCTTCAGGCACCTTACGAATCATCTGACCGTAACGGAACAACAAACCTTCCCCACGGGCACCAGCAATACCAATATCTGCTTCACGCGCCTCACCAGGGCCATTAACGGCACAGCCGAGCACGGATACTTTAATAGGCACCTTAAGCTTCGAAATGTATTCTTCCACCTCATTAGCGATGGAGAAAAGATCGATATCGAGTCGTCCGCAAGTCGGACAAGAAATGAGTGTAGCCGCATTAGAGATCAGACCGAAGGTCTTCAGCAGCTCGCGTGCCACCTTAACTTCTTCCACCGGATCAGCGCTAAGCGAAATACGCAGGGTACTGCCGATGCCCATAGAGAGCAGTGCACCGATACCTGCGGAGCTTTTTACTGTACCGGCAAACAAGGTGCCGGATTCTGTAATCCCAAGGTGCAGCGGATAAGGGATGACTTCCGCAGCCTGACGGTAAGCTTCGATGGCCATAGGCACATCGGATGCTTTTAAGGAAACGATAATGTCGTGGAAATCCAGCTCTTCCAGAATGCCAATATGGTACAGCGCACTTTCTACCATAGCTTCTGGAGTCGGGTATCCGTATTTCTCCAAGAGATGATTCTCCAAAGAACCGGCGTTTACACCAATCCGAATCGGAATTCCTTTTTCTTTACAAGCTTTAACTACTGCTTCTACCTTCTCCCGACGACCGATATTCCCCGGATTAATCCGGACTTTATCGATGCCGTTCTCAATAGCCATCAGCGCGAGCTTATAGTTAAAATGAATATCCGCTACGAGTGGGATATGAATCTGCTTCTTGATCTCCTTAATCGCGGCGGCTGCCTCTTCATTGTTGACAGTAACGCGTACCAGTTGGCAGCCTGCTTCCTCAAGCCGTAAAATTTCAGCTACAGTAGCCTCCACATCAGCTGTTTTGGTTGTACACATGCTTTGAATCGCAACCTCGTTGTTTCCCCCAATAATGAGCCCGCCAACATTGACAGGACGGGTTTGGTGTCTCAAGAACATGATTTTTCTCCCCCATAACGCCAAAGCTCCACCCCTTCGCAACCGCTAGTGAAGCGGGATAAGCGGAAGAAAGGTGGAGACAGTGACATGTATTGTTAAGGTAAGCGACTTACGCGCTTTCCTCTTTCTTCTTGTCTTTCTTAAGGTTCAATTCAGGCAAAGCCTTCTCTTGAACGACCTGCTCCGTGATCACACAATCCTTAATATCATCACGTGAAGGCACTTCATACATCACATCAAGCATGATGCTCTCAATAATCGCGCGCAGTCCACGGGCTCCCGTATTGCGTTTGATCGCTTCCTTGGCAATCGCTTCGAGTGCCAGCGGTTCGAACTTCAGCGCTACGTTATCCATTTCCAGCAGCTTGATATATTGTTTAGTGAGTGCATTCTTAGGCTCGGAAAGGATACGCACCAGTGTATTCTCATCAAGCGGCTCCAAAGTCGAGATGACCGGCAGACGGCCTACAAATTCAGGAATTAATCCGAATTTGAGCAAGTCTTCAGGCAATACCATCGACAAATATTCGCCAGCCTTGAGATCCTTTTGTCCTTCAACCGCTGCGTTGAAGCCAATGACTTTTTTACCAATACGGCGTTTAATCATTTGCTCCAGACCGTCAAAGGCACCGCCCACGATGAACAAGATGTTCGTCGTGTCGATTTGAATAAACTCCTGATGAGGATGCTTACGTCCACCTTGTGGAGGTACAGAAGCAACTGTTCCTTCCAGAATCTTCAAAAGCGCCTGCTGTACACCTTCACCGGATACGTCACGGGTAATGGACGGGTTCTCGGATTTACGTGCCACTTTATCAATCTCATCAATATAGATAATGCCGCGTTCGGCTTTCTCCACATCATAATCTGCCGCTTGAATCAGCTTAAGCAGAATGTTCTCAACATCCTCGCCGACATAACCAGCCTCCGTTAAGGAAGTAGCATCAGCAATCGCAAATGGAACGTTGATAATCTTCGCCATCGTCTGTGCGAGCAAAGTTTTACCCGAACCGGTTGGACCAAGCAAAAGAATATTACTCTTCGTCAGTTCAACATCTTCGATCTTACTCTGGCTGTTCACACGCTTATAGTGATTGTAAACCGCAACAGACAGCGATTTCTTCGCTTGCTCTTGACCGATTACATATTGATCCAAAATATCGCGGATTTCCTTTGGTTTCGGAATATCCTTCAGATCAAGCTCTTCTTCATGACCGAGCTCTTCTTCCACGATTTCCGTGCAAAGCTCGATACATTCGTCACATATATAAACGCCCGGTCCTGCTACAAGCTTACGAACCTGCTCTTGTGATTTGCCGCAAAAAGAACATTTCAATTGCCCTTTTTCATCATTAAATTTAAACATCTAACCACCCCTTTAAGATTTCATCGGTGAAGAAAGAACCTGGTCAATAAGCCCATATTCCTTGGCTTCTTCCGCACTCATGAAGTTATCGCGGTCTGTGTCCCGTTCGATTTTTTCAAGGGGCTGACCTGTGCGATCTACATAAATTTGATTCAACTTCTGTTTCGTCTTGAGGATCCAGTCGGTATGAATCCAAATGTCAGACGCTTGACCTTGAACACCGCCGAGCGGTTGATGAATCATAACTTCGCTGTTAGTCAGCGCGTATCTTTTGCCCGGAGCCCCAGCTGTTAGAAGGAGCGATCCCATGCTTGCCGCCATCCCTACACAAATGGTTGAAACATCCGGTTTGATGTATTGCATCGTATCGTATATACCCATGCCGGCTGTTACAGAACCACCGGGTGAGTTGAGGTACAAGTGAATGTCCTTCTCGGGATCATCTGCTGCAAGGAACAGCAGTTGAGCAATAACCAGATTGGCGACATCATCGTCAATCGCACTGCTTAAGAAAATAATGCGATCCTTGAGCAATCTGGAATAGATATCGTATGAACGTTCTCCACGACTTGTTGATTCCACAACCATTGGTACCAGACTCATGCCACCAACCTCTTTTCTCTATACAGATTAGTCTTATCGTTTCAAAAATATTTTAACACGTTCACGGCCCGATGTCATTTTTTCACTACAGCAGACCTGTCCACTGCTTGTGATAGTGACGGCATCACGCCAATTTCCTTAATACCATACGCTCATACGGATACCTATGTAATCACATATATCTGTGCCCGAGGATAAAAATAAGGCACGTAACGAAACTTACGTGCCTTATCATATCTGTATGGAGGCCGATTGCTCGGCCGTTCTAGGTAGTGTCAAGCTAAAACGCCTTCGGCGTCCTTTTAAGGACGGTGAGCGTTTATGCGAGAATTATAAGAATAAAGTATAACGTGAAACTTATACTTTCTTATAATTTCAAAAAATCTTACTCAGCTTTAGCGTCTTCAGCAGCTGGTGCTTCTTCTACTGCTTCAACTTCTACACTATTGCTAACAAGGAAATCAATGGTTTTGCGCAAAGAAAGTTCTTCGCTCAAGCTGCTCAGTGAACCGTTAGCTGCCAAGATGCTGCGAATTTCTTCTGGAGTACGTTTGTAAGCTTCAGCCATAGTAGCCAACTCTTCGTTAACTTCTTCTTCAGAAACTTCAATGTTCTCTTGTTTAGCGATAACTTCCAGTACCAGGTTGTTGCGAACGCGTTTTTCAGCATCGCCTTTCATTTGGTTCTGCAAGTCTTCACGAGTTTGACCGGAGAAGCTAAGGAACATATCCATGTTCATACCTTGTTGACGAAGACGAGTGTCGAAGTCACGAACCATGTTCTCAACTTCGCTGTTGATCATGGCTTCAGGGATCTCAACTTCAGCGTTTGCTGCTGCTTTATCAACAACTGCGTTCTCGCGAAGGCCTTTCAGTTCATCCTGTTTACGGGATTCGAGCTGAGCTTTCAGATCTGCTTTGTACTCTTCCAAAGTTTCGAATTCACTTACATCTTTAGCGAACTCATCATCGAGTGCAGGAAGTTGTTTGCGTTTGATTTCGTGCAGTTTCACTTTGAATACTGCTTTCTTACCCGCAAGGTTCTCTGCATGGTATTCATCAGGGAAAGTAACTTCAACATCTTTGAAATCTCCAGTGGACATTCCCACTACTTGCTCTTCAAATCCAGGAATGAAGGAGTTGCTGCCAAGTTCAAGAGAATGACGCTCAGCTTTTCCGCCTTCGAACGGTACGTCATCAACATATCCGTCAAAATCGATCACAGCGATGTCGCCGTTAGCTGCTGCTTCTTCTTCAACTACTACGAGTTCAGCATGACGCTCTTGCAGACGAGCAAGCTCAGCGCTCAGCTCTTCTTCAGTCACTTCAGCTTTTTGTACTGGAACTTCCAGACCTTTGTAATCGCCGAGCTTCACTTCAGGTTTAACCGTGATCTTCGCTTTGAAGATAAAGGATTGACCCTTAGCAAATTGCTCAATATCAACTTCAGGACGGTCTACAGGGAAGATGTCAGTTTGTTCAACGGCTTCACCATAAGCTTCAGGAAGAAGAATGTCGATTGCATCTTGGTACAAGCTTTCTACACCAAAACGGGATTCAAAGATCGGGCGTGGCACTTTACCTTTACGGAAGCCTGGTACGTTAGCTTTCTTAACGACTTTGTTAAAAGCTTTATCAAGTGCTGCTGCAACGCGTTCTGCGTCAACTTCTACTTCAAGAACTCCAAGGTTCTTCTCTATTTTTTCCCATGTTGCTTTCATATTATACTTTTCCCTCCAAAATATAGGTTCACAAGTTTACTTCAAAAAATGATACAATCCACGCACAGAATAACCATTATATTATATACAACATTACTTTATTTATCAAGTAGAGAAGTCTTTACAAAACCCTTGAGCGCACGATATGCCCCCTCAAATTGAAAGCGCATGCCGTCGGTAATGCCGTACATTCCGCGAGTCTCCTCCTCTTGCCGTGTACCGTTTAAGCTCTCAGATACAAACTGGTGTAACGCCCCCGCCCAAATATCTAGTAGCGCGTCTTCCCCATCCAGTATTTTCCGATACTCTTCCGATCCATAAATCGACATGACGAACTGGCCCCAGAGCTCCTGTGCAAAATAATACAGCGTAGGCTCGTGTACCTCCGCCTGCTCGGCTACCCGCTCGAGCACCTGACTCACCTGTGGTGGAAAATCCTCTGTCTGCAGCGGCACACTTTCAATCTCTACAATTGCTGTTTCGTGACCACGAATCAGATTCACTGTTCCCTGCATCCCACGCCGCCGAAGGGTCTGCAGGGTCCGAAATTGCAGCAGCGGGTGAACATTATCCCCCTGCAGCCATGCCGTCAGCGCCTCATCGACTCCGCCGCCTTCCAGATATGAAAGCTGCTCTAGTGCTAGGATTGTCGCCTCTGACAGCGGCTCATTCATTATCCGCTGCAGCAGCTTTTGAGGATACCCCGCATCCTCAGTCATTTTTGATTTGGCCAAGAGACGGGCCATATCTTCTTCCCTTAAATCTTCGTCTTCGGGGTGAACGGCTCCTTCTGCATCTCCATTCTGAGAGGCATAAGGGAAAGCTGTTTCGAGCCATTCCAGCAGAGACCGCCATTCCTCGTAATTCCGCTCTTCCTGTCCTTGACACTGCAGCAAAAAACGCAGCAGCTCCATCGCTTCCCCGTATCGTTCACTCTCCAGCATCACCGTAAGCTGGATTTGATAATAGTCCAGTGTCTTGGGAAACAGGACGATATTCTCTTTTGTGGCGGGGGAATCTGAATCTTTAATGAGGGCACCTCCTTATAGCTAATTATGTGAATTGAATTCTAAAACGTCATAAATGTTATTAAGACCTTAAGCTTCATCCGAAACTTAATAATTGTAGATTATAGCATACCCCGTACTCTTTTTAAAAAACAGCTTGAAAAACATCGGCATACATGATATGATAAATCCTGCTTGCTTTTCAGCCAGCCATCATGTCCCGGTAGCTCAGCTGGATAGAGCATGCGCCTTCTAAGCGCACGGTCAGGGGTTCGAATCCCTTCCGGGACGTCAGAGTAACAGCCTTCCTTCGGGGAGGCTGTTTTTGCGTTCAGGGGATGCGAAGCACGGAGGTTCGTCGGAGTATAGGCATCGAAAGCATACGCTTCGCAGTCAGCCCTTTGGGGCTGTATCCCGCTCTGGACCCGTTAACAACCTTCCTTCGGGGAGGCTGTTTCTGCGTTCAGGGAGAAAGACATTCGACACGAGTGCTAGAAAAACAGGAGCTGAAATCATCGTTCTTCAGACGAGACTTAATAAAAACCAGACAGTTAGGTTCGTTGAACAGTTTGTGCTAGGTGGCCAGGCTAGTGCGGATACAGTTGATGCTTCTCGGAGTTAATTGCGGTGCGTATAGGATGGGTACGTTCAGGGCACTAGGTTTATAGAGTAACTTCGGCAATTGTTCTGGTGCGGATACAGTTGACGTTTCTCGGAGTTACTTGAAGTGCGTGTAGGCTGGGTACGTTCAGGTACTTTCTAGTGTAGAACTCTCCTAGGACCAGATCGAAAAGGATTATATTATCCTAGCTAGACTGTAACTATAGGGAAATCCTCCCTATAAAATTGCCTAGAATCGCTAAAAATCAAGCTTTATAGGAATTTCTACCCTTAATAATACTCAAAATCCCTATCTATGATCAAAACATAGATATTATAGGGATGATTTCCCTATATAAGCATTAGAGACCATAGAGCGTCGAATTATAGGGAGATATTCCCTCTATGCGAATACTCAACAAACAATCCATAAGCAATCAAGCAATCCCCGAATCGGTCAGCATTCGCATGTCCCCATTAACACCCCCGAATCCACCAACACTCCGCAAGTTTCCATTTACAATTCAGGAGCAACTCGCCAATTTCACTAGGCTGAGCGTAATCATTCAATCACAGAAGATCTGCATATCCAAAATTAACGTAGCTAGTTTTCTCTCCATTAAAAAGCTCCCAGATAAAATCTCAAAAAGCTGTTCTAAGCGAACGCTAACATTCCCTTAGAGCAGCTTTTCGAAATAAAAGCCTACAGGTTTCCCCCGTAGACCCCAGTTCATTATTTGCGGCGATTGCTAAGCCACAGCGGAAATCGAAATGCAAAATTGATAAACAGAACTACAAATACAAGTACCGCTGCCGACTTATCAGCAATTTGACGCGCATCTTCTACAATCGCCTCGGATTGTACATACCAAAGGTGTACGGCCAGCGTCTCACCCGGGGAGAACAGATTGAAATCCCACATTTCGCCCGAGGTACTGAGACCAGCGGTAAGGATAATAACCGCAGACTCCCCGAAGGCGCGTCCAGCAACGAGACAAATCCCAGTAACAATGGCAGACATTGCAACGGGTAGAACTACCGTGCGGATCACGTGGAATTTAGTCATCCCAAGCGCATAACCAGCCTCGCGGATGTCCCCAGGTACAGCACGTACCGCTTCCTCTGTCACTCGCGCAAGCATAGGTAGATTCAGCAGCGCCAAGCTGACGCCTCCGCCAAGAATCGTCAGACCGACATCGAAATATTCTGCAAAAATTGCAAGTCCGAGCATACCGAACACAATCGATGGAACCGATGACAGAGATTCTACGCAAATACGTAGTGCCCCTGTAAATTTATTATCTGGGGCATACTCAGCCATATAGATTCCCGCACCCAAACCAATGGGAACGGAAATAATCAGCGAGATGAACAAAATGTAAAAGGAGTTAAACAACACCGGGCCAATCCCACCACCTGCGTCAATCTCTTCAGGCTGTTTAATCAGGAAATCAGGCCGAAGTGCCGGTAAACCTTTACTAAGAATCGTGAAGAGCAGCCAGAAGATCAGCAGCATGACTAAAGCCCCAAGGGTATAAAACCCTATGGTCGCAATTTTATTGTTTCTTTGAGCACGCGCTGTATGCTTTGTACTTGCGAATCCGTTCACGCTGCATCCCTCCTTTTTCTACCCAGCACGCGGATGATCAGAATTAATACAAATGATATTACTAGCAAAAGAAATGCCATCATATGTAATGCATAGTTCCAGGTAGAGTCAAACTCTACATTGGAGATTTGCATAACGATGTTACTAGTCAGCACCGATGCTGGCGTGAATAACGTCTTCGCCAATTGCGGTGTATTCCCGATAACCATAACTACAGCCATCGTCTCACCTACAGCACGAGTCATACCTAGAATAACCGCAGAGATAATCCCCCGGCTGGCCGCAGGCAGGATTACACGCATGATGACCTGTAAACGGGTAGATCCAAGAGCATATGCTGCATCCCGATATTTGCGCGGCACAGAGACAATGGCATCATCACTGATTCGGCAAATGGTTGGCAGTACCATTAAGGCGAGCACAAGTGCAGCGGCTAACAAGCCATCGCCTAAGCTCTCCCCGCTAATTCTGCGTAAGAAAGGAAGTAATACCGTTAAGCCTATATATCCGTAAACAATTGATGGAATACCTACCAATAAATCCAGCACTGGACGAATAAAAGTCTTCATCCATTTTGGGGCAATCTCTGCACAAAGTACTGCCATCCCTACCGAGATAGGAACTGCGATCAACAGCGTTAATGCAGTTAGTGAAAGTGTATTTACAATGAAGGCAGCCGCTCCAAAAGAATCCTCTTCCGGCGTCCAGTTAAAGGAAAAGAAAAAGTCCGCAGGCGAGAGATGGCCGAACAGAAGCATAGCCGTTTTGCCGATAAATAGAATTACAAGTCCAAGCACAAAGCAAAGCGCAAGAATGCTGAATAAAAAATAAAACTTAAACAATTTGTTACTAAACAAATGTCTACCGTGACGTTTGGAGTTAGCGCTAACCTGCGTTACGCTCTCTTTTCCCCTAGTTGCCAAGCCGTGGACTGGTGCCCCCATACTTTCCCTCCTGTAAGCGGCCACCCCCGTATCAAGATCGGAGCTGGCCGCTGTTACCGTTCAATATGATCTTCAGATGATATTAGCCCTTCATTGCTGCGATCGGAATAAATTTAAGCTTTTTCAGGGAACCTTGTTGGAACTTCTTGCTTTGTACGTATTCGATAAATTCTTTTGTTGCGCCAGTAGGTTGGCCTTTAGTCATGTAGTAACCATAAGCCCAGATCTTATAAGATCCATTGATTACGTTGTCAGTAGTAGCAGCTACACCGTTGTGTTTAACAGCTTTTACGTCGCCACTTACATATACAAGGTCGATATAACCGATGGAGTTAGGAGTTGTTCCAACGGCAGTCTTCATGTCACCGGATGAACCTGTTTCTTTATAGTTTTTAGCTTTTTTAACGATATCTCCGCCATCCAAAGCTTTAGCTTGATAGTTAACGCGTGTACCGGAACCGAAAGAACGAGTGATAACCACGATGTCAGCATCTGCACCGCCTACTTCTTTCCAGTTCGTGATTTTACCTGCATAAATTCCTTTAAGTTGTTCAGTTGTAAGGTTATCTACGCCAACATTTTTGTTCACGATTGTAGCAAAAGGAATAACAGCTACTTTGTTTGCTACCTGTCCGTCAAAAGCTTTGAAGCCTGGTACGTCCATGCTAGCATCCCAGTCGCAAGCGCCGATATCAGCGATGCCTTTTTTAACAGCTTGAGGTCCAGTTACTGAACCTTTACCGGAGGCTGCGATTTTTACTTTAGGGTGCAGCTTCTGGAATTCTTTTGCCGCTTGAAGCGTCAATGGAAGAAGTGCGGTCGAACCGTTAACTGTGATTTTACCTTTAAGTGAATCGGCTGCTGCTGCAACCCCTGCGAAAGATGCGGTTACCGCAATTACAGCCGTTAGAGCCGTTACTGTTAGCTTTTTAAAAATCTTCATTTGTATTATTTCTCCTCTCGGCTCTACGCCGTTAAAATATAATTAGGAAATTTATTATTTCGACAGTTGCAATGCTTTACCGCCTTGAACCACCCATACACCGCCGTCACTTACGATAGCAAGCTTGCTTCCATCCTTCGAAACAGCTACTTCAGATACATCTTCAGTGGAGCGGAACAGTTCAGTCTTAGCTCCATTGTTATCAATGGAATAGACTACTGTGCTTCCATCTGCCGCTGAACCTGCTACAACCAAGCCGTTCTTAACGCCAGTAGACCAAGTTACTTCAACATCAAGTGCAATGTTGCTGCTTGTTCCGTCTGCTTTTACAACCTTCAATGTGTTAGCTGCATTACCCTCAGCATCTGCACTCAGGTAAACGACGCTACCATCTGCAGAAATTTCAGGGTACAGTTTGTTATCGGGTGTAGTTGTCAGTGCAGCGGGTTTAGCATCTTTCGTAGCCAGGTCAAGCTTGTAAAGCTGCTCTCCAGCAGAGCTGAAGTCGACAGTAAGGGAATCTTCTGTGCTGTCTGCATCGTTTTTAGCAACACCCGTCAGGTTAACGATATAAACGGCGCTCTTTTCGTCAGCGGAAATGCGCAGTTCGGATTTATTTTCTACTTTGTCCGCCAATACGGATTTAACTTCACCAGTGTCTACTGAGATTTTTGCAATTTTCTCTTGCTTGTCACCTTGGACGAAGTAAATATTTTTACCATCATTTGACCAAACCAGATCCGTTTTTACACTATTGTCCGTACCAAGCAGCTTAGTAGCTCCGCTAGACAGGTTAATCAGATTCAACAAACCCGTCTCATCATTGAAAGCTCCCCATTGCCCATCCGGCGACACTGCAAAATCCACTGCACTGTCATTGGATGAAAATATTTCGTAGTTACCTGGCTCAGTGCTGAACTTGATAAGTTGAGCAGATTCAGCATCACTTTTGTTCGCAATCAGACTTCCAGCTGCTGTCCAGTGCAAAGTATCAAACAATCCTTCAGGACGGGCAAAGCTTAGAATCGTGCTAGCATCAGCATCCAGTTCTCCACCTAATGCATAAACTAACTTAGAAAGCTCTACATAGGTTTTACCGTTATAAAATACTGGAGCAACTGTGAACGTCTCAGAATTACCATCTACTTGATAGCTCTTTGAGCCTGTTTTGAGCTTCACATTATGTAATCCCTTGCTGTCATTAAGTTCAAACCCGCCAGCTCCAAGTACTAACTTAGCTCCAATTTCACCAGTTACCTGATTCAGCGAGTACAGCTTGTAACCACTGCTATTAATGGTGTTAAACACAATCGGCGTACCATTTACATTCCAAGTAGCTGTACCTTCTTTAACTGCTGTTTTTGCAGCGGTTTGATTGGTAGCTACAGATTTTACATTACTGCCGATGCTAGCTGCAGATACACTCCCAACGCTTACTGTTGCAAGAAGTGCTGAAGCCAACGTTGCGCTAATCCATTTACTGTTTTTCAATTAGATTCACCCTTTTCGTATAGGTAACTGCTAATGTCATTTTCGTCTACAATTGTCAACTCTGTTGCAGAGGAATGTAATGGAAATATTAACTATAATTATTTTTTTGAAAAAGTAGGTATATTAGCGTACTAGACTGCTAAATTCAGATAAACCAAATGGACTAGACACGAAAAAGCCTCATGGGGGAAAACTCTGCCGTGTGCAGTAGCTTTTACTCCATGAGGATTTTTGTAAATGTGATCTACACTAACTCTTCATTTAAATGTTGTTCCAACGTTCTCCTAACATCTCCTGGGCCTTTCAGCATCTCATAGAAGTAACTTTCAATCTTGCTACCCAGACCGATTTCATATAAAGGCACACCAAAAATCTTCTCATTTTCTAGAATCCTATGCACATTAGAGGTCGAATCTCCCAAAGTCACTCCTTGCAGATGCGCTTGAAGTAACTCCATTAAAGGATCAGGACTCAGCTCAAAAGCGTTCCCTTGGTCATCCACTCCGATCAAATAGCGGCACCAGGCAGCAATTGCTAGTGGAATCGCCGTCAATTCAGCTGGATGAAGATCTTCGCGTTGTACATAGGATTTGATCGTTTCCCCATAACGAATGCCTACCTTCTGCGACGTATCTGTCGCAATTCGCTGCGGGGTGTCCGGAATAAATGGATTCGCCAAGCGCTCTTGCAGTACTTCATCCAAGAACTGCTGTGGACGTAGAATGATAGGATCTACAACTACAGGCAATCCTTCCTTATACCCAATCCGCTCGACTAATGTACGTAGGGTCTGATCCTGCATCTCATCCGAAATCTGTGTATAGCCTAGTAGACAGCCAGTGACCGCTAATGCAGTATGCAAGGGGTTTAGACAGGTGGTAACTTTCATCGTTTCTACCCTGTTCACGGTCTCACGATCTGTGAATATAATGCCGGCTTCTTCTAATAAAGGTCGCCCATTCGTAAACTTATCCTCAATGACCAGATATTCGCTAACTTCTGCGTTAACAAAAGGTGCGGTATGAGCGTTTCTCGAGGTAATAAGTATATCCATGCCGCCAATCCCTTGCTCCTGTAAAGCCTTACGTACTTCCTCGGATGGACGTGGTGTGATTTTATCGATCATCGACAAGGGGAATGTTATGCGACTCTCGTCTTCGAGGTACGCAACAAAACCTTCCTCCACAAGCCCTTTCGAAGCCCATGCCTTGGCGATTGTATTCACGCTATTTTTCAGCATATCCCCATTGTACGAACAGTTATCCATACTGACAAAAGTCATCGGATACTGGCCTTTTAGATATCGACGGTACGCTAGAGAAGCGATCACACTCATGCTGTGGGAAGGCTGCTCCGGCCCTTGCTCCATATCATGCTTCACGATATTCAGGTACATTCCATCAGCACCGGTCAAGGTATAACCTTTCTCTGTAATGGTGAAACTGGCCATCTGCAGACTCGGATTTTCAAAAATTTCAACTAAACGACAGTAATCCTGCGCTCGATTCTTGTTTGCCATAATAGCTTCGGTAATGCTGCTAATGACCTTTTTCGTAAACTCGCCACTCGCATTCATTAGTACGAGAAGTGTCAAATGATCATGAGGCTTATAAATCTTGTCAATCAGCTCGTAGTCAGAGGAGGTAGCGGCGATAATACCTGTATCTGCTTTTCCAAGCTCCAACAGCTTCTGGTGAGCATTCGCAACAAATCCCCGAAAAATATTTCCCGCTCCAAAATGAATCCATTCCGGCCTAACGCGCGTATTCTCCGCCACCTGCTCATAATCAAAGTGAGGAAGCTCCACGTTAGCGTCCTTCCACGCCTCTGCACATGATTCAATACTCTCTCTTGTCAGAAGCAGCATTCACTTCACCCCCGTCGTATTGTTGAGACTATCCCACACACCAAGTAAATACATGATCCCCATTGCTCTATCGTACAGCCCGTATCCCGGGCGGCAAGTCTTCTCTTCCCCCCACAAATGACGACCATGATCTGGACGCACATACCCCGTATATCTATTCTCATGATACGCTTTAACAACCTCTGCCACATCCACACTGCCATCCCGTCCACGATGAGACACCTCAATAAAATCACCGTTCTCAAAAACCTTAACATTTCGAATATGGGCAAAATGAATACGATTACAAAATTCCCGAATCATAGCTGGCAGATCGTTCTTCGGATTCGTACCGAGCGACCCAGTGCAGAAGGTTAATCCATTATACGGACTATCTACTGCGTCAAGTAAACGACGGATCGTATCACGGCTGCGGACAATGCGGGGCAAGCCAAAGATCGGCCAAGCAGGGTCATCGGGATGAATAGCCATTTTGATGTCGACTTCTTCACAGACAGGAATAATGCGCTTCAGAAAATAGACCAAGTTCTCGAACAGCTTCTCTTCCGTTACATCTATATAGGCGGCGAATAGCTCATCGAGCTTCGCAAGACGCTCCGGCTCCCAGCCAGGCATTGTAAATTCGCCGGCCCCCTCGAGAATACGATTCACCATGTCGCGCGGGTTCTCATTAATGGCTGCATTTTCATAAAAAAGTGCATTCGAGCCATCCGGCAATTCCTTGTACAGCTCCGTCCGAGTCCAGTCAAAGATCGGCATGAAATTGTAACAGATCACTTTAGTACCGACCTTGGCTAGCTTCCGTATGGTGTCTATGTAAATATCGATATATTTATCACGCGTCGGGAGTCCAATCTTGATATCATCATGGACGTTCACACTCTCTACTACGGCAGTGCTAAACCCTTTGCTCGTAATTTGATCCGCAACCTTTTGAATCTCATCCATTTCCCACACTTCGCCCGCTACCTTATGATGTAGTGACCAGACAATACCCATTACCCCCGGAATTTGCCGGATATGATCAAGCGTAATGTTGTCATTGCCTTCTCCATACCATCTCCATGTCATGTTCATCTAGATAAAACCTCCTCTAATTTCAAACGTCGTTATCTTGTATACAAGATAATATATTCAAATATTAGATTTAAGCAATAGCTTTTGTCAATGATATTAATTCACTTATTGAAAACTTGTATACAAGATAAAAAGAATATATAATTAAATCACTTTCTAATATCAGGATCCCGTTTCAGATATCCGAATTCCAAAATCAATGGCAATGGAGACGTTAACTCATGTCCACCAAAAATGAAATTTTGAACTTGTTGAAGCACGAAATTCGTAATCTAACCCTAAAGCCTGGAACCATTCTAAGTGAGACCGTGTTGTCTGAGCGGTTCCAGATATCCAGGACACCTTTACGTGATGTGCTAAAACAGCTATCCCTAGAGTCCTATATTGATGTGTATCCAAAGAAAGGAAATCTTGTTTCGTACATTGATTTGGAATCTGTCGAGCAGATGATCTATTTAAGAAGTGTTCTAGAAAAGGATATTATCAAAGGTCTATCCGGTAGTCTTACTCTAAAAGGTATCCTCGAGCTTAAGCAAATCTTAGAAGAACAAAGAAATGCCATACATCAAGAACATGCCATTGAGCACTTTTTTGCTTTGGATGATGCCTATCATAAGACGTTATTCACATTAGCAGGACATGAATTTTTGTGGGAGCAAATTAAGTTCTCCCATGTGCATTATGAAAGATATCGACGCCTGCATACCCTAAAGCAAGAAAAGCTGGAGAAAAATTTGAGCGAGCATCACATGATCCTGGATTGTATGACAAACCATGAACCAGACAAAGTAGATGAGCTAGTCCAGCATCATTTGCGTGAGGATATGAACTCCTTATACTTACTGGAGAATTTTGCGGATTATATTAAAACGTAATCACTTACTTAAAAACTTACTTAAAATAAACTGACCGCCCCACGCAGCCACCTTCATGGCTTTGGAGACGGTCTTTTTTCTCATTTATCGTAGTAGTTGAAGCAACCGATCACTCAAAACGAAACCAACCGAAATCGAACTGACTTCCAGGCAAGAAGATAAAGGTTACCTTCTGTTCCCCTGTCACTTTCTCCAGCTCAAATACTCGCTCTACATATCCATCTGACTCTGTAAATTCGATCAGTTGATTATTAGACTCTTCACCCTTTTCGAAGCGAAGATGAATGGTGTTCTTATCGATCGGGGATCTCCCACAAATGACCAGCTTAGAAGTACCTTCTGTCATAAAATCCATCTGCTCGAACACGAGAGATACGTTATTCCCAATCCCTTCAACACCCTGCTCCGCGATGGTGAACGTATCACCATAAATACGATCACCATCTACAGCCCTATGCTGCTCGAACGCTCGGTTCTTTTTCACAAATGAAAAGCCTTTTATGTGCACCTTCTTCTGCAATACGAAACAAACAGAGCTGATGCCAGTGAGTCTCTTGGATAATAGATAGGTTGCCTCCTGATATACATTCCATTGCGACTCCTTCTGATAGATAACATCTGCCAAAAGCTCACTGTTCTCTTCGTCCGGCATGCCTTCCCAAATCTGGAGCTCATAGGCTTCGCTAGACAATGCGAATAGGGGAATCGTTATCAAATCCGATCCATAAGGTCCAAAGTCGATCTCGCGATAAGCAACCTGGGTCTCACCATCTCGACTCGTAGCTACGCCTCGTTCATTTCCATTTCCGACTTCGCCCTTAACCTCATCATATAGACCGCCAGATATAAATCCATACGGATCCTTGTAAGCCATCCCAAGACCAGTCGCTGTAAATTCCAACTGTGAAATCAGCTTTGTCTTTTCTGTACCGTTCTTACTCATACAGCGAACGCGGAAACTCCCATCTCCTAATGCCGTGATCTTGGCTTCATTTCCAAACGATACGATCCGAGCTAGATTGGACTCAATCCCAGCATCATTTACAATCCTCCACTCCACTTCAGAATAGGAAGTTTCTACAGGGTAAAGGTTTGCGTGTACAATCATTTCTCTTCTATTTTCATTAAACTGTTGTCCAGAATGACTTATAATTTCTATTTTTCGCAAAGGAATTTCTTCTACATTTCCCGTTACACATGGCATCTCTAGGTTTCTAGTGTTAGCTGAAATGCCTATTCTACTATCTTCCACAGGAAGCGATTGAAGCTGTAGCTTACTACCTGCTAAATCTTTCGAGGTAACCTCAACCGTTATCGTACCTGCTTCTAATTCCGCAGCAACAATCGCTATAAGCTTACCGCTGAACAAACGTCTACCCGTTCCTTTGTATGGATCATAGTCCGTGCTATCTCCATTGTCTAAACCGATCAAACGGCCTGCTCCGCTCACCTGAACCTGAACGCGATTGTTTGCATTCTCAACGGCGTTACCGCGCTCATCCTCCATCGTAATTTCAATGAAGATTAAATCTGTGCCGTTCGCAAGGAGTGTACCCTTATCAGCCTTTAAGCAGATTCGACTCGCATCACCGAACGATTTCCTAATGTCAACTGCAATGATTTGGCCAGCCTCATCGTAAGCAATTGCCTTGAGCTCACCTGGTTCATAAGGAAGCTTCCACCAGCCCGCTAACTGCGTTCCATGCACATGATCGATTTCATAGGTCCCAACACTCTTACCATTGAACTGCAATTCTATCTTGGGAGCATTCGAGCAGACTCGAACATCGATCATTTGACCGGGATTGAAATCCCAATAGGGAAAAATATGCACCATAGGATGTTCCTTGTAATTTGTCCAAGCCGATTGATAGATGTAATAGGAATCCTTTTTAAAGGTCGCTGTATCCATCTGCCCGAAATACGAATTCTTCGTATGATACGGTGTTGGTTCACCAATATAGTCAAAGCCAGTCCATATGAATTGTCCCAATGAGAAGGCTGCATCGCGCTCTGCAATAATACAGGCTTCTGCTGACTTTGCTCCCCAGCTTGTAGAGCTATTACCTAGCGCAGAGCACTGCTCGTCGTCGTCAGCCAGGATGGATTGCTCGAATGGGAAATGGTATATTCCCCTGCTCTGTACAATAGAAGCGGTCTCACTACCATAGATAATCCAGTCAGGATGTTCCGCGTGATGCTGATGATAATATTTTTCCGCATAATTGTAGCCTGCCACCTTTACGATGTCCGCACATTTCTGAGCATTCTCCCAAGGCATATAGTTCGATCCAAGGGTCACTTTCCCGTTGCCTCTCGGATCATATTGAAGCACGGCTTCCATCAACATGCTCGTCAATTCTTGCCCTCGCTTGTCAGCATGCGTATCATAAATTTCATTGCCAATACACCACATGAGCAAGCTTGGATGATTACGATCTCGCATGACCCAGCTTCTCACATCTTTTAACGCCCAATCCTTAAAAAATCTTGCGTAATCATATGGGGTCTTCGATCGCTCCCACATATCAAAGGCTTCCGAAACCACAAGCAGCCCCATTTCGTCCGCCAGATCCATAAGCTCTGCAGCAGGCATATTATGAGCGGTACGTATCGCATTTACGCCCATGTCCTTTAAGATCTCAAGTCTTCTTCGCAATGCCGCTGTATGAAACGCCGCACCCAATGCGCCAAGATCATGATGTTCACAAACACCATTCAATTTGATCTTTTGCCCATTCAGAAGCATCCCCTCTTGCGGATTTAATACAATCGTTCGAAAGCCTAAACACTGTGTTACATCTTCTATTGTTGTCCACACTTCATCAGAACTCTGGTCAGATGCCTTATGCTGCAATTCTGTTTTTAGCTGATATAAATGCGGAGCATCGGGACTCCATAATAAAGGATTCTCTACAGTCAGTACCTGACTTATACGTGAGGCATCTTGTGTTAGCTCTGCTGCCGAGATCTTCTCAACACAGGTCTTTATCACTCGATCCTTATGCAGAATGGTTTGGGAAAGCCGCATATCTCCTGTAATGCTCACATCGGTGTCGATCTCCACTTGCCAAACGTCATTCTTTTGTACCGCATGAATGTAAATTCCATCTGTCACAATATGATTACAATCTCTTGTCTTGAGCCATACATTCCGATAGATACCCGCTCCTGAATACCATCTACTATTCGGACTCTGGTGCACGACCTTCACAAGAATTTCGTTCTCCCCGTCTATTAGACTATCCGTAATCTCATATTCAAAGGAAGAATAGCCGTATTTCCACTCTCCAACCCATTGATTATTCACATAGATCGCAGAGTCCATATAAACTCCATCAAAGCATAACAGTAACTGCTTATCATTCTTCGCATTCATAAAAGACTTACGATACCATCCAATACTATTCTCATACAAATCTAATGTGTTATAAATCAACCAATCATGAGGGAGATCTACGGGATGGAAATCCAAGGACTCAGCATTCGTCACCTCTAAAGTGCTCTTAGCAAATTCCCAGCCCTCATTAAATAATCTTTTATGATTCAATGTGTATCTTCCTTTCTTCTCATAGGATTATGAAACAAAGGGATGGAGCAAGAGAAGGAGTGGCCCTGCTGGCACACTCCTACTAATGCTAATATTTAGTATATTGTGCGTTGATGCTGGTCTGGAATACCGCTTTTTCGATAGAAATACGTATTGATGATATCTCTCCACTCGCGGGCATGTAGTACCTGTTCATGCAGACGGTCTGCCACCTGCCCGTACCTGCTGTCGTCCATTTTCCCCTCAAGGGATTGCCACTTCTCTTTGAGCCCTGCTGCCCGGTCCACGCCATCAAAATGCGTATCATAAATATGCTGGATGACCGTTTTACCAGATTTAAGAGTACGCGTATACGGTACATGATGAAAGAACAGTAATAGCTCATCTGGACAAGTAGCTACCGATTCATACAAATCTACATTCGCTCCTTGATACTGAGCAACATATCCCGTACCCGTCTTTATTGTCCGGTCTACGCCAATCCCTTGTAAGTCTGCAAAATGATACGTACCCCATTTCGAGTACTCATATCCATCCACACTTGGACCGTAATGATGATCTGGATTGACCATCCAGCCTACCCCAAGCGGCGAAGTATAAGATTCATAGATATTCCAGGAGGTTAACAAGATCTCACGAATCGTATCTATTAACTGCTCATCCTCTGCACTGAACGTGAGCATTGTCCATTCCTTCGCGATTTGCTCTGCATTTAATTCCGGATTCCAAGCAAGTCGACCATACCCGTACAGATTGGCCTGTGCTAATAAATGCCCCGTCCAGTTGTGATCATTGCCAATATTTGAAACAGCAGCGAAGCCGCTATACTTATAACCATACATAGATCCATCAACAACCCGCTTCACCGATGACTCCGAATCTGTTGCGTAAGTATTAAAATCAAGAACTTCCTTCCATTGAGGGACGAGGTAACAGACATGACGCTGTTGGCCTGTATATTCCTGCGTAATTTGGAACTCAATCATCATATTCGTATGCTCCATGGCACCGAACAGCGGAGATACACCTTCACGTACTTGGAAATCCATTGGACCATTCTTCACCTGTAAAATAACATTCTCCATAAACTGGCCATCCAGCGGTTTAAAGTGATCATATGCCGCTCGTGCACGATCGGTGGAGCGATCCCGCCAATCCTGTTTGCAATTGTAAACGAAGCAGCGCCAGATGACGATTCCCCCGAAGGGCAATAAAGCTTCAGCCAGCATGTTCGAACCTTCTGCATGATCACGATCATAAGTGAATGGACCTGGACGATTCTCTGAATCAGCTTTTACGAGGAAACCGCCGAAATCTGGAATCAATTTATAAATTTCTACCGCCTTTGCCTTCCACCATTGGCGTACATCAGAATCTAACGGATCAGCTGTATTCAATCCACCGATTTCGATCGGGCTGGCATAGTTAATACTTAGAAACAGCTTGACCCCGTAGTTACGGAAGATATCGGCAATCCGCGCGATCTCAGGAAGATAGCGCTCCGTAATAAACATCGTTTCAAACCGATGTACATTGACATTGTTTATAGCAATCGCATTGTTTCCTATCGAAGCGAGCATTCTCGCATAATCTTGCAATCGATCAAAGTCCTTAGTGATTTCGTTGTCTGAGTAAAATATGGACTTCCCTGCGTAACCACGTTCGATGCTTCCATCGATGTTATCCCATTGATTCATCATGCGGAGAAGATTTACAGGATTGTCCATCACATCCAACGCTTCGATAGATTGACCTGTTCCAAGCAAGCGTAGGAATGCAAATACACCGTACAATAATCCCACGGGTGTGGAAGCACCAATTGCAATACAGTCCTTCTCCGTGTTTGTTCGAATGGCATAACCTTCTGATCCAATGGCTGTCCTTGTAGCCTCGCTAAAGGTATGCGTAATCAACGAATGATTACTATCAAACGTACCGATCACAATACAGCCCTGCATATCTTTATCCCGAGATTCAGCAATGGTAACTTCTTTATCGAGCATTCCTTGTATGCCGCGTATTAGTTCTTGCACAGCACTTTTGATCACTGGATGATCCTGTTCGGAGATCAAAATGTTTTTGCACCAAGCAGCATAGCACTCTCTTACTGCACTAGATTGAATATATGGATATTCGAGCCAAGCTTTATACCCTGCGTGTTGTAATTCCGTCTTTTGTTCTGCCATAATTCAGTGTCCTCCATTAGTGAGTAAGACTTTTTAATCTAGGTGTTGCTGACTGTGCAATGGTTCTCTTATACTTTTGTAAACGATAGGTTATCCGCATCCCTACTAATAGGAGGAACACGAATGTGACGTACCATGAGCAGCAGGACTTACAACCGTTCCAGCTCTATTTTGTATATAAAAGAACAAGTACAAATACAGACGACTATCAAGGTACATTCCATGCTCATCAGGGTGTTGAAATTCTTATTGTTCATGAAGGTAAAGGGACGCTCATCATTGATCAAAATAGCTATGAAATAAAGCCAGGAATGATTTGTATTTTCCAGCCGTATCAACTGCATCATATTCAAATTGAAATCAATAAGGCGGTTCCGTTCGTGCGTTCGATTGTGCATTATGAACCCAGCCTATTTAAAGCTTATTTTGAGAAGTGGCCCGTCCTACAAAGCTTTTTCCATCATATTCACAGCGGCAATTCTTCCTCACCCCGATGGTATGAACAGCAGGATCTGCAATCGCTGATAGCTCTTCTGAAGGATCTGGATAAAGCGCTTCCAAGTTTGACTAAAAATGATTTCATGGAAGAGGTCTCATTATTTCTCATCACGTTCCTGCGTACTTTAAAGCCGCTTTGGGATACACAGCAGAAGCCGGCCTCCATGGAACAATTGCTTCGTAAACCACATCAGGCAGAACGTATTATGGAATGGCTGCAGTTGCATTACAAGAAACCTTTGCGGCTCGATCAAATGAGCAAGGATCTACATCTTTCCCCCCATCATTTATCCCACTTATTCAAGGAATGTACAGGCAGCAGTATTTCCGATTATTTAACGGTCAAAAGAATGCAGGAAGCCGTTCATCTTCTGACTTCAAGCAAATACACGGTTGCACACATCGCCGAGGAAGTAGGTATCACAAATTGCTCTCATTTTTGCAAATTGTTCAAAACCCATTTCGGCACAACGCCAAATCAATTTCGGAAGCAATGGCATTTGCATCATTGAGTTGTGGAACATCCCCAGCTGTATTCCTTGTTAACATCATATCAAGTTGGTTCGTGAGCAGGTATTCACATCTTGTGCAAAAATGCCGCTACTTTGCGATTTATACCTGATTGTCAGTTGATTTCAAGTAGCGGAAATCTAGCACTTTACATTTATTGGATTTTGGAGCACACTAATGAGTGAGCGCTCACTCATTAGTGTTGTGCAGAGTACTCAGTAACACCACTTTGTATCCCAGACTATTCAGAATCGAGGAGATGAATATGGGTTCGGAAGTTCCAGTCATTTCAGTGAGCCATGTTAGTAAAGCCTTTGGAGACAAACAGGTGCTCGAAGATATTTCACTTCAAGTGGAGCGTGCCGAAACCTTCGGCATACTGGGGCCCTCTGGCTCCGGGAAAACAACGCTAGTAAAGCTGCTTACAGGTATCGATGAGGTGACCTCAGGTGAGGTAAAGGTGCTTGGTGTCACTATGCCTAAGTTATCCATGCTGCAGCAAATTGGATACATGGCTCAATCTGATGCCCTATATACGGAACTCAGCGCAAAAGAAAATCTGGAGTTCTTCGCTGCGCTATATGGACTAAAAGGTGCGGAGCGCGGCAAACGCATCAAAGCTGTTATGGAACTAGTAGATCTTCAGGAGCATCTGCGCAAAAGAGTAGATCAATACTCCGGTGGAATGAAACGCCGCCTATCCCTGGCGATTGCGCTGCTCCATGAGCCTCCGCTACTTCTTCTTGATGAACCGACAGTAGGTATCGATCCTGTACTCCGACTATCCATCTGGAAAGAACTAAAAGCTCTTAATCGGAAAGGTACCACGATTGTACTAACTACACATGTCATGGATGAAGCTGAGAAATGTGATCGCCTTGGAATGATCCGTGATGGCAAGCTGCTTGCCGCCGACACACCCGCCGGACTGCTTGAAGCCACAGGCTCAGCTTCTATTGAGGAAGCCTTTCTATATTATGGAGGTGTCCGTTCATGAGAATCCGAGCGATCACCTTACGGATTTTGCGACAATTTATTCATGATAAAAGAACGATGGCCTTAATGTTCATTGCACCGCTCATCGTTCTAAGTTTAATGAGCTTGGTATTCAACGGGGATGCCTATGAGCCTAAAATCGGGATATCCGGGGTACCACTAAATATCTCTGCAGTGTTAAAAGAAGAAAACGCTACAATTAAAGAGTATGCCAGCGAAGAGCTAGGGAAAAGCGCTCTAGTAGAAGGAAAGATTGACGCTTTGATCACTTTGGACGGAAAGGCTGGGGACTCAGGAGTTATCCCCCAAGTGCTGTTAGAAGGCAGCAATCCGACCGCCAATAAAGCGGTGATCCTGACGCTTCAACAGTTATCACAAAAGCTTCTTCCTGATACAGAGAAACAGCTGCAATTACAACCTCAGATTAGCTATCTATACGGTTCTGAGAATATGAAGACCATTGACCGCTTCGGTCCGATTATGATTGGTGTATTTATTTTCTTTTTCGTATTCCTGATTGCCGGCGTTTCTTTCCTGCGAGAGCGGACTACAGGCACCCTTGAACGCCTACTTTCTACTCCCTTAAAAAGATGGGAGATTGTACTCGGCTATGTATGTGGTTTCGGCATTTTCACCGTATTCCAAGCCCTGTTGATCTCGTGGTTTTCCATTCAGATCCTTGGCATTATGATGATAGGCAGCTTTGGTTATGTCATGCTCCTCACTATGCTGCTGTCGATGACAGCGCTGACGCTGGGTACGCTATTGTCTGCTTTTGCTGCTAACGAGCTACAGATGATTCAGTTCATTCCGCTCATTATCGTGCCACAGGTCTTCCTCAGTGGACTGTTCCCACTCGATACCCTACCGATGTGGCTACAGCGCGTTGGCTACGCAACGCCAATTTATTATGGATCAGAAGCGCTTATGAACATCATGATCCGCGGCAAAGGATGGAGTGCCATCGCTCTGGATGTGTATGTGCTGATCGGATTTTCATTATTATTCATGCTTCTGAATGTATTGGCACTGCGCAAGCACCGCAAAATGTAGCGAATTTGGAGGGCAATAATGAAGAAAAATGATTCTTCGGAACAAAATATAGATGAACAGTGGATAGAAGAACTGCTGGCCTTACGTGAAGACGAAAAGCTGACATCGAAACAGATTTCCATCCTGCATGCGGCGATTGAGGTATTTTCCGAAAAAGGATACGCTGCTGCTGCGACTAGTGAAATTGCTCAAAAGGCAGGCGTGGCCGAGGGAACGATTTTCCGATATTACAAAACCAAAAAAGATTTGCTGCTGTCCATCATAGGCCCCACCATGAGTCGGATGCTCGCTCCCTTTGTATTGCGTAATTTTAACGGGGTACTCGATGTTCCCTATAACAGTTTCGAGGAATTCCTACGTGCGTTTATTATCAACCGTCTGGAGTTTATTCGCAGGAATTTTAAAATTCTAAAGATTCTGATACAGGAAATCCCTTTCCAACCGGTGCTCAGAGAACAGTTCGCAGAAAATATTCTAAGTAAGGTGCTGGAGCGCGTCATCGAAATCGTTGAACACTTCAAAGCAAAAGGTGAAGTCATCGAATTACCTACACCCGCTATTCTACGCTTTACTATTTCATCCGTTGTAGGATATGTGCTTAATCGCCTGCTGCTGCAGCCGGAGAAGGACTGGAACGACGAGGAAGAAATTAACCTGACGATCCGTTTTATTATGCACGGGATTAGTGGAGTAGCAGCCCCTATTTGATGCGCACGCCCGTTCTGTTATCATAAAGACTATATAATAATCGGACTTTTCGAAGAACAAGTTACGAGGAAGGAATTATGTTATGGGCTTTAGTGTGACAGAACGGGTAATTAAGCTGCTGTGCGGCAAGTCTGTTTTTGAAAAAGGATTGGCTTATTACCAGTCTGGAAGCGTTGATATAATAGATATTGAAGAACGTAATGAATCCATCCCAGATCTGCCCCGATCTCGTTATGAAGCGCTTGTTCAAGGGGGCATTGGCTACGAAGTCACTGTTGTCATCGATATCGATGGTGATGTCACGGCAGAGTGTACTTGTCCTGCTTACTCGCATGGAGGGCCTTTCTGCAAACATATCGCAGCCGTACTGATCAGCATCGATGCCCTTGAAGCTGCTGGAGAACGGCCAGATTATACTGGAACTTCTAGCTCATCTGCTATTGAGGATACTGGAGTCTTAACCCCACGTATTTCTACGGATTCTACGCGAGACATGGGAGGAAGGTCCAGAGACCAGCATCTTGTGAGCAACCTGCTAGGCATGTTCAGTAACCATAAGCCACGTCCGAGCGGTACTGGGGCTTTTGTAGATAATAGGATTCCATTAAATGTCGAGTTCATCTGCAAGCCATTCACTTACAGCTATAGCACTACCATGCTGGGAATAGAAATGAAAATCGGCTCAAAACGACCCTATGTCGTTCATAGAATAAGAGGTTTTCTGGAACGTGTACATCGTGGAGAAACCTTCGAATTCTCGAAGCATTTCGTCTATGACCCTGCCATTCACAGCTTTCGGAAGGAAGATAACATCGTTCTTCAGAAGCTAATTGAAATTGTCTTAAATGAAAAAATGTATCGCGATAACGTCACTAACTATTCTCCATATGGTGGCAACCTGGGGGGAGATCGCCTGCTGGCTATCCCTCCTTTTTTCTGGGAGACGCTTCAGCCCGCTCTTTCAGAAGTTTCGTCGGTATATCTGCAACAAGAAGAGGTGTTGTACGAAGGTATTCATATGTCTAATGAAGCACCACCCCTTAGCTTTGCGTTCGAACAAGCCGAAGGCGAAGGATACCATCTGGATATTCAAGGACTTGAGCAGATCTCAGTTCTGGAAGACTACGGACTCGTACTGTCTGAAGGTAAGCTGTTGAAGCTATCTGCTCAGGAATGCATGCGTCTATCTGAGATGAAAAAAATGTTGGAATCCTCTCGTCGAGACGGCATCGATATTGCCCCCGAACAAATGGAGCCCTTTATGGACAAGGTTATCCCTGGTCTGAAAAAACTGGGAAATGTGCATATCGCCGACTCTATCGCTGATCGGATTGTGCAACATAAGCTTATCGCGAGGCTCTATCTGGACCGTGTGAGAGATCGGCTGCTCGCCGGGCTAGAGTTTCAGTATGGTGATATTATCATCAATCCTTTGGATGAAAAAGCCCATGTTCGCGGTACGGACTTGATTCTTATACGCGACGGTGAAGGAGAGGCCCGAATTTTAGAGCTGATGGAGCATGAATCCTTCGCCAAAACCGAAGGCGGGTATATTATGACGGATGAGGAAGGTGAGTACGATTTTTTGTATCACACGATTCCGTTGCTTGAGCCACTACTCACGGTCTATGCGACCACCGCTGTCAAAGAAAGATTGTTCACGGGAACCACGCCACCCAAGGTAAGCATTAGTTGGAATGAGAAAACCGATTGGCTTGATTTTAAATTCGACATGGGTGGTATTCCCGAATCTGAGATTGTGATGGTCTTAAAATCACTTCAGGATAAGCGTAAATACTACCGATTGCCTGAAGGGGCACTGCTACCGCTGGAGAGCGAGGAGCTCCAAGAAATCATCACCTTTATGAACGAGATGGGCATTCGAGAAGGTGAGATTAAAGGTGCGCAATTCTCTTTACCCGTCGTTCGCGGGTTACATCTAACCTCTTCCGATTCTCAAAGTGACTCCGTCAAACTGAGCAGATCCTTTAAACGTTTACTTGCGAATATGCACAATCCTGAGAATCTTGATTTCCCTATACCAGAGAGTCTAGCTCCTGTGCTCCGGGATTATCAGCAGTATGGATTCCAGTGGCTGAAGACGCTTGCCCACTATCGTTTTGGCGGTATTTTAGCGGATGATATGGGTCTTGGCAAAACGCTGCAGAGTATCGCTTTTCTGCTCTCCGAGCTTCCGGATATTCGTCAGAGTGGTCTGCCCGCTCTTATTGTCGCTCCTGCCTCTCTCACCTACAACTGGCATAATGAGCTTAAAAAGTTCACGCCTGAGATCAAGGCTGTTATTGCAGATGGAAGCTTAACGGAACGCGGTCGAATTTTAAAAAATGCAGCGAAGGCAGATGTAATCATTACCTCTTACCCACTGCTTCGAAGAGATGTTCAGTTGTATGCTAAGAAATCTTTTCATACCCTGATTCTCGATGAAGCGCAAACCATAAAGAACCATACTACTCAGACCGCCCAAGCTGTAATGGCTCTTCAGGCCCGGCATCGTTTTGCACTTACTGGAACTCCTGTTGAGAATGCGTTAGAAGATCTTTGGTCTATCTTTGGCACTGTGTTTCCTGGGCTCTTTCCAGGTAAGAAGGCTTTTCACGATTTGCCGAGGGAAACTATCGCGAAACGGGCACGTCCCTTTTTGCTGCGGCGCTTAAAGAGTGATGTATTAAAAGAATTGCCTGAGAAAATCGAATCACTCCAAGCCTGTGAGCTGTTCCCTGAGCAGAAGAAGTTATATGTCGCTTATCTCGCACGTTTGAAAAAAGAGGCGCTTAAGCATTTGACCCAGGATAGTTTCGGTAATAATAATCGCATTAAAATCCTTGCTGGTCTCACTCGTCTGCGCCAGCTATGTTGTCACCCAGCTCTATTTGTGGATGGGTATGAAGGAAGCTCTGCCAAGTTCGAGCAGCTGTTTGAAATCATTGAGGAATGCCGCAGTTCGGGTAAACGAATGCTAGTATTCTCCCAGTTCACAGAAATGCTCGGTTTGATTGGACGTGAACTCGGATATCAGGGGGTTCCATATTTTTACCTAGATGGCCAAACGCCTGTGTCTCAGCGAGTAGATTTATGTAATCAGTTTAATGAAGGAGAGCGAGATATTTTCCTGATCTCCTTAAAAGCTGGTGGAACCGGACTCAACTTAACAGGGGCAGATACTGTAATCCTATACGATCTATGGTGGAATCCTGCCGTCGAGCAGCAAGCAGCGGATCGGGCTCACCGAATCGGACAGAAAAAAGTAGTGCAAGTGATCCGGCTCGTCACCCAAGGTACTGTGGAAGACAAAATGTATGAGCTACAACAGAAGAAAAAGAACTTGATCGATGAGGTAATTCAGCCAGGTCAGGAAGGGTTATCTACCCTTACAGAACAAGACATCCGAGAAATTCTGATGATCTAAATAAAGGGATATCCTGTAGCCATACGGCTTTTGGGATATCCCAATTTCAGATTCATCGGATTAAGCGATTGTAACGCCTCCGCTAGCATAGCCAGCAATGGTTGTCGCAACGTCAAGCCCGGCCGTTACCGTTGAAGTGAAGACCAGAAGCAATCGTTCTCCTACCGTAACTGGAATACTTAAGCCTGTGGTAGTACCACTGCTAATCGTGCCAAGTGAAAGTACACCTGTAAATGCAGGACTTAATGTGACTAAGGCTCCAGGTACTGCTGTGAAGGTATTGTTAGGCGTAGAAGAACTATATAATTGAGCAGTGATTGTTACTGTGGACCCCAATAAAGATAGTGCAGCTGTTGTACTGAAATAGGCTGCCATAGACGTAATCGTTCCGGCACGAGGAACTGAGAAGGCAAAGTTCAATAAGGTCCCGGCTGCTCCTGTAAGATCAATAGTGCCCCCTGTAATAGCAATGTTTGTTGCGTTGCTGCCGAAGCCGACTGCGCTTGAAGTATTCAGAAGACCTCCCAAAACTGTGGTCATAGCTACTGGCAGACCAGAAGCATACGGAATAATTGCACCTGAACCTGTGGCGCCCGTTGCTCCAGTCGTTCCCGCTGTTCCCGTTGCTCCGGTCGCTCCGGTGGCTCCCGCTGTTCCTGTTGCTCCGGTCGCTCCCGCTGTTCCTGTTGCTCCGGTGGCTCCCGCTGTTCCCGTTGCTCCGGTCGCTCCCGCTGTTCCTGTTGCTCCAGTGGCTCCTGCTATTCCTGTTGCTCCGGTGGCTCCCGCTGTTCCTGTTGCTCCGGTCGCTCCCGATGTTCCTGTTGCTCCGGTGGCTCCCGCTGTTCCCGTTGCTCCGGTGGCTCCCGCTGTTCCCGTTGCTCCGGTCGCTCCCGCTGTTCCTGTTGCTCCAGTGGCTCCTGCTATTCCTGTTGCTCCGGTGGCTCCCGCACTTCCTGTTGCTCCGGTGGCTCCCGCTGTTCCTGTCGCTCCGGTCGCTCCCGCTGTTCCTGTTGCTCCGGTGGCTCCCGCTGTTCCTGTCGCTCCGGCGGCTCCCGCACTTCCTGTTGCTCCGGTGGCTCCCGCTGTTCCTGTCGCTCCAGTGGCTCCCGCTGTTCCTGTTGCTCCGGTGGCTCCCGCTGTTCCCGTTGCTCCGGTGGCTCCCGCACTTCCTGTCGCTCCGGTGGCTCCCGCTGTTCCGGTGGCTCCCGCACTTCCTGTTGCTCCGGTAGCTCCGGCTGTTCCTGTTGCTCCGGTGGCACCCGCACTTCCTGTTGCTCCAGTGGCTCCCGCACTTCCTGTTGCTCCAGTGGCTCCCGCACTTCCTGTTGCTCCGGTGGCTCCGGCTGTTCCTGTCGCTCCGGTGGCTCCCGCTGTTCCTGTTGCTCCGGTGGCTCCGGCTGTTCCTGTCGCTCCGGTGGCACCTGCTGTTCCTGTTGCTCCGGTGGCTCCCGCTGCTCCTGTTGCTCCGGTGGCTCCTGCTGTTCCTGTCGCTCCGGTGGCACCTGCTGTTCCTGTTGCTCCAGTCGCTCCTGTATCTCCGGTTGCACCAGTGGCTCCTCTAATCCCTATATTTTCACCATACAATTCAGAGTAGACAAGCCGATGAGCAGTCACTAATTGGCCAGTGCTACTTTTTCCCCAAACTGAGACTTGAATTGGATCATCTACTAGAGTTGGTGTTGTAAATATAAATTCGAATGAATCAAAATTTGCATAATAGTCATTCGTTTGTACTTCATTAGGTCCCACCGTATGAAGTTCACTAACATATAGCGTTCTTGTACCGTTCATATAGTAGCCTTCGATTTGAACTATCGACGCAGTGACATCGCTCTGGTTGACCAGTTTAATAGTAACAAGCTGAGTAGGTCTTTCACCGCTTACCAGATTGTTTTCTATAGGTCCAGTAGATAAATAACTCAAGTTCTCAACTCCTCTTCAATTCAAATAGATTTATAAATACTCTTAAAATCTTTAGATCAAAAAACCCCTACAACAAGATAGTCCACTATAAATTTTTAAAATTGTAACGTTACTATAATCATTCCTCCCATCTACTCCAAATTTGTTAACGATGAGCCTATTATATTTTTCAGTCCATAATTTCTGGCTCTTTATAGTAATATTCTTATCTTGAAATATTGCGTGGACATCCATTAAAAGCCACTGCTATACATATTAAGTACTGTCAGAGCAAACTAGTAAATCTATGAGAATTCAATCTACTACAAATCTTAAAAGTACTTTTCTCCGTCTAGCCCACAACATATTGTGTTATCAAAACAGAGGATAACCCATGAGCTATACTTACAGCTACAGGTTATCCCCCTCTTTGAACATTGAAACTTAGAGAACAATTTTTAAGTCAATTCATGAACAGACCAAACTATACCTGCTGTGTTGGCGCCGCCCAAATTCAAAGGAACTGTCAAACCATTAGACACATAGAACAAGCCAATAACATCACCTGCTGTTAGAGCAAACTCACCAGCCAGCGTTACAGTCCCGCTCCCCAAAATAGCTCTCAAATCTAGAATAAGCGCAACATTGACATCTAACACAGGAAATAATCCACTTACCAGATTTGTTGCGGTAGGAGATGTTCTCTGAACTATAAATGCTGGATTAATTCCACTACCAAGACTTATTGAGATAGAAGCGGTTGTGGAATAATTAATAGTTGCTTCAATAGAATATCTGCCTGTCGTCGGAACTGTGTAATTTCCCGTAACTGGGCTAAAGGATGGATCAGAATAGAACGGAGAAGTCACAGTCCAGCCCGTAAGTTGGGAAGAACTAGATACTGACAAAGTTGGCAGGAATGCAGAGAATCCTTCAGCTTGAATATTCGGCCCCGTTGCTCCAGTTACACCAGTTGTTCCGGTTGCTCCTGTCACTCCAGCAGCTCCCGTTGCTCCGGTCACTCCTGCGACTCCTGTTGCTCCGGTCACTCCTGCGGCTCCCGTTGCTCCGGTCACTCCTGCGGTTCCGGTTGCTCCTGTTGCTCCAGCCGCTCCCGTTGCTCCGGTCACTCCTGCGGCTCCGGTCGCTCCTGTCACTCCAGCGACTCCGGTTGCTCCGGTCACTCCTGCGGCTCCGGTTGCTCCTGTTGCTCCATCGGCTCCCGTTGCTCCGGTCACTCCTGCGACTCCTGTTGCTCCTGTCACTCCTGCGGCTCCCGTTGCTCCTGTCACTCCTGCGGCTCCGGTCGCTCCTGTCGCTCCAGCGGCTCCGGTCGCTCCTGTCACTCCAGCGACTCCGGTTGCTCCTGTCACTCCGTCGGCTCCGGTCGCTCCTGTTACTCCAACCGCTCCCGTTGCTCCAGTTACACCAGCCGCTCCCGTTGCTCCTGTCACTCCTGCGGTTCCGGTTGCTCCTGTTGCTCCTGTCACTCCTGCGATTCCGGTTGCTCCTGTTGCTCCATCGGCTCCCGTTGCTCCGGTCACTCCAGCGGCTCCGGTCGCTCCTGTCACTCCATCAGCCCCGGTCGCTCCTGTTACTCCAACCGCTCCCGTTGCTCCAGTTACACCAGCCGCTCCCGTTGCTCCTGTCACTCCGGTCGCTCCGGTCACTCCTGCGGCTCCGGTTGCTCCTGTCACTCCAGCGACTCCGGTCGCTCCTGTTGCTCCATCGGCTCCCGTTGCTCCGGTTACTCCAGCGGCTCCGGTCGCACCAGTCGCTCCATCGGTTCCGGTCGCTCCTGTCACTCCAGCGGCTCCGGTCGCTCCTGTCACTCCAGCGGCTCCGGTACTACCAGTCACTCCAGCGACTCCGGTTGCTCCTGTCACTCCTGTCGCTCCTGTTACTCCTGTCACTCCTGTCGCTCCTGTTACTCCTGTCACTCCAGCGGCTCCCGTTGCTCCAGTTGCACCATCGGATCCGGTCGCACCAGTCACTCCAGCGACTCCGGTCGCTCCTGTTACTCCATCGGATCCGGTTGCTCCTGTTGCTCCAGCGGCTCCCGTTGCACCAGTCGCTCCGTCGGCTCCGGTCGCACCAGTCACTCCAGCGACTCCGGTTGCTCCTGTCACTCCTGCGGTTCCCGTTGCTCCGGTCACTCCTGCGGCTCCGGTCGCTCCTGTCACTCCTGCGGTTCCCGTTGCTCCGGTCACTCCTGCGGCTCCGGTCGCTCCTGTCACTCCAGCGACTCCCGTTGCTCCTGTTGCTCCAGCGGCTCCCGTTGCTCCCGTTACACCAGCCGCTCCCGTTGCTCCCGTTACACCAGCCGCTCCCGTTGCTCCCGTTACACCAGCCGCTCCCGTTGCTCCCGTTACACCAGCCGCTCCCGTTGCTCCCGTTGCTCCGGTCACTCCTGTCGCTCCTGTCACTCCTGCGGTTCCGGTTGCTCCTGTTGCTCCATCGGCTCCCGTTGCTCCGGTCACTCCAGCGGCTCCGGTCGCTCCTGTCACTCCAGCGGCTCCGGTCGCTCCTGTCACTCCAGCGACTCCGGTTGCTCCTGTCGCTCCTTCAGCTCCCGTTGCTCCTGTCACTCCTGTTACTCCGTCGGCTCCCGTTACACCAGTCACTCCATCAGCCCCGGTCGCTCCATCGGCTCCCGTTGCTCCTGTTACTCCATCGGCTCCCGTTGCACCAGTCGCTCCATCGGCTCCGGTCGCACCAGTCACTCCATCAGCCCCGGTTGCACCAGTTGCTCCGTCGGCTCCCGTTGCACCAGTTGCTCCGTCGGCTCCCGTTGCTCCTGTTACTCCATCGGCTCCGGTCGCACCAGTCACTCCATCAGCCCCGGTCGCTCCATCGGCTCCGGTCGCACCAGTCGCTCCATCGGCTCCCGTTGCACCAGTCGCTCCATCAGCCCCCGTCGCACCAGTCGCTCCGTCTGCTCCCGTCGCTCCAGTCACTCCTGTATCACCTGTAGCCCCAGTTGCCCCTACGGTTGCTCCGAGTAATTCTGAATGAACAAGTCGGTGAGCAGTAACGATTTGCCCTGAGCTATTTTTCCCCCATACTGAAACTTGAATAGGATCATCTACCAGGCTTAAAGTCGTAAATATAAATTCAAATGCATCAAAATCAGCATAATAATCATTGGTTATGACTTGCTCAGGCATTACGTTAATAAGCTGACTAACATACAAAGTTCTTGTCCCATCCATATAATATCCTTGGACGAGAACCGTAGAAGAAGTAACATCGCTTCGGTTATCGATTTTGATCGTAACATGTTGAGTAGGTCGTATCCCACCCACCATGGTATTATCTATCGGCCCGGTAGATAAATAGCTCAATTCTCAACACTCCTTTAGATTATTTCTGCGTGCTTCTCCCATGCTACTACACGATGAGGATCTACCAATTGTCCTGAAGCCTGTTTTCCCCAGACCGAGATCCCTACCTGTGCTTCAACTTCTTCTAGTGTTGCAAACACGAATTCAAATGCATCTAAATCCGCAAAATAGTTCCTAGTTAGTACTTGGTTAGGTGTGAGATTTACCGTTTCATTCACATACATTGTTCTTGATCCATTTAGAAAAAAGCCTTGAATGACGAGATTATAAGGATTAAGAGAATCCCGATTAACCACTTTTACTGTTACGATTTGTGTTTGTCTGATCCCCAGAATTGGACTATTATCTATAGGTCCGGTTGAAAATAATGCCATCTTTATTCACTCCTCTCTTTCACTCAATTTGAAAAAATACAAACTATAAAACTAGTAATATGATCCATAATTAATAGCTCTATATAGTAATATTCTGTATTTAAAGTTAATGCGTGGACATTTATGCAAAGGAATTTCCACTCAATAATGAGAGCCCCTTCTGTTTTGTGAGTTTGTAATTACTTATCGGACAATCTAAAACTCAAGCGTTTCCAGATTGATACCGAGTTTCGCCCTATTGCTTTTTTCAAAATATTCGTTATACTAATTAAAATTATTCAAGCATCGATGAGCGGGAGAGTAGTTAAGGTGTTCTAGTCCTCAGCGAGCCGGGTAAGTGTAAGCCGGTACAGATCACTTAATGAAGCGCACCCGTGAGATGGACTTCTGAACCCAAGTAGGAAGTCCCGGCTGAAGACCGTTATCCTGTAAGGTGGCTAAACGTCTGTTTAGCAACGAGAGTGGTACCGCGAGCGCTAAAGCCCTCGTCTCTTTTGAGACGAGGGCTTTTTTGTATTTTCAAAGGAGGGTATAAAATGTTAAGTCAAATCATCAAAAACAGCATTGAACAAAGTGTAAAAAAAGTATTCCACACCTTAGAAATTCCTTACCCAAACGATGTTCCTATTCTGATCGAGCAGCCCGCTAATCTAGAGCATGGTGATTATTCCTGCAATATTGCTATGCAGCTAGCCAAAATCCTGCGCAAACCACCTCTCGTCATAGCAGAGTTAGTAAAAGCAGAGCTTAAATTACAAGAGAGCTACACAGGCTTTTTACAAAAGGTCGAAGTAGCTGCTCCTGGATTTATTAATTTGTACATGGATTGGCGGATATGGGCTAAACATTCCTTTGAACTGCCCAACAGCACAGGGGAAAAGGTCATCATCGAGCACACCTCAATCAATCCAAACAAAGCTGCTCATGTGGGTCACCTGAGAAATGCGTGCATCGGCGATGCGCTGGTCAGACTAATGAAAAGAACCGGTCATAACGTAGAGGTCCATAACTACGTCGATGATCTGGGCAACCAGTTAGCGGATACAGTCGTTGGTTTATTGAATGTACCGTTGGAAGGAGATCATCAGCGTTTTGGTGATTATTGCTGGGATCTTTATGCCAAAGTGAATAAAGAATATGCACAGAATCCAGAGATGACACATAAGCGCACAGAAATGCTGCATGCCCTGGAACAGGGTAACGGCAATAAGGCGTGGCTGGGTAACCTTGTCGCTGAACGTATGGTGAGAGAACATGTAGAGGAAATGAAGCGTTTCGGTATTCACTATGACCTGCTGGTATGGGAAAGTAATATTTTAAAAGAGGGATTCTGGGCAGCCGCATCTGAGCAATTGAAGCAAACCATGGTTTTTGTACAGGAGACTGAAGGTAAGCTGGCAGGCTGCTGGGTGTTAAAGCAAGGGACAGCGATTAGCAATGGAGCGGATTCGGAGGATCATCATATGGATAAGGTACTTGTACGTTCGAATGGTATTCTGACTTACACTGCCAAAGACATTGCCTATCACCTCTGGAAATTTGGTCTATTAACCAAGGATTTCACCTACAGTGAATTCTCGTCCGGCTTATGGACTACAGGATTAACTGGAACCCAGGAGCCCTATGGACAGGCGGATCGTGTTATTAACGTGATCGATTATAGACAGGAATATCCGCAGCAAATGGTTAAGCAGGCTTTGGGCGCATTAGGTTATAACGATCAAGCCGCGAAACTCCATCATGTGAGTTATGGTGTGGTGTCCCTTAGTCCGGCTTCCGCAGCCGAGCTGGGAATAAATATTTCGGAAGGAAAATCTTCTTATGCCATGTCAGGGCGCCAAGGAATTGGTGTTAAGGTGATCGATTTAGTGAAGCTTATGGAACAGAATATCGAACATTCACGCTCCGATAAAGAGGGGCTTCCCAGCCATATCATTGCAGCTGCTGCCATTCGCTATTATCTGCTGCGGTTTAATCTGGGAACAGAAATTGTGTTTGACTTCAAACAGGCTACCGAAATATCCGGCAACACAGGAGTTTATCTGATGTACACCTATGCCCGTGCTAGTAGTGTTTTGGGCAAATCCACCCTCCCAATCCACACAGATGCCTCACAGATTCAATTCCCACTCGAAATGGAAAAAGCAGAGCTTGCTCTGCTGAGACAGCTTAGCCTCTGGGAGGAGACCTTGTATTCTGCAAGCGTAGAATTGACGCCGAATATACTCTGCTCTTACGCACATACTTTAGCCACTCTCTTCAATAATTTTTATTCTACTTGTCCGATTTTAAAAGGGGAGGCGGCGACCATTGCCTTTCGCCTCTGGCTTACTTCGAGATTTAAGGACACTTTAGGTGATGTGCTAGAAGTACTTGGATTACCAACACCGAGCCGTATGTAGTATTTCAAAAAAAAGGGCAATCTCTACACTTATCGTAGAGATTGCCCTTTAATGATTAGCTTACTTATAAATTTCAATCACATTTCCGGCTTCTACGCAGAGACGATCAAAGTCCTCACGCTTAATCCGAACACCGCCACTACGGTAGCGATTAAGTGTACCTTCAGCCTGCACTTCTGTACCATTGATAGTAATCCGACTGTTCTCCCCACCCGTAAGGTGGTAGATAAAGTCTACCTTAGTACCTGCATATTCAAAGCTAAAGCGCATGCCGTCCAGCGACTCCGGCAGGATGGGGTCAACAATTAAATCTCCGCCTTCGGTACGAATCCCTAGTGCATTCGAGATTAACTGATTCATGTAGATCCCAGGACCGCTGGAATAGATTCTCCAGCCGCCTTTGACCGCCACGTCACCATTACGCAGCTTATCGAAATTCTCCTGTGCCTCATAACGAGTGTTAAATTTACCATCCGAGCTACTGAAATAGGAGTTAGCTTGACGTAGTTCAGCGTTTGGCACCACATCGCGAATTCCGATCGGATTGATCGCTGCTAGGCCATTCCAGACCTGATCGGTTTTCCCTAGCTTAGCCATAGCTTCTACATAACGGATGTGCGCATGTACATATTGAAGTCCAATTTCCCGACCAAAGTTAGAAGCTTGCTCTGCACGTTTGAAATGACTGCTTACACCGCCAACATATTGTGCTGGACGGTTCATTAAACGTACACCGTCAGGACAGAATAGTTTATCTTGGATCACTTCATAATGAGCTTCGGCTTGTTCCGGAGTTAATAGCTCACTGATCATACTGCGCGTCATTGGCAGCAGACGATACTGGATTCCTGTTTCCTTATCACTCGGGTGTACCAAAAGCTTCACTTGCTCTGGATCTTCCATATACAGGAATCCAGGAATCACCTCAGATTGGAGCATATGTGTATTGAAATCCTCATGGATACCATCCACCATTGCCTTCAGCTCGTCTGCTTCCGCTGGATCAACGGAACGAAGAACTTCCGAGAACTGATTAAGAGTCTGATAGGTAAGCGCCACTGTCCAGCTACTAACCATGTATTGCTTCAACTGTGGATTCGCAGGCTGGAGTGTATCATCCCAATCTCCATCACCGTAAGAAGACAAATACGTATCATGCAGGAAGTGGTTCTTAATATACGCCACTTCCTTCCGCGCATGATCCAGCAGTGTCGCTTCTTTCTCTGTAAAGTCAAAACTATGCTTACGAGTATACGGCACTGTTTCTTGCAAAATGCTGTAATCTTTAGTTACTGCCAAATAGTCCCCAAGCACTTTTAGCGGCCACACAATAATATCCCCGTGGCTTTCCTCTTGCTGAATCTTCGTATATTTATCAAACATGAACCACTGTGGCCAGTTACCGTCATCTTCATATTGATGAGCATACAGCGTCAGCAATATTTCACGAACCTGTTCGTATTTTTGCGTAGCCATAAAATATTCCACAGGTCCCTGACACACATCACGAGTTCCCCAGGCAGCGCCGCCATATTGCTCCAGCCCGTGAGGGACAGAATAATGGATGAGCATATTATGTGTATACCACCAAGCCAGAGCATTCACCTTAAACAGCTCACCTTCTGACCCATCACCTAGCGTCAAGCGGAAGCCATTCATAACCCCGCTATAGAACTCGCGGTATGTGGAAATTTCCTCTTCAACTGTACGGCTGCTCGAATGAATCTCCTTACCATCCAGAAGGCCTTGAATATTCAAAGTCCACTCACTGCTCGCCGACAACTCCAGAACAGCTAACGGTGCATCTGTGTGTGGAGCATTGGTAACGAATCTGCCTTCATCTTGAAGCGTAAACTCCGCTCCCTGTACCTGGAATTTATACTGCAAGTCAGGATACTCTCCAGCACTTAGTGCGCTTCTGTCCGCCGAGAAGGTCACAGTTCCCTCTTCTTGCTTGCATTGATATGGAAGCTCGTATTCATTAACGTTCATAGTGATTTGATTAGTGACTAAATAGCGATAAGCTTTTCCGCTTTCCGTACGCACATTCAGGAATATTTCCGGAGAATCTGCCGTAGTGTAGTTCGTAATCATAAAGCATTCGCCTTCTGTTCTGTAATACCAACGGGCATAGTTGAAACCAACCTCGAACAGGGATGGCATGGTCAGTAGACGGTATTCGCCATTCCACTGCACATAAATTCGTTGTCCCGAAGCTTTTGGAATATTAAGCGCATTTCTAGGATTGGACATTAGCTTGTTGAAATTGGTATTGCCAATGACTACTTGGGAGTTGAAAATCCCATACATATATGAAGTTGTCGTGATAATCTTATCGTTAAGTCGAGCGTTATCCCCACTCATCAGAATATGACCATGTGGGCGTTCTACGCGTAATTCCTTCTCTTTTAGGACTACATGCTCATAATTTTCAGTGAAGAAAGACAGTAGAACGTCTCCTTCTTTCTCCTCTTGATAACGAACTGGAAACAGACCTTCGATCTCATTCTCTGATAGAGAATCTGCCACCAGCGGAGCACCAAGCTCCTCCGTGAGGAAAGAACGTTCGAGCGGTGCTTCAGCTTCTAAAGGTAAATCTTTTACAGCATCCCAAGCCGCAGCGATATCATTCGTAAATTCTAGGGTAGTGATCGCTTGTGGATGATCTTGTTTGAACAATCCGTAGAATACAAACCTTGCTTCCCCACTCAATTTCACCCGCTCCGATTGCAATGCAGTATAAGCGAATTCATATTGATAGATTTCATTACTTAATTGCTCACGGCTCAAGCTTTCCGGTTGATTAGTCTCTTTATAAGACAATCCAAAGAATTGAAAACCATCTGTCGAGAAGCTTGCTGACTTAGTGATTGCACCCTGTTGTAGATATGGAAATTTGCCACCTTGCGGTTGATTCTGTCTGGAGCATACTACATATCCCTTTGACTGATCCTCGAATACGGCATGATCAATATACTGTGACAGGTAGGCTTCATTACTGCGAACAGCACCGATATCGGCAATACCCACATCTTGTCCGTACACGAGATCCACATCTGCCTCATGTCCCGAAAGCTTCACATCCCAGAACCATGCGCCTTGAGCCGTAGGAGTAAAAATAACCTGATATTCAATATTTTCCGCAGTACCTTCCCAAACCAAGCGGTTCCCGGCCTTACGTACAGTGCTTGAAGAATGAATGCCCAGCAAAGGAACAGCTTGAATGCTTCCATTACTATGAATACGTAAATATAGATTGGATAAGGAGCCATCCACAATATTAGGCAATAATTGATTGATCATTGTCCGTTCATGAAGAACTTGGAACAAGTCCCCACTGTTTGTAAAAGTGAATGATAAGTCTCCAGCGTTTAAATGGATGTTAGAATTCATATTAGTAGTCATATTTTCGCACTCCTCGATTACGACAGCGTGTGTCGTATATATTCTACTTAAGCTAATGTTAAGCGAAAATCGCGTTCTTTAACCTCTTGGCTATTTGGACCCACAAACAATTTGAATTTGCCCGGATCACTGCTAAAGCTTAAATCGCTATGATAATAACGAAGCTGTTCTTCCGTAAGCGTAAAGCTTACTTCCTTGCTTTCTCCCGGGGAGAGGCTGAACTTGGCAAAGTCCTTCAGTTCCTTCATCGGTCTGACAACTTCTCCTGAAATGTCTCGGATATAGAGCTGTACTACCTCTTCACCTTTTACATTGCCCGTATTAGTCACCGTAACAGTCACCTTAATAGGCTGATCCTTCGTCATGATTTCACCGGAAAGGAGCGGCTCACTGTAGCTAAATGTCGTATAACTTAGACCGAAGCCAAATGGCAGAAACGGCTCATTAGGAATGTCCAGATATTGTGAGACATAACGTTTGTCCGCACCCGGTCCAAGAGGGCGTCCAGTGTTGAAATGATTATAATAGACCGGAATTTGCCCAACAGATACAGGGAAAGACATCGTTAATCTTCCTGACGGATTCTCGTCACCATACAGTAGGCTGGTAATCGCCGCACCGCCCTCGCTTCCTGGGAACCAGGCTTCCAGAATAGCATCCGCGTTCTCGATCACGCCACTAAGATCCAGTGGGCGTCCGTTAAATAACACCACCACAATAGGCTTGCCCAGCGTCTTCATACGCTGCAAAAGCTCACACTGCGCTTCCGGCAAACGGATATCTGAACGACTTCCAGCTTCTCCGCTCATGTCCGAATGTTCTCCAAGTGCCAGCACAATCACATCGGCTTCCAATGCTGCCGATTTCGCCTCCAGCCATTGCTCTTCTGTAAAGCTCTCAATCCCGGAGCCTTCGGCAACGGTAATTCTACCCGCAACAGCACGAGCTTCCATTGCTGGGGCAAGACGGCTAGCTTCTTCCGTTGAACCCAACCAGGACCACGGTCCAAGAATATCTCCGTTATTGGCAAAAGGTCCGATTAGTGCAATGCGTTGCTCTGCCGCAAGCGGTAAAACCTGATCATTCTTAAGGAGTACACAGGATTTAACTGCTAGTTCACGCGCTGCTGTCCGGTGATCTTCACAGAAAATCACTTCACGCTCTTTCTCTACATCTGCCCCGCGTAAAGGATTCTCAAACAAGCCCAATCTTTGCTTCAATTTCAAAATACGAAGTACGGCTTCATCGATGATGCTTTCGTCCACTTGCCCATCAGCTACAAGAGCTGGTAATTGGTGCACATAACACTCCGTCATCATCTCGATATCCACGCTAGCTTTGATAGCTTTAAGTGCTGCTTCAGCTTCATCCTCGGCGACACCATGCGGGATCAGTTCCTTCACCGCGCCCCAATCCGAGATTAACACGCCGTCAAAGCCCCATTCCTCACGCAGCAGCTGACGAAGCAGCTTAACGTTTCCGCTTATCGGAATTCCGTCAATCGTGTTGAACGAAGTCATCACCATTTCTGCGCCCTCATCCAGAGCAGCGCGATAGGCTGGCAGATAATATTCCCTTAGCTGACGTTCTGACAAATCGACCGTATTATAATCCCGTCCGCCTTCGGATAGACCATAGGCTGCAAAGTGCTTAACACAAGCTGCCAGACGACTTTCATCGCCCGTCAAGTCACTTCCCTGAAATCCGCGTACAAACGCACGAGCAAACCTACCATTTAAATAAGAATCTTCGCCGGTAGACTCCATCACTCTACCCCAGCGCGGATCCCGAACAAGGTCCGCCATGGGTGCAAAAGTGACGTGTACACCGGAGACCGCCGCTTCTTTAGCCGCAATCTCGGCGCTCAGCTCTGCTCGTTCCATATCCCAAGAGCAGCCAATCGCTAGTGGCACCGGAAAAATCGTCTTGAAGCCATGCACGATATCCGCCATCATCAGTAATGGAATACCTAATCTATTTTTACGTAAATGAGCTTCCTGGACGGCAATGACTTGCTCTGCGCCCGAAAGTCCAAGTACTGAACCACTATTCTCAATCATGTGATCCGTAATCCCCATGGATGCCATAGGGCCAGTGATTTTCCCTCCTTCTTCTGCCCCTTCATAGAAATTAGCAGCAAGCTGCTGTAATTGTGCGATCTTCTCTTCAAGCGTCATCTGATTCAACAGGGACGTCAGTTGCTGGTCTTTCATCTCAAATCCTCCATAATATCTCTCTAAAATCACTCTTTACTCTTAGTTGTACAAGAAATCAAAAGCCGTCTTCAGATGCTGCTCCCAGAATCTCCATTCATGCGTTCCTGAGGTCTCAACATATCGAAATGTATAGGGGCTCGCCTGCATATAAGAAGCAAATTCCCTGTTCATCTCAACAAATGGATCTTCAGAGCCACAGCAGGTCAGCATCGAAGGCAGCTCACGTTCCTCGTCGATTAATTTAGCCGCTAAAGCATACAGATCTTGATCCGGCTTGATTTGTAAGCGTTTTCCGAAAGTGCCTGCCATCTCCCTCGCCATATCCGAAGACATTTGCGGGTCTCTCAATCTTTTCTGAATATCTGTAACGCCTGATAAAGAAACGACTTTGCTATAACGCTCAGGATAGGTAAGCGCACATTTTAATGCCCCATATCCACCCATCGATAGTCCGGCAACATACGTCTTCTGCGGATCATTATCCAGTCTCAACATTCGGCCACAAAGCTCAGGCAGCTCTTGCGTAACATAGTGGAAGTAATCCAGTCCGTACTCCATATCTGTATAATAACTTCTTCCTACCTGAGGCATTATGACTGTACAGCCATACTTGTTAGCATACTGCTCAATAGTGGTCATCCTGTACCATGTGCTAGCATTATCGCCAGCACCGTGTAACAGATAAAGCGTCCCACCGGAGGTGTTGCCCGAATCAACGGGGGAGATTATGCTAATGGACGTTGTCATTCTTAAGGTAGGAGAACCGGTCTCCACTGTTAGAAGTGCCATATGTCATCTCCTTACGGAACCTTTTTTTTAAAATACAAGAAAGTATATGCTTACGCTATAAATTATCCTTCTATTTCTCGCTCAAACGCTTACCGTCCTTACAAGGACGCCGAAGGTATTTATGCTTGTTTATTAATCTTCTTGCAAGATCCCCGCTTAACCAAAACAGACTCGAATACCACATGCTTGTTCTCCGATTGTCCCGAAATCAGGTCAAACAGAATTTCAACACTGGCTTTCGCCATATCCACCCCAGGTTGGCTAATCGTATCCAGCGATGGGTGATAGTATTCTGCCATCTCTATACCGTCAAATCCGATGATCGAAATATCATTTGGAATTGATAGACCCAAGGACAATAAAGCTTTGGCAGCTCCGATAGCAATGGTATCTGATGCGGCAAAGACAGCAGTGATATCTTTCTTCTTATTGAGCAGTCTTTTCGTAGCTGTAAAGCCAGAACTTGGACTGTATTCACAATCCTCTACCAAGGCAGCATCATACTCAATCCCATGATCCTCAAGCGCCTTGATATAACCCATAAGACGACGGTTTCCGGTAGTATGCTGAACCAAAGGAAATCTGGCCAAAAAACAAATGTTCCGGTGTCCGAGTGAAATTAGATAGCTCACAGCTTTATAGGACTCTTGCATATCATCAATGATCACACTGGAGAATACGGCAGGATCAACATCCTTCGTAGTCGTGATGGTAGTCAAAACGAATGGGATCGGCAATTGTTTGAATTTTTCTTCAGAATGGTCATATGTACCACCCATAAAGATTACCCCGTATAAATTCTTTTCCTTCACAAGCTGAAGAGCAGCATTGATCTCATCCACTCCATCTTCAACATGCTGGATCAGAAGCGGGCAGCCGCGCAGATTTACTTGACGCTCTACTTCTTTGATCATGTCTGCAAAAAACGGGTTTGCAATTCCCTTAACCATAAGCGCTATCGTATTGGAACGCGTTTTCTTCAGATTGCTCGCATTTCCATTTGGAATGTAATTATGTTCTCTTACAACAGCCATTACTTTAGCTCTGGTTGCATCACTTACAACACCGGAGTTATTAATTACCCTGGAGACCGTGGCGATACCAACGCCTGATAGTCTTGCAATATCCTTGATATTCATAATTCCCCCTGTTTCACCCCTATAATGAGCTCCCATGCACCTGATGAAATCAGCTTGGTGGAAACGCATGAAATGATGGGAAACGTTTCCCATGACATCATTTTGACTGTTTTCGTATCTAAATCGCTTAATACGTTCATTATGGACAGATATTTTTTAGAAGTCAACCTATGATTTTCGAATAAAAATGAATCGCATCTCGAATCCGTTTTAAATTTTAAGTATTTTAGTGTTAAATAGTAGTCTTCCTGCTTGCATTGACTTTAAAATAAGAATAGAATACCATCAATTTAGCTATTAAATATCCAGACAGAGGAAACGTTTCCACTCTATTTTCAATCATTTTGATCGACAATCTACCTCATCAAGCTTGGAATCATAGAGAAAGAGGGCTGCATTTTATGTTAAACATGACTCGCTTTGAAGCTCAAATCCGCGAACGTGGATTAAATGTATTCAATGTACGTGTGCTTCAAAACGGATCTCTAGTGGGGAAAGTGGATCTCGCAGAGGATATCCGGCGCTTGCAGCATTCGGTCAGCAAATCTTTTACATGCATGGCGGTGGGTCTAGCCATCGAAGAAGGAAAGCTATCACTAAATACAACACTTAAAGATGTGTTTCCCGAATATGCATTCACTCATAAAGAGGCCTGTTCTTCCATGCAACCTGGGGAGTTGACCTTGTTCGATTTACTACGTATGAGTACAGGGCATGATTCCCCACCGTTTTGGGTTGAAGAAAGATTGGCTTTGAAGAATGTAAATTGGATACAACATTATCTATCGCTGCCTTTAGACAGACCTCCTGGGGAACAGTTTACCTACAGTAGCGGGGATACCATTATGATCTCTGCCATGGTTCAGGCCCGTGTCGGACAAACCGTAAAGGATTACCTCGTTCCCCGTCTCTTTGCCCCACTAGGCATAGAAAATATTGATTGGGAAATGACTCCTCAAGGGATCACCCTCGGTTGTGCCGGACTTCAGATCAATACCGAAGAACTAAGCCAATTTGGACAGCTTCTTTTGCAAAAAGGAATGTGGAAGGGACAGCAGCTTATTCCAGCAGCTTGGATTGATTTTGTTACACAAAAGCAGATCGAAAATAACGGAGCTGGTGATTGGGGCCAAGGGTACGGTTGTCAATTCTGGTTGTGTACGCACGATGCTTATCGTGCCGATGGCGCTCACGGTCAATTCTGCATGGTTGCCCCGGATGCTCAAGTGGTAATCGCTATTAACAGTATGGAAGATAATATGCAAGCTATTCTAGACACTGTCTGGGAGGAGATCTGGCCGCTTCTATAGCGGTGGGCATATGTAAGATGGCCTTCTCACGGGAAGGCTCAAGGTGCCGAAAAAGTAGTGAAGGCTACTTTCTCGGCATCTTCTTTTCGTATAATTAGGCCAACCCCAATTATAGGGTTGGCCTTTTTTGAGAGTAATTAGGGAAAAGCTCCCTCTATTTAGCCGATAATTGCTTGAAATGAATGAAAAGAGGGAAATCCTCCCTAAAAATCGGGAGAATATCTATATTCGCCAACGAATTAGTTAAATTACAGGGAGGATTTCCCTAATTATTAGTCTATTGAGTAGAAAGCTCTGCATTATAGGGAGATTTTCCCTAATTATCTATCAGAGCTTCAGTTTACTTACTTTGGCGAGGATGCTCTTCTCGCAAAAATACCTTCCCGAAGGAAGGCTGTTACTTGCCCCGAGCGGGATGCAGCCCTTCCGGGCTGACTGCGAAGCTGATCCTATCGATGCCTTTGCTCCGACGAACCAACCGGGCTTCTCTTCCCCTGTACGCAAAAACAGCCTTCCCGAAGGAAGGCTGTTACTTGACGTCCCGGAAGGGATTCGAACCCCTGACCGTGCGCTTAGAAGGCGCATGCTCTATCCAGCTGAGCTACCGGGACATATAAGAATTAATGATATGTATTGACGCAACGATATTTATTATACCTTATTCAGCAGAATTTTCAAGATCAAAAATTTTGGAAAAAAAGTAATCATTATCCTGTTAAATAAATAACAAGGGTATCCTAGCTATTTTCATAGCTTAAAGATACCCTCTTTTTCATCCTACTCCAGATTCCGAAAATGCTGCTCCAACTGTTTTTTCAAATCTCCATATGTCATTAACTCTCTCTGAAACTTGGAACGTTCATCTTCAGGCGTCATAATCATACTGCCTGTAAACGCGCTCGAAGTCACATCTTTAAAAGCATCATGCATATTGTTATCAAACCAATCAGTAGAAGTATCTGCTTCGTTAGTGAGGATACGGACAATCTCATAACCTTCTTCGCGCTGATCTTCTACGATATATACCAGAAGCGCAGGATCACTAACAGCACCTGGCAATACACCTACTTCTGCACAAGGCGCACCGTCATACTCCATCATTCTACGAATTTTGGCATCTTTAATATAATACACCTGTCATCCTTCCCTCCTGGCAAATTCATCTCTTCCCTAGTGTTCGGATAAGGACATACATTTTATGCCTTCCTTCGGCATATATCTGTATTACTTGGCAAAAAAGTAAGGACAACAATCGCACAAAAAGAGAGGATGAACCATCATGTGCGGAATAACCGGATTTATCCAGTGGCGCGGAGATCTCACGCAGCACTCGCAGTTGCTGGTCAAAATGACTGAAACTTTAGCAGACCGCGGACCGGATGCAGCTGGAACTTGGATTTCAGGCCCCTGTGCATTCGGTCACCGCAGACTTAGCGTTATCGATCCAGAGAACGGCGCGCAGCCTATGATCACCCGCCATGAGGAACAAGTATACGCGATTGTGTACAACGGCGAATTATATAATGCACCCGAGCTCAAACAAGAACTTAAGCAGCGGGGTCATCAATTCCGTACCCAATGTGACACTGAGGTTCTGCTTCACGCCTATATCGAATGGGGACCGGATTGTGTAGAGAAGCTCAATGGGATCTTTGCCTTTGCAGTGTGGGACGGTCTTCGGGATCAGGTCTTTTTTGCACGTGACCGTTTAGGCGTGAAGCCCCTGTTCTATAGTAAAGTGGATGATGTCTTAGTTTTTGGCTCAGAGCCTAAGGCGCTGCTGCAGCACCCCAAGGTACAGCCAGTCGTAGGTCCAGAAGGACTTGCGGAAATCTTTATTATCGGTCCAGCCCGTACACCAGGACACGGTGTTTATAAGGATATGCAGGAACTTCGTCCTGGGCATGCCATGATCTATAGCCGTGAAGGTCTGCGTAGTTACGCTTATTGGAAGCTGGAAAGCGTAAAACACACTGATAATGAAGCAGAAACAGCTACTAAGGTGCGTGAACTGCTGCAGGATACGCTCGAACGCCAACTGGTCTCAGATGTTCCTGTCTGCTCCCTCTTGTCAGGAGGGCTGGACTCCAGTGCGTTAACAGCACTTGCAGTGGACTACTACAACCGAAACGGTCAAGGACGAGTGGATACGTATTCCGTCGATTATGTCGATAACGACAAGCACTTCAAGAGCCATACTTTTCAGCCCGGAGCAGATGGGCCATGGATTAAGCGAATGGTCGATGAATTAAATACGAACCATCGCTATATCTCGTTTGATACACCAGAGCTTGTAGAAGCACTTGATAATGCACTGTACACACGCGATTTACCTGGGATGACCGATGTGGACTCTTCTTTGTATTTATTTTGCCGTGAGATTAAAAAGAATGCTACTGTAGCCATTTCCGGCGAAGCTGCCGATGAGATTTTTGGCGGTTATCCTTGGTTCCATCGGGAGGAAATGCTCTCCTCAGGCACTTTCCCTTGGTCTGTTGCTCCTAAAATGCGTGCCAGTCTATTATCCCCTGAAGTTAATGAATGGATTCGGCCGCTGGAATATTTGGGTGACAGATACAGTGATGCAGTAGCCGAAGTCCCAACATTGGATGGGGAGACAGGTAAACAAGCACAAATGCGCGTAATGTCCTATTTAAACATCACCCGCTTCATGCCTACTTTGCTCGACCGTAAGGACCGAATGAGTATGGGCGCCGGACTAGAGGTACGTGTTCCTTATTGTGATCATCGCCTCGTTCAATATGTCTTTAATATTCCTTGGGAAATCAAGAACCTAAACGGTCGTGAAAAAGGGATTTTACGCAAAGCGCTTGAGGGAATTCTTCCAGATGATGTACTATATCGTAAAAAAAGCCCTTATCCGAAAACACATAATCCAGCCTATTTAAACGCAGTACGAACACAAGTATTAAATATTCTAGATGACTCTACTTCACCTATACTCCCATTAATTGATGCTGCCAAAATCCGTGAGATCGCCGCTTCCCCAGAATCCTCTACCAATCTGCCTTGGTTCGGCCAGCTCATGTCCGGTCCTCAGCTTTTTGCTTACCTCGCCCAAGTAGATCTCTGGCTGCGTAAATATAACGTCTCCATCCAATAAGCGACAAGCCAAACAGCAAGTCCCCGTATCGGCGGCTTGCTGTTTGGCTTGTATTCGTAATTTTTTAGAAATTAAAATTGTCCGGATCGGGACCGAAACGATGGTTTCTGTTCAAATCTTCGATGGCTTTAACATCCTCATCACTTAACGTGAAGTCAAAGAATCCTGCATTTTCCTTGATTCGATCCGCATGTACTGACTTCGGAATCGTAATGACGCCTTGCTGCAAATCCCAACGAAGTACAATTTGAGCAGGGGTCTTATCATACTTTCCAGCCAGTTCTTTAAGAAGGGGAAGATCCAGGTTCCCTTGCATTAGCGGACTCCAAGCTTCAAGCTGGATCCCTTGCTCATTGGCATACTTCAGCAGCTCGCGCTGAGTCAAAAGCGGATGGAATTCCACCTGATTCACCACTGGAACCACGCCAGTATCCTCGATGATATCCTTCAGATGATGAATCTGAAAATTGCTCACGCCAATAGATTTGATGAGGCCCTCTTTTTGCAGATGAATCAGAGCTTTCCAAGTCTCCCGATACTTTCCTGCCACCGGCCAATGTATGAGATACAAGTCTATATAGTCCAGCCCCAGCTTGCGCCGGCTAACTTCGAACGCTTTCAGAGTTGATTCATAGCCTTGATCAGGGTTGCGCACTTTCGTCGTAATAAACAGTTCATCACGGGCCACTCCACATTCACGAATAGCCTGACCTACACCTTCTTCGTTATTGTAACCAGCAGCCGTATCAATACTGCGATATCCAAGCTCCACTGCGGTCTTGACCGCGTGAATAACCTCTTCCCCATCTTTAGTCTGATACACGCCAAGGCCCAGCCACGGCATAGTCACTCCATCATTTAAAGTCGGACCTCCCGAGAACGGTGCATTCAATTCACTCATTGCTTAACCCTCCAAGCTTATTGTTATTTCATTAATCTTACTTAACCTAAATTCACGCTTCAGAAGCAAGCGCTATCACAAAAGTATAGCAGAATGCTTCATCATTCCCAAAATCCTCATAAAAAAACGGAGGCATATATAAAGCCCCCGCTCTTCTTTATTTCTCAATTAGTTTGAAATCATCAAAATGGAATTCTGGAGAAACGATACAGGAGACCAACGTCGGTTCTTCACCTAACGTACGCGCGGCCTGCCATACTCCCGCTGGAACAACCACTTGTGGCTGCTGGCCTGCAGCAATATCGAGACCCAAAATAACTTCCTGCACATCCTCAGGCTTATCTCCAGTACCTCCGAGACTAAGCACGATTGGACTACCGGAATGCCACAACCAAACTTCATCGGACAATACCGTATGCCAATCAGATTGCTCGCCTTCGTGAAGCAAAAAATAAATGGAAGATGCCGAATGACGTGATCCAGAATAGCTATCGCCTAGCACTTCCTGGGAGATTTCAAATTCTGAATTCCAAAGTCTTTTGTACCAACCACCCTCTACGTGGGGCTGTAGTCCGAGCAGTTCAACTAGCGGTGAGATTTCTTTTGTCACGGTAGCTTCTCTCCTTCAAAGTTTGCATGAGCAACAATAGCTTCGTATGCATAAGGTTGTTTTTGCTTTTTACTTTAACGGAAGAAGCACGAATTGTAAAATCTATTTACTATCCTTGCTCGCTTTGAATACCTCAGCAATCGCCCCAAGACTTCCCAGCGTTTCAACAGCGCTTGTTGGCAGGAACACTTTATTCGCAGGACCTTTAGCGATTTCAGCCAGCGCCTCGAAGGAGCGATAAGCTAGCACCTGCTCATCCAGACCTGCTGAGCGAATCAGCTCTATGCGTGTTTTTTCAGCTTCGGCCACCGCTTGAATGGCTTTCGCCTCACCATGAGCTTCCAGCTCCTGTGCTTGCCGTGAACCCTCTGCTTGGCGGATACGTGCTTCCTTGTCACCTTCTGCTTTTAGAATCTTACTCTGCTTATCCCCTTCAGCACGCAGGATCATATCCTGCTTAGCAGCTTCCGCTTCCAAGACAATCGCCCGCTTGCTCCGTTCCGCTTTCATCTGCTTATCCATTGCTTCCTGAATATCCAGCGGTGGCTTGATATCAATGACTTCCACACGCTCAATCCGTACGCCCCATTTCTCTGTAGCTTCATCAAGAGCCAACCGAATATCGGTCGAAATCTTTTCCCGCCCAGATAAGGTCTCATCTAATTCAAGCTTACCGATGATTTGCCGCATTGTTGCCGTCGAAATGTTTCTTACCCCATATACATAATCAGAAATGCCATAGGTTGCTTCCTCTGGTCCAACCACCTGATAGAAAATAATTGTATCAATCTGCACCTGCACGTTATCCTTCGTGATTACCGTTTGTGGAGGTACATTCGCTTGCTGGATTCGTAAATCATGGTACGTACGCACCTGATCAATTACAGGAATCAGAATGTTCAGTCCCGGAGTCAGCAGACGATTAAATTTACCGAGACGTTCCACTACACCTACCCGCTGTTGTGGTACGATTTTGACTGTTAATGCCACAAATACTACGACCACCACAATAATAATTCCGATAATTGCCCATTCCATTAGTTCATGTCCCCCCATCGTTCTACTTCAATAATCGTCGTGCCTCTCTTCACTACTCTTACAACCTCATCCTTGCCCAGAGACTGAACCGAGCTTGCGCTCCATGTATCTCCACCTACCTTGACTTGCCCATATTGTCCTTGCTCAATAGGCTCAACGACGACACCTTGCCTGCCGACGATTTCTGTACCGGTATCCTTGAACCCACGTGAGCTGCGAAATTTAGAAACCAGTGGTTTCGAGAATATAGTAAGACCAAGTGCGACCAGTGATCCGAGAACCACCTGAAACAAAATAGCATCGGGAGCAATCAACGAAACCAAACCAGCAGCTAATGCACCTATACTGAGCCACAACAGATAAAAAGTAAGCGTCATCATCTCTACTACAAACAGGACACCGGCTGCGATCAGCCATAACACCCACACAACCATCGGTGAACCCACCACCTTCCGTATAATACTACTATAACGAAAAGAACCTGCGATGCGTTGCGTAATTTCCGTAAAAATATTGCAGGCATGTATATCATTTATATTCATGACATCAAAGGTTATGTGTTCTGCATACGTTTCCTGAAAAATAGGACATGCGCCCAATCTATCAAACCTCGATCAAATATGTATCCTTCAATAAGAAAAATCTCCCCCTACATTCCCGAATTTTATCCCTAGCTTAATCGCGCTCTATGCTTGAAAATAAGAAATGCCTCCACCCATATATATGAAATTCATCCTAATTATTCAACTCCAACCCAACTCTTCTACCCATCCTACCCTCTACCAGCATTGTTATATCTACAAGTTTATTAGAAAAGGAATTCTTAGAACAGCAGTTTAGAAAGCGCTTACTTACCTTGTGAGGCTTCATGAGGACGGCTATTTGGGGCTGCTAAATCTATGAATTGGATGTCGGTAGAATGAGAGATACGCACAGGTGAAGGTACAGGTCCATTTCAAACTACGGGAGGTGAACATCGGGATTTCTTGCCGAAAAGTATTCGAACTACACATTAAACCTCGGAGGTAGAAAATCAATGATATTCATGAAAAAAAGTTCACGCAAAACCTTTGCGATCGCGATGATCGCCGCGCTTGTTCTGACACTTTTTTCAACCCTGGGTAGTAGTGCTAAAACGGCCAACGCTGCACAGGATTATAAACTGGTTGGTTATTACGCATCTTGGGCCGCTTATGGGCGGGCTTACAATGTATCCGATATTGATCCTACCAAAATGAATGTCATTAACTACGCCTTCGCAGATATTTGTTGGAATGGCATTCACGGCAACCCCGACCCAACTGGCCCGAATCCAGTAACCTGGAGCTGTCAAAATGAGCAAGCACAGACCATTAACGTTCCGAACGGCACGATCGTACTGGGTGACCCGTGGATTGACACCGGTAAGAGCTTTGGGGATGACAAATGGGATGACCCCATCAAAGGTAACCTGAAGCAGCTGTGGAAGCTGAAAGAAAAGAACCCCAACCTGAAGACAATGATCTCCGTTGGAGGCTGGACTTGGTCGAACCGTTTCTCGGATGTGGCGGCCACCGCTGTGACCCGTGAGGTTTTTGCCAACTCTGCGGTAGACTTCATTCGTAAATATAAAATGGACGGTGTCGATCTCGACTGGGAGTACCCAGTTAGCGGTGGGCTCGCAGGGAACAGCTACCGTCCCGAAGACAAGGAGAACTATATCCTTCTTCTGCAAAAAATCCGTGAAAAGCTAAATGCTGCCGGTCAGACCGACGGTAAAACCTACCTGCTGACCATTGCTTCCGGGGCAGGCCCGACGTATGTCAATAACAATAATCTTGCAGGTATTGCTTCCATTGTAGATTGGATCAATATTATGACCTATGACTTTAACGGAAGCTGGAATAAGACTACAGGTCACAATGCTCCTTTGTATTATGACCCTGCCGCTTCTGCCTCAGGTCTGACCGAACCGCAAAATTTCAACATCGATAAAGCAGTAACCAGCTATTTAGATCATGGCGTACCCGCAAACAAGTTAGTTCTCGGTATGGGATTCTATGGTCGAGGATGGGGTGGCGCTCCGGCAACAGGAAATGGCCAATACCAATTGTCCTCTGGAGTTTCGTCCACAGGTACATGGGAGAAGGGCAGCTACGATTTCTACGACCTCGAAGCTAATTATATTAACAAAAACGGCTATACCCGTTACTGGAATGACACATCAAAAGTGCCTTATCTCTATAATCCAACGAATCAAACTTTTATCAGCTATGACGATGTAGAATCCTTTGGCCATAAGATCAGTTATCTCAAATCAAAAGGTCTTGCAGGCGCCATGTTCTGGGAAACAAGTGGGGACCGGAACAAAACACTGACCAACAAACTAAACGCCGATCTTGGCGGTGGAGTTGTGCAACCAACTCCAACTCCAACAGTAACGCCTACACCAACACCAACACCGACGGCTACAGTAACCCCAACCTCAACACCGACACCAACGTTAACTCCATCGCCAACAGCTACTCCGGGACAATGTGCAGCGGCATGGAGCCAGACAGCCGTATATACGGGCGGTCAGCAAGTTTCTTATAACGGTTCAGTCTATGAAGCCAAATGGTGGACCCAAGGCGATCGTCCCGACCTTAGCGGTGCTTCCGGAGTCTGGAAATTTATCAGCTTGTGCGGAACAGCAACGCCGGCTCCGTCGGCAACAGTAGCACCGACGCCAACTGTTGCGCCAACAGCAACTGCCACACCAACCGCAACAGTAACACCGACACCAACTGTAGCACCGACGACAACTCCGACACCAGCGCCTACTGTAGCACCGACTCCTGGAAGTTCCAGCTGGGCAGCAGGAATCGCCTACAAAACGGGTGATGTCGTTAGCTACAATGCCAAAACGTATACCTGCCTTCAGCCCCATACTTCACTTCAAGGATGGGAACCGGCGACCACACCCGCTCTTTGGAAACTGAATTAAGATTCCGATTTGCGCGTAGGGAATCATCGTTCCTATCTACCCGTGAAATCATATTATCCCCTATGGAGGAATGTTAAATGAAGATAAGTACACGAAATAGGCGAAGTAAATCCGCACGTTACATTGCAGCCTTAATGAGCGCCATCATTCTGCTCCCGCTTTACACAAGTGCAGGAGGATCGTCGCAAGTGGCCTTAGCAGCAGGAACAACGCCAGCTGCTCCTGCTCCCGCTGCAGATCATCCGCGTAAAATTGTTGCTTATTTCCCGGAGTGGGGAGATCAGGAGAACAAAGGATTTTATACTGTCGACAAAATACCGTGGGATAAAATCACTCATATTAACTATGCATTCGCGAAGGTAAACCCTCAAACGAACAAGATTGATTTGATGGACCGTACAGCAGCGATCGAAAAAGATTATCCCAACCAGCTAACGAATTTGCCGTTTAAAGGACATTTTAACCAACTTATAAAGTATAAGCAGCTTTATCCTGATGTCCGCACCCTGATTTCGGTTGGTGGCTGGTCGGGTTCTGGTGGTTTTTTCAACATGGCCAATTCAGAAGCAGGTCGCGAGACGTTTGCGAACAGTGTCGTGGATTTTCTACGTACGTACCAGTTCAACGGTGTAGACATTGATTGGGAGTACCCATCCGGCACAGGCCAATCAGGTAACCCGAATGACTTTGGCGTAGCTGAGCCGCTGCGTACAGTGAACTACAACAACTATGTTCTCCTGATGAAAAAGCTTCGCGAAAAGCTGGATCAGGCAGGTGCACAGGATAATCAGAAATATGACCTAACCATCGCCGCAACCGCTTCCTCCTGGATTCTAGGCGGGATGAAGTTAGGGGAAGCTAACCAGTATTTGGACTGGGCGAACCTCATGACATATGATTTCCACGGTGCGTGGAATGGATATGTAGGACCGCATTCCGCCCTGTACCCAGATTCTCGCGATACAGAAACCGCTGCGCTGGGCACTCCGGTTCTGAATACCGACTGGGCCGTTCGATACTATTTGGGTACGCTTCCACCGGAAAAAATCGTTATCGGAGTTCCTTATTACTCACGTGGCTGGAAGAATGTAAATGGAGGCATCAACAACACCGGTCTTTACGGTACAGCACCTACAACCGGAGGTGGAGCCGATGGCATATACGGAATCTGGAATGACCCTGCACCAGAGCAGCCGGCTGGCGCAAATCCAATCTGGCATGTGCTGAATCTGCTCAAGGACCCAGCGAACAAGCGCTATTTCGATCCTGTTACCAAAACCCCATATATGTATAACGCAGACAAAAAGGTATTTCTTACGTATGAAGATAAGGAATCTCTCGGCTACAAACTGGATTATATCAAGCAAAAAGGATTGGGAGGGATGATGTTCTGGGAATTGACTGGCGACTATTCTGAAAAGAGTGATGGCACCTATACGTACGGCAACGCTTTGACCGATTTTGCCTATGACCAGCTTAAGACAGCCTCTCTGCCAGGTGGAACACCGAAGCCACAACTTCCTGCGCCTCAGAACTTTAGCCTTAATTTCAGTGGCACTTACGATCATCCGAATTATACCTACTCCTTGAAAATAACGAATAACACAGGTACGGATATCTCTGGTGGCTGGAAGCTGGAATTCGATCTACCGACAACAACAACCTTGACCTCTGCGTGGGGAGCAGGTACTGTAGAACAAATCTCTACGGCTTGGGACTTTAACCGCTACCGTATTACAGGGACGGCTTCCCAAACGATTGCAAACGGAGCTGCACTGGAAATTCCAGGCATGATGAAGCTGAACTTCTCGGGCGGTCCGCAACGCATTACACTGAACGGAAGCTCGTCCCAGCAGGAATACGACAAACTATATGGAGGCGTTACGCCAACACCAACGCCAACACCGTCTGCAACACCAACACCTACTCCAACCACGACACCGTCTGCAACGCCGACTGCAACCATAGCACCAACTTCAACGCCAAGCGCAACCGTAACTCCAACACCTACGCCGGGACAATGTTCGGCAGCAACTTGGAGTGCGACAGGCGTGTACACTGGGGGACAGCGTGTATCCTACAACGGTTCACTATATGAAGCCAAGTGGTGGACGCAAGGAGATCGTCCCGATCTTAGCGGTGCTAATGGCGTCTGGAAATTCATCAGCACATGCGAAACCGCAACGTCTACACCTACGGTAACTGTAGCTCCAACAGTGACGCCGACGTTGGCACCTACAGTGGCACCAACGTCTACTGTTGTCCCAACACCTACAGCAATCGCAACACCAACTCCACTACCTACCGTTGCACCTACTTCGGGAGGCTCAATCTGGATAACAGGGGTTGCTTACAAAGTAGGTGACGTTGTCACCTATAATGGAAAAACATATTCATGCTTGCAGCCTCACACTTCCCTTCAAGGGTGGGAGCCAGGTTCCACACCTGCTCTTTGGAAGCTGTTATAATCCAGCCAATGAAAAAGCTCCACATTTATTATAGTGCCGAATAATCTTCAACCCTAAGTCTTACGGATTCACATGACGTTATTTGTATAAAGCCACTTTTAAGATCAGCTGTGTCCGGTAATGGTAACAAACTTGCAAATATAACAACCATACGAAGTTCGGTGCTTAGTTTCCGAAATGATTGCAAAAAAACAGGGTATCCAGCAGCCAATGGCTTTTGGATACCCTGTTTTGTATAAAAAGGCTCTATTCCTGTGGTAGTTCGCCTTCAGCTGCCAGCTTCTTCTCCAGCTTCGCTGTTAGCATTCGCAGTGCAGCTCCTCGATGGCTGATATGCTGCTTCTCTTCTAGCGTAAGCTCTGCCATAGTTTTTTCATGCTCCGAGAGATAGAAGAGCGGGTCATAACCAAATCCGCCAGCACCGGAAGGTTCTGAGGTAATCCAGCCCTCGACTGCACCTTCTGCGGTTAGCTCCTGCTTGGAAACCGGATCATACAGCGACAAAGTGCAGACGAACCTAGCTGTGCTCAGCAAAGGCTGGTCAGTGTCTTCCCCCTGCTTCAATCGCTCCAGCTCGCTAAGCAGCTTCAGATTATTCGCACCATCCGTAGCATCTTCACCAGCATAACGTGCAGAGTACACACCCGGCTGACCATCCAAGGCGTCTACGCAAAGACCCGAATCATCGGCGAGGACCGGGATTCCAAGGGCATCACCTACGGCTTTGGATTTTTTAAAGGCGTTCTCGGCAAAAGTGGCTCCGTCTTCTACCACATCGGGCAGATCCGGATAGTCGTACATACTTTTCACTGTCAGCCCTAGCGGGGCAAAAGCATGCTCGAATTCACGTACTTTCCCCTTATTCTTCGTCGCAACAATAAGAATACCGCCGTCAGACTTCATGCTACACCTCTTGGCCCGGCTGGCCGGAAGGGATTTTGAGAGCAATCGCTCCCAGTGCTTCTTTCTGCGCAGCAATCAGTTCATAGATTCCCTTCTCACCTAGACCCAGTAAAAGATCCAGCTCTTGACGAGTGAACGGTCTTTCTTCACCAGTCCCCTGAAGTTCAACAAAGGCACCGCCGCCAGTCATCACTACATTCATATCTACTTTTGCTTTGGAATCTTCTTCATAATTTAAATCCAGCAGCGTTTTATCCCCTACAACACCGACACTGATTGCCCCCAAGAAATCTGTTATAGGAAACACAGGCAACTTATGCTGAACTGTAATTTTGTTAATCGCAAATGCCATGGCAACAAAAGCACCTGTAATCGAAGCGGTCCGCGTACCACCATCCGCCTGAATCACATCACAGTCCAATGTAATACTACGCTCGCCTAACGCTTGTAAATTCACTACAGAACGAAGCGCTCGTCCGATCAGCCGTTGGATCTCCATGGTGCGCCCGGTAAGCTTACCGCGTGCAGCTTCACGCTGATTACGGGATTGAGTGGCCCGAGGAAGCATCGAATATTCTGCGGTTACCCAGCCTTTTCCTTGTCCTTTAAGAAACGGAGGTACTTTTTCCTCTACTGTAGCCGTACAAATGACTTTGGTATCTCCCATTTCTATGATCACGGAGCCCTCAGCATATTTATTCGTTTGGGTTGTTATTGTCAGCGGCCGTAATTGGTCGTCGTTTCGCCCGTTTGATCTCATCTTTTCTGCCTCCTACATCGTATAGCTAATAGTTTAGCGTGAGTCCCGTCTCCCCGTTATAAATAGCGAGTCGTATACTGCTTGGGACGCAACGTTTTTTTGAGCAACTTTTATTCTACCAAAGAGGAGGCACAAAAGCATCTTTTAAACCTTACAGAGTCATTCTATAACGGGATCTCATTCAAATATTCTGGTGCGGAAACAGGTTTGCTGTAGTCCACATTATCTGTATCAGTAATCGATTCCTTGCCGTTTAAGCGAATTTGCACAAGAGAATCATCTGAATTTTGAGCAACCGTCAGTACGACCGATTCCAGCATTTCAGCGGGTACACCTTTACCATCTGTGAACATATCATCCGTCAAAGATACGGTAACTACACCGTTCTGCCCAGCGTCAACGGAATCAAGTATCGTTCCCTCCGTCATGACCATTTCCAGCCCATTTCCGGATTCAGGACCTGCGATCAATTCGTTCAAAGCAGCAGTCAGCTGTTCTTGTCCAGCGGGTACAAAACGGGTTACAGGAACATAATATTGGATACCGTCAGGAGATGTTGTGGAAAAATAAACAGTAACCGCACTGGAGTTCATCAGAAGAGGACCTTGCTTCGGCAAATTAATGCCCATTGTGCGGGTTAATGGACGATCCAGCGGAGTTCCTTGAAGCGGCATCTCTGTGAGCTTTTTACCATCTACCCAGAGCTGTACGCTTTTAATGTCATCTTGACCGGTCAGCGTCCAAGTGATAGCTTCGAGGATTTTACGTTCCTCTAAAGGATCATAATTATTGAATTCTGAATTAAATTCGACAACAGCTGAATTCGACTTGTCTATCGTAACATCTTTTACTTCCGTTCCAGCTGGAAGAACGCCTTGGAATCCTTCAGGCACTGATGAGGCATATTTCCCCTTGCTCACTAATGCCATTAACGAGTTTTTAATTGCGCTGGAATCTTTGCTCTTTGGCAAGCTGAGGGATACCGGAGCGAGTAATCCATTACCATCTTCCAAAAATACGGTTGTCCGATCTCCGGAAGCATTGCTCTGTGAAGTTTTGGTGTTGCCTTTAACCGTGGTCTGTGTATCATCCTGTGTCACCGGACCGAATACACCTGAATCCAAAGTAGTATCTCCACTAGTCTGTAACATTTGCGCTTCCACCTCTGGTGGCGGAGCGTCAATCGATGCCGATTCTGAACCAAACAATCCACAGCCAGACAGTGTCAGTGGAACTGCGATCAGGAAGACTGCGGAGATTCCGCGGATTTGTTGCATAGGTTTCATCATTTATTACCCCTTTCAAGGTTAGATAGGCTTTGTACTGCTATGTATACGAGACCTTTGTCCAAAAAATAACAACAGCTTATCCTAAATTGTTGGAAAAGCCTTTGGACTACTTCTTCATCTCAAGTAGGAGCTGGATTTCAGGTCACTGAAACTTCCCTCTCTGGACAAATACTTCCGGTAAACGTACAATCTGAGGTAACAACAGTCCTTAACATCATACTAACGTTTGCTGTAATGAAATGACTTACTAAACAACGAGGTGAATGAACATGGCTGATGAAAAAATCGAAAAAATACCGTACAGTCTGAACAGCAAGGCCGTCGCAGATGCGACCAAATTCTGGCTGAACAAGCGTGGAGTAACCCTGGAAGAAATCGCGGAACTCGTTATGTTCCTGCAACAGAAATACTATCCGAATTTAACGATGGATGAATGTATCCATAATGTAGAGATGGTGCTTAGTAAACGCGAAGTACAAAATGCAGTACTCACAGGCATTCAATTAGATGTAATGGCAGAAGAGGGCAAGCTGTTCTCCCCACTTCAGGATATGATCGAAAATGATGAGGGATTATACGGCGTAGATGAGATTCTTGCCTTCTCTATCGTGAACGTATACGGCAGTATCGGATTTACCAACTATGGCTATGTGGACAAGCTGAAGCCAGGTGTTCTTCAAAGGTTAAATGACAAAAGCACCGGACAGATCCACACCTACCTCGACGACATCGTCGGAGCCGTGGCGGCCGCAGCCAGTAGCCGAATCGCACACCGCAAGCAAGCGGAACGCGAAATTGAGCTGGATTTGCCTCATACACCGGAGGACCGCGAAGAGGCCGCTAGGAAACTTGCGGAATATGATGAAACGCCAGAGTGAGTTTCGGATGCATCAAAATGAGGAGTTCCAGATATATCAAATGAAATATCAAATGAAACTCTGAAACAATCGCTTTTTTGTGAGTAGCGGGCGAGGGGTTCTACGGTGGGGGTTATGCTGTGGAGGTTCTACAGGGCTCGTTGGCTATAGGGAAATCCTCCCTATAAAATAACGATTTTGGCTCAAATCCAGAGATTATACGGAATTCTTCCCTATAATCTCTATGAAAATCTCAATTTATAGCCAAATCAGTAGAATTATAAGGAGAAATTCCCTATAAACAGCTCTAGAATCCTTAAACCCAAAATTACAGGGTGAAATTCCCTATAATTACTACCAGCATTTAGCTGCACCACATATATCATTTAGTTGCACGACTTTTGAAGCGTTTCGCCACGTTGTCGGACTTAGGAGACGTTATACTCACAAATCACCCTTAATTTAAATACTTTCGGATTCCAGAGACGCTATTCGCTCAAAAATGACCCAAAAGACTATTCTGCACAAGTAATAACGCCTTTCCGGTCCAATACTAACCTCAAATGCCCTAAAATCCACGAATAGCGTCATCTGAGTCCGAATACATACGCTAACGCATGAATATGGAAGTGATCGAAGGATGATAAGAGGGACGGAGGGACAAGGTTACTCAAATACAAAAAAGAGCAGTCCCCACAATCAGGACTGCTCTTGAACAAGTTATACTTTCCAGTACACTTCGATCTTACAAGATACTCTAACTGATATGCTCTCCTGCACTTTCAGCTGCGGCGAACAAGAAGCCGCCGTCTGCCTCCAGCATGACTGCCCGTCCCCGGCGCACCAGCTCCGCCAAATGCGCCAATGTCTCACTCATCGCAAAGCGCATCTGGTGAACGGTGGTTACCCGGCTGCGAAACAAAATTTCGCATACCGCGAATCCGCTAAGCGGACCGTTGGCAAGCAGAGCCGCCGCTGTATCCAGCCGCTCCTCATGATGAGCGAGAAGGCTGTCTACCCGGTGCGCGAAGCCAGCGAAGGGCTCGCGATGCCCCGGGAACGCCATGCTTACCCGGTAGCTGCCCAGTTCACGTAGCCCCTGAAGGAACGTCTTCAGCGGCTGTGGATCGCTGCCTGGCAGCAGGCTTACATTGGGCGAGATCTGCGGCAGCACAGCGTCTCCGCAAATCATAAGCCCGCTGCCAGCATGATACAGGCTAACATGCCCAGGCGCATGTCCGCCGGTAACAATGAGCAGCCATTCACGGCCGCCCATCTTGAAGGTCTCCGCCACATTGAAATAAGACACGACAGGCTGTGGCTCCACTTGGGAATTAAAGCTTTCCAAGTGCGCTTTAATTCCGTTCGACCACTGATCTGTCATCCCATGCCGGGTGAAATAAACCGGCAAAATCTCATTTATATCCAAGTCATGTCCCGCACCGTTCCCTGCATTCTTCGCGTCTTTCCCCGCATCATCACCAAAGCCCCCCCACATCAACCTTGCCTCCGCATGGGCGCGCTCCGTCATCCACACCTTACAGCCACTGTGCGACTGCAGCCAGCCGGCTAATCCGTAATGGTCGGGATGGTGATGCGTGACGACGATATCCCGCACATCATTCCACGATAAGTTCAGCTCCTGCAGGATGCCGAGCCAGCAATTCTCTGTATCCGGGCTACGCGGACCGGGATCAATAATTGTGACTCTGCCCTCTTCATCAGGAAGGATGTAGCTGTTCACTTGACGAAGAGGCGAGTCCATGGGCACCGAGATCTGGAGAATGTTCTGATCCCATGAAGTAATCTCCGCCTTAGACATGGAGCGTTCACCACCTTTGAATCTTTTTCCGGATACCATCTACGGACGTATTCCACCAAAGATCATCCGCGTGGACCTTTCTGCATCATAAACCTCATCTTCATAGCTGCCATGTACAGCTTCGAGCTGTAAGCCTGCTGCCTCGATCATTTCCTTGAACTCCTCCAGTGAATATAGCTTCACACGCTCATGATATTGACGAGGTGTAGGGTCATTTTTAGTGGTTAAAATGATGTCCTTCTTCACATACCCATCCTCGATCTTGCGTGACTCCTCAATCAAATTGTCTCCATCCTCACGTTTAGAATGCGGCACCAGATGACGAATCACATACGCAGGATTCAAAAAATCAATCACGAACTTGCCACCCGGCTTCAGCAAACGATAAATTTCACGCAGAACCTTTACTTGCTCCTCATCTTTTTCAAAATAACCAAAAGAAGTGAACAGATTAACTACGGCATCGAACCCTCCATCCAGTGGTAAATCACGCATATCGGAACGAAGCCAGGTTACCTTCTCCGCCCCGACTTGAGATCGAGCCTCACGCAGCAAAACCTCCGACAAATCTACGCCGGTAACCTCGTATCCTTCCTCCGCAAGTGCCAGAGAATGACGTCCCATCCCACAACATAAATCCAGCACTTTTGATCCTGGAGGCAGTCTCAGCCAGGCGATCATCTGATCCACTTCTTTACGTGCGCCACAGAAATCCCGGTGTTTATATACGATCAGATAATCTTCTCCGAAGCTGTTTTCATACCATTCAGTCATGTTGTCCCTCCTCCTACTGACGTCATCTCGCAACTCCACTTCATCTATGCCAATGTAACGCCATTGTACAGTCTTTTGCTGACAAACTCAAAGAAGAGTCATCATCATAACCACTTGGCCTTTAATGACAACTCTTATTGAAACTTCCTTTACTGAAGCTGCTGCAAATAGACTCTTGCTTCATAAGGACGAAGCTTGAGATCTTGAATATCCTCGTTTTTCTCCACGGTATAATTAGAAATTAACAGCTCCATGTTCTCTGGCTTAAACTCTGCCGGCCATTCAAATTCAGGCGATCCATCAAAAAAATTCAAAATAACCAACAATCGCTGATCCTCTAAAGTTCGGGTATACGCATATATCTCCGTGTGCTCTGCAAGCAGTAGCTCATACGATCCGTAGACGATCACCTTATATTTTTTTCTTAACGCAATCAGCTGTTTATAGTAGTTATAAATGGAATCCGGATCTTTAACTGCATTGCCGGCATTAATCTCCATATGGTTGGAATTCACTTTAAGCCAAGGTTCACCCGTTGTAAAACCACCTGCATGTCCATCGTCCCATTGCATGGGGGTACGGGCATTGTCTCGGCTTTTATGATGAATCGCAGACATAATCTGCTCTTCCGGAACACCGTTTTTTCGCTTTTCTTCATAATAATTAAGGGTCTCCACATCCCGGTATTCATCAATGGAATCAAAACATACATTCGTCATGCCAATTTCTTCTCCTTGATAAATGTAAGGGGTGCCTTCCAGCATATGAATAAAGGTCGCCAGCATCTTAGCCGAAGGAATCCGGTAAAAAAGATCGTTCCCGAACCTTGACACCGAGCGCGGCTGATCATGGTTACATAAATAGTTTGCATTCCAGCCTCTGTCATGCAGAACCATCTGCCAGTTGCTCATGATTTTTTTCAGCTCAAGCAGACTCCAGGGCACCACATCCCATTTTCCGCTACCCGGCGAAGCGGCATCCAGAAACATATGTTCAAACTGAAAAGTCATATTCAGCTCCCGACGTCCGTCCCCTACATAATCCAGCGCCTGCTCTGGTCCGAGACCCGAGGTCTCTCCTACTGTCATAATATCGTAGAAATATAACACCTTATCGTATAGATTCTGTAGCAAGGTATGTACATCCTCCAGATTGGAGAACATACCATAGGCTCTTACAGTAGGTGTTCCGTTCGGGTTGTCTGCATCTGGATACCCTTTCGTCTTCACGATATGTGCAATTGCATCAAAACGAAATCCGTCCACGCCCTTCTTCAGCCACCACTCCACCATCTCATGCAGCTTATCAATGACTACAGGATTTTCCCAGTTCAGATCGGGCTGGTATTTGGAGTAGAGATGAAGATAATATTCATCCGTCACCGGATCAAGCTCCCATACCGAGCCACTGAAATAAGATTCCCAGTTGTTCGGAGGACCGCCATTTTTACCTTTTCTCCAAATATAGTAGTCCCGTTTAGGATTGTCCTTCGACGACCTGGATTCTACAAACCAAGGATGCTCATGTGACGTGTGGTTCAGCACCAAATCCATCATCAACTTCATTCCACGTGCGTGTAACTCCCTGAGCAACCTATCAAAATCATCCATCGTACCGAATTCCTTCATAATGTCACAGTAATCACTGATGTCATACCCGTTATCATGATTAGGTGATTTATAAATAGGACAGACCCAGATCACATCTACACCTAGGTCCTGTAAATAATCCAGTCTCGATATAATGCCTTGTAAATCTCCGATTCCATCTCCGTTACTATCCATGAAGCTGATCGGATAAATCTGATACACGACGCTTTCTTTCCACCATTTGGGGTTCATAACTCCGTTACCTCCTATTTAGCTATATGTAGAGTTTAACCACACAGAGCCTAGTAGATAACAAATTCCCCCTACTTCCCTAATCCCTTTTGATATTGTGAAGGTGTAAGTCCAGTCCATTTTTTAAACGTAGCACTGAAGTGACGCTCTTCACCGTACCCTACCAACTTTGCAACGGCGTACATCTTTAGATTTTGACGGAGCAGCTTTTTCGCTTCTTCTACCCGGTATTGATGCAAGTAATCGAGAAAATTCACACCAAGCTCCTGACGGAATAGCGAACTTAAATAAGTATTAGAAACATAGGCTTCCTTCGCGACATACTCTAGTGTCAGATTGGTATTATATTTATTGCGGATGATCTCCATGGCAGTGACTACTGTGCGATGCAGCGGACGATGTTTGGAAAAGGCCTCCACCACGTTCTGCATAACCTTATTCAAAATCGTAGACAATTCTTCCAACGTCTCTATCTGTGGAGCCTGCTCCATCCAATTGACCAAATGCTGCTTCCATTCGAAGCCAGCAACTTGTTTCTCTTGCGCAAGTCTCTTTAATCGAACTACAAAAGCAGTTACCCGGATATTCACCTCTTGCTTGAGACATCCCGGGTTGCCGCGAAAACGATCCAGCCATTTCTCCAGCAGATCGAGTGCCAGCTCATTGCTCCCAGCACCAACAGCCACAAGCATCTCATCCTCCAGCACATGTAACTCAGGATCATCTAATATCCCGATTTCCTGTGCGCCACCCCCAATAACTCCCGAGCCTTCTGTATAAAAATAAACGCCGCCTTTCCCGTTCAGAAAGCGGGATTCCATGGCCTGAAGCGCTTCTTTATAAGACAGGTGAGCTTCGGAAATATTCAAGCGACAGGAGCCAACGGCAATACTGATCGACAGTTTGAGGTATTTCTCCAGATTACTTTGCAGCTGCTCAATCTGCTCCTTCAACTGAAGGGGCGCTCGGTAAGGCTTGCGAGGATCCGTTCCGGCTATGCCGCTGCCAATCCAGAGCAAATTATTGCCGTCATGAAAAGTCTCAATCTTTCCTCTATAGATCGGTGACAATGTCTCACTGATAATATTTAACGCGGCGTAACGAATAAGTACGAAATCCTGTCCCGTACTTCCAGTGGAAGGCGAGTCAAAATCGAATCTGACAAGACCAATCTGCGGCCCTTCTGAACCAATCGCCATAGATAACTCTCCGATCAGCTCTTGTCGCCGTTCTAGCGGAACCGGTGGATGGTAAATCCACTGGGATAGAACCTGACTTTTAACAAGCGGTGCATTTTTATGCCAGGAACGATCTCTTTTAAGCTGTTCATCCTCCTGATTTCGTTGTCTTTCAATAAGTTCCTTGGCCTTCAATACCGTCTTCAGAATTTCCTCAGGACGGCATGGCTTCAGCACATAATCAACAACACCTAGGGCGATTGCTTGCTTCGCATAAGAGAACTCGTTATATCCCGATAAAATAATGGACCGGAATCCGTAACCTCTGCGCCGTGCGACTTCAATCAGCTCGAGACCACCCATTTGTGGCATACGAATATCCGTTAACAAAAGATCGGGCTGTTCATTCTCCATTAGAGCCAGTGCTTCACTTCCATTCCCCGCCTCGCCCATGACCTCAATTTGATGAGACTTCCAATCAATCATATTTACAATGCCCTCACGGATCGTATCTTCGTCTTCAGCAATCAGCAGCTTCATCATTTATGGACCCTCCACAGTGATATGAATAATAATACGTGTGCCTGCTCCTTCTACACTCTCTAGTTGTAAAGAGGCTCCTGCAAAAAATAAGGCCAGTCGTTCCTGCACATTCATGAGCGCAAATCCTGTGCGTCCTACATTGTCTTCCTCAGGTAAAGAATTCCCCCTCGCTAAACGTTGATGTAGCTCTAGAAGTCTATCTGCCGTAATCCCTACACCATTATCCTGTACCTCAAGCACAATAGTCTTCTCTATACGGTAAGCGCGAACGGATATTAGTCCACTTCCAGACAGCGGCTCAATCCCGTGAATCACTGCGTTCTCGGCTAGTGGCTGCAGCAGCAGCTTCGGTACTGTGAAGTCCTTGATACTCTCATCCAAAGAAATTTCGAATTCAAAACGCTCCTTAAAGCGATTTTTCTGCAGGAACAAGTAATTGGACACCAGCTCCACTTCCTGTTCCAAAGTAAACGTATCACGTCCATCATTTAAGCTCAGTCGGAACACTTGAGATAGAGAATACACCATATCGGCAATTTCTTTATCTCCCTTCTTCTCCGCTTCCCAACAGATTGTATTTAACGTGTTATATAAAAAGTGAGGCCTGATTTGAGCTTGAAGCGTTTTCAACTCTGCCTCCTGCTGCTTCATTCTTGACGCGTATACATCGTTGATGAGCGATTTAATCCGCTGTACCATAAGATTATAACCATGCCCGAGTAAGCCGATCTCGTCATTTCCTTCAAAAAATACCCGCTGCGTAAAATCACCTGTCTGCAGTCTGCGCATCGAACGGGAAAGCTTCTTCAGTGGTTTCGTGATAGCGGCAGCTGCCAGCCAAGTAACCATTAGACTAACTACTAAACACAGAACAGCGATCGTCATCGTGACCTGTAAAATCTGACCGAGCTCTTTAACAAGCTGCCGCTTGGAATGAGCCACCACCACATACCAGCCTGTCGTCTCCGATTGCAGATGTGACACAATCCACTGTTTATGATCCGCTGTAGATTCCAGCCTTTTTTTCACAGTCAGCTTAGGATCGCTGTCCGCAAAATACGGAAGTTCCAGATCTCTTTTGCCAATCCAGCCCGGATTCGAAGCCGTAATAATCAGCCCGTCCCGGTCAATCACGAACATATCTACATCATCTTCAGCATTGTCGAGATATTGGCTACCAATCTTCCCTGCATCCACACCGATCACAGCGAGTCCTGCCGGCTTTAATGTGTAAATATTCTTGATGATTCTGGAAAGCACAATCTTATGATAATGATCCCCTACAAAAATGCCGTCAGTCGGCCTGGATAGTCCAAAGGTTGGGCTGCCTGCTGCTTGAATAGCTTCTTTATAATACGAGGTTTTGATAAAATCCGAGAACTTCATCCCTGTCGTCAATCCTGCCTGATTCGCAGCAAAAGGCTCTGCTCCGTTGTTATCGTCTAAAGAATACAGAATTAGAGATTGTATAGAATTGCCTGCAACCATAAGATTGGTAACGGTCTTAAATACAGAATTACGTTCCTTTTGTGCTTCAGACGAAGCTAAGAGCCGCTGCACACTTTCATCCAGAAAGAGTGTATTCGAAAAAGATATCATGCCTCGCACCATCTCATCGATCTGCTCTGCTGTTTTTTTGGTAAGATGATCCTGTGACTGTTTCATTTTCTCCACAACCTGCTGTGAAGAGATCTGATACGAGTTCCAGCCCATAGCGAATATGGTCACCAGAAGCAGGGGGACGAACCATAACAACAGCTTAAATTGGAGCGGAAGATGGCGATAACGGCTGACTAAGCGAAAGTTTCGATTCATGAGAACCACCTTGTTATAAGTTCTTACATATAGAAAATGATGTGTAAACCAAGTATAACTGAAATTATTACACCCTGAACCGGCTTTTTACATTCGCTAAAAAATGCCTACATCATTCTTAAATATGAACCATGTTTCTATTTGCCAGAAACTCTTAAGATGAGGATGCAAGCAAAAACGCCTTCGGACGTCTCTTATAGACGGTAAGCGTTTATGCGAGAAATATAAGGATAATGTATAGCGTGAAACTTATACTTTCTTATATTTCAAGAAGAAACGACGTTGTCGTCTTCCTGGATGGATAACAATCGTTTCTTCAAAATACATCATTCTAAAAAGGTGGGTTTTTGATGAAAAGTAAAGGAATCAAGCTAATGCTTATGAGTCTAATGCTTCCAGCTCTGCTTGCAGGCTGTGGTGGCGGAAATAACAACGCGAAAGCTACAAATGCTCCTGCAAATGACAAAGCCGAAGCTACTGCCGAGGCAACAACGAACGCACCAGCCGAAAAAATTACACTGAAGTTCTTCACCGCACTTGCGGATCGGGCAAACGGTTCAGGCAAGGTGGAGCAAGACATTATCGACGCTTATATGAAAGAGCACCCTAACGTCAAGATAGAAGTGGAAGCGCTTCAAGATGAACCTTATAAATCAAAAATTAAAGTATATGCTTCCAGTAATCAGATGCCTGATATCATTCAAGCTTGGGGCCAGCCTTCTTTCCTGAGTCCTCTGCTCGATAATGACTTACTGCTTGAACTGAACAGCGCTGACTTCGAAGGTGATCAGTTTGTTTCCGGTTCCATGGACGGCTTCAGCAAAGATGGCAAACTGTACGGATTGCCACGTAGTGCCGACTATATGGTCATGTTCTATAACAAGAAAATCTTTGCTGACAACGGCATCGAGGTTCCGAAGACTACCGCTGACCTGCTCGCAGCTGTTAAAACATTGCGTGCCAACAAGATTAACCCTATCGCTATGAATGGTATGGATGCATGGACACTGCCAATCTGGTATGAGTTTGTTGCTCAACGACAAAATGGTGATTTTAATAAGATGGATGAAGCTGTTGCCCGTAAAATATCCTTTAATGATCCTAGCCTTGTTGCAGCTGCAACTGAAATGCAAGATTTCGCAAATGCTAAAGGTTTTGCCGACGGCTGGCTGACCGCCGATTACGGCGCAGCGCGTAACTTGTTCGGACAAGGACAAGCCGCTATGTTCTTTATGGGCGCTTGGGAGTCTGGCCTGGCTACAGATGTGAACTTCTCTGAAGAATTCCGCAATAATGTAGGCGCATTCGCTTTCCCTGGTTCAGATAAAGGTAAATCCACGGATGATGCTGCTTGGTACGGTGGTGGATATGCAGTAAGTAAAAACTCCAAGCATCCTGAAGCTGCTGTTGATTTCTTGAAGTATTTCTTCGCTCCTGAGAACTGGTCCAAGATGTTATGGCAAGCTGGCGCGGGTACACCTGCGCAAAAATTCGATGAATTCTTAACTGGTAATGAAACTCAGCTCCAAAAAGAACTAGTGGATGTCTTCAGCTCGATGACCTCTTCTAGCGGAACCCCGCTACAGGATATTGGTAACGACGAGTTCAAGCAAAAGGTAATGGAGGCTCACCAAAGCCTGCTCTCCGGCGCTATGAATACAGCTGAATTCGCCAAAGCGCTTGACGCTGCGTCCGATAAATTGGCTGGTAAATAAGCTCTAATACTAGTAAGTACATGGATTACGGCGCTTCTAAATTAACATCATAAATAGTAGCGTACAACCCCCGACTCTCCCCAGAGGCCGGGGGTTTGTTTTCGAAAAAATGTGTACAATCATCTGAAATATACGGCATGTTCCATGGGCTAGCTACCCGTTACGATGGTAGTAGATAGATTACTCTTTCAAAGGACGGAGATTTCCATGCACAGAGTGTTAAGCGACAAAAAAGCGATATTCCTGCTCATCGCACCCGGGCTATTCCTGTTTGCTTTTATGATTTGCATCCCTATCTTCATGAGTGCTTATTACGGCTCTACGGACTGGGGTGGGATCGGCAAGTACAATTTTATCGGCTTTGATAACTATCGCGAAATCCTATTCCATGACAAAGTATTTTGGACTTCGCTGGGCAATGCCCTGTTGCTCACCGCTGCCACTGTATTCTTGCAGCATCCCTTTGCCATTCTCATAGGGATATTCCTGACCAATTCCGGTAAATACGAAAAAATATTCCGGACGATCTTTTTTATCCCCGCAGTAATTTCTGTTGTGGTTACAGCCAAGCTGTGGAGCGGGATTTTTCACCCCAATTACGGATTGCTCAACAAGTTGCTAAGTGGTGTCGGGCTGGATTCACTCACACATGATTGGCTTGGAGATCCGAAGACAGCAATCTGGTGCATCATCATTGTTGTTATGTGGCAAGGTTTTGGATACGCGCTGCTGCTATATTATTCAGGTCTGCAAGGCATTCCAAGTGATCTAAGCGAAGCCGCAAAAATCGATGGCGCAAACAACTATACCCTCTACACACGCATTATCATACCGCTTCTATCGCCTATGATGCGAGTTGCCATTATCATCGCGGTAACAACCTGTCTTAAGCAAATGGAAACCGTGTTCTTAATGACCAACGGCGGCCCGGCGAACAGCACGCAATTCTTAGGGAACTACCTTTACAAAACCGCCTTCTCATCATCGCTATACGGCTACGGTAATGCCATATCCATCCTATTTATTGTGTTCTGCCTTGTACTGACCGTAATACTCAACAAGGTTCTGAAGAAAGATATCGGAGAGTTTTAGAATCCCTGTAACCGGAGGAAATCATATGAATAATTCATTAGCACCTGCCGCTTCGCCCCCCAATCTGAAGCTTCATAAACAGAAGCGCAGTAAACCTACTACTGGCAAAATCCTAATGATGGTGTTTCTTTGTCTCATTGCTTTGATTCAGTTATTTCCGCTCATCTGGCTGATCGATTACTCCCTGCTAAAAAGTGGTGATTTCTTCGGAAGCTCTTTTCTGAAATGGCCATCCCCCCCGCAATGGGAGAATTATAGAAACGCGTTTACCTATGGGCGTGTACCACGCTACTTTGCCAACAGTCTTATCATTACAGTAATTACCGTTATGCTGTCCGCATTAGTGTCATTGATGATGGGGTATGCGTTCACCCGTATGAAATGGAAGCTAAGCGGTATCGTGCTGTCACTTATCATGATGGGTATGATCATTCCCATTCACGCGACACTGCTGCCGAACTTTATCCTGTTTAACAAGCTCGGAATGCTGAACAATATGTACACACTGATTCTGCCTTATTCTGCTATTGTTATCCCCATGAGTGTGCTCATCATGACTGGATTTCTAGAGACCATCCCTCGTGCGATTGAAGAGTCGGCGGTTATCGATGGCTGCGGCATTTACGGTGTGATCTTCCGCATCATCTTCCCTATTACGAAACCCGCACTAGCTACCATCTGTGTACTCAATTTCATCAGCACTTGGAATGAATTTATTATGGCGAACACCTTCCTCACCTCGGAGGATCTCAAAACCATTCCATTCTCCATTATGAAATTCGCTGGAGAATACTCGTCCAACTACGGTGCTCAGTTCGCTGTTATGACGATCATTGCGATCCCAACCATCCTGATCTATCTGCTCTTTACAGAACAGATGACTAAGGGAATTACGGCTGGGGCGGTTAAGGGCTAACACAAAAAGCGTGGAGAACTCTAGCTTTATTCCTCCAAGATTTTATTGACATTAACTTTCAACTCGTATATGATCTCCTTAGGCAAAAACACAACGAATAAAATTAAAAATTTAATATATCCCGTAAAGGGGAGTAGCTGTTAAATAAAGTCGTCAATACGAGAATATGAGGATATTCTCCGGCTTTATTGGCAATTCAACATTGTTAGCGAGACCTTTACCAATCAGGTTAGACCTTTATTCCAAAGGCTAATCTGTTTGGTAAAGGTCTTTTTTATATAAAATTGGTTAAAATGGTATAGTAAGTATCTTTTAGTAGATATTTGCATTAGAAAAGGGAGGACAACAGTAATGGATTGGGGATTAATATTAGAATATGGCTGGGTATTACTCGTTCTTGTAGCACTAGAAGGACTACTAGCCGCAGATAACGCATTAGTATTGGCAATTATGGTAAAGCACCTTCCTGATGAGGAAAGAAAGAAAGCACTATTTTACGGATTAGCCGGAGCCTTCGTGTTCCGTTTCGGTTCACTATTTGTCATCTCTTACCTGGTTGATATCTGGCAGGTACAAGCCATCGGCGCGATTTATTTATTGTTTATCGCAGGGAACCATATCTTCCGAAAACTATTGTTCAAGAAGCCTGTTACGGATGAAGCAGCTGAAAGCGGTACTGGAGCTGCAGTCAACAAAAAGAAATCCAGCTTCTGGTTTACTGTATTTAAAGTAGAAGTTGCTGACATCGCCTTCGCGGTCGATTCCATTCTTGCAGCAGTTGCCCTGGCGGTTGCTCTTCCTGCAAGTGGCCTTCCAAAAATCGGTGGACTTGACGGCGGTCAATTCCTCGTCATCTTTGCCGGTGGATTTATCGGACTGGTCATCATGCGTTTCGCAGCTACCTTCTTCGTTAAATTGCTCCACACCCGTCCAGGTCTTGAAATTGCAGCCTTCTTCATCGTAGGTTGGGTCGGAGTTAAGCTGGCAGTCATTACATTGGCACACCCTTCACTTGGTGTTCTTTCCGAAGATTTCGCACATAGTACTTGGTGGAAGCTCACCTTCTATGTTGTGCTCGTACTCATCGCTGCAATTGGTTGGTTTATGAGTAGCAAGGTTGAAGAGAACGCTAACGAGAATCCAATTAAAGAAGTAGATAAACAACTTCATTAATCCTATTTGAATCACAAATAAATAACCCGAAAGATACACCCTTTAGGTGTTAGTCTTTCGGGTTATTTTCTTTTAACTCCTATTTTGCTCCCGATATTCTTGTGGAGTGCAACCGACGAAAGAGAAGTGTAGAAGCGTTTAACTGCATTTTGTACATCTATAATTCTTCGAAACCCTCCGCCATTGGATATAATTGTATTTGGTACAACTATTTTTTTGATTTTCTCCCCTAGAGGTAGATTCTCCAGTTCTTAGTTGCAGAGAATGCAGTTAAATACACAATTCTCTTCTTACATAAGAATTAGCTGCACATAATGCAGTTATCTCGCTTACTCCAGCAAGATTCGGCGTTAAAGGAGAGGGGTTACCGAAAGCTACGTTCTATCAAGTAGCCATGTCCTCAGCCAGCCACCTCAAACTAAAAAAACCAGGGAGCGATTCTCCAATAATCGGAGAATCGCTCCCTGGCCAGTCTTTTTAACCCTTATTGACCAATCAGCTGATCCGTCTTTCCTTGCAGCTCCACTAGCTTCATGATCACCGAAGCGGCCTGCGCCTTCGTTACCGTCTGCTGCGGATTGAACTTGCCATTGTCATCCTTTAACAGTCCCAATTTCACAACAAGAGCCACTGCTCCCTTATTGTTTATAGATGCACTATCACTGAACTGACTTACCGTTACATCTTTATCAAGATAGGCTGTGAGTTTGTTGTATTTCAAAAAATTAGCTAACTGAACAGCCAGCTGTTCCCGAGTTAACTTACTATCAATTTGCAGGCTTTGATCCTTGTTGATCCACTTACGATCAGCTGCATAAGTAACAACATCATAATATGAATTCTCAGGCTTCACGCCTGCCACAGTTTTTCGTTCATTATTACTATTATAATTGCTGAAATTCGGATTAGAAGCCTTGGCAAGGTAAGTTAACCAATCGCCAACAGTTATTTCTTGATCCGGGTTTACTTTACCATCGGCATCCGGAGTAATCACATGATATTTTACTAATTCTGATAATGGTTGTTCTGCTGCATGACCTTTGATATCCGTTGCAGATATTTGAGCATCTTGCTGACCGAGGTAATCAAAGACTGCTACCCATTTTCCAGTGGCTGCATCTAAAACCTGATACATTCCATTAGATTCATCAAAGGCTGTATCATATACCAGTTTCACCTTTGGCACCGCATTGCTATTATAACTATAGTATCCACCAACCTGAGTGTATCTTAGCTTAGTCTGATATTTAGGTTTATAACTTTCGAGCGCTTCCTTCTTGGAAATGGTAGCCTCAGGCGATAATGTGATATCATCGATACCGTCTATCCGATTCCCCATGTAAGAAATCAGTCTGCCGTAAAGATCCAAGCTAACCGTAAGGTTACTGTCACTCACAGGAATCCCTTGATGATATCTAATAAACTGATATCTAAATCCTGATCCGTCTGAAGTCACGCTTGAGTTATCTCCATCTTCTACAAGCTTTAGTTTCTGGCTCGCCTGAGGATACAGGCTATTAATTATACTAAGTACTTTAGTCTTAGCTTCAGCCTCACTAAGCTTCTTCCCTCCAGCAGGAGCCGGCTCTTCCTTCTTCTTATCCTGAGTAGCACCATAAGTTTGAATCTGATACTGTAATATTTCACCAGTCTTTGCATCAATCTCAGCAGAGGATTGTTCTGGAAAGCCAGCACCAATGAAACGTTCATTTCCACTACTACCCCAGGATAACTGCCAGATCTTCCGATCTGTTTGCTGGAAGTCACTTCTCAAGCTTTGTGAGATCAATTTACGATCTGCTGGAATATAAGCAACCTTCTTTACAAGCTGTTCCGCTTCTTTTGCAGTAAGCTCTGTAGTTGATGTTCTTGCTTGAAAGACATCCTTACCTTTTGCTACATCTGAATACACGACTGGGGTGGATACGGATTCTTTTCCTTCATAATCTATTCTCTTGCCGGTCAATGCATCGATAGGATATAGAGACTGATCCACTGGGCGCCAGCCTAAAATCCAGTTGTTAGGTTTTCCGTTCTTATAAATAGGAATGTAAAAAAGGCCTACATCAAACTGTTCCGCAAATTGCTTCTGTGCTTGCTCCAAGGTAATCTTGGGCTGTGCAGAAGGGTACTCAAGCCCTTGAGAAGACTTAGAGAATTGAATTACATTACCGTTGCCGTCCACGGCTATGTTAATGTTATCCGATCCAGAAGGTAGACCATTCTTCATGACACTGAAGTAATAGCTGTATTGAACAGGACCGAATAAAGAGTTCGAAAAATAATTATAACCAGCATCCTCATTTAATTGCAGATCACTGCTCTTAACCGATGCGGCTGCCTTAGCCACAAAAGCCTTGGCGATCTCCAGTGCCTGAGTCTGGGATACTTTCGGTGGATAATAGGATTCGTTATTCTCACGAGGGTATGAAATATACGTACTGATGATATCTCCATTAATGGCATCTACCTCACTGCTAAAGCCATATCCCATATTCCCCTCTTGTATCTGCCACTGAATATTCCACATCATTTGATTTGCTGGAGGGGGGTAGCTTTGGTTAGATCCCAGTTGAACATTGTTTACCGTTGCATCCTTTAGGGCTGGGAATAGCTCTCTTAGCTTCGCAACCGCTTGCTCCTGTGTGAATTTCACTTTTGTAAGATCTGCCTCGGAGTTCGTTGTAGTCACCGGTGCTTGTGCGCTAACTTGTGTTACCGTAGTGTTGCTACTAACAGATGTAGAATCGGCTGCAGCCAAGCTTGGAGGTAACAATAATGCGATGGCGACAGAAGTAATCAATACCGTTTTAGCTGTCTGATGAACAAAGTGAGTGTTATTGCTTTTCAAAAGAATTCATCCTCCTCTAACACGTGATTCATAACATTATACAGATAATTACTTATATTTTCCATATTTAATTAACGACAGGAAATTACATGGTTTATGTAATGTGCGCTCTATAAGCTATAATGGTAGGCAGCTACAGCTCAAACTCATCTATGAAAGGGGGCCACTCACATTACTGACTGGAACCTTCAGCCGCTTATAGACGGCATTACTGGCCTAGAAATTCGCAGTTGTCTAATCGTTCAACATGGAGAAACGATATTGGAGCATTATCGCGAGCCTGAAATCGCTACAGAGCTAGGCAAAATTAACTCATGCACTAAAAGCGTGCTCGCCGCCCTTGTCAGCATTGCCATAGATAAACAAATCGTTCCACCACCTGATACACCTATTTCTGTATTCTTCCCTCCATTAAAAGAGGATCAAGATCAACGAAAAAGAGAAATCACTATCCATCACTTATTAACAATGACAGCAGGCTTTAACTGGACAGAATTTGGGGGGCAGAATTCCTTTCCGAATATGACCAGAAACGCAGACTGGATAAAGTTTGTGCTCGCCCAGCCGCTATCTCATACGCCAGGCACTGAGATGAACTATAACTCTGGATGCTCTCAGCTCTTATCCGCTATCCTGCGGGAATGTTCTGGACAAGACGTTGCAGCATTTGCTGAAGATCAGCTATTTCAGCCGCTTGGTATCGAAAGCTATCGCTGGGACAGTGATCCGCAAGGCATACATACTGGTGGATTTGGCCTTTATATGATGCCTGAGGATATGCTCAAATTCGGTCTCCTTTATTTGCAAGAAGGGCGCTGGAGGGATCAGCAGCTCATTCATTCGGATACCGTTCAGAAGTCCACTCACCCTTATGTTGCAGCTACGCTACCACAGAAGAGCTTCTATGGCTGGCACTGGTGGGTATCCTCATTCAATGCAGGTACAGAGCAGCAGCCGAATGAGATCCCTTATTATTTTGCGCTTGGCTTCATGGGCCAGCACATTATTGTGGTACCATCCTATGAGCTGGTTGCAGTCATTACTGCGGATAAATACAAGAAAGGCTCACCAGCTAATGTGTTCGGCCGATTTATCGTGCCAACGCTTCTTGGGCGATAAAAACAAGGGAATACCGTCCACTCCCATCATACAAGAAGGAAGCCGATCACACGGATCGGCTTCCTTCTTGTTTTCTTATTCAGCTTCGGCACAACAAGCTTACGTCGTTAATTTTGCATATACAACAAAAAATAACATCATTTCACCAATGATCAGGTAATTAGGTATAAGGAACAACAAATCTACTGCGAAAAAAACTCCAAGTAAACCTAATAATAACGCTAAATGGAACATCCCTAATCTTTGCTGTAAACGTCTGTATTTATGGAAGACCAACGAAGTAGAGAAGAAGTAGAGCAACACCGACCCAAAAATAAAACATACCATAAATGTATAATCTAGTTGTTCGAGAAATAACAGTTGGATCGAAGCAGCGATCATACTCAAGGAAATATAAATAAACAAATGGCCATAAATGATGGTCTGTCCGGCAGTCTCTATGCTCTTGTCCACTTTCTTCTCAACATTATCAAAGTATTGCCACCACATAGCTATAATTAATAGAAAAGTTAATAATGCAAATAAAATAGATTGCCACGTCCAGTGGCTAGACTGTAAGACTGCAAGTATACTGACCACTGATTCGCCAAGTAGAATGAGGGTAAACAACGAGAACCGTTCTAATAAATGATGAGTGTTTATCGGGCTTTTCACCAAGTATCTCCGGCCGATTAAGGGAAGCAAGATATCTACAGTAATTCCCGCATACAAAACTACATAACGTATCCAAGAGTCAAAGAAAAGGGATAAGGCAGAGATCACTAATCCAATCCAAAACCGACTTCCCAAATAGCGGGCAGTACCCTTTCTATCAGCTGCTTCATTCTTATTTACCGTAAGATATTGAATGGCAGTCATAGCTCTTAAGCCAACATAACCTATTAGAAATGGCATATAGTATTGATCAAAGTTAACCGATAAGCTAGCCGTCATTATTAATACAAAAAATAATTGTAGAATCAGAAATATCCGGTGTGAAAAGATGTCTTGTCCAAACCGATTCACAAAAAGCGATTGCCCCACCCAGGCCCACCAGATCGGAATGAATATTAAGATAAATTTAGATAAATATTCAAGTGGAATTGTACCCGCCTCTACATGCAACAAGACATGACTCGCTTTTGAAACCGCAGCTACAAAAAGCAGATCATAAAATAGTTCCAGCCAGGTCACTTTCTTCTCAGCAAAGGATGCTGTGCTCTGTTCAAATCCCCATGTGCGTTTATTCATCGTTTTACTCCCTTAGTTTGGATGTGTATATAATACAGTTTATCGAGTACTTATCCATCTTAACCGAATTGATATACTAATTTGAAGCCCCTTTATTTCCACTCAAAAATCACGCAAAAAAAGCTCCCCCTTGCCTAAACTCGACAAAGGAAAGCTATAGATATATCTCCAACTATATTTAATTCCGCCACTTCATAAACTTGTAATCAAGAAAATCAACAAGTAAGAAGAGGACAAAACCTACCAAGCTGAACAGCATAATACCCGCATACATCTCCGGATAATCCAGTCTTAACCAAGCATCCATAATGAAAAAGCCCATGCCATGCTCCGTTCCGTAAATCTCCGTGAAAAAGAGTACAGATATCGCTGTTCCAAGCGAAATACGAATCGTACTCAGAATGACCGACAGTGCACCCGGCAGTGTCACATGCCAGAACTTCTGCACCGTACTTGCCCCTATACTCGTTAAGACATCATAGGTATTCTCAGGAATAGCCTTCACACCATCCCTTACGGAGATAATAATCTGGAACAAGAGAATCATCATGATCATTAAGATTTTTGACGTTTCACCAAGCCCGAAGAATAGCATCACAACGGGAAGCAGAGCGATTTTTGGGACAGGATAGGTTAAATAAACGACAGGGTCAAGCAGCTTATTCCAAGTCAGTGAACGTCCCATCAGAAGACCAATGAGCAGTCCAATGATTAACGCCAGCACTACACCTGCAAAAATTCTGAACAAGCTATATCCTACATTTAAAGCAATCTCCTGACCACCTAAGTGAAACATAGCGTTATATACAGCGAATGGACTCGGCAAAATCGAATGATTCATAAGCAAATAGGCAATATACCACACCACATTCATACAAAAGAACACAAACAACAGTCTTATTATGTGATGAATCCGATTTTTTCTCACCATATCTCCTGCATTACCTTTCTGATTCGCTTAGTCTGTTCAAAGAAATCTACACTGTCCCGCTTAACTTCATGCTTCATTTGAAATACCAATTGATTATCGATCATTTCCGGAGCTTCTTCTTTATTTGATGGCATAACAATAATTTTCTGCCCCAGCAGAATAGCTTCTTCCACATCATGGGTAACAAATAAGGTAGTCGCCGGATGCGCTAACCAGTTATCCAAAAAGAGAATCTGTAGCGTTTCCCTAGTAATCGCATCCAGTGCGGAGAAAGGCTCGTCCAGCAGTAAAATAGTAGGCAAAATGGCGAATGCTCTGGCGATTGCCACTCTTTGCTGCTGTCCTCCACTGAGTGATAGAGGATAACGATCAGTTAAATCAGAGATTCCCATCGACGAAAGCCACTGCTTAATCTGATTCTCCCGTTCTTGCTTGGATGTGCTCGCAGTATACGAGATTTTCATCGCGATTTGAATATTATCATGTACAGTCTTCCATGGAAGAAGCCCATAGTTTTGCGGTACCAGGCCGATCAGAGTTTCTTTATCATGCACGGATTTTTCATTAAAAAGAATTTGCCCCATATAGCTTGGCAGCAAGCCCGCAATCGCCCGTAATAAAGTGGATTTTCCGCTGCCAGAGGGTCCGATGATCGTGTAAATCCCATGCTCCGGTAAAGATAGGTCCATCTTCCCTAAGGCCAGTTGACCTGTCTTATACTCTACTTTAAGGTCCTTAATGACGAGTCCTTTATTTCTTGAATTGGACATCAGAAATCACATCTTCAGCCGAGATATTTTTGCTAAGCAAACCTTTTTCCCGTGCCCATGCAAATGCGGCTTCTACTTCTTTCACATCCACTTGATTGGCAGGGAGATAATCAGGCACCTTGATCTCATCTTTCAACGTTTCTGGATAACCAACTTCTTTGATCACAAGATCGATATATTCGGATTGATCATGAGATTTCATATACGCTACCGCCTCGTCATAAGCAGCATACATATTGCGGATCGCATCTGCCTTAGCATCAATAGCAGTTTGTGGGAAAGCCAATACAAATGGATTCACTCCTGCTGTATGTGTGGAGCTAAGCACGCGCAAGCCTGAAGCTTTACCCATTGTTACAAATGGTTCAGGCAAAATAGCCGCATCAGCCTTATTGTTCTTAAGCAATTCTAACCGGGTAGGGATTTGTGGAACCTCAGTTACCGTGATATCATTTTCTGTCAAACCCGCTTGTTTCAGCATCATCGCCACAGTATATTGTGTGGAAGTGTTTTTGGACAAAATCACGGTTTTGCCTTTCAGATCCTTCACATCTTGGATCGCATCATTCCCAGTCAATAAATCGAATTCACCAAAAGTTGTGCTAGTGATCTTCACATCCAGCCCGGCTTCATTATAGATAGAAATCGCAACCAAATCAGCACTGATCCCCTCTAACTTGCCTGCTTGAAAGGCGACATCACGGTCTTTTGCACTCTTGAACGTTTGGATGTCCAGGTTCACTCCATGTTTCTTATCAAAACCTTGCTCATGAGCAATTACAAAAGGAATCGCATCAATCGAGGGCAGTAAGCCAAGCGACAAAGTAACAGCTTCTTTTGAGGTCTCTGCTGCGTTTCCCTCTGTCGATGCTGTATTCGTGTTATTCTTTGAACCACAACCTACTGCAAGTACAGCGACGACAACGAACATCATCGGCAACATCCACATTCTTTTTAGTGCTTTTTTCTTCATAAAACTCTCCTACCTCCATTAATCTTTCTATAGTAGACATGCCCCTATTCTTTGCAATCTGCAAAAGAGCATGCAAAAAGCCCTTAAGCTGTTCCAGGACGCTTCAGGTATTGTAATTTTACATCAGTCATCACAGCTTGTATATTCATAAATTTAAATAGTTATATTTATCACATACTTAGATGCAAAAAAATCCGAACCATCCTGCAAGGAATCTCCCCTGCAAATTGCTCCGGATTTTCGCTAACTACACCTCATAGTTCACTACATAATTCTGCAGCTCTGTATTGTAAAAGCCGATACTATACTCCGTTACCTTGCCCAGCTCGTCATAAGAATAACGGGTTCGCTTCAGCAAGGGACGCTTCTTATCAAGGAGCAATATCTCCTCGACATCAGGCGGAGGAACGGCAACGGAAAATTCATCACGCAGTTTCTCTAAGGAAACGCTCCGCTCTTCAAGTAGTTCATACAAGGACTGGGCATTTAAGTCTAGTAGATCCAAATCATCCATACCATTTACTAAATAATGTGTGTAATGAACGTATGGAATATCATTTAGACTGTATATGCGTTCCAAGCGTATACAATGTTCGCCGAATAAGCGGTAAGGTTCGCTTCCGACTTCATTATATACTCGCTCCGCCTTCATCCATTGCTTCCGAATTTGGTGCCCTTCATCCACTAGAATTTCCGTGAATTTTTTCCACTTGGACAGCTTGGATGATGAGGTATTACGGATCACCTTCGTCCCCTTGCCGCTCCCCTTCTCCAGAAATCCTTCTTGGACAAGCTCCTGAATGGCACCGCGCACCGTGATCTTGCTGACATTGAATTCCTGCTCTAGCTGAGGCTCAGAAGGAATATTCAATCCAATAGGATAGACTCCGTGTAGAATCCGATCCTTTATAATATTTGCAATTTGTATATATAAGGGCTTATCTTTTCGGGACAAACTCAAGAAGTTCACTACCTTTCTACATCGCCTACGGATAGAGTCATAGCTCGAAGTATATCCGCTTCTGAAGCCATGGGAGTGTCTCCCTCGACAGTATGGGCTAGCATACTAGCGGCAGCGGCAAATCGCACCGTCTGCTCTGAGGTAAAGCCAGTTAGCTCTCCATGCACAATTCCGCTCGTATAGGCATCTCCAGCCCCTATTCTATCATAGACGAGAAATCTCAGCGTATCCGAAAAGAAGAAGCTCTGGTTCTTATAAAGATACCCACGCAGTGAATGTGAGTTGTCGCCATGAATACTGCGATGGGTGCCTGCGATCACCGAGATCTCGTACTGCTTCGCAACTGCCGGAATAAGTTCGAGCAATTGCTCTTCACGTTCAGCTTGGGCAGTGCTCATCCCCAAGATAAATATCGCATCCTTCTCATTCATCATTACGATATCAGCCAGCTGCAGCATCTCCCCGTAATGCGGCTTCGCTAGCGAATACCCTTTCGGTCCCCATAATGACGGACGATAGTTGCAATCAAAGATCACAGTCCCACCCTGCTGCTTGACAGCTCTAGCCAAGGATTTCATATGATGACGTACACTATCGTTCATAGCCAGCGTAATGCCGCAGAAATGAATCACATCCAGACTTCGCGCAATCTCTTCATAATTATAAGTTTCCTCAGGAGCCGTATTGAAGCTACTCTCCAGACGATTACTATAAGTCACCTTGCTTGGACGTGCACCAAATCCATTCTCCAAGAAATACAAGCCCAGATATTCTCCTCCTCGTATAACGAGGTTAGATGAAATACCCAGCTTCCGCAAATACGCGGCGGCGGCCTCTCCCAAGGAGGTAGTCGGCAAACGGGAAATCAAATAACCTTCATGCCCGAAGCGTGCCAGTGCCGAGCTGACATTAACCCCGGTGCCGGAGAATGAATAGTTTAAGGCGTTTCCCTGTGATAGCAGCTGAACTCCCGGCACCTGCAGACGCATCATCACTTCTCCGAATGCCCCGATTCGTTTAGGCATATTTATCTGTCAGCCTCTTCATAATTCCAAGCAAATCACGTACATCCTGGATCCGGGTTTTTCCCGATTCTTTATCAATAATGGATGAATAGACATGCGGAATCACTTGTGGTACCCCTGCTTCAAGAGCAATCTCCAGAATAGCCTCGAAATTATCCATATCAATTCCGCCGGTTGGTTCGAGTGCAAATCCTGCCTCAGCACAAGCCTTCGCGACAGAGCGGTATTCCTCTTCACGGCTTAATCCCTGCATTGGAAAGTACTTCAGTGCATTACCACCCATATCCCGAACAAGCGCAATTGCTGATGCTACAGGTACAATTGCCGCTTCACTCTCCGCAGCACTGAAGAGTCCTGTTGAAATATTCACATAACCCGCACGACCAGAAGGAGCGACCATGCTGTTGATCCAGCTGTCCTTCCCGCCCAGATTAGCGCGTGTAGCTCCGACAACAGGGAACGCCTGGTTAATATGACTACCCGGATAATGCTTAGCAATCTCGGCCACAATTGTCGCTTGGCGATTATCCCCTGCACCTAAGCCAATCGATACCGCATCTTCAATTTCTTGACCATATTGCTTCATCGCTGTTACGGCTTCTTCTACCGACTTATAATCCTTAGAGAGCACACCAACCAGCACATACCCTTCCGCCGCTTCATAAATCTCTTTAGCATTAGTGATATCTTTAGCGAGTACATTTAATGCGGTGCGTCCCTTATAAAAACGTTGTGAAATCGATGTCATCTTATTGTCCCCCTATCAATTTATGAATGCTGTCTACGATCACGAGCAGATCATCCCCAAGAAGCGGCCGTGGGTCAATATCGAAATATCCCTGCTTCACTCCATAATCGCGGGTATAGATCGCAATCTCGCCCCGCTGCAACCCCCCTACCAATTCCTTAGCCGTAATACCGGCCAGCTGCGGATCAACCTGAACTCGGCCGCGATAGATGGCACGGCCCGCCTCATCCTGCACAATGGTTACTCGAATTCCCGGAAGATCATTCAACACCATCAATCCCTGTAATGATGCTTGCTCGTTGTCACTCTTGTCTTCCTTGACCATGTATTCCTGTAAAGCTTGCAGCAGACCAAAGGAAGTTTCTTTACCGACCTTCATACTGCGACCTATTCCATACAATTGCACCTTAACCCATTCTACATATTTACGTTTGCCGGCGATAATACCGGATGTTGGCCCTTCAATGGCTTTAGAACCACTATAAATTGCCAGATCAGAGTATTTTACATATTTACAGAGGTCTTCTTCCGCTGCGGCATCAACGATTAGCGGCACCCCTTTACGCTTGGCGATCTCCCATGCCTCTTCGACGGATAACATATTTTTCTGCACTGCATGGTGGGACTTCACGTACAGAATGGCAGCCGTCTGCTCAGAAATGGCATCCTCTATATGCTCGGCCCGGCCTTCATTCGCATAACCGACCTCAATTAGTTTACCTCCGCCTAGATAGACCATCGTTTCCACAGGAGCCCCGTACTGTACATTATGCCCCTTCAGAATGATGATTTCATTGCGTGGAATGGCTTCTTGGTGCAAACGTTCACTGCGGCGCCGATTGCCTTGGGTCACTAACGCCGCAACGGACAATGCAATCCCGCTGGAGGCTGAGTTAACGATAAGCGCTGCTTCAGCGCCGAGCATTCGTGCCGTGTAATCTCCGGCTTTATCCACCAGATCCGCTATTTCCACATAACTCTGTCCGCCTTGCTTCATCGCCTCCATCACTGTGTCGGACGGAGCGGACACCCCCAGGATGCTCATTCTGCCGCTTGCATTGATTACACGTTTAAGCCCGTATTTCGCATTTAATGAATTCCCCACCTATAACCACTCCTTTTGCATGGATTACTTTATCCGTGATTCTTTCTTTTCCTTCAGAATCAACAAGCACTGCAGACTTATGCTGCAGGATGAAGAGGGTCAGGTTTGCAGGATCTCCCACCTGAATTCGGCCCAGCTCCGGCCTACCCAGCCACTCCGCCGCATTGGAAGTAACCGCTGCCACAATCTCATCCAGAGCATAGCCCAAACATAGAAACTTGGAAAGTACATTAGACATGCTAAAGACAGGTCCCTTCTTTCGATTCACTCGATAGATATCCGTGCTAATCGTATTCAGTCCAATACCATTACGTTTAGCAGCCTCAGCTACCTTAAAAGAGAAGCTAGCTGTTCCATGTCCCACATCTAGATGAACTCCCCGTTCAATAGCTTCAGTCAGTACCTGAAGCGGCTGACCATCCGCTGCAAACAAATTATTCTCTTTTCCGTTGAGATAATGAGTCACGATATCCTTACGCTGCAAAAGGGGCATAACCTCTCTGATATCTGGCGGTGCTGAGCCGATATGTACCATTAACGGCAACCCTGTCTCCATTGAAAGGCTTCGTGCAATATGCAGTGGTTCAATCCCGCTGGCGCCGACAACACTCTTGCTGATTCTGGCCTTTAATCCCACGATCATTTCCCCATAAGTTCGGACAGCTTGCAGGATCTTCTCCTTATCAATCCATTCCAAGTTGGACAATTCATCAATTCTTAGCAGTCCGATCCGCGAGATATTCAAGAAAGCCAGCACATTCGTCTTAGCCTGAGACGCATCCAGAGCCAGATCACCTATCCGATCCGCCCCGCAGCTACCCGCATCGACTATAGTGGTCACCCCTTGCCGGACGCCGATCTCATCAATCTCGTCACCATACGGATCAAATTCACGAAAGGCATGCACATGCATATCGATCCAGCCACTGGATACGTACGCGCCTGAACCTTCCCATTCCTGCCCCCCGCGCCCCTCACCTGCCGGGGTAATCTCCGCGATCTTGCCATTCTCGATTACAATGTCGATCTCTTCTCCGCTTACTCGTTTCACATGACGGAGTACGTATCTTTCATCCATTGTTCTCACCTTTTTCCATATAACATTATAATGTTTAAAATACCACGAAAAGCGCATTAAGTAAATATAACGTTATAATGTTTATGTATAAAAACTAATTCACCTTGTCGGGTTAATAGGCATTTGTTAGTTTGAATTTATAGCTTGCGGAGCACTTATTGCACTCTCCGCAGGAATTTTCAGTGGTTTGGCGAGTAAGAACTCTAGTATTGGTGAAGGATTTTGCTTAGGTAGAACGTGTTATAGGGAAAACCTCCCTATAAATTAGGTCATAGCTGTTGTATGAACAAGTTATACGGAATTTCTCCCTGTATACTTGCCAATTTCAATTAAAAACAGCCAGTTCAGCTGAATTAAGAGGAACAATTCCCTCTATTCTATCGACATGACCTTATATTATAGAATTACAGGGAGTAATTCCCTATAGTTCTAGCGTTTTGACCCTGAAGTAGGTAGCGTCAAGAAGTTTGTGTAAGAGAACAGAAAGTAGCTTCTCGGGTATCTGTTAGTGGGTGTGGATGTTCTTTGGGGCGGGGAAACCCGCC